>NZ_CABPUY010000011.1:0-1354 GCF_902460575.1 Campylobacter concisus | reverse complement strand
TTTTTGGCTGTTTCATCGACATGGCGTTGCGATCTTGTTCGGTATTGTAACGCTTAGAAAGCATATTATCTATTTTGCTTATCGTTTTTGCAACCCAATTATCTTCATTTTCGTCTATGTCAATAATCTCTTTTATGCTCTTTCCAACTGGACTATACCATAAAGCTTCTATTTTGGCCTTTTCATCATCTTTGGTATCTTTAGGTATATTTTCTTTTTGGATAGTGGTTTCTTGTATCGATGTGTTGCTAAGTCCGTTTATGCTAGTTATCACTTCAAGTTCCCCTTACGCCTTTATATCAACATCTCTTTTTATACCAAGCATATCTACTAGGTATTTTCCAGCTGGGTTTTCATTTAGCTCTTTTACTAAATTTAAAGGTGGCATACTAAATTTCAAAAAGCTATCCATAAAGTCTTTGCTCTTTTTGCCATCTTTGTCTATCTCACCAAAGAGTAGCTTTAGCATTTTTAGATTATGCTCCATCATCTTTTTAAATGAGAGCTCGTCTTCTTCATATCCCCTACGCCTATCTTCAGGAGTGCTGACAAAGCCACTTTGTAAGTCGATATAGACAAAGTCTCTTTTAGACCTAATGTGATCTTGCATATATTTAGGCATGCCAGCTATGTCATTATCAGTAGCATTTATAAAGCCAGGTCCAAATTTCATCTCACCCATAAGCTCGAACAGCTCAAATGCTCTATTAAATTCTTTGCTATCTACGCTCTTATCATAGCCTTCTCTTTTGCCTCTTGCGGTTGTCTCCCCCTCTCTTACATCAAGGTTGTTGTTTATGACGGCTGCTATAAGTCCGCCTTTAGTTATTGAGCCGTCTTTATTAGTGTATTTCTCTCCATGCGGATCCATAAATACACCAATGACCGTGTTTTCTTTGCCGCCATTGTTGTTATTAAAGATATCAGTTGTTGGTTTTAATGGCTGTCTGCCGTCTCCTCCTTTAAAGCTTGGGTTGAAAAAAAGCGTGCTTATCATCTGCTTATTTGACTCTTTGCCGTTAAAATCAGCCGCAGCCGAGCCAAATTCATGAATGGAGTTATTAATTTTTGTTACTTGCATGCTTTGGCGGTTATACTCAAAGCCTTGAGGGAAATTTCTTATCTCATCTAAGCTAAAGCTATCTTTTGAGTTTAGTGTGTCTTCGCCAACTACTTGGGAGAGGATTTTGTAGGCATTATTTACGGTTTTTAGTATATCGATGCTGTCAAAAGTCCTTTGCATATAGTCAGGCTGCGTCTCTATCCTGACTAACGACTCCAGTGTGCTTGAGTGAATTTTATAATCACTTGGGATGCCAGCTTGTTTATTAAACTCATCTGTAAAGTAGCCATC
>NZ_CABPUY010000010.1:1512-3257 GCF_902460575.1 Campylobacter concisus | reverse complement strand
ATTGCCCATCACTTTCTTATAATTAACTCTACTCGCGAATTCTTTTCCTTCAAATAGTGAGTTGTTATTTAGATTTGGCGAATAGGTTATATTATTAAGCATTGTTAAGGCCTCACTTTATTTAGTTATTGATTATACTCTAGCCCATAAAAGCATTAAACCTAAGTAGGTTGAATTCATATTCTTTAGCTGAATGTGTGTTAGTGTATAAAACAGCATTGCTGGATAGGTGGTAGCAAGATGCTCTAATGCAAATTAATACCATTAAAAAAGAATTAAAACCTATGAAAGAGATGCTGGAATATCTAAATAAAGTGAGGCCTTAACAATGCTTAATAATATAACCTATTCGCCAAATCTAAATAACAACTCACTATTTGAAGGAAAAGAATTCGCGAGTAGAGTTAATTATAAGAAAGTGATGGGCAATAGCACAAACTTTACTGGAGCTTTTAAATCCAACAATGATAACAAACAAACCATTTGGGGCAAAAAATCAGATAATGATTTAGAAGGACAAAAGATACGTCAAACTTTAGAAAGATTTGGTGTGTCTTTTAGTAATGAGGGTCGTAAGCTTCTCGAGTCGTCTAATATAAGTGTAGATGAATTTATTGAGAGGTATTCTAAAGTTATAAATAGGAGTATGTCGCAAGAGATTGGTGATTATGGACTAATAGATCAGAAAAACGATCATGAAGAACAAGACAATCAAACTGACACGCAAAAAAAAGAAGCCTTTAAGCCTATGCAAGTAACTAAGAAATTTAAAACTTATGATATGCAAGCCGATGAGAAATTTAAAGAATTTTACAAATTTATAAAAACTGAATTCGATAATGGCGAAAGCATATTTGAAATTTTAGAAAAAGTCGCAAATAAAAAAGTGGATAAAACCGTATAAAAGGACTAAATTTAGAGCAATCATTGCTTTCTACAATAAAACAAAGTAGCTATTTTTTATTCATCAAGCCATCTTATTTAAAATTTGCTTCTTATCTATCTTTTGCATAAGCTCTAAGACGTCTATGCCTCTTTTTTCTTTGAAATTTAAAAGCTCTCTTGCATAGAGAAATTTTTGATCCTTGTTTATATCATAGGTCTCATACTTCTTTTTAATCTGCATAGGTTTAAATTTCTTCTCGCTTTGCTCTTTGGCTAAATTTGCATTGTATTCTTGTTCTTCTTTGTGTAGTTTAGCCAGAAATTCTTTATGCTCTTTTGTAGTTTTTTCTACATCTTCTCTATAAAGCTTCTTAAACTCTTCTATACTTAGATCTGCTCTAGCAAACAATCTAGCACCATCATTACTCATCATTGTGTCTTCAGAAAATGATTTCATAAAATCTTCTAGTTCAGCCTCTTGTTCTGCTGTGCCGATACCGACCATCAGTCCAGAAATTGTTGGTTTGCCATCAACAGAGTTGGTAAGCAACCAATCCATGTGAGATTGTAATACATTGATCTCAAATTCCTCTAAGGTCTCTGGATATTTTGATAATAAAGCTCGCCTTTCATCAATGGTATAGCTATACTTTTTTGAAAGCATATTGTCTATCTTCTCTATGGTTTCTGTTATCCAGTTTTCACTACTTCTGTCTTCTTTGATGTATTTTTCAACATTATCAATTATTAAATTTTGCATATATGAATCAATTAAAGCCTTTTCTTGCTCCTTTGACATTTTTGCATTTTCTTTTTGGATAGTGGTTTCTTGTATCGATGTGTTGCTAAGTCCGTTTATG
>NZ_CABPUY010000010.1:0-1278 GCF_902460575.1 Campylobacter concisus | reverse complement strand
GCTTTAGCATTTTTAGATTATGCTCCATCATCTTTTTAAATGAGAGTTCGTCTTCTTCGTCTGAATACTTACCGACAAACCCAGTCGTTAGATCTACATAGACAAGGTCCCTTTTATACTTAACATACTCTTGCATATATGCAGGCATACCAGCTAGATCAGAGTCGCTTGCTTTATTGAAATTTGCTCCAAATTTCATCTCACCCATAAGCTCAAATAGCTCAAATGCCCTACTAAATTCTTTACTATCTACGCTCTTATCAAAGCCTTGCTTCTTTCCAAAAACGGTGGTTTCACCTTCTTTGACGTCAAGGTTGCTATTTATAACGGCTGCTATAAGACCGCCTTTGGTTATAGAGCCATCTTTGTTTGTGTATCTTTCGCCGTGTGGATCGATAAAAACACCACTTCCCACACTCTCTTTGCCACCATTATTGTTGTTAAATATATCAGTTGTTGGCTTTAGTGGCTGCATGCCATCTCCGCCATCAAAGCTTGGGTTGAAAAAGAGCGTGCTTATCATCTGCTTGTTTGACTCTTTGTAGTTAAAGCTAGAAGCAGCTGCATCAAAGTCATAAATGGAGTTATGGATCTTAGTTACTTGCATACTTTGGCGGTTATAAGAAAAGCCTTGTGGGAAATTTCTTATCTCGTCAATGCTAAAGCTATCTTTTGAATTTAGCGTGTCTTCGCCAACGACTTGGCAGAGAATTTTGTAGGCATTGCCAGCAGTCTTTGCTATATCTATGCTTTTAAAGGTGCGACTAAAAAATGATGTCCCCTCTGCAACATTGACTAAAGACTCCAGCGTGCTTGAGTGAATTTTATATTCACTTGGGATGCCAGCTTGTTTATTAAACTCATCTGTAAAGTAGCCATCCTTATCTACCTTGTAGCCTAAAACCTCTGAGCTGGTTTGTTTGGTGGCAACTTTGGTTGATACCTTTATGTTCTGCTCTAAATTTAAGGGGTAGCTACCAAGTGCGTTTATCATCTAATATCCTTTAAATTTAAGCCATCTTATTTAAAATTTGCTTCTTATCTATCTTTTGCATAAGCTCCAAGACATCTACGCCTCTTTTTTCTTTGAAATTTAAAAGCTCTCTTGCATAGAGAAATTTCTGATCCTTGTTTATATCATAGGTCTCATACTTCTTTTTAACCTGCATAGGTTTAAATTTCTTCTCACTTTGCTCTTTGGCAAAATTTGCATTGTATTCTTGCTCTTCTTTGATTATTTGCTTTCTTTGTTCTTCGACATCTTTTGTTGCTTTCTCT
>NZ_CABPUY010000009.1:0-2846 GCF_902460575.1 Campylobacter concisus | reverse complement strand
ATTAAAATATGTTGAAAAACAGCTTATTGATCTTATTGATTTAGAAATGGAAGTGTATGAAATCGGTGATAAAGAATTAAAGTTTGATAATTTTGATGAAGTATTGAAATATTGCAAACATAATGTCAAACAAATACAACAAGAAAAAGATAAAATAGAAAAATGGTTTTTATATTTTAAAGATACTTTGATGCAGGCTGATAAATATTATTTGCTAGATAAAGAGTGGTTTAAATTTGGTGATGAGCGAGTATTTGAAATAGAATATTTATCGTATGTAATTTATATTTTTGTCATTTGTTTTAGTGAAAATAAGATTTTTACATATGAATTAAGCTGGGATTAATTATGGAAGAACACTACGGTACTTGTCTATCATCGCCAACAAGACCAAATTGGAAATAAATTATGAAAAAATATTTAACTACAAATGAAGCATATATTTATGCGTATAACTTTTTGAGTGATTTATATTTTCAAAAATTAGATGATGATTTAGGTGGTTTTTTAGGCAGTATGTCGCCAGAAATTTGGGTGGGAAAGAATTCAGGAGATGGATATTTATATCATCAATGGGCCGGGCTTGTCAATGAAATTTCAAGTTCCGAAAAAATAACACTAAAAGAAAGTTTTTTGATTATGATAAAATTTTTAAATGCATAACATGAACAGTTTGACGAGAAATGGGCTAAAAAATTAGCTAATGAAATTTTATTTAATAAAAAATATTTCAGGCAATGGATAGCGGAATATAAAAATGATTAAATTTAATAAATATATAAAATTCGGTTGACAAGGATGCCCACCCTACGGTGCTTCCACACTTACTGATGGAACAAAACCAAGATGGACGATAGATATTCCAATGGAATTTGTTGGTAAAAATGGTAAAAAAAATCTTTATGAAATTAAATTTAAATAGGAAATTTTTATGAAACAATCAGAAATTTCATATATCAAAAAAATTGTAAATAAATATTATAATGAGGCGTTAGAGTGCTTTGGATGTTCTTCTCACATATTGTTTTGGAACTATGATGAATTTAAGAATAATTTAGAATATAATTTTGAAGCATTTTTGTATATGTTAAAAAAATTGATAGATAATGGAGAAATTTTGGTTTTAGTTCCATATTGTTTTTATGACAAACAAACAAAAACATATTCAACAAAAATTAAAAAAATAAATGGTGAGCGGGATATTTTTTGGGATATTCCATCTGATGAAATTATAAATTATACACGCAGTGTTTTACCGAAAGATTTGAATGATATAAGTAACTATTCAAATAGTAAAAACTATGGTATTTTTTGGTATGATGATTGTCCGCAAATCCGTTGGGTTTATAAAGAAACTGGAAAGATTTATTAGTATCGTAGGGTGGCATTTATATGAAAAAAATGTAAATCTTAATCATACGGAAGTTGAAAATGCAATAGCTAATGAACTATATGGTAAAAACCTTGAAATAAATAAGCATTATAAAAATACCATTGAAGTAAATGGCATAACAATAGAATATAATGCTTTTAAACGAGATAATGGAGTTATAAATATAGGAACTTACTATGTGCCAGAAACAAAATAATTTTATAAACAACGATAAGTTTCCCGATATTTTAAATAGAATATTAAATGTAATGTTAAAAAAAAGATATTGCCTATAAAGATGAACTTATTGCGCATCTAAATGCTCTTTCGCTAAAATGTATAGAAAAATACGATGGTTTTTTGGCATATATATTTGAAAAAGATGAAAATGTTGCACCGCTTGATATAAACAAATTTCAAACTAGAATTGTTGTGGAAATGTATGTAAATAGTAAAAACCATTACCTTACTGACTTTTTATTGCATGTTGTTGATAACCAAGTGCGAGAACTTGAAATTTTTAATGCAGCCGGTGAAAATTATTTGGAATTAGAAAATTTTGATAACATTAAATTTATGAGTTAAAAATGGAAAACCAGAAATCGGAACAATGTTTATACCTTGATAAATTTACAAGTATTGTAGATATTGAAGCCGCAATTGTTAAATTGATAAGTGATGATTTGGGCGATTATGCACTTTACGAGCAATTTGAAAATTCAGAAATTATAAAAAGAGAGATTTCGACTGCTGGGTATTATTGTTATTTTGGCTTTAAAAATGATATGGAAAAAAGTAAAAACAATGGCTTTGTTGGCAATGTAAATTTAATACTTTCCAATGAAAATATTGGCGGTGCAATGATATTTTTAGAAAATGGATTATTAAAAATGATAGAGTGCTATTTTTGGCAGCAAAATACTTTCTTTGAAGACATAAACAAGTTTTAGATATTAAACAAATGATGAAGGAGATTTATGTATATAATAAAAAAATTACAAGTTAGGCATATAACTACGCAAATTAGGCAAATGGTGGAAATTTTAATTAAAAATTCACAGAGTGAGAATAAAGAGTATAAATTTTCAGATGAAATTTTTTATTTTGAAGATGGTAAGATGGGAAGCTTTGGCTTTGTTTATGAAAGCAATGAGTATATCGGCGGTGGCAAACATATTTCGGATATAGAGTTTTATGATATTGATGGAATACTTTGTGTGGCTACTATGTTTGCATACGATAATAATTTTGTTGATAGTGTTGATATTTGGAAAGTTGATTTTTCACCACTTATAAAGATACCAACAAATGAGAATGATTTTTTTATACCAAATACAAATAAAGAGCGGCCATTGAATAGGAATTAAAAAATGTTTAAATATATAAATTTAAAAGATTTAAGTAATTTTATAATTGTTCCATCTGGCATTTCAACAGCATCACTTGAGCGAATTTTACCACCCTTTGTTATATC
>NZ_CABPUY010000008.1:26276-31377 GCF_902460575.1 Campylobacter concisus | reverse complement strand
TTTAGCTTTTTATCTAATTTACCAGCCTCATATAGTCTTGTTAGCTCTTCTGGTGTGTTGTAGTATGGTGCATTTGGATATCCCTCTGGTGGGGTTAGGGACATTATCTTAGCTTCTAATAGATTAATGTCTCTATTTAAAATTACTTGCCTATATTCTTGATCATCTGGTTCAGCTACGTCAAAAGGAAGCATTTCATCTTTTATGACATCTTTCATTTTTGTCATAAATTCTTCTCTTGTAGTCTCATTTGCATCAAGGTCTCTAGGGTCTAATAATTTACCTTCATCTTCAACGAGTTTTCTAAAATACCGCATAACCCTACCATCAGTATCAAGTGCAAGTCCCCTATTAAAATCCATCACGAAGTAGCTTCCTACTATCTCATCAAGATAAGGCATCATTCCATATTCATCTAGTGGAGGGTTTTTAGCTAGTTTTCTAAACTCTTCAGCCATTTGCAAATTTTTGTTTAGACCTATGTCATAAGTAGTGTATTCAAATAAATCACCTAGAAATTTTAAAGCCTTTGTTACTCCTAGCTGAGCAGCTAGAAAAATTCTTTGATAGTCCCTTGCTTTAAATCCTGCTTCATTTCCATTTGCAAATCCCATAGGGTTTCCAAGTATTCCAGCACAAATTCCCCACTCTGCCGAAAAGAGCATTGATTTTAATGTCCCTTGATGAGAATTTACTTCATCATAAATTTCAGCATACTCTGGCTTTGTTAGTTTGCCACTACTATCTACTCTACCTATTGCATCTTCTGGGATATCTATCATAGTGCATTTTAGATTACTTCTTTTTACTAGATAGATATATCTATCTCTCTTATCTTTTAAACTTTCATAGTAGGCTTTTTCTGATTTAGTCCAAGGTGATAGTTTAGTAGAGCTTGCTTTATAGCTAATGTCTAGCCATGGTTTAAATGATAGATAGTCTGTTTGACCTAGAGAGTTTGGTTTAGGGTTATAGTATAGGGGTTTATAGTTTTTATATGGAGATGAGTCTAGGATGGAGCGAGCTTCTAAGAGATACTTAGATTGAATTTCTAAGTATTCCTTATTTGTCCTAGGTTTATTATAATTATCATTGTTTGGTATCATTAAATTTGTCTTTTTATCAAATGGTATTTCCATGCCATTTGGAGCTATAACTGTATATGTATTATCCATTAAATTTTCTTTACTCATTAAATTTCCTTTATTTATTATTAATAGTGATCCTGCTACTAAAAGAGCTATGATGATAAATATGATCTTCTTCATATCTTATCCTATATATAGACCATCTTCCATTACTATGGTAGTAGCTAGACGACCTACTAGGCGAGGTGGGATAGATGATGTGGTTTGAGTACTCTTGTCTTTTCTATCTGACGATCCGAACTCCTTACACCCCACATATATACCCTTTATGTTATTGTTGCCAATAGTATCAAGAGCTTCTACTAGATCTCTTGAGAGGTTACGGTGAGTATTGCCGTAGTTGGTATTAAAAATTCCTAGTCTAAGCATATATATAATATTTGCAGCCTCTTGATAGGCATCTATTGCATAAGACAAACCACCCCTATCTTGACTATTACCTTTTCTATAAGCGTCATACACCTCTTTCTCCTCTTTAACATCCAAATTTAACTCCCTTATCTCTACATCAGATTCAGTATATCTATTCCTAGCATAGTTAAAATACCTTGCATCTATCTCATTACCAGCTCCTCTTAGCTCATCTAAGCATAGATAGGTACTAAGGTTATTTAGTGCTAGCTTAGAGGCTAGGTTAAAAGATAGTTTATTTTTCTTATGGTCTATGTCATAGTATATAAATGAGTTATAGTCTAGTCCTCCACTACTTATATTAGCTCCTAGAAATAGCCTATTTAAATTTAGGCTTATATAGTTTTGATAGATCATTACTGGATAGTAGCAATATGTATTTGTACTATTCTTATCATAGGCTTCTTTTATAGACATAGGTTTATATGAGATATTATTTAATGCGTAAGCTTCATTAAATTTATATGTGTATCTTGTGTGCATTATCTCGTTGTAGTTCTCTTCTAGTTTTTCATAGGATGTTTTCCAAAGTTCTAATGCACCACTAACCATAGAAGCACCTATGCTCTTGCCTAGCGATCCTGCATAATCTTTTATTAGTCTCTTTATCTCTTGAAAATCTGTATAGCTAAACCTATGAGTATATCTCATAAAGGTATATGTTGTGATCTCTGTATAAGTTATACTTAGTTTATAATACTCCATCGCCATATGAAGCCTAAAAGCGTTTGAAGCTTGAATGATTAGATTAAGCTTTGAATGTTGTAAAACTACGCTTGTAGTTTTTAGACTCGTTATTAGCAAGATATATCTATCTATCTCTTTAGTCTTTCTTGCGCCAAGTAGACTTTTTACTAAATTTAATACCCCAAGCTCATCAAGAAATGTTTCTCTTAGTGCCTTTGCGTCTTTATTAAATATATAAGAGCCAAGTGATTCATATATCTTAGATATGCCATCTTCACCAACAAATTTTGCTAGTGGAAATACCTCTTCTATAGTAGTTTTTACTAGTAATGAGGTTACCTCTTTATTTATATCTCTATCATTGCTATATGCTATATCTTTTAAATTTATAGCCTCTTTTAGAGTGTTTTTATTCTTAGCGGCGATAGCCTCTTTTATAGTAGCTTCATCTTTTTTATAGTTCTCATCTATCTTATCAGATTGCTCTATAAGAAGTTTCATCAGATCTTTTTGCAAAGGATCTTTGATATCTGCGTTTTTACCAACTTCATTTTCTGCTAAAAGCTCTTCAACGCTAACTACATCCTTGTTATTTACTCCATCCATATATTTAGAAATTTCTTCTATACATAGATACTCGCCACTTTTTAGACCACTACTTTTTACTGAGTCTTTATAAAAAAATAGCTTTACATCTCTATCAAAAACTCTTATTATAGAGTTTGAGTGTAGGGCTTTTATCTCATCATCTTCTATTACTATATATTCATCACCATCTTTAATGCTTTTCTTTATCATTTTTTTTGAATAGCTTTTAGTCATTATAAAGTAAGCCACACTAAGAGATAGTGCTTCTATGAAAGAGTAGCGCTTTGGGAGGGTTTGTATTATACGTTGCATTTGTGATTGGTATTCATCTGCGGTTGATGAGCCATTTTTTATATCATCTATAAGTTGGCTTGAGATATTGCTATTGTTATATGCTTCAGCCTCTCTTCTGTTTAAGGTGTTTTCATTTACCTTATCAAACACTGCCTTAAAAGAGAGAGTTACCTTTTTCATATACTCTTCTTCACTTTTTTTGATCTTCTCCATATCGTTTGGCTGCTTAGCATAAGCATTTACGTGAGAGAAATTTGTCTTAAATAACTCTTCGTATTTGGTGTAATTATCAAGATAGTTAGTGTCATCTTGATAGGCGATCTCTTTAAATTCTTCCCTCTTTTGCTCTATGTTGTCTATATATTTTTTATCTATCCTTGCAAATGGGGATAAATTTAAAACAAGAGTTGATCTATTGTTTTCCTTATTGATGTTTATGCTGTACTGGCTGTAGTCCTTAATAGGACTTAGGGTCTTTATATCGGTGAATTTTTGTTTTACTAGGTTGGATTTATTGGGTCTATTTAGCTCGTCTTCTATCACTTGATCTAGGCATTTACTTATTGCTTCTTCTCTTAGCCCTGCACTTGATCTAAAAGGTGAGTTTGATAGGACTACATAGTTTTTATTTAAATTTGAAAAATCTTTGCTGTTCATCTCATCGTTTGCAGATGTGCTATTTTTATCGGACTTGTTCGCTATTAGATTGGCTAGTTTTATAGAGTTGAAATTTGAAGCGCAGATAAAATTTAAATTTGCATTTAGTCCTTTTATTTGATCCTTTAGTCTTTTAAAGAGCGTATCATCACTAGAGCCAAAGCCTAAGTTTTTATTTACTATATCATAAGAGCAAACATCCTTTGTATGATCAAATACCGATAGATCATCTAAATGACCAAATACACTATATCCCTCATCTGCATTGCAATTAACCTCATTTAGGTTATTGTCGTCTCTAAAGTAGATATAGTCTAAGTTTAGGTGGGTAAAGTCTATAAAAAAGCCAGAGTTAGAAGATTTATCTTGTTTAAATACTAATACATTGCAGCTTGAGTTTATATTTAGGGTATTTATAATAGAAGCAAATCTAGATGTGAAAAAGCTAAGGATAGGTAAGGTTACGCCATAAAGAGATCTATTGCTTTGATGCTCAACCATCTTGTAGGTTAATTTACTAAGCTCATAGAACAAAAAGCATCCGTTTGCCTTTTTGAGTGCAGCCTTTGGGTCACTTAGATCAACTATGCTTAGTATAAAAAGAAATATTTGCTTTAGTAAAAACTCTCCACTTTCTTTGTTTAGCTCGCTTAAATTCTTATCTAACTCTCTAAAACACTCTTCAATGCTTTTTTCAAATTTAGCTCCATCTAGTCCCTCGCTAGATATCAAAGAGCTAGCATCGCTTAGTAGATCATTTTTTAAGGTATTTAGGCACTCTTTTACGATATCTTTGGCGTCATCATAGTTGGATACTATGACCTCAAACATATCATAAAAGCTTATAGCTTCTGTCTTTGTTTCACCCATGCTTTTTAGCAAATTTCTCTCGTGCTCATCCTGAGCAGCTTCAAGTTCAGCTTCATATCTTGCTTTGCTTTTTATGGGGCTTATCTTCTCTTTTAAATTTGCAAAAAACTTGTCAACTGCACTCTTTTTATGGACAATCTTTACTGGTATATCTCTATATTCAAATTCTCTTATTCTATTTAGCTTACTATCAGTAAAGCTATCTTTATCTATATAAAAGTCAGATACGATCGATACATCTTTTTTATCTCTCTTCTTAGAAAATATTAGATTAGATATGATCTCATTAGCTATGCCGTTAGAGTACGATGTGAGTGAATTCAAGCTAGACGTATAAAGCGTCACGCTCTTTGCATCAGCCATATACTCTTTTATCTTTTTTAATGTCTCTTCGCAAGAGTAGGTTATATTTATTTCGTTGTTTTGCATATTAAGCCACCACTACT
>NZ_CABPUY010000008.1:21302-23907 GCF_902460575.1 Campylobacter concisus | reverse complement strand
ACTAGACTATAACTCATTTATATACTATGACATAGACCATAAGAAAAATAAACTATCTTTTAACCTAGCCTCTAAGCTAGCACTAAATAACCTTAGTACCTATCTATGCTTAGATGAGCTAAGAGGATCTGGTAATGAGATAGATGCAAGGTATTTTAACTATGCTAGAAGTAGATACACTGAATCTGATGTAGAGATAAGGGAGCTAAATTTGGATGTTAAAGAGGAGAAAGAGGTGTATGACGCTTATAGAAAAGGTAATAGTCAAGATAGGGGTGGTTTGTCTTATGCCATAGATGCCTATCAAGATGCGGTTGAGATAGTTAATGTATTTAAAAAAGGTATTTTTAACACTAGTGATAAAAATAGCCACTCTAACCTATCAAGATATCTAGTAGAAGCTCTTGATATTATAGGTAACAATAACATAAAGGGTATATATGTGGGGTGTAAGGAAAATGACTCCAAAAATGGAAAATTTAGTGATCGTACAATCCCCCCTCGTCTAGTAGGTCGTCTAGCTACCACCATAGTAATGGAAGATGGTCTATATATAGGATGAGATATGAAGAAGATAATATTTATAACTTTAGCTATCTTAGCAGTTGCAGTAGTAGCGGTAGTAAACAAAGAAAAAACAATAAATAAAGGAAATCTAATGGATAACACTAATACATATACGGTTATAGCTCCAAATGGAGACAAGATAGAATTTGATAAAAAAACAAATTTAATAGCTTCCAAAAATGCAAAAAATAATACGGCACGCTTGGAAGAAAAATCCCAAATGCTCCTACAAGCCCGCTCCATCTTAGACTCATCTCCATATAAAAATTATAAACCCTTATACTATAACCCTAAACCAAATTCATTAGGTCAAACAGACTATCTATCATTTAAACCATGGCTAGACATTAGCTATAAACCAAGCTCAACTAAAATTTCACCTTGGACTAAATCAGAAAAAGCTTACTATGAAAGTTTAAAAGATAAGAGAGATAGATATATCTATCTAGTAAAAAGAAGTAATCTAAAATGCACCATGATAGATATCCCAGAAGACGCCATAGGTAGAGTAGATAGTAGTGGCAAACTAACAAAGCCAGAGTATGCTGAAATTTATGATGAAGTAAATGCTCATAAAGGCACATTAAAATCAATGCTGTTTTCGGCAGAGTGGGGAATTTGTGCTGGAATACTTGGAAACCCTATGGGATTTGCAAATGGAAATGAAGCAGGATTTAAAGCAAGGGATTATCAAAGAATTTTTCTAGCAGCCCAGCTAGGAGTAGTAAAGGCTTTAAAATTTTTAGGCGACTTATTTGAATACACTACTTATGATATAGGTCTAAACAAAAATTTACAAATGGCTGAAGAATTTAGAAAACTAGCTAAAAATCCTCCACTAGATGAATATGGAATGATACCTTATCTTGATGAGATAGTAGGTAGCTATTTCGTGATGGATTTTAATAGAAATTTAACCGTAGCTGAGCCAAATGGTTCAATGCATACTCATTTAAGAAAATTAGTAGAAGACGAAGGAAAATTGCTAGACCCTAGAGATTTAGATGCAAATGAGACTACAAGGGAAGAATTTACAAAATACGTTAAAGACAATATCGATGGAAGCGGTCAAGACTTTAATGGAGGCTTTCCTGGCACTTGGGACGATAGAGCCGTTTCTCTTTACATCGACTCCACCCTCCTAGAAGCTAAAATAATGTCCCTAACCCCACCAGAGGGATATCCAAATGCTCCATACTACAACACACCAGAAGAGCTAACAAGACTATATGAGGCTGGTAAATTAGATAAAAAGCTAAACCCTCTAACACCAGTGATGTATAGAGATAGCTTTCCAGAAGATCTTAGGCAAAAGATATTAAGCTATGCTAAAGAGCATAATATAAAGGATTAGAGAATAAATTTAATATCTATGGCTCCACTTGGAGCCAAACCCCATTTCATAATAGGCTACCACAATGCAAACATCAAACAAATCCAACCTAGTAAAACAAAAATTTACCGACATAAAAACCCTAAGTCCTATTAAGGATTACAGCCAGTACAGCATAAACATCAATAAAGAAAACAATAGATCAACTCTTGTTTTAAATTTATCCCCATTTGCAAGGATAGATAAAAAATATATAGACAACATAGAGCAAAAGAGGGAAGAATTTAAAGAGATCGCCTATCAAGATGACACCAACTATCTTGATAACTACACCAAATACGAAGAGTTATTTAAGACAAATTTCTCTCACGTAAATGCTTATGCTAAGCAGCCAAATGATATGGAAAAGATCAAAAAAAGTGAAGAAGAGTATATGAAAAAGGTAACTCTCTCTTTTAAAGCAGTGTTTGACAAGGTAAATGAAAACACCTTAAACAGAAGAGAGGCTGAAGCATATAACAATAGCAATATCTCAAGCCAACTTATAGATGATATAAAAAATGGCTCATCAACCGCAGATGAATACCAATCACAAATGCAACGTATAATACAAACCCTCCCAAAGCGCTACTCTTTCATAGAAGCACTATCTCTTAGTGTGGCTTACTTTATAATGACTAAAAGCTATTCAAAAAAAATGATAAA
>NZ_CABPUY010000008.1:18479-20503 GCF_902460575.1 Campylobacter concisus | reverse complement strand
GCTAATAACGAGTCTAAAAACTACAAGCGTAGTTTTACAACATTCAAAGCTTAATCTAATCATTCAAGCTTCAAACGCTTTTAGGCTTCATATGGCGATGGAGTATTATAAACTAAGTATAACTTATACAGAGATCACAACATATACCTTTATGAGATATACTCATAGGTTTAGCTATACAGATTTTCAAGAGATAAAGAGACTAATAAAAGATTATGCAGGATCATTAGGCAAGAGCATAGGTGCTTCTATGGTTAGTGGTGCATTAGAACTTTGGAAAACATCATATGAAAAACTAGAAGAGAACTACAACGAGATAATGCACACAAGATATACATATAAATTTAATGAAGCTTACGCACTAAATAATATCTCATATAAACCTATGTCTATAAAAGAAGCTTATGATAAAAATAGTACAAATAGCTATTGCTACTATCCAGTAATGATCTATCAAAACTATATAAGCCTAAATTTAAATAGACTATTTCTAGGAGCTAATATAAGTAGTGGGGGACTAGACTATAACTCATTTATATACTATGACATAGACCATAAGAAAAACAAACTATCTTTTAACCTAGCTTCTAAACTAGCACTAAATAACCTAAGTGCCTATCTATGTTTAGATGAGCTAAGAGGAGCTGGTAATGAGATAGATGCAAACTACTTTAAATATGCTAGAAGTAGATACACTGAATCTGATGTAGAGATAAGGGAGTTAAATTTGGATGTAAAAGAGGAGAAAGAGATATATAATAATTACAAGGATGGCGCATTGCCAAATAAAGCAGCAGGCAAACCAAAATATCCGATAGATGCCTATCAAGAGGCTGCAAATATTATATATATGCTTAGACTAGGAATTTTTAACACCAACTATGACAATACTCACCGTAACCTCTCAAGAGATCTAGTAGAAGCTCTTGATACTATTGGCAACAATAACATAAAGGGTATATATGTGGGGTGTAAGGAGTTCGGATCGTCAGATAGAAAAGACAAGAGTACTCAAACCACATCATCTATCCCACCTCGCCTAGTAGGTCGTTTAGCCACTACCATAGTAATGGAAGATGGTCTATATATAGGATAAGATATGAAAAAGATCATATTTATCATCATAGCTCTTTTAGTAGCCACAGCAGTAGTGGTAATAAGCAAAGGAAAATTACAAGATAAAGGAAATTTAATGGATAACACTAATACATATACAGTTATAGCTCCAAATGGAATGGAAATACCATTTGATAAAAAGACAAATTTAATGATACCAAACAATGACAATTATAAAAAACCTAGGACAAATAAGGAATACTTAGAAATTCAGTCTAAATATTTACTTGAAGCTCGCTCCATCCTAGACTCATCTTTATATAAAAACTATAAACCCCTATACTATAACCCTAAACCAAATTCTCTAGGTCAAACAGACTATCTATCTTTTAAACCATGGCTAGATATTAGTTATAAACCAAGCTCAAATAAACTATCACCTTGGACTAAATCAGAAAAAGCCTACTATGAAAGTTTAAAAGATAAGAGAGATAGATATATCTATCTAGTAAAAAGAAGTAATCTAAAATGCACTATGATAGATATCCCAGAAGATGCAATAGGTAGAGTGGATAGCAATGGCAAACTAACAAAGCCAGAGTATGCTGAAATTTATGATGAAGTAAATGCTCACAAAGGTACTCTAAAATCAGAACTATTTGCAGCAGAGTGGAATATATGTGCAGGAGTATTAGGAGATATGGGAGGATTTGTAGGAGGTGTTGGATTAGGTTATGCAGGATTTAAAGCAAGAGCATATCAATCAATGTTTCTATCAGCCCAGCTTGGTCAAGACGGAGCCCTAGAAGCATTAGCTGATTTATTTGAATACTCTACCTATTTAGTAGGTCTAAATAAAAATTTACAAATGGCTGAAGAGTTTAGAAAACTAGCTAAAAATCCTCCACTAGATGAATATGGGATGATGCCTTATCTTGATGAGATAGTAGGAAGCTACTTCGTGATGG
>NZ_CABPUY010000008.1:16624-18284 GCF_902460575.1 Campylobacter concisus | reverse complement strand
AAGATAGACTAGAGCTTCCAGGATTTCCTAAAGATTGGGATGATAGAACACTTTCTCTTTTTATCGACTCCACCCTCCTAGAAGCCAAAATAATGTCCCTAACCCCACCAGAGGGCTATCCAAATGCACCATACTACAACACACCAGAAGAGCTAACAAGACTATATGAGACTGGTAAATTAGATAAAAAGCTAAACCCTCTAACACCAGTTATGTATAGAGATAGCTTCCCAGAAGATCTTAGGCAAAAGATATTAAGCTATGCTAAAGAGCATAATATAAAGGATTAGCAATTTAACATCAAGCAAGTAGATTATGGTTTATAGAAGGAAGCATACATTCATATAAACCATATGTCTAATAGCATACCATTTCAACTTTTGCTTTTAATACACTAGCATTTATATTTGTAGCATATGTTCCAAGTAAAATTTTATACTGCTTCTCATGTCCTACTATTTGAGCTATGATATTTGGCTCTACTTCTTGTTGGACAAGCGTATCTATAAAATAGTGCCTAAACGAGTAAAAAGTCTTTTGTTTGTCGCTGCTTATTAGCTTTCGTTGTATTTGAGATCTAAAAATTTCTGAAAAGTCTTTATTGCTTACTTTAAAGATGCTTTTATTTGCACTAGCTCTTTGTTTTACAAACTCCATTAGTCCAAACTCTATTAGCTTACTATGAACTGGCACAAGCCTTATGGAATTTATGTTTTTAGTGCTTTTGCCATCATCTCTATTTATGCTAAAGCAAAGCACATTATTGTGCTGCACAATGTCACGTGCTCTTAGCTGGACTATCTCGTTTATCCTCATACCACTATATGCTGCTATCATAGTTATATAGTATAGATCATTTGCACTTATACGTTTGCTCGGTGACTTGTTGGTCTCTTTAAAATTTTGGACTATTTTAAAGATAGCATTAGCCTCTTCTTTGCTATAAGGCAGAACCTTACGCTCCATCGGATTTATCTCTACTTTTACGTTTAGGTCATTTACGATGCTCTTACTTATGTAGTCACTGTTATAGCAATACTTAAAGAACTGCACTACTCTTATCATATATTTTTGTATGGTTACTTGTGATAGCTTGGCATCATTTTTGCCCATGTGTATTATCTGCTCTAGGCTTTTATCTTTATATTTGGCTTTTTGGTTTAGCTTGGTTGGTATGTGAGCCAAAGTATTTCTAAATTTAAGCAGATCATCTCGTGATATGGATGTAATGTCCTTATTTGGATGAAAGAATTTAAATAATATATTACCTACTATATTTACCAGATCCATAGTGCTACTTGACCACTTTTGACTAACGCTAGTGTTAGCTGTAAAATTTTCAAATGCCGTTTTTAGTGTGATGATCTCCCTTCTCTCTATCTTTTTTTGACTAGGAGAACATGGCACTATCTCGTATTCTTGTACTGCCTCATCGTTTAAGCTACCCATGTCAAAGCTGCTATCTCCTACTTTTATGCGCTTGCCTATTAGATGGCTATTGCTAGTTAGTATCTGCTCCGCATCCCTCTCATCACCTTTTGTTTTTACTAGCTTAAAAGGAGTGTTAAGTCCGTATTGTTGCTCAGCAGTTGCCATTATGGCATGTGAGAAATTTTTAGCTAGACTTTTGATATCTTCTTTTTTAAGAGGTAGCCCATTT
>NZ_CABPUY010000008.1:12374-16112 GCF_902460575.1 Campylobacter concisus | reverse complement strand
TTGTTATGAGATAGATATATCTATCATAGATTCTAGCAGATTTTCTGGCTTTTAATAAGGAATAAGTCCCTAAGGAGAAAGATAGCTCTCTTGAGCATTTTAAAACTTTTCTTGCGTTTGGTGCGATGACGCTTCGGTAGTAATAAATTCCATTGCGGTTTTTTAGATGTATCATGGATTTGCAGTGGAACAAAAGTGGGACACTTGACTAGTGCTTATTGGGAAAAGTTGTTTGTAATGGCGATGTAGCAAGGCCTTAAGCGATATTTAAAAATTTATCTCATAAGCCGGAGGTCGGGAGTTCAAGTCTCCCCTTTGACACCATAAATGTCCTACTTATCAATACTTTAACTGCCCTTCTTGCAGTTTCCCTTTCTTTAAAATTTCCTAAAAGTATGATACAGTTTTTATAAAAAGCGGTACATTTTTTCAGGATTGTTTTATTTTACATGATGCTTTCTATAAATTTGCTTTTATTTTTACTGATAGATAAAATTTTTATCTCAAAGTGAACAAACTTAAATTTATCTCACTCTTAAATTTTTCGGCACAACTTTTGCTTACTCTTTGAAGTAAATTTCAAGGAGTAAGCTATGAAAGTCTCTTATAACTCCATCTTAACAAAACAGCACTACCAAAAACATACAAAAAGCGAAGGCTTTGCAAATTTCCTACCTAACACTCCAAATATAAATTTGATCAGCCAAGTCACTACTCCTAAAAATGACTTTGTTTCATCTAGCAGTATCGACTCTCTTTATCAGGCTAAATTTACTTCACAAGAGGGCTATGGATATAGTGTAGATGCTAAAGGATTTATGGGAGCTGACTTTAACAAAGCAGCAGGTCTGCCACAGGACTTTAAAATCCACAAAAGCACACTTGATACGATAGTGCTACACAATCAAAAACATCCAAACTTTACAAATTCTTTAATGGAAACAAAAAAAGATAACCAACTCTTTGGAGAGGATAGCTTTGCAAATATCGATCTAGCAAATACTATCAAGCAATACTATAAAATTTTTGATCAAATTTCAGCTGGAGTTATTAGCAAGGGTAAAGAATTTTACTCAAATGAAGATCTAGCAAAGATGCCAAAGGGCTACTTTTCAAAAGATAAAAAAATAGATTATTCCGAATATCTAATGGATAGGATGACTAGCGATGAGCTAGATGGACTAACTGATAGAAGCAATGAAAAGATAACTCATATCTTTAGAACGACTCAAGACGTAGAGAATGCACGCAAGCTAATAAATGATCTAAGCGATATAAATGTAGAAGTTAATGGAAATTTCCTTGACTTTTCTCCAGAAGTGATGACAACTGAGCATACTATCCCTTATATGTGGGTTAGTAGCGCTGGATATGACTTCAAGCCTGATATGTCTGTATATGACAATGAACAAGGCTATACAAAGGAGCAAATCTTTGTAGCATTTTTGAAAAACGAGCAAGGTCTTGTGTTACAAGGTGGCACAACAAGAATAACTGACGAGGCTCTTAATGTGTATAAAAGTTCATTAATACTTACAAAACAAGATAGAAGTGAGATAGGCATACCAAAGGCTTATTATGATGAGATACTATCTGGCAAGAAAGATCTAAAGGATATACTAGCTAGGATTTTAAAGCTTAGAAATTTAGAGCTTAAAAAAGATCAAACACTCGAGGGGCTAGCAAGTAAGATAATGGATGTTTTAAAAGAATTTGATGAGAGGACGAAGGTAAGAGAGCTCTAAAAATATATAACATAGTAGGCATTCGCTCTAAGCCCTTTTAGCTCCTATGCTACTAAACATTTTTTACTTTTGCCGATATAAGATATATATTTTAAAAGGATTTAAAATGAATATATCACCAAATTTAGAGCCCATAAATATAAATTTACCCAAAGATATGATCTATTCAAGGGTCCTTCTTGGCGTAGATAGAGTGCAAACTTTAGACAATACAAATTTAAAGTCTGAGCTTAAAGACATCGCTACTAAGCTTATCTCAAATAGCACTTACTCTATCATCCAAAGCGCTAGCACCAGTGGCGTGAAGTCAGATTATGCTAAAGCAGATAGTGGGGCAAACGATGCTTTTTCTTATGTGGATATACAAAGAAGAAACTGGGACAAAAAAGACTTTGAAAACAAATATCTCTTTGGACAAGATGCCTCAGCACTAAGGAAAGTGGATCAAACTAGCACCTATTTTTCATCTATAAATTCAAAAACTCCCATTAAGCCCATTGCGGCAGCAGATACTAAATTTACAAATTTAAATGACTACGCCTATGAAAAAACGATAAAAACCTCACTGGGTGATGTAGAGGTCTTTTTGGATCTTTATGACGATAATGACAAACTAGGCATAGGCAAGCTAGACGCAAATGGATTTTTATTTAACTTTGATAGCAACAAGGACGGAGTGATAAATTCTGGTGATAAATACTTTGATAAGCTAAAAGTTAGAGGCTACGATAAAGATGGAAATGAGAAAATTTTCAAACTAAGCGAAGTTGTAAGCGAGATAAACCTTAACGACTTTATTAAAAAAGATATTAGAAATTTAAGCCATGAGGCTATGGACTTTGCTAGCAAAAATACGGTTGATTACAGAGTTAGTTTAAACAACTCAAACCCTTATACTCTTTTCTCGGCCGAGTATCGCTACCAAAAGATAGGCAAAGAAGAGACTAATAAATTTTTTAAAGACCATGCAGACCAAGACGGCTGGGTAGATCTTAGGGATAATAAGATATTTAACGAAGAGAGCGGCTTAAATAACTTTGCCTATGAGAAAGTTGGCTTTGACGGCAAGAAAAAGCTTAGCGAGTTTAACCCTATCATAAAGCCTTCTGGGCCTAAACAAGATGAGAGCTTTTCATACGCAGGCTATCAAAAAGATAGCTTTATGAAATTTTATAACGACTACCAAAAAGAGTCTAGCGCTCACAGCAAAGACGTAGAGTGGATAAGCAAAAATTTAAAAGAAAA
Organism: Campylobacter concisus; assembly: GCF_902460575.1. Classification (GTDB taxonomy): domain Bacteria; phylum Campylobacterota; class Campylobacteria; order Campylobacterales; family Campylobacteraceae; genus Campylobacter_A; species Campylobacter_A concisus_AW. The sequence goes on along the minus strand of NZ_CABPUY010000008.1, from coordinate 13,122 downwards.
TGATGTAGAAGACGCAGATGATCTCATCTCAAAGCTAAAAGTCACAAAGTCATCTTATATAATCGCTATGGAGAGTGAGTTTGAAAAAGCGACTGGACTGGAGTTTAGCCTAGAAAATTTAGAAAGAGCAAAGCATGCTTTTGAGAGTGATACTAGCAAGGCAGCAGCTGCGCTAAAGGACACAGACAGCGTAATAGCTATGAAGCTAAACAAAAATGGCACGATCACGCTTAAATTTGATAGCGGAAGAGAGCTAGAGGTAAAAGAAATTTATAGCGACACTGGCAAGCTAATCAGCAAAGACGACAAAGATAGCAAAAGAGCAAGTATAAATTTAGATGCTAAGAGCATGAATGATGTAGAGCTAAATAGACTTGACTTTAAAGATATAGGCATAAAGAAAGACGAGAAGATATCTAGCCTAAAAGAGCTTGGAGCAAAGCTAGTTAAAAACCTCTCTGATAAATTTACAAGCAAATTCCTAATCAGACTTGAAAACGGCAAAAGTATCACCACCAAAGAAATTTACAACATCACCTACCTTGAAAATGACCTAAAATTTAAAGAGCTATCTAGCAAAGATAGGCTTTATAAAAAGGTAGATACGAGAGTTTAGGAGTAAATTTATGCAGACCAAAAACCCTTGGCAAAATAAAACTTTTTACAAAAAAGACGATATCTTTAGCATGAAGCTAAAAGGATACTAGATGATAAACGCACTTGGTAGCTACCCCTTAAATTTAGAGCA
>NZ_CABPUY010000008.1:0-1670 GCF_902460575.1 Campylobacter concisus | reverse complement strand
AAATGGGCTACCTCTTAAAAAAGAAGATATCAAAAGTCTAGCTAAAAATTTCTCACATGCCATAATGGCAACTGCTGAGCAACAATACGGACTTAACACTCCTTTTAAGCTAGTAAAAACAAAAGGTGATGAGAGGGATGCGGAGCAGATACTAACTAGCAATAGCCATCTAATAGGCAAGCGCATAAAAGTAGGAGATAGCAGCTTTGACATGGGTAGCTTAAACGATGAGGCAGTACAAGAATACGAGATAGTGCCATGTTCTCCTAGTCAAAAAAAGATAGAGAGAAGGGAGATCATCACACTAAAAACGGCATTTGAAAATTTTACAGCTAACACTAGCGTTAGTCAAAAGTGGTCAAGTAGCACTATGGATCTGGTAAATATAGTAGGTAATATATTATTTAAATTCTTTCATCCAAATAAGGACATTACATCCATATCACGAGATGATCTGCTTAAATTTAGAAATACTTTGGCTCACATACCAACCAAGCTAAACCAAAAAGCCAAATATAAAGATAAAAGCCTAGAGCAGATAATACACATGGGCAAAAATGATGCCAAGCTATCACAAGTAACCATACAAAAATATATGATAAGAGTAGTGCAGTTCTTTAAGTATTGCTATAACAGTGACTACATAAGTAAGAGCATCGTAAATGACCTAAACGTAAAAGTAGAGATAAATCCGATGGAGCGTAAGGTTCTGCCTTATAGCAAAGAAGAGGCTAATGCTATCTTTAAAATAGTCCAAAATTTTAAAGAGACCAACAAGTCACCGAGCAAACGTATAAGTGCAAATGATCTATACTATATAACTATGATAGCAGCATATAGTGGTATGAGGATAAACGAGATAGTCCAGCTAAGAGCACGTGACATTGTGCAGCACAATAATGTGCTTTGCTTTAGCATAAATAGAGATGATGGCAAAAGCACTAAAAACATAAATTCCATAAGGCTTGTGCCAGTTCATAGTAAGCTAATAGAGTTTGGACTAATGGAGTTTGTAAAACAAAGAGCTAGTGCAAATAAAAGCATCTTTAAAGTAAGCAATAAAGACTTTTCAGAAATTTTTAGATCTCAAATACAACGAAAGCTAATAAGCAGCGACAAACAAAAGACTTTTTACTCGTTTAGGCACTATTTTATAGATACGCTTGTCCAACAAGAAGTAGAGCCAAATATCATAGCTCAAATAGTAGGACATGAGAAGCAGTATAAAATTTTACTTGGAACATATGCTACAAATATAAATGCTAGTGTATTAAAAGCAAAAGTTGAAATGGTATGCTATTAGACATATGGTTTATATGAATGTATGCTTCCTTCTATAAACCATAATCTACTTGCTTGATGTTAAATTGCTAATCCTTTATATTATGCTCTTTAGCATAGCTTAATATCTTTTGCCTAAGATCTTCTGGGAAGCTATCTCTATACATAACTGGTGTTAGAGGGTTTAGCTTTTTATCTAATTTACCAGTCTCATATAGTCTTGTTAGCTCTTCTGGTGTGTTGTAGTATGGTGCATTTGGATAGCCCTCTGGTGGGGTTAGGGACATTATTTTGGCTTCTAGGAGGGTGGAGTCGATAAAAAGAGAAAGTGTTCTATCATCCCAATCTTTAGGAAATCCTGGAAGCTCTAGTCTATCTTGAAATTTAGG
>NZ_CABPUY010000007.1:0-6178 GCF_902460575.1 Campylobacter concisus | reverse complement strand
CCAATAAAAAATAACCAAGTAATACAATACCACATAATAAATAATTATTTTGACGATATAGTCCATAGTGAAATTCTAGAAATAACATTAAAATTATATAATAATAATGAGTTTGTTAAATTAATTTTTGATGATTTTTGTTCTTATAGAGTTAGTAAAGATTTTTATGCTACATACAATTGTGACGATTTACATAAAAGTTCATTTTGGACTATGAAAAATTCTGATTTTTTAATCGATGTTGTAAATAGTGGGAGAGATAAAATACCAGATACTTGGATTGATGCAATAAGAAGCTATCTAATAGTAACAAGTGAAAATTTCATAGAAATTGTTTCTTTTGATGAACCAAGAATAATTATTGTGTAATCACAAAGAGACTATTAACAAAACTAAATAAACCAACAAATTTACTTATTGTGATAACATTAGTTTTATCCAAAACAATACCTCACGCTTCATTATTGCCAAATTCTTAAGTTCTATAAATTAAATTTAAATTTGGTCAGTATCTAAAAAATAATAATATAAACTTACAAAAAACCACCATAAAAGGTTCAAACCTAATCGCTAAAGAAGATATAAATCTAATAAGTAAAAATGCAAATATCGATATATTAAATAGCACTGACACTACTGATATATCAAAAACACTAAAACAAGCAAAAGCAGCTCTTTCTATCACTGCCCAAAACGAATACGTAGAGGTGGCTCCAGCTAGTCTTGCTTTGATAGAAGCTATAAAGCAGCTTAAAAAGGTAAAAAAAGAGTATGATAGCTATAAACACACTAGAGATGATCTAAAAGATAAACTACATGAGCTAAAGCAAGCCTATAAAAGCAAAACTCCTGGCATAGATGGCTCAGATATAGAAGATCTATCAGATATCCTTGAAAATGTTAATGACGAAGAGAGATACTATAAGGCAAATATAGCCTTAGCTATGGCAAACGTAGAAGCTAAGAGCCTAGCACTTATAGCTCAAGTAGCAGCAGCTGCAAAGGCAGCATCTAACTGGTATACATTTGGCTTTAGTGTAGGAGTAGCAGCTAGTGTAAATGGTCACAAATCAAAATCAAACTCAAATGAAGTAGTCTCTAATCGGTCAAATTTAAGTGCAAATAACATCAAGATACAAACTCCAAATGATACAACTATCACTGGTTCAAATTTAAGTGCCAATAATCTAATAGATATAAGCACAAACAACTTAAATATAAACTCTAGCAAAAACACCTATACATCAGAAAGTAAAGACAAAAGCATAGGTGGAACCATGAGATATACTATGTATGGTGGCGGCGGCGGAAGTGCTGGCCTAAACTACTCTACTAGTAGTAGTGACACAGAGAGCCTAACAAACAATAACTCTCATCTTTACTCAGCTAAAGATATGAATATAAACACAGCTAATGACGCAACTATCAAGGGAGCAAATTTAAGAGCTGATGAGAGATTAAATTTAAAAGTAGGAAATAACCTAAACTTAGAGAGTGTAAGAGACAAATACGCATACAACGAAAGAGGATATAGTGTAGGTGTTGGTATAGGATTTAGTAGTGATAAATCACCAAACTCAAGCTTTGCTAATCCATCTAGCACAAAAGCAACTAGCACCAATGCAAATTTCTCTAGATCAAGCTCAAATACAATAACTAAACAAACTATTCTCTCATCTATAACAGCAAATGAGCTAAACGTAGAGGTAGCCAAAAACACTCATCTAAAAGGATCACTACTAGCAGCAGGAGAGTATGATAAAGATAATACCTTTATAGATAACCATAACCTAAATTTAAAAACAAATACCCTAAGCTATGAGAACCTATCAAATACAAGCTATGCTAAAGGAACAAACTTTAGTATAGGAGCTAACTATATCCTAGAAGATAAAAACAATAAAGATAGCAAATCAAATAATAATCAAGAAGATAAATTTACAGGTCTTAAATCAATAGATCTATCTAACCATAGAAATTTAAGCTACACACTATCTAAAAACCTAGCAACTCTAGGTAGTGGTAACATAGAGATAGCTGATAAAGAGAACTCTGATGATCTAACAAGACTAAATAGAGATACAACTAAACTAACAAAAGATCTAGTAAACACTAGCATAAGCTCAAATGTAGATGGTAGTATGGATTTAAGAGTGCTAACTAAGAGTGGGCAAAAGGATATCAAGGATGAGTTTAATACAGCTACTGCCATAACAAAAGCACTAAATGCCATTATAGAAATAGGCGAGTTTAACTTTAACAGTGAAGTAAAAGAAAATGTTGCACAGTATGAAGCTGGAAAACTATTAGGCAAAGAGCTGGCTCAAAAACTAACGGATGATAGTGTTACCATAGAAGAAAAAGAGGCCTTAGGAAATAAATTTATACAGCTATTTGCAAGTATGTCAGGTCTTGATCTAGATGGCATATCTTTAAGAATAATTGATGATAAATTCGCAAAAGGAAAAGACGATGAAAAATTTCTAGGATATTTTAATAGTGGCTCAATAATACTAAATTTAGCTCACATCAAAAATGTTGATCAGTTTGTGAGCACTCTAGGTCATGAGTTAAAACATGCTATGGATTATAAAGCTGGCAAATTTATACCAGGAGATAGTAAGCAAGATAGATATGCAAAACTAAAAGAAGATAGCTTTAGCGACTATCTAAACAAAGCTCTAAATTTACAAGATAGTGGCATCGATACCAAAGATGCAGCGATAAAGTATATTAAAAATCAAAGTAGCTTAAACACCCTTCTTTTAAATTCTTATATGTTTAATGGCTTAGATAAGAGTAAGGGGGATAATAGACAATTTAGTCAGCCAGAAATAGACTGGCTAAAGGCTAATGGCAATAATTTTGCCAACTTCATTAGAGAGAGAATAGGTATAGACATTTCTCAAGATGAAGCCATTTCAAGACTTTCAGTGCAAGCACTAAAGCAAAGTGATAATGTTTGGTCTTTGATGTTTAATAAAGATGATACCTTAGCAAAAGAGTTTTTGACAAAATCTGACAACAAGGATGGTCTATTTGTAGTTGATAAATTTGATAATAGAAATAATAGATTAAATTTAGATGTAGCCATTAATAATATAGATTTTTACAATAAATATATTCATCCAAATATAGACTCTTTGCCACTAGAAACAGTTAAAAATAGTATATTAAACTTGGCATCTAATGCAGATAAAATACCAAGTAACTTGCAAAACTGGTATAAAGATCAGACTTTTACCGCCTCTAGCTTGCGTGACGGTGCTATATCTTTAGCAAAAGATATAGCAGTAAACGGAGTAAGTGGCGTAAGAAATATGTACTATAATATATTTAACAACGATAAAAAGATTTTAGAAAAAGTTTATGACTATAATGGCATAAGCGATGATATAGCATTAATATCAGGATTTGATACGTCTAGTTTGACTGGTGTAGCAGCAATAGGGAAAGGAGCTGGCGTTGGTCTTGGAAAAGGTGCTGTTGGTTTAGGCAAGTTAGCAAAAGATGGAGTGGTTGCGGTAGGTAAAGCTAGTGTAAATGGAGCTTCTAAAATCGCTAATCAAATAGAAACAAACGCTTTAAATAAAATAACACAGAATTTGCCAAAAAATGCTATGTATAATAAAACAAATGGAATTATTTCAATAGAAAATAAAAATTTCATTCAAGTAGGAACTGACACTTTGACAAATTCGCCTATATTGCGAGAAATAGGATACAATAAAGGAAGCTATGCTCTAAAAGGAAATCACTATGTATCTACAGCAGATGGACTATATATGATAGGAAAAAATGCTCTACAAAGAACTGGAACAAAAGTTATTACAAATTCAAGTCTTAAAGATATTATGACACCTAGTATAAATCCGATAAGTAATATGTATTATAATGGAACAAATTTTGCGATTAGGAATTCCACAAAAATTACAGACTTTATAAATGGTTATTTTATACCTGGAACACCTGATTATGTTTTTTGGGGTGGTGTAGGTGCCTTAACAAATATGGGCATTAATTATGATACAACAATAGAAAATTTTAAAAATTCTTACGATGTCGTAAAAAATAGTATTATTGATTTTAAAAATGAGAATTTTAAATGATAAAATTCGTGGGTTTATTTTTTATTTTTATAGGTATTTGTGCGTATTTTGGTATAGAAATACCTGATAAATTTAACGGAACAATTATACCAAATCGCGATGCCACAATTATCTATGTTATCATAGGATTTATTTTTATATTTTTAGGAACAAAATACAAAATAAAATACCCTGAATTCACAAAATGCCCTAAATGTAAAAAGAGCTACAATTATAGTGATACAATCAAAGGCAAATGTCCTAAGTGCAATATTGATACAATAGAAATTGAGAAATATTATAAGCAATTTCCAAGCGAATTAGAAAATTTGGAAATAGATAAAAGGCAACAAAAATGATTAAATTTATAAGTTTAATAATTTTATTTATATTTTTGGTGGTATTCGTAACACAAACTTCTACTATTAAATTTACAAGCCCAATAGGTAAAAATGCTTTACAAAACACAAATACGAAAATCATAACAAATTCAAATTTAACCGAATTTATGAAACCTAGTGTAAATCCAATAAGTGATATGTATTATAGAGTGGGGAATGTTGTGATAAATCCTAAAACTTGGATTATAGGATATAGTAGAGTTGATATTGTAAATGGTGCAGTATCGCCAAATCCGCCAGAAACTGGATTGCAAAGCATTGGATTTGGAATTAAAGAATACATTATAAATCCGCTATTAGAAAGTAAATCAAATGAATAAATTTATAGCTTTATTGTGTGGCATAGTTTTTATTATCGGAAGTATTAGAATATATATGACAAAAAAATTTACTTTTCATTATTATGACCCATTATATCTAGGCGATTATGCAATTATTGTTAGTTTAGTTTTTTTATAGTAGGTTTATGTAATTTATATATTTTTTTAAATATGGTTTGGAATAAAAAATGAATAAATTTGATACTGCAACAGGAACTGCAATAAGTCCAAATGGAACTAGATATGCTATGAATGGAGTAACCGATATAAGCGGTTCGCCAGTATGGCAACAAATCGGCAAACAAGGTAGTTTGACAGAACAATACTTCGTATTTGCAAATAATGCCAAACAACAAATCACAAAACCACAAATTCTAAAAAACCAACCACAAAGTATGGTTTGGGATAGTGCATATAATGGTGTGAATTTTGTTTTGAAAAAACCAAATGCGATACCAAATTTTGTTGAAAGTTATTTGCCGGGAATTCCAAATTATAGTGGCTATGGATATGCTGGTGCTGGAATAAGTATCGCGTACGGACACGATAAGTTAAATCAAGATATAAAAGATTTTGCAAATTGGTTAAAATCAAATGATTAATGAAAAAAATTTTCTTGCGTTGGTTATGATTATTGCTGGATTTAAAGTATTGTTTATTAAACAATTTTGGGCAAGAGGAGCTTTTCATGATTTTTCAAATCCATTATTATATATACCAATAAGTGGATTTTTAATTATTGGTGGGTTTTTATTAATATTTAATAAAGGTAGCAAAAAATAACTATCTCAAAGCAGGAAATTAGGAAAGTTACAAATGGTAAAGGTATAACACTTTTGGAAAAAAGATTACCAGTGGGAATTAAAAGCTTTTTAGATTTTATGGAAAATAAATGAAATATGTACTTTATATTTTTTCAATAATTTTGTTTATCCAAGGTGTTTTATTAGCCTTTGGAATATCCGTTTATGGTGCGAGACAAAAACTTGAGCCAAACATGGAAAATATATGTTTTTGCTTTATATTTTCTATAATATGTTTTATTTTTGCTAGAAATAAGAAGATACTGGATTTTTTTGAAACCATCAATGGCATAAATAGCAAAAGCAAAAAATAGAAATAATTAAATTTATATTTTTATAAATGGAGCAACCTAGGTTAAATTTTGGTGATAGTATGCCAGCAGAAACAATTAAGGTATAAAATTATGAATTACTCTATTCCTTTGAAATATTATATAGTAATATCAATTATTGTAATGTCGATAGAAAGTTTTTTGTGTATCTTTTATGGTAAATATTATTTTCGTGGTTGGCACAATGCCGAAATAGAAGATATTATATTTCATGTAATTGTAACAATGTCTTTA
>NZ_CABPUY010000006.1:0-9627 GCF_902460575.1 Campylobacter concisus | reverse complement strand
TGGAGCTTCCTTTTTCATATCTTTTTCTATGGTTTCATAGGGGATATCTTGCATTTTTAAAGTTTTTTTCAAGATAGCATCGTCCTTTTTCCAACAATCCTCTATCTCTTTTGCTTGTTTATCAAGTAGCTCTTCTATCTGCTTTTGCTCTTTTAGTCCTAAGATAGAAGTGTCTATGACTTCATGCTTATTGTCACTATTTGCTTTTAAGAGATCTTCCACACTTACTACGTTACCTTTTTTTGAGTGTTCCATATAGTCTCTTAGCTGAGCCATAGATATTAAATTTATTCTTTAATCCTTTATATTATGCTCTTTGGCATAGCTTAATATCTTTTGCCTAAGATCTTCTGGGAAGCTATCTCTATATATGACTGGTGTTAGAGGATTTAGCTTTTTATCTAATTTACCAGCTTCATATAGTCTTGTTAGCTCTTCTGGTGTGTTGTAGTATGGTGCATTTGGATATCCCTCTGGTGGGGTTAGGGACATTATTTTGGCTTCTAGGAGAGCAGAATCGATATAAAGAGAAAGATCTTTTTCACTCCATCTATTAGGGAAAGCACCTTTGCCATATTCCTCTTGAAATTCACTCATGTGACTTTTAATATAATTTGCAAATTCTTCCCTACTGGTCTCATTTGCATCTAGGTCTCTAGGGTCAAGAAGCTCGCCTTTATCTTCTACTAATTTTCTTAAGCGTTTATGAAGCGAGCCATCTGCATTATTAATGATGCCACCCCTATTAAAATCCATCACGAAATAGCTACCTACTATCTCATCAAGATAAGGCATCATCCCATATTCATCTAGTGGGGGATTTTTAGCTAGTCTTCTAAATTCTTCAGCCATTTGTAAATTTTTATTTAGACCTATATTATATGTTTGGTATTCAAATAGATCACCTAAATATTCTAAAGCTTTTACTACTCCTAGTTGAGCTGCTAAAAATACTCTTTGAAATCCTCTTGCTTTAAATCCTGCTTCATTTCCATATGAGAACCCCATAGGATCTCCAAGTATTCCTGCACACATTCCCCACTCTGCCGAAAACAGCATTGATTTTAATGTGCCTTTATGAGCATTTACTTCATCATAAATTTCAGCATACTCTGGCTTTGTTAGTTTGCCACTACTATCTACTCTACCTATGGCGTCTTCTGGGATATCTATCATAGTACATTTTAGATTACTTCTTTTTACTAGATAGATATATCTATCTCTTTTATCTTTTAAGCTTTCATAGTAAGCTTTTTCTGATTTAGTCCAAGGGGATAGTTTATTTGAGCTTGCTTTATAGCTAATGTCTAGCCATGGTTTAAATGATAGATAGTCTGTTTGACCTAATGAATTTGGTTTAGGGTTATAGTATAGTGGTTTATAGTTTTTATATGGAGATGAGTCGAGGATGGAGCGGGAGTCTAGAACCAGTTTGGCTGCAAGATCAGGAGCTAGCTGCATATTGGGATTTTTTTCGGCAACTATTAAATTTGTCTTTTTGTCAAATTCTATCTTATCCCCATTTGGCGCTATAACCGTATATGTATTAGTGTTATCCATTAAATTTCCTTTATTCATTGTTTTTTCTTTGCTGATAAACAGCGCTGAAGCTATTACTACTAAGATAGCTAAAGTTATAAATATGATCTTCTTCATATCTTATCCTATATAAAGACCATCTTCCATTACTATGGTAGTAGCTAGACGACCTACTAGGCGAGGTGGGATATTTTTTTCCTCTAAATTTTCATTTTCTTTCCAGCTTTCCCTACATCCCACATACACTCCCTTTATATTATTGTTACCAATAGTATCAAGAGCTTCTACTAGATATCTTGAAAGGTTAGAGTGGCTATTTTCATCATTGGTGTTAAAAATACCCTTTTTAAATACATTAACTATCTCAACCGCATCTTGATAGGCTTTTATGGCAGAAGAGAAACTATGTCCATCTTGGTTATCATCTTTATTATAGACACTATAAATTTCCTTCTCCTCTTTAACATCCAAATTTAACTCTCTTATCTCTACATCAGATTCAGTGTATCTACTTCTAGCATAGTTAAAATATCTTGCATCTATCTCATTACCAGATCCTCTTAGCTCATCTAAGCATAGATAAGCACTAAGGTTATTTAGCGCTAGTTTAGAGGCTAGGTTAAAAGATAGTCTGTTTTTCTTATGATCTATGTCGTAGTATATAAATGAGTTATAGTCTAGTCCTCCACTACTTATATTAGCTCCTAGAAATAGTCTATTTAAATTTAGACTTATATAGTTTTGATAGATCATTACTGGATAGTAGCAATATGTATTTGTACTATTTTTATCATAAGCTTCTTTTATAGACATAGGTTTATATGAGATATTATTTAGTGCGTAAGCTTCATTAAATTTATATGTATATCTTGTGTGCATTATCTCGTTGTAGTTCTCTTCTAGTTTTTCATAGGATGTTTTCCAAAGTTCTACTATACCTTTAAGAAAAGCTACTCCCACATCTTTGCCTAGTGACTTGCCATATCCTTTTAGCATGTTTCTCATAGCTTCAACATCTTTTGGGTTAAACATATAAGTTTGTTTCATAAAAGCAAAGCTTCTCATGCTATTCCAGATGATACTTATGTTATAGCGACCTATTAAAAGACGGAGTTTTACAGAGTTAATAGCCTGTTTAAGTAGATTTCCTTTTGATTTCCTTAGGATTTCAACATTTGTTTTAGAATTTGTTACATGCTTTATAAATTTATCCACATTTTCAGTATTATTCATAGTAAATAGCTGTCTTACTATATTTAATACACCAAGCTCATCAAGAAGCTCATCTGTTGCCTCTTTTTTATTTGGGTCAAATACAAATGAACCAATAGAATTATAAATTTTTGATTGACCATCCTCACTAAAGTACTCTGCAAAAGGAAATAGCCCCTCTATAGCAGTTTTTACTATAAGTGTTGGAGCTTCCTTTTTCATATCTTTTTCTATGGTTTCATAGGGGATATCTTGCATTTTTAAAGTTTTTTTCAAGATAGCATCGTCCTTTTTCCAACAATCCTCTATCTCTTTTGCTTGTTTATCAAGTAGCTCTTCTATCTGCTTTTGCTCTTTTAGTCCTAAGATAGAAGTGTCTATGACTTCATGCTTATTGTCACTATTTGCTTTTAAGAGATCTTCCACACTTACTACGTTACCTTTTTTTGAGTGTTCCATATAGTCTCTTAGCTCTTCGATGCAAATATATTCACCAACCTTTGCATTTATACTATCTTTGTAAAAAAACAAAGCTTGCTCTTTTTCGCCAAGTTTTATTGTTGCGTTTTTATGGATAACCTTTATCTTTTTTTCTGCTATCTCTATATATTCCCCATCATTACTAATGGATTTCTTTACCAGGTCTCCTGGGTAGCTTTTAGTTATTATAAAGTAAGCCACAGCAATAGAGAGCACTTCTGTTAAAGAGTAGTGATTGCTTGGCATACGATCGATTATTTTAGTTGCAAGTTCTTTAGCATCTTCTATATTCATTTCATCTTCGTATTTTTTCATATTAGCTATATCATCTATACTAGGATAGTCTGGGTCAAAACTTCTTTCAAAAACGTTTTTATTTATCTTTTCAAAAATATCTTTAAAAGTTAGAGTGACCTTATCCATATAGGCTTTTTCATTTTCTTTTATCTTCTCCATATCATTTGGCTGTTTGGTATAAGCATTTACATGTACAAAATTTGCATTATAAAGCTCATTATTTTTTAGTTGGTCTGGTACATATGCAAAAAAAGTTTTGTTTGCTTCTTTATCACTTGCCTTTTTTCTCTCTACGATATTGTCTATATAACCCTTATCTATCCTTGCAAATGGGGATAAATTTAAGACAAGAGTTGATTTATTGTTGCCTTTATTTATATCTATACTATATTGACTATAGTCTTTTATAGGAGTTAAGGTCTTTATATCATCAAATTTTTGTTTTACTACACTGCTATTGTTTGATCTATTTATTCCATCTTTTATCTCTTGATCTAAGCTCTTGCTTACAACCTCTTCTCTTAGCCCAGCGCTTGATCTAAAAGGTGAGTTTGAAAGAACGATGTAGTTTTTATTTAAATTTGAAAAGTCCTTGCTGTTCATCTCATCGTTTGCAGATTTACCATTTTTATCAGACTTATCTGATATTAGATTGGCTAGTTTTACAGAGTTGAAATTTGAAGCGCAGATGAAATTTAGATTTGCATTTAGTCCTTTTATCTCTTCTTTTAGTCTGTTAAAAAGCGTGTCTTCACTTGAGCCAAATCCTAAGTTTTTATTTATGATATCGTAAGAGCAGGCATCTTTAGTATATTCAAACACTGATACATCATCTAAATATCCATATACGCTATATCCTTCATCTGTATTGCAGTTTATCTCCTTTGTACCTGCATTGTGTTGAAAAGGAACATAGTCTAAATTTAAATGTGTAAAGTCTATAAAAAATCCAGACTTAGAATTTTTATCATTCTTAAATACCAAGACATTGCAATTTGAGTTTATATTTAAGGTATTTATAATAGAAGCAAACCTAGATGTAAAAAATCTTAGTATAGGCAAAGATACTCCATAAAGTGCTTTGTTGGCATCATACTTGTATATTTCAGTGTAAAAATCAACAAGTTCCCAAGCAACAGTACCCCATCCGATTAATTTTTTCCCTACCGCTTTTGTGCCTGAAAGATCAAAAAGACTTAATACAAAAAGCGCAAACTGCTTTATGATAAATTCTCCGTTATCCTTGTTTAGATCTCTTAAATTTTTGTCTAGTTCATCAAAACACTCTTTGACACTTCTTTCAAATTTAGCTTCATTTAACTCCTCATTAGACATTAAAGGTTTAGCATCATTTATTAGATCATCTTTTAAAGTACTTAAGCACTCTCTTAAAATATCTTTACTTTTGTTGTAATAAGATATTATAAAATCAAACATTTCAGCAAAATTTTCTGCTGGTCTAGCTTGATTTTCTCTTCCTGGACCATACTTTATTTTTTCTGTTCTAATTTTTACAGGATCGATCTTTTCCTTTAAATTTACAAAGAATTTATCAACTGCACTCTTTTTATGAACTACTTTTACTGGTATGCCTCTATATTTAAATTCTCTTGTTCTACTTAGATTTTTATCCTTAAAACTCTCTTTATCTATATAAAAGTCAGTTACAATAGATATTTCCCCATCATTTTTTTTAGAAAATATTGATCTTCTTGTATTTAAGAATGTTGTCATCTCGTTGTTTATCAAACTTGCCATACTACCAAAGAGATTTGACCCTAGGGAATTCAAACTAGACGTATAAAGCGTCACGCTCTTTGCATCAGTCATATACTCTTTCATCTTTTTTAATGTCTCTTCGCAAGAGTAGGTTATATTTATTTCGTTGTTTTGCATATTAAGCCACCACTACTGTTTTTGTTGTATTTATATCATCATTATATTTGCTATCAAGCCCACAAGCAAATTTTATATCCACCGTCTTAGCCTTGCTTGGTGTGACATAGATAAGATTACTCTCATCGCTTATATCATCCACAAACTGAAAAAATCCTATACCACTTTTTGGAAGTGTTGTATTTTTATATATAGATTCTATATATTTAGGTGTTATAAAGATGAAATTCTTATCCATGAGCGAGTATTTGAAGTTAAATGATGAGATACTAAATTTATCATCTCTAAAGCGAGAGCTTAGATGTTCTTTTAGCTTCTTATCTTTTACATCACCACCCTCGTCTAAATTTAGCTCCATCTCTTTAAATCCCTCTTGGTTTTTATGCTCCACATCATTTAGCTTATATATGCAAACAGCAAGGTTGTCTGCTTGATTAAGAGCTGATTTTACATGAAGTCTTATATGAGCACTATTTAAATTTGGATTTAGCACCGCTGCATTATTATTTTCTGATGTTGGGCTACCTATGCTATGAGCTAACTTTATCCTATTTTCTTTTTTGATGCACCTTAGCGGTGAGCTCGTGTTGCTTAGGCACGCTGGCACTAGATCTTGCATAACAGCATAGTGGTTATTTATACTTTTTAGACTAAGAGCCGCTCTTGGTACGTATGCCACCTTTGTGCAAGGGTTTTTAGCTGAGCAGCCAACTATCGGTGAGTTTATAAAATCAACATCAAGTATCACACCTTGATCGTCTGACCTTATGCTTTTGCCTGCTCTACTTTTTAGGATCACATGGCCGCCATGTGGGCAAACTACCACGTCATCTTCTATTATTGGATTAGCAAAGGCACTGCCACCAGCACTTACCGCGCTATTTTTCTTTTCTAAATTTATCCTTTCATTTGCCTTCTCAAGCGACTCTTTGGTCTCTTTGTTTGTTGGTTTTAGGTCTATATTTAGGCTCTTGTTTAGTAAAGAGTAGTTTAGCACACAAGCTCGTTGGTTTTTATAATCGATAGTTAGTCTTCCCTTGTCTTTATCCTCATCTCTTGGCTGATGAGAGAAGCTTAGAGAATTAGAATTTGACTCCTCCCCGTCCTCTTCTTTTTTAAAGTATAGTGGATAGTCTGATTGCTCTGTGGCGGTGTTTAGTGGTTTATCTATGATATAAACCTGCGTTTTTAGCTTTGTAAAGTCTATATCCAGATCAGAGCCAACTTGATTGATATCAAATATACTCTTATCTCTTAAAAGTATATCCACCTTGCCCTCACTGATATGCATTAGCTCGTTTGGCTCAAGCCTTATCACATTTAAGTACTCTTTTGCCACATCATTTTTGGCGTCTTTTGCCACGTTGTCTATCAGCTTAAAGTTATGCGTTAGCACTATGCCTCTTGTTATCTTCTTATCAGTATTTGTCTTGGCTATCGCCACATAGTGCTTATTGTCGTCCGCATATTTAAAGCTTTCAAATTTCAGCTCATAAGCACTTCTATAAATTTCTAGCCTTGCGTTTATGTACTCTTCTAGCTCTTTTTCGCTTGAGTTAGAATTTGCATGCGAGCTTACTATCTTAAAAAAGTCAGATATATAGCTCATGCGCTCTTTAAACGCTGCTAGATCGACCTTTTTACTTAGCATAAAGTATCTAACCGAGTAGATAGCAAAGAAAAGATTTAGATCGCCGCTTTTTACCTTGCTAGCTATATCTTTAGCGTCTAGCGCCTTTATCTCCTCTCTATCTATCATATCTACAAATTTATCTTTCTCTTTGTAGTACAAGAGCGAGCTTACAGGGTCTTCTAAATTTGGCGCCTCTTTTTCATCTTCAAAGCCTAGAGAATTTACATATAAAGCCACAGGATATATCACACTCTCAAGTATACTAAGCCTTTTTTTATCCTCGCTACCTAGTTTTGGTAGATAGCCCAGAGAAATTTTATAAAAGTAGACGTTAAAGCTTAAGCTTTGTATATAGTCATTTAGATAGTCTAGAGCGGCTGGCACATCTTTGCCATTTATCTTTTCCGCATTTTTCTCATTACTTAGCAGATACTCCATCAAGTATAGGCTCTCCACGATCTGCTTCATATAGTGAGAAGCTACTAATATATTTATAAGATGTAGCTTGTCTGTATTTTTATAGTCAAATTCTGCCCCATCACCTACTCTAGTAAGTGGTTCTAGTCCATATCTAAATCCAAGGTCAGATATCACCGAAGTGCTTGGCTCATAGAGTTGGTTCCACTCTCTTTTAAGACTATCCTCACCACTATCATCACTAGCGTCAAATAGTCCCTCATCATTTTTATCATAAATTTTATGTCTGACGCTGTCGCAGTGGTGTATCTCTACTTCATGGCTTCCTTTGCTAGATTTATTGATATTAGAGCTTACCTTTTTATCTCCTACTTCCTTGCAAGCTTTCTCATTATCTTTGATAGTATCTACACACTCTTTTAGTGTGCTATTGTCATCTTTAAAGCCAAACATACCCTTTATCTTGTTAAAGATAGAGCTAGCTATCTTTCCTACAAAGCCATTTGGATCAAGTAGTCTTGCCACCCACCTTACGCCTTTCATTATTGCCTTAGCTATAAAGCTAACAAATCTTAAAGCTATAGTGAGCAAACTAGCATATATACCACCAAAGCCAGGAGCGTTAAAAGTATATAGCTCTTTTACATCTTTAGTGTATAAAAAGGCAAAGGACTGCGCTAGGTGACCGCCTAGTGAGTGACCTGATAAGACAAGGTTAGAAACTTCACTCTTATCGCCTAAATTTGTCTTATGCTCTTTTATAGCATTATACATATCGCTTTTTAGCATAGCCATAGAGACTATTTGGCTTAGTCCTGCACCTAAAAAGGTTATCATGCCATCAGCCAAAACTAAGTCATTAAGCTCAAGTTCAGTTCCCCTAAAGCCTATGATATAGTTTTTAAATTTACTATCATAAAAGACCGTCGAGCTAAAGCCAGTGATAGATGTGTTTTTGATGTGACGGACTAGCTCATAGCGATTGACAAAGGCTTTTGTGCGGAGGGAGATTTGGTGGAAGGTTGGTTTATTGACAAAAATGTAAGACTCTTTTGTTATCTTGTCAGTATAGACAAAACTTTGAATTTCGTTATTTATAGGTTTTATTTCTGGGATTTCTCCATCTTCGGATATAGGTTTGGTTATTACCATGTCTTGATTAAAACGAGCTTCGATAGATAGAGCGTAGGCGGTTGGTTCGCCTATTTTACGATTATTTTTTTGTGATGTATCCGTTTCATTGCTTTCATCTATTTTATCGCCTAAAGTAATATCGTCAGCATATCTCCAAACAGGCTTTTTTATCTCTTGCTCTTTATATGAATTTACTATACTTTCAGGGACATTATCTTTACCAGGCTTACTATATAGATCATCTAAACCATTTTTCTCATTCTCACTTATCCAATGAAGCATTGCATAGCTTGCATCTGCAATGTCAGCATAGTCTTTAAATTTAAGTATTTGTTCTTTGGTTGAGATTTCACTCATTCTTTTTCCCTAACAAAAGTATTTTTATTATCATCAAAGTAGAACCTATTATTTCCACCTATATCTTTTATGTCTTTTCTAGATAGTGAAAAACCTCTGCCTTCATCTCCAAATAGACCATATTTAGTATAGCCAACTGTATAGTAAACAGATACTGCTATAGCTACTACATTATTATTGTCATCTACATAAAAATAAGATGGAAGCATTGTAGGTTTAAATTTATTATAGTTTTCAGTGCCTATATAATTTATTATCTTTTGTCTATCTTGATTTGATAATTTGGGCTTTTTCTCATAAGTCCTTGCTGGTGTATAGTATGGTCTGCCGTTGGAGAGGGTCTGCTCTATTTTTGGATTGTTATAATACCTTTCTTTTAATAACTCTCTCATCTTTTTGTTTCTTTCATTTTTGTTTGCTATATGGGCTATCTCATCTAAAATTTGTTGACTAACCGCTTTTCTTTCAGCTTCTCTTTTTTCTATCTCCTCAACAAATTTCTGATTAAATATATAACCACCACCATATTTACTAGCTATGCTTTCTAGTTCAGAGTTGCTTATCTTATTGCTTGCTTGGTTTGCAGAGCAGGCTATTAAAAATATGCTTGTTAGTAGTAGAAGTATAATGCCTATAAATTTCATCCTATATCCTTTTAGAAG
>NZ_CABPUY010000005.1:0-11627 GCF_902460575.1 Campylobacter concisus | reverse complement strand
TGATCGCGTTAAAAATTATAGAGTAGATCTTAGCACGATTTTTTGCTGTATCAAAGCGTTTTGTGAGGAAGGAGGTTATGTATTCGGTTTTATTACCAAAATAAGGCCTCAGATATAGTGGGATAGCTACTCTAAAGTAGTATATGCCATTTCGTTTGACTAGATATTGCATCTTTGTTACCTATGCAATATAACTTTGTAGCAAAATGTAGCAGATACCTAGTGTGAAACTGGCTGTGTACCGTCTTTTTGGTGCTTACACAAGGTTTATTTTAAACCCTCATAAGCCGGAGGTCGGGAGTTCAAGTCTCCCCCGTGACACCATAACACCCTATTTTAGGCACTAGCAGTGATGCTTTTGTTCTTTTCCTTTCTTTAAAATTTCCTTTAAGAGTGGAACACTTAGTTACTAAAGTGGAACAGTCTCTTAAAAAATCTAAATTATATCTCATTTACACTTCTAATACAATGAAAAAACTAATTTTTGCGCATTATGAACAAAATGTCACTTAAACTTTTTTTTATTTTAAACAAATATAATTCAAAAATATTTTTGGGCGAGGTTCGCCTGCAACATTTACAAATTCTATAA
The DNA here is from genome assembly GCF_902460575.1 of Campylobacter concisus. Classification (GTDB taxonomy): domain Bacteria; phylum Campylobacterota; class Campylobacteria; order Campylobacterales; family Campylobacteraceae; genus Campylobacter_A; species Campylobacter_A concisus_AW. Next base: position 11,035 of record NZ_CABPUY010000005.1, on the reverse strand, counting down.
GTTTCGTAAATCAAATTTCAAATTTTCTTCACAGAAAGGCACTAATATGTTTAAAAAAGCTATTTTTATGGCTATTTTTAGTCTGTTTTTTACCGCAAGCGTTCAAGCTAGCGACGATCAAGTTGGCGTAGTAAGCGCTCAAAATCCGATGGTAGTAGATGAAAGCGCCAAAACTATCACTGTTTTAGCCAAGGTAAATGGCAAGTATTTTACTGAAAACACTCGCCACGCAGTAGTTTTCAAAGATGGAAGATTTGGCGATAAGCCTGTGTTTATCGCACTTGCAAATCAAAACGATTTCTACCAAGCTATGAAAAAAATAGGCGCCAAACCAGGCAACAATATGACTCTAAAAAATGGCCCTGAAACACACGTCGAAGGCGACAAGATCAAGATCGAAGTAACATGGAACGGCGCACCAAAAAGCTACGACATCAACGAAGTCATCACAGATAGTAACAGCAAACCAATCGACATGCGTTTTGGCGGCAACGAAGCGACCGCAAAGAGCTTTAATACCGGCTGCATCGCTTGCCTAGATAGCTGCTCAGTCGGCATCATCTCAAACCACACCTACACTCACGGCGCAGTTGAAAAACGCAACGAAGTCGTATTTCACGGCAACAAAGACGTTTTACCGCCTGATGGCACATTTGTAGCTATAAGCTTTAGGGTTGCAAACTGATGCAAGCTTTTAGAGCCTTGTATTACGCGTTTTGCGCTTTGCTTTTAGGGCTTAGCGCGGCGCTTTTAGTCTCGCTATCAGTTTGGCTCGAGATGCGCGTGCACAACCGCTATATCGTGGCTGGATTTTTCGTGGCTGGGCTACTTTACGGGCTCTTTCAAAAGCGCACGGCTGTTTTTGCGCTAATTTTTAGCCAAAGTTTGCTCTTTTTAGTCACGCTTTGGCTTGGCAAGCAAGAGCTACTCTTTTATCTCATCAAAGAGAGCTATTTAGAAATTTTAACTCTAGCTCAAGTGAAATACCTATTTTTGGGAATTTTAACCTTTCTAAATATCTTTTTTCTATTCAAATTTACCGCCACAAAGGGTAAAATTTGAAAAAAGCGCTGATACTTTTTACTAGAGCTCCGATCGCTGGCAAGACTAAAACCAGGCTGCTTGACTTTTTGACGCCACAACAAGCGGCAAATTTGCATAAATTTTTACTAAAAGATATAAACTCCAAGCTTCAAAAGCTAAAAAACGTCAAAATTTTCATCTTTTTTACGCCAAGAGATAAGGCTAAAAATTTAGAGCAAATTTTAGGCGATGAGTATGAATTTATTGCCCAAAGTGAGGGCTCACTAAGTGAGCGAATGCTTAAAGCATTTAAACATGTAAAAACGCTTGGATTTGAACAAATTTTACTAATTGGCAGCGACATTGTAAATTTTACCGCTCAAGGCTTTAATAGCTATTTTAAAGCACTTAGTAAAAACGATGCCGCTATCGCCCCTACGCTTGACGGCGGATACTGCGCGATCGCTCTAAGAAGCGCCAGCCTAAGAGATGAGATTTTCTCAAGCGATTATTCTTTAAGGCAGAGCGTGTGCGATGGAGTTTGCGCTAAATTTGAAGAGCTAAATTTAAGCTACGTCAAATTTAAACCGCTTCGCGACATCGATACGAAAGAGGACATTTTCGCTTACGTCTTGGGCGTGCGACCAAGCGCTATAAAACCCCTTGCTAGCGGCGAATACAACATAAACTACAAATTTCGCAAAGGCGGCCAAAAGGTATTTCGCATAAATACAAAGTCGCAAATGGCACTTGAAAATCAAATAAAATATGAATTTGATGCGCTTAAAATTTTACAAAGCTCAAAGGTCACGCCAGCGCCGTTAGAGTATTACGAGCCAAGCCCGTTTTTACCGCGAGGGGCGATGAGTATGGAGTTTTTAAAAGGGCATGCGCTAAGATACGAGAGCGATCTTGAGACGGCGGCAAGTTTGCTTGCTAGCGTGCACGCAGTCAAGATCCCGTCAAATCACAGCTTGATCACCGCGCAAAAGCCATTAAAAGCGATGTTTGAAGAGTGCGAAAATATGACTAACGTCTATCTAAACTCAAATTTAGCCCAGCCAAAAACCGCTGAGATGATCGAATTTTTCTTAAAAATAGCAAAGAAATTTGACCTTGAGCGCGAGATAGAGGAGCCTTGTATCATAAATACCGAGCTAAACTCTTCAAATTTCATCATCGGTAAAGAGAGCTCATACATCATCGACTGGGAAAAGCCGATAATTGGCGAGCGTGAGCAAGATCTGGCACATTTTAGTGTGCCAACGACCACGTTTTGGAAGACGGACACGATATTTAGCGCTGATGAGATAGAAAAATTTATAAATTTATATGAAAACTACTCGAAAAAAATGGTAGATAGGCGAAAATTTAGAGAGTATTTTACGATGACTTGCCTGCGAGGAACAAGCTGGTGTGCGATGGCATTTGTCGAGTACAACGGCACTCGTGCCATCAAAAACAAATACGCTTTTAACAAGATAAAAGCCTATCTTAGCGACAAGTTTTTGTCGAATTTACAACAATATTTTAAGGAATCTAGATGAAAAAATCCCAAATTTTTCTCCTAATCGCCGTCGCGATAGTCGCGCTGGCATACTTTTTTATCCCTGCGGTAAACAAACAGATCACCGACTCAGTCGTGATGCTTAGCAAATTTGACCTAAATGAAGTCTATGCTTATTTGCAAAGCTTTGACAAGACGACGGCTGCTTGCGTGAGCTTTTTTTTGATGGTGCTTCAAAGCATCATGGCGCCAGTGCCTGCGTTTCTCATCACGCTTTCAAATGCGATGATATTTGGCTGGGTCTGGGGCGCTGTGCTATCGTGGAGCTCGGCTATGGTGGGCGCTGCGCTTTGCTTTTACATAGCACGTATTTTAGGTCGCGACGTCGTTGAAAAGCTAACTGGCAAAAAGGCGCTTGCAGCTACGGACGAGTTTTTCACGAGATTTGGCAAGCACACGATCATCGTCTGCCGTTTGCTGCCGTTTGTGAGCTTTGATCTAGTGAGCTACGCAGCAGGGCTTACGTCGATGAGATTTTGGGGATTTTTCTGGGCAACTGGTATCGGCCAGCTTCCTGCGACCATTGTATATTCGTATTTTGGCGGCAGTTTGATGGGCGGTGGCAAAATTTTATTTGTGGGTCTTACTATACTATTTGCCTTCTCGATCGTAGCCTACGTCGCAAAGAAAATTTTAGATGATAAAAAGGCTAAAAAGGCGCAGCTTGAAGCAAACAAGGCTGCTTAAATTTACTATCATCGCCGCGATCATACTAGCGGCTGCATTTTTGATGCAAAAGATCGGCGTTAGCGAGCTTCGTGAGCTCATCGGCGAGCATGCGATTTTCGCTCCGATGATCTACGTTCTGTGCTTTGCTATCTTGCCGATATTTTTATTTCCGGTGCCTATCCTAGCAGTCGTTGCAGGTACGGCATTTGGGCTATTTGCCGGCAGTTTATACACCATAATAGGCGCGATGATAAATTCTGTTTTGATGTTTTATATCGCAAGATTTTTGGGATTTCGCACCGTTAGCGCCTTCACGCAAAACTCAAAGAGCAAAATTTTAAAAACACTTGGCGAGCCCGGCGGTAAATTTAGCCTGATTTTGATCCTTCGCCTAATGCCGCTTGTGCCGTATAACGCCCTAAACTACGCATGTGGCGTGATGAACGTGAGCCTGCGTGAGTACGTGGTGGCGACCTTTGTAGGCATCGTGCCGGCAACATTTATAATGGTAAATTTGGGTGAAAAAGCCCTTGATATGCGCTCAAACGGCTTTATCATCGCCTGCGTTTTGATGGCGGCGCTTGTGGTACTTTCTAGCTGGGGCGCAAAAAAGATAAGAGCAAAACGTGGCGATCTCGGTAATAACGCCGATCTATAACGAGCCGTGCGAAAATTTGGAGCGTTTTTGTGCTCTTTTGGCAGCTCAAAAAGGTGAATTTGAAGTGATATTTGCTGATGCTAGCGAGCCAAATTTCTATGAGGGCAAAAATTTTGATTTAGCGCTAAATTTGAGCAAATTTTTCTCGCCTGAGAGATTTAAAATTTTACCTTGCAAAAAAGGCAGAGGCACGCAGCTAGACGCTGGGGCGAGCGTAGCTAAATTTGAGAAGCTTCTCTTTTTGCACGCTGATAGTGCCTTTTGCGATGAGAGGGCGATTTTGGCCGCTGAGAGGGCGCTTGATCGCTGCGAGGCTGGCTGCTTTAGGCTTAAATTTGATGAGGGCGGAGTGCTTTTAAATTTGATCGCGCTTTGCTCAAATTTACGCGTAAAGCTTAGAAAGATCGCGTTCGGCGATCAGGGGATTTTTATACGAAAAGGCCTTTTTAACGCAGTTGGCGGCTTTGAAAATTTAGCTATTATGGAGGATTATAAGCTAAGCATGAAGCTAAAAAGATCTAGCGTGAAATTTTGCCAGCTAGATCAAAGCATAATCACAAGCTCGCGTAAATTTAGGCGTGAAGGAGTCATAAAAACGCTCATAAAAATGCAAATTTTGCAGTATAAATTTAGAAATGGAGCTAGCGCTGATGAGATCGCAAAAAGTTATTAAAATATATAAAGGAGAATAGTAATGCTTAAAAATATAAAACAGCTAAAAGAAGATATGGCTTTGAAGCAATGGACAATTTGTAGTTTTTTGTTTAAATATAAAAGCATAGACTATATAGTCCTCGTAAAGCGATTTGTTGGTTTAGAAAAAAGAGCAAGCAATTACGCTTTAGTTAAGCTCCACTTCATGGATGCTAAAGATCTTTCACGAGATTATGAAATAGAAGCTAATTCAGCATCGCTATTAATTAACGATGTAAAAGAATTTATATTATATTTTAAAATAGAATATAGTCAAAATTTAAGAGACATAATTAGGCAATTTACAGAGAAACTATCGCGAGATATTCCTTTATGCATTCCTGAAAATTTAACAAATATAGAGCGACAAGCACTCATAAGATCACTGAGTATTAGTGACTCAGAGAACCCAGACAAAATATATTGTAAAGGCATAAGAAGAAATCCAGATGGGCAGCATAGATCTGATTTTAACTCTGATAAAACAAGACTATTAAGACCTTTCTTATTTGAGAAATTTATCAATGATTTGAGTATTAGTTTTTGTTACTCCATCAACTTTAACGATGAAAGAACAGATGAAGAAATTTTATATAATTTTTCAAAAAATGGCTAAGATTATATACGCTAGTAATAATAAAAAATTAAAATTTAAAATATGAAATCACAACTAAAAGTTATTAAAAACCCGCCAGAGCTTTGCATAGAGTGCGGAGCATGCACGAAACACTGCGAGTTTTTGACTAAATACGATATAAATTTGCTTGATTTTTCAAAGCGAAAAGATCTCGCATTTAGCTGTTTTTTGTGTGATGAGTGCTACAAAGTCTGCCCAAAAGACATCAGCGGCAACGAGATCGCGCTAAAGCACAGAGAGCAGATAAAAAAGCCGTTTCGCTACCTAAATTTCTTAAAATCGCCATATCTTTACGCCAACAACTCGCCCAAAAAGAGCCGCGAACTAGTCTTTTTCGGCTGCAATTTCCCGGGCTTTTTGCCTAAAACCACGAGAAAAATCATCGAAATTTTAGAGCCATTAGGGGTTGATTTTAGCATAGACTGCTGCGGCAAGCCACTTTTTGAAGCAAATGCAAATTTTAACAAGACAAAGGCACATCTAAACGAGCTCTTTGCCGCAAAGGGCGTAGAGACGCTCATTTTGGCCTGTCCAAACTGCTACCACTTTTTAAAAGACAAGGTGGATGTCAAGATAAAGACCATATACGAGAAATTTGAGGAGCTTGGCCTAAACCACGAGATCACAGAGGAGGCGCACATCTTTTACCCCTGCCCTGAGCGCATACATAAGCCTATTTTTGAGACCTTTAAAAAGTATGTGCCAAATTTCAAAAATAGCTTTAAGGATGTAAACTGCTGTGGGTTGGGCGGGCTTGCTAGAAGCAGCGAGCCGCAAATCGCCGCAGGATATCCGCAAGCCGTCAAGGATAAAAATTTGCCAAATCTCTACACCTACTGCGCCACTTGCTGCGGAAATTTCGCCAAAAACGGCGTGCAAAACATAAAACACTTCGCCACGGTGATGAGCGGCGTAAACGAAGCGCCAAACACCGCTTATCTAAAAAACGTACTTAGTTTAAAATTTTATAAAAGGAATAGAAAATGAACTTCACGGAGCGTATAGCACCGCAGATCAGGCATACTGATAAAATTTCAACTATCCAAGTAAATCTAGGCAAGATATGCAACCTCGCCTGTTCGCACTGCCACGTCGAGGCTGGGCCAAAGCGCACGGAGACGATGAGCAAGGAGACTTTGCAGGCTGTTTTGGAGGCTATTAGCGCGCATAAATTTAGCACGCTTGACGTCACTGGCGGCGCACCTGAGATGAACGCGCACTTTCGCTGGTTTATCGATGAGGCCGCTAAGATCACGCCTCACATCATCGTGCGAACAAATTTAACCATACTACTTGAAAATGGCTACGAGGATCTACCTAAATTTTACGCAGATCACGGCGTGGAGCTAGTTGCGAGCCTGCCTTGCTACACCGAAGAAAACGTCGATAAGATGCGCGGGCGAGGCGTATTTGATGGCTCCATAGAGGCGCTAAAGAGGCTAAATGCACTGGGATACGGCAAGGGCGGAAATTTGGCGCTAAATTTAGTCTATAACCCAGGCGGTGCGTTTTTGCCAGGCGATCAAGCCGGGCTTGAAGCGGACTACAAAAGAGAGCTAAAAAGCGCTTTTGGCGTGGAATTTGATCATCTTTTTACGATCACGAACGTGCCGATTGGCAGATTTAGAAGATCGCTTGAAAAAAGCGGTAAATTTGAGCCTTATATGCAGCTTTTAGAAGCAAATTTTAACCCAAATGCTACGCAAAATATAATGTGTAGAGCGCAAATTTCAGTTGGATATGACGGAGCTCTTTATGATTGCGATTTTAACCAGATGGAGGGGCTTAAGGCGCACGGCGCAAAGGATATCTTTGAGCTAGCTAAAAGCGGCGAGCTTGGTAGGCAGATCGTCTTTCGCGACTACTGCTACGCCTGCACGGCAGGGGCTGGGTCGAGCTGCTGCGGCGCGCTAGCCTAAATTTAAAGGATAAAAAATGATGAGCAATGAAGAGATAGCGCAAAAATTTGCCGAGCAAAACTGCGCGCAGATGATATTAGCACGCTACGCACAGCACCTAGGTGCAAACGAAGCACAGCTTATGAAGCTTAGTTTTGGGCTCTTAGGTGGCATGCAGGAGGGCTCGGTATGCGGCGCATATCTAGCGGCGGTGCTAGTTTTGGGGCTTGCTTACGGCGATGATAAAGAAAAATACAATGCAAATTTGGCGCGCTTTAAAGAGATATATTTTAAAACGCAAAAATCTAACATCTGCAAAGAGGTCTTGGGGCATGATCTAAGCAAGCCGGATGAACTTGAAGCGATAATGCAAAAAGGGCTCTTTGCGAAAATTTGCCCCTGCGCTATAAGCGATAGCATGAGGGCTTTGGATCAAATTTTAGAGTTTAAGGAGAGTTAATGCAAGAGTATCAGTCGCTCTTTTTTTGGGGCTTTTTGATCGTTTACGGCGTGATAATGTACGCTTTTTCACCAAAGGCGCGCAGTATCGGATCGTTTTTTAAAGGTGAAGGTGAAGGCGGCGTAAAGGTGTCGCCATTTTTGCTAACGACTAGCATTTTTATCAGCTGGATATTTGCAAAATCAGTCACAAACGCCGCAAATTTAGGCGCTAGCTACGGTATCGTCGGAGGCGTAGCGTACGCGACATACTGGCTTTGTATACCAATAGCCGGCATCGTCATCTACCGCTTAAGGCGCAAATTTGGCGCAACCGGACTCGTGCAGTTTTTAACTAGCAACTACGGCGCGGCGGCGAGCATCGCATTTTGCGTGGCGATCTTGGTTAGGCTTTTTAACGAAGTTTGGAGCAACACAGCAGTCGTGGGCGGCTACTACGGAGATAGCGGCAGCATGCCTTTTATCGTCGCAGCCTCGCTTTTTACGCTCTTTACGCTAGTTTATTCGGTTCGTGGCGGACTTAGGGGCTCTATCGTGACAGACGTCATTCAGGCTTTAGTTTTCATTATCGCCACGCTTTGGGTCATCGTGACTATCTTGCCAAAGCACGGCGTGGGCGAGCTAGTTAGCACCGGCAGCTGGAGCTTAGGCGGCGGCGTGGATCTGCTTTTAGTCGCTGTTTTGCAGCTAGTTAGCTACCCTTTTCACGACCCTGTTTTAACCGATCGAGGCTTCATCTGCGAAGAAAAAACGATGCTAAAAAGCTTTGTGATCTCTGGTATTTTAGGCTTTGTAGCCATCGTCATTTTTAGCTTTATCGGCATTTACGGCTCGCTTGAGGGCATAGCCGCAAAGGGCAACATCCCAGCCGAGCTAGCTAAAACCATGGGGATTGGCTCAACTATCCTGATGACAGCCGTCATGATAGCGGCTGCTGGATCGACGCTGGACTCGACCTTTGCAAGCCTTTCAAAGCTAGTTGGCTACGATATCCCAGCGATGCTAAACAAAGACGTCGCTAAAATTTCCATAAAAATCGGCATCATCTCGATGATACTTTTTGCCATTTTTGGAAATTTACCGATGATCGTGGGCACCGATATCTTAAAGGCTACGACGATTAGCGGCACGATGGTGATCGGCCTAGCGCCGGTATTTTTGTTGCATGGATTTGTGAGCCCAACAAAGCTTGGCTTTCATCTTAGCTTTTGGCTGGGGATATTTTTGGGTGTCGCATTTGCATTTGACGCGAAAATTTTCCCTGAGTTTTTAGCGATCGGCAGCGGCAAATACGCAATGCTCTTGGGCATAAATTTATATGGACTCATCGCTTGCACGCTCGCCTATGCGCTGCCTGGGCTACTTTGCGGCTGCAAAGATAAAAGATGAGCTCTTGCCCGCTTAGCTATGCGCTCAATTTCCCTCCGGAGCCAAAATTTCAAAGCCGCTGCCTATATGTCGTAGGCGGACTTTACGGCAACGTCTTTGCGCTAAAAGAAATTTTAACTATGGCAGACGCCGAGAGTGCCGATGTCGTTTTTAATGGCGACATCCACTGGTTTGATGCGGAGGTAAAGAGCTTTTGCGAGATAGAGAATGAGATAGCAAAACGTACTCTAACTGCGATAAACGGCAATGTCGAATTTGAGCTAGCAAGCGGACAAAACGGATGCGGCTGCTTCTATCCCTCATGCACCGACGCTGGCACCATAAATCGCTCAAATTTGATCCATGCACGCCTAAGCCGCCTTATAAAAGAGGGGTGCGAGCAGTTTATAGAAATTTTTAAAAGGCGTGCCAAATGCGAGCTAGTAAGCGTCGGCGGCGCAAATATCGCTATCACGCACGGAGATGAGAAATTTCTAGCTGGCTGGGGCTGCTCTCGTGAAAATTTGGCTCAAAAAGATAGACAAGATGAGCTAAATTTGTGGTTTAAAGAGCGTAAATTTGACGTGCTAGCCTGCACGCATACCTGCGCCCCTGCTGCCATAGTGCTAGAAAATGGCGTAGTGATAAATAACGGCGCGGCTGGCATGCCAAATTTCACCGGCAAGCTTTATGGGCTCATAACTCGCATCGCGCTTAAGCCTAGCAAAGAGGCGATATACTGCGCTAGGCTGGGTGAAATTTACATCGAGGCGCTTCCTGTGCGATACGACACGGCGAAATTTTTAGAGTGGTTTGATCAAATTTGGCAGGCTCAAAGCCCAGCCGAGATCTCATATAGAGGCCGCATAGCAAATGGTAGCGAGGGTGAGATAAAAGAGGCGATAGTGGGTGGATTTTGGCAAATTTACGCAAAATAAATAGTGAAATTTTATCAAAACAAAAGGAGACAAAATGTTCGTCAAAAGTAAAATAGCTAAAGGTATAGTTGTGCTTTTTGCACTAGGTTTTCTCACAGCTTGCAGCGATACAAAAGCGCCAACGGACGCTAAATTTAAGGGTGCTGAACTAGCTGCGATACAAGCTGATAACAAGAAAAAAGAGGACTATCTGGTCATCGACGTGAGAAAAGCGGAGGAGTATAACGCTGGCCACCTAAAACACGCTATAAACATCCCTCTTGAAGAGATCGAGGCTAGACTAGATGAGATAAGCGCCTACAAAGACAAAAACGTCGTGCTTTACTGCAATAGCGGCAACCGCAGCGGCAAGGCGCTAGACATACTAAAATCAAAAGGCTTTAACAAGCTTAGCAACGCTGAAGGCGTGAAAGAATTTAGCTACGATCTAGTTAAATTCGGCAGCATAAACGCAGAGGAATTTAAGAAGATCGCAAACGATCCAAACGTCCTAATCATCGACGTTAGAGAGAAAAAAGACTATGACGCTGGACATATGAAAGGCGCTATTAGCATCCCAGACGGCGAGCCTGTTGATAACTACAAAGACGTACTTGAAGCAAACAAAGACAAAACTATCGTCACACACTGCTACAGCGGCAACCGTAGCGCTAAACTAGCTCAAATTCTAAGTGACAAAGGCTATAAAGTCTTAAATCTACTTGACGGTACAAAAGAACATAGCTACGAGTTAGTGAAATAAATTTATTTGAGCTTTTGGGGCAAAACCTGAAAGCTCAAAGTTTTTAATAATACAAATTTAATATACCTACTTTCACCCTATATCCTTTCACTATTCTTAATTTATTCTTTTTCTAATTATGAATTTTTTCACTAAAATTTGCATTTCTAGCGCAGATTTTTTCCAAAATTGGTGTAATTACTATAAATACTTTTTAAAAGGATAAAAATGAAAAAATTTTCATTAATAGTAACTAGCACCGCTAGCAAGGAAGAAAGTTTATGTAGTGAGGTGATTTGCCATGGCTAATGCATATACAATAAATGATCACAACCTAGTTTTAAACGTAAGGTCGGGTTTTTTAACATATGGTAGAGCTATAGGTAGATTTGCACATGCGTGCC
>NZ_CABPUY010000004.1:48817-51637 GCF_902460575.1 Campylobacter concisus | reverse complement strand
CATTACATCACATGCAGTATGTTACATTATGAATTTATTTGTTATAATCCAATAAATTTAATGCCAGTTTCTAGCATATTTATCAACATTTTTAGTATGTTGATAAACTTACTTAGCAAGCTCGGACCGAGCTTGCTGCAAGGTCTTGGCCAGACGGGCAAAATTTTTATTTAGAAAGATACAACTTAAACAAAATTTTATCCTTAAAGATGACCTTTGTCGATAAAATGTCTAAGTTTTATTTAAGATAAATATTATTTTAGGACGCTCAAAATTTCACTCATAAAATTTCTTACTTTTAAAACAATAATCCCTATCCATAAAATGCTAAAATAGCAAGCAAAATATAAATGGCTAAATTTACAAATGCTAGAGAGCGACCTTTGGGAGTCGGCGGATCTTTTGCGTTCAGGCTCAAACCTCATATCTCATCAATACTGCATGCTGGTGCTTGGTCTTATCTTTTTGCGATACGCTCTGGGGCGAGCTACCTGAGTGCTATGATGATATAAGTATCTCGGCGTGCAGAGAGAAAATTTACGAGTATGTCTATATGAGATATAGGAGTGTTGCGTAAAATATATCGTAAGCTTAGCAAGGCCGTGTAAATTTGACTACGAATTCACACGGCTGGCTATGCATTGTAAATTTTAAAGAATACTTGCTACCCCATCTCCATCCCAGCATCATCTTTTGTAAATTTACCTCTTAGCTCTGGCATCTCATTTACTATCATCTCTTTTAGCTCAGGATTGGTGCTTGCTATTTCTAGTAAGAGACCTAAGCTTTTGTCATTAAGGTCTCTTAGCCCAGTATTTTCACTTTGAAGACTTTCGGTTTTACGTGTTAGAGATTGGTTTTCTCTCACTTTGCTCTTTATCAATGCATTTTGTTCATCTATCTTTGTTTGCTGATTGGCATGTGCTTTTACTCTATTTTTAAGATGCGTTATCTCATTATCTTGCTCAGCTTGGGTCTCTCTTAAACTATCTAGCTCTTTTTCTAGCAGCTCTTTTTCTTTTAAGACTTCTATATTTTTCTTTTTATATTCCTCTATGATCTTGTTTTGTTCTGTTACTTGCTCATCAAGAAGCTCTGCCTTTTCTTTTAGCTGTTCGTCTGATGTGATGGTTATATTCTCTTGCATTTGTTCAAAAACAGAATTTCTAAGACCTACTATTAAAGCTCTTTTTTCATTTGGCTCTAACCTAAAGTACTCGTCGCCCAACAAAGGCTCTTTCTTTTGCATATACTTATTTGCTTCCGCTTCTATAAGCTTTTGAATTTTCTCTTTTAACTCTTGCTCACTCTTATATTCACTTGCTATTTGGTGCATTTTGGTTAAATTCTTATGTCTATTTTTACCTGGCTTACCGCGAAGTACCTGACCTTCAAATGCCTCGGCTCCCATATCTTGCAGCTCTTGGCCAAATTTTGCTGTTTTTGACCTGCCGCTAAATCTCAAATTTGCATGCTTCTCAAAGTTGTAGTTTGTAAAGATGATGTGATAGTGCTTGGTCTTTTCGTCATTATGCTCAGCCACAAGCAGACACTTTGCGCCATACTTCGCGCAGTATGCGTTTATAAATCTCATTACTCTATCCATATGTATGTTTTCATTTATAAATTTTGACTCTTCGTCGTTTAGCCCTTCTTTTGGCTCCTTCTCTCTGTCTGTACCAAACGTGATGATGACTTCACAAAAACCAGCCATATCTTTGCGCCAAGCTCTACGTATAACTATATCTTTACCTTGTCGTTTTTGTGTGTAGGATTGCTTGGCATAGTCTTCTTCAAAGCTATCCTGAAAGCCTTTAAGTAATTTCTTTACAAAAGCCATATTATGTAGTTCATCATCTTTGCTGTTAGCATCTCTCATATTACCATTGCCATTAAATTCACTTAGGAGCTTGTAGCGATTAATAGAGATTGGATTCTTGTTGAGATACTTTATATGCTCGGTTTGATTTTTCTCACGGCACGCATGTGCAAATCTACCTATAGCTCTACCATATGTTAAAAAACCCGACCTTACGTTTAAAACTAGGTTGTGATCATTTATTGTATATGCATTAGCCATGGCAAATCACCTCACTACATAAACTTTCTTCCTTGCTAGCGGTGCTAGTTACTATTAATGAAAATTTTTTCATTTTTATCCTTTTAAAAAGTATTTATAGTAATTACACCAATTTTGGAAAAAATCTGCGCTAGAAATGCAAATTTTAGTGAAAAAATATGTTATTTAAGAAGAACAAATTAAAAATAGTAAAAGGATAGAGCTTAAAACTACGTATTTAAGGGGATTCTAGATAAAAAGCTAGAAGTAAAAATTTAAAGCAAATCTATTTTTTATGGTATTAAAAGGACGATGGCTTTATAATCATTGGAATTTTTAAGAGACTGTCCCACTTTAGTAACTAAGTGTCCCACTCTTAAAGGAAATTTTAAAGAAAGGGAAAGAACAAAATCATCACTGCTAGTGCCTAAAATAGGGTGTTATGGTGTCACGGGGGAGACTTGAACTCCCGACCTCCGGCTTATGAGGGTTTAAAAATAAACCTTGTGTAAGCACCAAAAAGACGGTACACAGCCAGTTTCACACTAGGTATCTGCTACATTTTGCTACAAAGTTATATTGCATAGGTAACAAAGATGCAATATCTAGTCAAACGAAATGGCATATACTACTTTAGAGTAGCTATCCCACTATATCTGAGGCCTTATTTTGGTAATAAAACCGAATACATAACCTCCTTCCTCACAAAACGCTTTGATACAGCAAAAAATCGTGCTAAGATCTACTCTATAATTTTTAAC
>NZ_CABPUY010000004.1:26842-46453 GCF_902460575.1 Campylobacter concisus | reverse complement strand
TATTTAGCTGTGATAATAAAGACTTCTCTGAATATTTTAGAAAGAAGATCAATACTCAAGTTATAAAAGATGGTGATAAGACAAGGACATTTCACTCATTTAGGCACACTTTCATAAACAAGCTCATTCAAAGTGGCCAAAGAGTTGAGCATATAGCTGCTCTGGTAGGGCATGAACAACAATACAAGATCACTATGAATACTTATGGCGAGCCAGTAACTCCAAAAATTCTAAAGGATCTAGTTGAGGAGGTAAATTTTTATCAAGGAGGGGAAAGGTGAGCGTAGTAAAGATTGATTTATAATTTAAGGTTATTTAAGATTCTAAAATTATGCTTAATTTTATGACTTTTTAATATTTTGCTATATGTTATTTGATTTATCTTAAACGGATCGATAAACAACGAAAAACATAACCTAAACCAGCTTGCATCTGTATATATTGCATCTGCTATCAAAAAGCCATCTTGTATTTCATCTGGGCGAGGATACTTTTTGTCTAACAAGTCAGACAAAAGACCTCGTTAAGGATTATCCCTAAAACCCCATATTCATTATACAGCCTAAAAAATTACTGTATTTTGTTCCATAAGAACCAAACACTAATAACTCAAACGCATCTTTATTTTCAAAAAAATACCCTCCTTACTGGTTTGTCCAGTAAAGAGGGTACATATCAAAACCCTTCTCTTTTTCTTTTATAGAACTTTTGCGTTATATACTTCTTCGGGCTTAGCGGCCAATAGTCTTGCTGCCATATCTTTTTTCATCTGAATCAAAGTAGTCTCTTCTTCTTCACTTCTATCTTCTTTTCTTGCTAATTCAACAAATTCTTTTAGTACAAAACCTGGCTTTATGGTTATAACAACTGTTTTATCTCTATACTTGAATTTAAAATAATATCTTCCATGGGGACTTTCTAAGACTTCTTCAGCTTCTTTTAAATTAATATCAACGGAAATTCTACCACCTGTTACGCATCTTGTTACCATTTCAAAAGCATCTAGCCCTCCCGGTCCCGGAAATGCTGTAATAAGATATATCTCTCTTCTTTCTAATAATTTCCCATCATCTAAAAGTGGAAAGGCTCTACTCATGACTTGAAATGCATGAGCTACTCCCCCGGGATAACCTACACCATGATAGTTTAGTAAATCATCAAAGCTATATTCTAATTCATGTCCTTTTTCTAATACTTTTATTTTATCCATGTTTCTTCCTTTCTTGTTAAAACTACTTCCTCAATATTGTAGCAACTTCATCATCTGATAATTTGTAATCATATTTCTAATACTTTTATTTATCCATGTTTCTTCCTTTCTTGTTAAAACTACTTCCTCAATATTGTAGCAACTTCATCATCTGATAATTTGTAATCATATACATATTCAAAGAAATTCTTTAACTCTACTTCCATGTCCATATCTGAAAACAATTGTGGATACTGTATTTTTGCAGCCCATTTAACTGTAAGCGGAGTTTCAACCCCAGGAGGATCCCACCTATAAACACCTATAGGAATTTTGTATACTTGTTTGTTAGCTACAGCTTTAATTGTTGACCAGTCTCTACCTTCCTGCTTATTTTCAATAAAGTCTTCCGGCATTAAGTCTGAATGATTTCCTAAATAAATGATATCAGGGTTCCATACAATCATCTGCTCCATGTCCACTTCAGCCAATTTACCCTTAAGCTCGTGGGCCGGATTATAAGCTCCACTTGGTTTCATCCAATGGTCGTATGTTTTTACAGCTATTTTCATGTCACTATAAAACTCTATAACTTTTGGTTTATCTTCATCTTTTATTTCAGCTAACTTTGATGTTACTTCATTAATTCCTTTGTCCATATATTCAACTAATAAGTCGCCACGTTCTTTCTTTTGAAGTACTTCAGATATCATTTTTATATTTTCTTTTATACTGTCAAATTCTGCCCTCTTTAAAGCTACTACCTTAAGTCCTGCAGCTTCCATTTTTTCAATTTCTTTCTCAATATTCGAATAAATAAACACTACATCCGGTTTTAGCTTCAATAACTCTTCCACGTTAACAACTGAGTCTTTTGAACACCATTTAGTATTCGCATTAGCTAGTTGTGGATACATGTTTTTTAAAACACTTTCTTCAAAAGCTTTAATAGAAGATGGGTTGCATCCTACAATTTTATCTGTCTTTCCATCAATTGCATATATTATAGACGGAAGAGGCTTGTCCACCGTTGCAATTCTTTCCGGTGTTTTTTCAAATTTAATCGTTTTTCCTCTAACATCAGTAACCGAGTATTCGCTTTCTTTTACCTCTTTAACTTCTTGCACTTGACTAGCTTCTTTTTCGCTGCCGCCACAAGCATTTAAAATTAATGCTAGTACTAAAAATAATAATAAACTAATCCTTCTTTTCATTTTTCCTCCTTTGAAAATTATACACTTAGTGGATAAACTCCAAACAAATCTGCAACTTCTTCTCTTAATATATGAGGTCTTTGTCTAAGAGCTTTGCCAACTTCTATCTTTCTTTCTAAATCAACTTGATTAATTCTTTCTTTTAATTTTCCTTCTTGTTCATTCCTTTCTTTAGCAGAGTAAGGTTCTTGATATAGGGTTTTAATAGCTTCATTAATTTCATCTTTTGAATTAAAGGTTCCCAGTACAGAATCTATAAAAGGAAAGGACAGAATATATGCATATGCCGCTTGAACCAAAGTTTGGTCTTCTTTTATACGAATAGCGTTAAATATATCTTCATAAAGCAACAAGTCTCCTGTTGCCAGCGGATTCATAGCTATTGTCCCTATATCTTTTTCATGAGTCTTCATTATTCCTTTTAATCTGTATTTGGAATTAATTATATTAAAGCCCTGTAAACTATAATCAAATTTATACTCCCCAATCATCTCAATTAGTTCTTTATTTTGTAAGTGTGAAGAAAAAGTAATATGCTTAATAAGTCCTTCTTCTCTTGCTTTTTCCATCTCTCTTATAGCTCCATAGTTTTTAGCTCCTCTCCATTCTTCAAAAGATTTTACACCCCAAAGACAAGTAAAGGAGTCAATACAACTTATTCCTAAATTCTTCAAAGAATTTTCAAGATTTTTTCGAAATGTTTTAGAATCTCCGGCATGTGTCTTTGACATAATATAAAATGGTTTTTTATGCTTCTTCATTTCTTTTATGGCTGTACCTAATATAAGTTCTGAACAATTGTTTCCATAAGTATCGCCGGTTTCAAAGAAATTTATTCCTTGTTTATATGCATAGAAGAAATTTTCTGCATGTTTATCTATATCTTGGGGATTCTTTAAGTGATGACTTCCCATAGATATTCTTGAAATTTGTATGCCTGTAGATCCTAATTTTCTATATTCCATTCATTAACCTCCTTCTAACAGTTCTATATGGTTTTATAAGGTGCAACTGTTTTGTATTCAACTTCTTCTGCTTGAAAAACTAAAATTTTAGCTTTGATCTGAAAATACTTTTGTAAGTTATCTTCAGTAATGGCTTTCGAACTTTCATCAAAGGTTGTTTTGTAGTCACTACCGATAAACAAAGTTTTGTCAGATATCTGCAATGCATGACTAGGAAAATGAGTGTTTATTATGCAAGCAGATTTTTTATTTACATTTATATGTTTAATTGCCTCTATGATTCTAATTTGATTCTTCATATCCAGGTTTGACTCCGGTTCATCTAAAATAAGAAGTTTTGGATTAGAAACAAGAGCTCTCGCAATCATAACCATTTGAAGCTCTCCTCCGGATAGCTCATCACAGTATCTATTTGATAGCTTTTCAACTCCTAATTCTTTTAAAGTTTCATAAGCTTTATCATAATCTTCCTTCGTAGGGATATGGAAAAAACTGTTTTCCTTGTCTAAACCCATCACAACCATTTCTAAAACCCCATAACTAAACACACTTTTCTTAACTTGAGGAACATAACTTAAGTTTTCCCATAATTCTTTTTCTGCATATTCATTTATATCTTTGCCGAACAATAAGGATTTTCCCGTGTCCCATTTTAAAAACCCCATAAGACACCTTAAGAAAGTAGTTTTACCCACCCCATTGGGTCCAAGAATGGACATTACTTCTTCTTCTTTTAAATCAAATGAAATATCTTTTAAAATTTTTCTCTTGTCATATGAAAAAGTACCTTTTTTAACTTGGAGTATCATCTTCTTTCTCCCGAATTCTTTCTAAGTATAGTTATGAATAATGGCGCACCTATAAATGCTGTTAATATTGAAATTGGAATTTCATTGCTTGTAGCTGCTCTTGCAAGGGTATCTATCAGTAATAAATAAATTGCTCCCATAACACAACAAGTTGGAATAAGGTACCTATTATCATTTCCGATAACCATTCTCGCCAAATGGGGAATTATTAAACCTATCCATCCTATAATTCCACATACAGAAACTGTAGTTGCAGTTATCAATGTTGAGAGTAAGATAACCACAATACGTAATTTTTTTACATTAATTCCTAAAGACCTAGCCTCATCAGAATCTAGAGATAAAAGATTCAATTTCCACCTTAATAGAAAGAAGCCGAAAATACAAGGTATTATTATTATTGAACAAATAACAAGGTCTCTATAGGATACACTTGCTAAACTTCCCAGCAACCACATAGTGATAGTTGGAAGCTTATCTTCCGGATCTGCTATATATTTAATAAATGATATTGAAGCATCAAATAGTGACTTTACAATTACTCCGGATAAAACTAACACATACAAATCTGTTCGTTTTTTTACTCTGGATAGGTTTAAAACTATATAAACTGCTAAAAGCCCCATAAGCAAAGAAACATGCTGAGTCACTATCATGTCTAGGGATAATAATATAGATAAAGCCGCCCCAAAACCTGCTCCTGAAGACACCCCTAGTAAGTCCGGGCTAACTAAAGGGTTTGAAAAAACAGTTTGATATGCTGCTCCTGCCAGTGATAGCCCTGCACCTACTAAAACTGCCATAAGTATTCTAGGTAGTCTTATGTCAATTACTACACTAGTTTCATGTACGCCTAAGCCGCTAACATCTCCGGTTATTGTTTTGTATATAATCATAAATGCTTCATAGGGGCTAACCGGATATCTTCCTAAACAAATAAAAGTTAGTATTAAAAGCAATAGCAATACAGAGAGAACCAATATGCATAATTTTTTATTCTTAAAGAAACCTTTCCCCATTTATCCACTCTTTCTAATTAAGAGTTATATTATAGCACTTGTTATATTTGAAAGTCAAGATATTGATACGCATATTCATCTTTAAAATGGTCATCATCATACTCTTCATATACATAATCATAATTTAACCTAAAATGCACATTACCAATGTACGCATCTACCATTGTTGTGTTAGCAGTCGGTTTTTTAGTGTAGGCTTCTATGGTCAGGCTTGCTGGCATAAAAGAGTTTTGGTAGTTAAATTCACTCCTAGCAATAACACATTTTTCATTTAGGTATGAATTGCAAAATTCTAAAAACTTAGCTCCTAATTCATCTGCTAGCTCTCTTTGTGTGCTAGCCAAATCTACAAACTGATGTGCCCCGTGAGGTAGATCACGTCGCCGATCTTGATATCCGCTAGATCCTCGGGCGCGATCGGCGTGGTTAAAATTTTCTTACTCATAGCGCAAACTCCTTGTGCGATTTTACGGCAAAATTTAGCCCCGCGTCCCAGACGATGTGCCCTTTACGGTGCGACCAGCAGCCCACGTTTACGGCGACGGCGATGACGCTAGGATGGCGAGCGCAGTTTTCGATATGCACGCCCATCACGGAGCTTGCGCCGCTCATGCCCTGCGGGCCCAGGCCGATCTTATTTATGCCATCTTCGAGCAGCTTTTCGGTTAGCGCGGCGCGTTCGTTTGGATTATGCGAGCCAAGCGGTCTCATCAGCGCCTTTTTAGATAGCAAGGACGCCATGTCGATCGAGGTGCCGATGCCTACGCCCACTAGCAGCGGAGGACAGGCGTTTATGCCGTAGCTGGTCATTATATCCATGACGAATTTCACGACGCCCTCATAGCCCATGCCAGGCATCAGCACGGTCGCCTTGCCAGGTAGGCTACAGCCGCCGCCCGCCATGTAGGTGTGGATTTCGCACTCGCCGCTATCTGGCACTATCTCCCAAAATACGCTCGGCGTGCCCTTGCCGACGTTTTTGCCGGTGTTGTACTCGTCAAACGTCTCGACGCTGTTGTGGCGCAGCGGAGCCTCGCGTGTCGCTCTCAGTACGGCCTCTCGTAGTAGCTCCTCAAGCTCGCCGATGAGCGGGAAATTTGCGCCACAGCGGACAAAAAACTGGATCACGCCCGTATCCTGGCAGGACGGACGGTCTAGCTCCTTGGCTAGGCGCTGGTTTTCAAACATCGTTTTGTAGATCTCCTTTGCCAGCGGCTGCGTCTCGCGCTCACTAAGCTCGCTTAGCTTCGCCGTCACGTCGTCAGGCAGCACTTTGCCCGTGTAGCCGACGAATTTCGCCATGACCTCGGTCATCTTTTGCACGGCTCTTTCTTTATCCATCGCTTCTCCTTTGTCAAATTTTACTTTCAAATTTTTCATAAGCGCCCGCCAGGACGCAGCCTGCAGCGTAGCAGAGCAGATCGGCGAAATCAAACGTTCCGCCGATCATTACTTTTAAAATTTTATTTTCTACGCCTAGAATTTGCACCGCGCCAAAATACTGCGCGAGCTCCAAGGCTGCCGCGAACGCGAAAATTTTAAACGGCAAATTTAAAGGCGGCGCGTTTGCTATTTACAATGCTATTTGCTGCTTATTAAAACGGTTTTTTAATGTTACCTTTTGACAATACAATCGACCTAACACTGCATCATACCCAGCTGATAAAGGCAGAGATACAGAATAAATATACATTATATAACTATATCAAAGATGCAAAAAAATACTATCCAAGTTTTGATATTTGGTATTTTACAAATGTACTGCCGTCATTAAAAGACGGGACAAAAAAAATTATAACTTCCTGTGATGATAATCTCAGGGGTCTTGCTATACTAAAATATAACGAAAAAAAATTATGCCACTTATCTGTTATGCCCCCTTATAAAAATAAAGGCTACGGCATAAAACTTTTTAAGCAAAGCTTTATAGAATTAGAAACAGAAAAGCCTTTCCTGACAGTGTCCGAAGAAAAATTAATAGAATTTAAAAAAGTATTTGATTACTTTGAATTTGAACTTACAGACATTATAGATGGGTATTACCGAAAAGGCAAAAAAGAGTATTTTTATAATCAAATATAATCCTACCCCTCAAACTCCAGATAAATCATATAGCTTATAGTGTTTAGATTGTGCGATACGCTTTTAATACTAAATTTTACATTTTCAAGTCTGGTTACGCCGGTTATTTTTAGTTTTATGCCGGCCCTTAGTTCTCTACCAGTGGCGGTAAGCGAGCCGTTTATTCCGCCGCGTCGTAGTTCGTTTAGCTTGGCTTCGCCTTTTTTAAAGGCTTCATTGTCTGATTTTGGCTCGGGGATATTTAGCTTATAGGTTTGCTCTCCGCCGCCGATCTTAGCTTGTTTATCTTTACCGTCTTTACTATCGTGCCACTGCACTATTACGGCTTGGTAGCTGTTGCGGTTTGCTTCTGTGATCGATAGGCTCTCGCACTCAAATTTATTCCGTTTATTTGTCTGAGTGCGGGCGTAATTTTACAAATGATTTATCAGACTTGCATTATACGCAGCGCCAAAGCCGTTATCGATATTTACGACGCTAACGCCGTTTGCGCAGCTGTTTAGCATCGCTAGTAGCGCCGCTAGCCCGCCGAAACTCGCGCCGTATCCCACGCTGGTGGGCACCGCGATCACCGGCACGCTCACGAGGCCTGCTAGCACGCTAGCTAGCGCACCTTCCATGCCGGCGACCGCGATCACGACCTTTGCGCCGCGTATCTCATCAAGTTTTGCGACCAGCCTATGTAGTCCTGCCACGCCAACATCGGTAAATTTTCTCGCGTCATTGCCTAAAAATTTTGCCGTCTCATAGGCCTCCTCCACGACTGCGCCATCAGCAGTGCCAGCAGAGACTATCGCGATATAGCTTTTTGTGAGTGCCTGTTCTTTAAATTTGACGTTGATCACCTTACCACGAGCGTTAAAATTTGCCTGCGGAAAGATCTCACGCATGCGTTTAAAAACACTTTCATTTGTTCTTGTGATCAGGATATTTTCATTTTTTTCGCCGATCGCACTAGCGATTTGCAAAATTTCATCATCTGTTTTATTTGCTCCGTATATCACCTCGCCAGTACCATTTCGCAAAGCGCGCTGAGTGTCGATCTTGGCGCATCCGATGTCGTTAAATGGGTAGTTTTTTAGATACTTTAGCGCATCTTGCTCGCTCATCTTGCCGTTTTTTATACCAGCGATAAATTCTAAAATTTCAGCCTCACTCATGCCAAAACATCCTCTCTAAGCCCCTTTAGATCAAGCGTCACCTCTGCCGCGCCAAGTGCGACTAGCTCTTTAACGATAGACTTAAATTTCACGTCACTCAAAAAGCTTTGCATGCTATAAAATGGCATTTGCAGCTTCATTTTTCTATCATCAAGCCTTGCTCGCACATTTGCATAGCCGCATTTTATCAGTAAATTTTCAGCCGCTTCTACTAAATTTAGCTCATCTACGCTTATCTCTTTTTCATGCGGCAAACGAGTTAGCAAGCATGCGTAGCTTGGCTTTTCTGCTGTTGCTAAATTTAGCTCGCGTGAGAGCTCGCGGATCTCAAATTTACGTAAATTTATTAGAGGCGAAAGCACGCCAAGCTCTTCTTTTGCTTTTAAACCAGGGCGATATTCGCCAAGATCGTCTTTGTTTGTGCCGTCAGCCAAATTTGTAAAGCCAAGCTCTTTTACACGAGCAAGAAGCCTTGAAAAAACTGCTTTTTTGCAAAGATAACAGCGATTTTGCGGATTGAGCTTTATCTCATCAGCGATGCCTACCTCAAATACCTCGTGCCTGATGCCATAAAATTTAGCAAATTCTACCGCCTCGTCTATCTCGCGCAAAGACATATAGGGCGATTTTAGCGTGATAGCTACCGCGCGCCGGCCTAGCGTATCGGCGGCAACGCGCAGCAGTAGCGAGCTATCCACGCCGCCGCTAAACGCTACGGCTAAATTTTCCAGCTTTTTTATATCATTTTTTAGAATTTCTAGTTTCGTCATATTTTTTTAAAGTCTCGTTTCTAACCTCGCGGATCGTCGTTTGAAATCTCTGCGCGGCTTTTTTGCAGTCCTCGAATTCGGGCTTGATTTTTAAAATTTCGGGGTAATTTCGGGCTAAATTTTCGTCCGTTAAATTTTGTTCGGCGTTAAAACCGCAAACTCGGCCGCGCGAAATTTTAAGCCTTATTTTGCCGTATTTAGTATCTACCTCGCAAAACTCGCGCGCAAGCCCCGTTTTCCTCACGGCGCACTCTCTAACTCCGATCGCCGTCGTATGCGCGAAAATTAGCCCCTTTATCCGCGCGGCGTCCTGCTTGCGGCACAGCGCGTTTAGCTCAAAGCCCGCGCGCCCCTTTTTCATAAAAATAGACCTGCTAAATACGTCCAGCGCGCCGCTATCTCGCAAAATATCGCACGCAAAGGCAAAGCTTTCGGCGTCCATGTCGTCGATATTAGTGGAGATTAAAATCCGCTCGCAAAGCTCGCCATAGCCGATCTGCACGCTCAAATTTGGCTCATCTCTCAAGCCTAAATCCTCGCTCGTTTCGCAAAGTATCACGCGAAGCGCGTTGGCAAAATCTGCGACGTCTTTATCGCCCGCGCCGTAGCCCGTGCTTAAAATTTTAAAATTTCTCGGCGGGTCGCGACGGTCTTGCTCCCTTAAATTTAGCGCGCAGGCCTTTAAAATCGCCGCTCCCGTGGGCGTAGTCGTCTCGAAATTCGCCCGCCCTAAGCTTACTTGCGCGCCTTTTAAAATTTCGCAAACAGCAGGCGCCGGTACGGCTAGCCTGCCGTGAGCGCAGTGTGCAAAACCGCCGCCAAGCTCGATAGGCGAAGTAAAAATTTGCGGCGCGCCCAAGGCCTCCAAGCAAATAGCCGCGCCCACTACGTCCGCGATGCTGTCCGCGGCGCCCACTTCGTGAAAATGTACTTGCTCTACGCTAGTGCCGTGGACTTTGGCCTCGGCTCGCGCGATAACGCTAAAAATTTCGCTTGCCGTTTTTTTTACGAAAGCGCTTAGGCTAGAGCTCTCGATAAGCTCTAAAATTTGCGCGAAATTTCGCGGATGCGGGCGGTTTTGGGCGGGCTTATCCGCTCTAAATTCGGCGCCGTGAATTTTGCCGTTTAAATTTTGACGCGGGCTAAATTTAGCGCCTAAGAGGCCAAGCGGAAGCTGACCCAGATTTGCCGCGCAGACGACGTCTATTTTGGTTGCGGAGATACCGCATTTTAGCACTTTGTGCTTGCGTAGGTAAAACTCGCTAGCTAAATTTAGCTTAGCAAGCTGGGCGCAAAGATGGCTAAAATCCGCGCCCAAATCCACCAACGCGCCTAAATTCATATCGCCGCTGATGCCCGCACTTGCGTCGTAGTAAAGAAATTTCGCCAAGCTTAAACCTTAGGCACCGTCATCGAGCCAAACGGCAGGATGATGATTTTGGCGTCCGCGCCCTTTTGCGCGAGCGCGTCGTCCACGGCCTTTTGGATGTCGTGGTATGGTTTTAGATGCACGGCGCGCATCTCATCGCCAGCGATCAACTCATCAAAGCTTTTTTGATTTATCGGATTTGCCAGAGCCTTTGCGATGAGTGCCGTTTCGTCGAATTTAGCCACGGGGTTGGGGTTAAAAACTCCCAGTAAATTTTTTTCCGGAACGCTTAGGTCGATGATATCATCTTTGCCGTAGCGAATAGGAATTTGCACGTTTGCTCCTTAAGTATAATCATTAATTTTTTATCTTAGGATTATATATAAATTTTTCTTTTAAATGTATTTAAAAAGGGTATTCAATTTTTAAATTTATAGAGCGGATAAAATTTATTATGGTTCTTTGTCAATAGTGGGGGTGTAAAAACACCTCTATCTATTGCAAAGACGTAAATATATCAATTTTCTAAATCTTTCATAGTTTCTTAGTCCATAAGATACTCTTTTTATTACTTTTATTTTGTTGTTATTTCCTTCTACAAACCCATTGTTTATTTTATATTCTACTATATTTATTATCTCTTTTTTCCAACTTGTTATTGTATCTGCTAGTTTTATACTTTGCTTTATATTAAATACTCTCAATTTTTCAATTAATTGCTCTATTCTCCTTCTCATTGTCTTTACTGTCTTGCTCTCAAACATCTTGTAAAATTCTTTTATTATTCTATACATCTTTTTCAATGTCTTATCTACTTTTAATATCTCTTTTAATATTTCTTTTTGTCTTTGACTAAACTGACTTATTGGGCTTTTACTTAGTATTTTCCAATATTTTTTTAACTTCTTATACTTTTCATTGTCTTTGTTAAATAATTCTACTCTTAAATCTCTTAATGCCCATATCCCTTGTCTTATTACATGATATTTATCTGCTACTATTTGGGCCTGAACTATATTACTATTTATTACGCTTCTAAATGGCTTAAACATATCCATTACAACTACTTGTGGTTGTATTTCAAATTCGTTTATTATATTTTTTATTGTTTGTGAATGTCTATTTCTTAATATATCTACTAGTTTACGGTTTTTATCATACATCGCTAGCTGATATTTCTCTTTTTCTATATTTCCTTTAAATTCGTCTATATATATGACTGATGTATCTGGAGAGGTTTGTCTTTTTAGGGCGATTGCGTTTTATGAGGGAGATATTAAGCATATTTATTTTGTCGCAGAGACTAAATGGTCTATGAACTCTATGCAACTTCGCCAAATCGAAGAATCTAAAATTCACTGCGCAAAGGAGCATTTTAAGGCTATAAGCAATGATAGCGTGGTCTATGACGTAGTGGATAGCTATAAATCACTACTGGATAAAGTTATGAGGTAAAAAATTTATTAGGAAGTTAGGTCGCAGTATAAAAGAGCCTGTGCAATATTCCAAAAATGGTTATTGTGCTGCTCCTTTTGAGGGAAAATTTGACTGCCATTTGTCAATATGAAAATCTGAGGTGATATTGCTTAAAACTCTACCAATAAAATACTCAGTATGATAGAAAATCACAGCGACTGACTTAATCTTACCAGTTTTAATTCGAATTAAATTTAAATATACAATTATCTTAACCAAAACATCCTTGCAAATTTATATAAATTATAGTATTATACTCCTAAATATTTAAGGATAAAATACTATGTACATCAAACGAGCCATAAGCGATGAAATAAAAGAGTATATGAAAAGCTTTCCAGTGCTTTTGATAAGCGGAGCTAGACAAGTTGGCAAATCAACCCTTGCTTTAAATTTAGATATACCAAACTACGTGACGCTTGATGATATAAATATCTATGAAGCAGCGAGAAACGATCCAAAAGGCTTTATAGAACATTGCGAGAAGCCTATCGTGATAGATGAGATACAAAGAGTTCCCATACTGCTTCTAGCCATAAAAGAATTTGTAGATAAAGATAGAACAAACGGGCAGTTCATACTAACTGGCTCTGCAAATTTAAAAGGCTTTAAAGATATATCAGACTCACTTGCTGGTAGGATAGGCATAGTGGAACTCTACCCGCTTTCTCAAAAAGAGTTAAGTCATAGTCATGAAAATTTGATAGATATTTTAAGTAGCGATATAGGCCATCTGGTGTTTAGAAAATATGACAACGACGGCTTATCTGAGAAGATCATAAATGGCGGCTATCCAGAGATCACAAAGATAAGCTCTGAAAAATCAAAATATCTCTGGTTTAGCTCATACATAAGAACATATATAGAATCAGATGCCAAAGAGATAGGCAACATTAGAAATATGGATAAATTTATCACTATGTACCGCCTATGTATGCTAAGAAGCGGCAATATCTTTAACAAAAACGAGCTATGTCTAGAGTCTGGGCTTGATAATAAGACATTTGATAGCTATTTTAGCGTGCTTGAGCATACCTATCAGATCCAAAAGCTTCAGCCGTATTTTAACAACGCTCTAAAAAGGCTCATAAAAACACCTAAAATTTTTACTACCGACACAGGGGTACTGGCACACTTACTACAAATTTCTTCAGCACAAGAGCTTGCAAATTCTCTTTATAAAGGTGCCATATATGAGACATTTGTATTTGATGAGCTACTAAAAGCAAATACAAGTAGCAAAAAAAGAGCAAATATATACTACTATAGAACGAGTGATCAAAAAGAGATAGACTTTATCCTTGAGATATCAGGTAAGCTCATAGCCATAGAGGTCAAATCTTCAAAAACTATCAGCAAAGATGACTTTAAGCACATCTATCATCTAAAAGAAAATTTACAAAGTAAATTTGATAAGGGCATAGTCTTTTACACTGGAGACAGAGCTGTAAAACTAGATAATGATACGTTTGCATTGCCGTTTGGTTTTATGGATTAGAGATAGCTGAGAAGATGCAATGCTAATGATTTAGCTGCTACAAAATTTACCTCTCCAAACTATCATACCCTGACTTTACATTTTGCTCTTTGCCCTCTATCTCATTTGATTGTTGTGTTGATTGCTCCAACCCAAAGTCCTTATCAAGTCCTTGATCATATAGCTCTTGCTTTGTTATTTTTAGTGAGCCAAACGATATATGATCATTTGCTAGAGAGATCTTATCTGTTTTATAACACTCCTTTAGCTTATTAAAGCCTTGCATATCTTGCCAATCTTTCATATAGGTTTTTATATTATAAATTAAGCCTTTATAGTTAATCTTAGCTATATCCGATAGATATTTTTTAAAGTTTTCAGTTCTATTTATAAAAGCTAAGTAGTATCTATTTATATCTAAATGGCCATCGATAGCTTTTACGAAGCCTTCATATTCATTTTGTTTAAGTCTTAGCTTTTGAATGAGATCATCATCATAAAATCCAGTTTTTATCTTTCTGGCTGCTTCATAAAATTTATCTCTAATGTAGATATATGGAGTATAGTGTCTATTTTGGCTAAAAGAATAGGCTGTATTTTCTTCTGGTAGGTATAGGTATCTGCCGCTCTTGCCAGAAAGTATTTGATGATTTTTATATTTTTTAAACACAGTGCTCTCGTCAAAGTATTCTATTAACTCTTTTATTGGAATCTTTGATGAAATAGCTTGGTAGCTTGCTCTTTTAATATGTGAGTCGGTATCTTTTGGCTCATGGCTAAGCTCATATTTTCTTAGATTTTGTAAATCTTCATATATGGCTTTAATATCCATATTATTAATATCTGTTTTTAAGCCAGCATCTTCAATGGCTCTTGTATTATCAAAAGTTTTTCCACTAATGCTTACAACCTCAGATCCTGGCACTGGAGTGTAGTGAAATTTACTAGGATATAGGCTTTGGTTATTTACTATGTTATATAACCCAAGCTCTCTTGTTATCTCCTTTATGTATTCATCATATTCGTTTAAGCTTGGAGCCTTTGTTGTGGGTATGATGAGTTTAAATTTCTCTACTTTTGTGCCTGGCACTTGATAGGTGGTTGGGTATATGAAGCCTTTTATCCCTTTGCTTTGCAGTAAATTTTGAGCATCATTTGCAGTAAATTTAGAGTTATCTATATCATATATAAGCGTAGGAGTTATGCTGTCAATACTGCTAGCTTTTTCATTTTTATCTTTGAAACTTGCCACTGATATAGCTGAATAGTTTTTAAGTATTGATTTTAGGTTGTATGGCTCTATTAGTATCGTTTCCCAGTTATTTAGCACTTGAGTTTTTGGGTCCTTATTTGGCGCGCCAAAGTCACTGCTCACACTCAATGTTATCTTTGGCTCATTTTTATTGGCTTGAAGCTCTATAAGCATTTGCTCTAGTTCATTAACCACGTGAAATAACGCTCCTTTTCTACCATTATAGACTATCTTACACATTAGATCAGTTAGATTATAAGTTCCCTTAAACCCATCCACTCTTACTTTATATTTATCATTTACCATTTCAGCTTTTGCGGTAATGTTAAATTTTGCATTGATCATAGGCAAAAATTCTCTTATATCCATTGCGTTAAGCCTCTTTGCTCTATCATAGTAGTCTTTTTTGAAACTCTCATCTTCTTCTATCATTCTTAATAGATAATCAGCTGTAGAATTTCTAGCATCAGCTAGCAGCTCTTCAACACTTATATCCTGCTCTTTTGTATTAGCTTTTGGCTCGATCACTACATTTGTTTCTATCTTCATCTGTGTATCTTTTTCTTTGCCTTTCTTAACCTTTTGTGCTGCACTTTTAAAGCTTTCATATTGCTTTTCTAGTTGATCTTCATCCATACCTAAAGGCTCTATATTATTTAGACCATACTTGTTAGATAAGATGTCATTAACAACTCTTTTAAATTTCTCTGCTGATTTAGCCATGATGGCTTTTGCTTGTTGCTTGGATGCACCTTTTGTATATATGGCCCCACCAGTCTTTACACTATGAGTAAATTTCATATTTTCAAAAGAGACTATTAGATGGATGTGAGGCTCTCTTTTTAGCGGTTCGCCATTTTTATGTTTTTTATTTAATACTCTGTTTTCTAGCGCCCCTTCTGGACGAGGAATATATGGCTCTTCTTTTATTATAGGCAGATGAGCTTCAGCATAAAAAAGTAACTCATCTATGTCGTGATTTGGGAAAGTTAGCCTTAAAAAATCCATTATAAACTCATCTATATTGCCACTTTCATATAGTCTGCTCCACTCCTCTGAAGTAAATGACAAGGATATATGATAGTAGTTATGTTTCTTATTCTTTTTCTTGCTCTGGTGCCTTTCAGACATCTCGATAAGATCTAAATTTCCAGCCAGTGGCAATCTATCATCTTTTTCATCTCTAGTTAGCTTTGAATCTCTTTTCTTGCCAGTTTTTAAATAATCAGCTACGCCTTTTTCTCCCTTTGAGATCTTAACTATCATAGTTACTCCTTATTATGCTTAAAATTTCAGTTAGGACTGATTGAATTTTATACAAATCTTCTTGTGCTCGCAGTATCACTTCTAAAGCTATATTACCACTAGTCTTATAAGCTATATTTAGTCTCTTTGCTATTTGATTGATGTTGTTAAAAGGTCTAGCAAAATATGTAATGATTGCTGGATATAGCTCTTTCTTTTTTATGGATTCAGAATTTACAGTGCCATTATCTATAAGATAGGAAATGATTTCTGATCTTGATATTTTTAGTTCTCTAGTCATATCAGATAATTTGCTATTTTGCTGAGAAGTGATCCTTATAGAGAGCACCTTATCCTTGATATTTTTTGGCATATGATATCCTTTCATAAAATGTGATAGCGAGATGAAGCGTTTTAACGCTTCTTATATCTCGCATTGTAGCCCTCGGCAGAGCAAGATTATACAAGGTATGAAAACGAAGTGTCATACATTGTATGTGTCTTGCTATTAGAAAAATTTGCTTACTACTGAACATTACCACCACCATTTTTGTTTAGCCATTTAGTAAAATCTTCACTAGCTTTTTGACTATCTTGGTTGTAGATATGGATAATAAAGCCTTGAAGATTAGACATGTTATAAAGTGCCTTATCTAACTTGCTTTGTAGTGCAGATCCGGCTTCATTTGTCTTATGGCTATCATAAAACAAGTAGCCAAAAAAGAAGAGTGCTTCTATAAATACAAAGGCAATTAATGCAGATGTTATCTTCTTCATCAAGGAGCTAAAAGATGAGTTGATCTTCGATATAGTTTTATCTGCACTTTTTAGAGTGTTTTTAAGGTTGTTTTGAATCTCTTTTGTTGCATTTATAAGTTCAGCACCTACTTGCTCTATTAGATCTGTTTTTTCTTTAAAATCTCCATTAAAACTATCCGCAGTTTTATTAAAAAGCTCAATATTATTTCTAATATTTTCACTAGCATTATTGCCCATTTCGATATGTTCTTGTAAAGCAATTACGGCATTTGCCGCAACTGCTGTATCGCTACTCTTGATTGTTAGTGCCATTGCTTAGCTCCTCATCTTCTTTTTTGTCTTCTTTGGGTACGAGAATATGACATGCATCAGAGGATTGATTGGCATTTGTTGCCTCATACTCTTTCCTCCATTTGGAAAACTCCTTATTTGATAGCTTTACGCTAAAACTTTTTTCGATTAGTAACTTGCACTCTTTGAGTGTTGCTTTTTCTGGAAACAAGACCTCAATACATGCTTGTTTAATCTCCTCTTTTTTCTCGTTTTTTCTAATGATTTTTAAATCATTTAAAATAGCTCTTTTATTTGACATACTAAATCCTCTCTTGTCATTTTAAAAAAATAAGAGATGGCAATAACCATCTCACCAAATGGGCATACTTATGGTGTGCCCAATAAACTCAATATGGTTGGTGCTAATGAAGTTTTTTATTTAAGTATTTTAAAAGTAGAGAATGATTACAATAGGTGTGCTTATTACCATATTGTAGAGATTCTCTTTTAAATACTTAGGCTGAATCTCTACCTTTAAATATTTTTATTCATATTTTCCTCCTTTTATTTCTAAAATGCTTTTAAGCAAATTGTGCAAATTATAGGATAATTTGATAACTTATTCAATTAATAAGGAAGAAATATGGATTTATGGTCTGAAGAATGCGATATACCAAGTGGTTTGTTGATTAGTTGACTATGTGACCTTGCATATCAAAAAAATACTTATAAATAGCTTAATGCATATATTTTTATAGGCTTTGAAGTGGTCATGTTAAAAATTTAATTCACACACAAAGATATTTTTATAAAAAAATTACTTTTATATTGCTATAACTTTTTGACCTTATCCATTATAGTTAATATTTCAATGCAAAAAAGAAGAGCAAGACAGCAACGGTTTAGGTGCGTTGCAAAAAGCTCTTCTAAATTATGGTATAGCTCTTTGATAATATTATTTCATAACTTTATCCAGTAGCGATTTGTAGCTATCTACTACGTCATAGACCACGCTACCATTGCTTATAGCCTTAAAATGCTCCTTTGCGCAGTGGATTTTAGATTCTTCGATGCGGCGAAGCTGCATAGAATTCATAGACCCATTGGCCTCTACAACAAAATAAATGTGCTTGATATCGCCCTCATAAAACGCGATCGCCCAGTCGGGGGTTGTATTTTCCCACAGGCGTGCTTATATAAAAGCCACTTGGAAGCTTAACATAAACGGCAACGTCCTTGCTTGCATCTAGTTCCATTGCAAAATTCTTCTCATTTGTCGAGTTATATACGACATGATCGTAAAGATATTTTTTGTTTTAACCGCATTTTTGTTAAGCTGACCTTTTATCGTAGGATCCGTAAAAATTTTCACCTAGCGCATTATAAGTAATATGCTGTATAATCGCTGTCGCTTTTTCATAATTCATAAGAGCAGCTGCTTTTATTTGCGAATTTTAGACTCTAATGCGAAAATTTTCCTTTGCAAAAGCTCCTTTTGCTCTGATCTAGCTACGGAATCTTTTAAACTTTCATCTGAAACTATTTTTTGTAATGTTTCGCCGGCTATCTGGCGAACGAAATTTTCGTAGGGTGCATCAAGGTTTAATCCCTCTAGTTTCAAAGGCAAATTTTGCTTATCTAGCCAATCGGTATAGTAGTACGAATTTACTTTAAAAGCTATATTTCCAGATATAGTGGCCTCTTTGTAGCTAATGCAAACTTTATAAAGGTTGGTAGTTGAGGACGCAATTTTATTGCTCCAAATAATTTTATCTACTTGCCCTATGAATATTTTTTTTCAAAGCAGGTGATATCTCTAAATTTTCATAAAATTTTTGCTTTGGGATTTTTTTATTAAACTCTGTGCTTTTTGGTAGTTCTATAGCCATAGATAGCTCCGTCATTTTATAACTAAAAAGCAGATCAGCTCAAAATCATCTAATCCTGATATAGCAGACATCAAGGCAGAAGTGCCGCCGGCTGAAAAACTGATTGCTTCGCTTAACGGTTTTGACATTTTACTCATATCTTTACAGTCGTTGGTTTCGTGATTAAATTTCTGGTATAAAGGCGAGATAAGCTCTTTCTTTCCTCTACAAAGAAGCCTTAAGTTACCTAATATGCTTTTTGGCTCAAGATAATCGCAGATAATGTCGCCATCGGTTCCGATATATACCATATAAAAAAGGGTGAATTCTATCTCTATTGTCGACATTAACGCTGTTGTTTACATTTTTAAGTATAAAAATAACGCCTTCGGGTAGCTCATTTGTGGCTGAAACAACGGCGTGTAGTCATTTAGGAGAGGTAAAAATAAAACGACACTCATCTACTGAGTCTAGCTGTTTTTTTAATTCTTGATAGGCGTATATAGAAAAACAAGACTATTGACTGAGAAAACATAAGAGATTTAATTTGTAAAGGTTACACTGTTACTTTTTTGACCAACGATAATGCAATAAAATATTATGTATTTATAAGCAAAATTTGCCACGCTTCTCCTAAATAAACGCAACAAATATGAACTAAAATCAGAGTTTATTTTTAGGAAA
>NZ_CABPUY010000004.1:25514-26790 GCF_902460575.1 Campylobacter concisus | reverse complement strand
ATTCCACTCAGCTGCAAATAGTTCTGATTTTAATGTGCCTTTGTGAGCATTTACTTCATCATAAATTTCAGCATACTCTGGCTTTGTTAGTTTGCCATTACTATCTACTCTTCCTATGGCATCTTCTGGTATATCTATCATGGTGCATTTTAGGTTACTTCTTTTTACTAGATAGATATATCTATCTCTCTTATCTTTTAAGCTTTCATAGTAAGCTTTTTCTGATTTAGTCCAAGGTGATAGTTTATTTGAGCTTGGTTTATAGCTAATGTCTAGCCATGGTTTAAATGCTAAATAGTCTGTTTGGCCTAGAGAATTTGGTTTAGAGTTATAGTATAAGGGTTTATAGTTTTTATATGGAGATGAGTCTAGGATTGCACGGGCTTGAATAACTAACTCGGAGGCTTCTTTATTTGCAATCCTGTTTTTAGCATCTATTTTACTATCTGGCTTTGCTACTATTAAATTTGTATTTTTATCAAGCCAAACTTCTTTTCCGTTCGGAGCTATAACCGTATATGTGTTATCCATTAAATTTTCTTTACTCATTAAATTTCCTTTGTTTATTATTAATAGTGATCCTGCTACTAAAAGAGCTATGATGATAAATATAATCTTCTTCATATCTTATCCTATATAAAGACCATCTTCCATAACTATGGTAGTAGCTAGACGACCTACTAGGCGAGGTGGTATTGTACGATCACTATCGGTGTTTGCCTTTTTACACCCCACATATATACCCTTTATGTTATTGTTACCAATAGTATCAAGTGCTTCTACTAGATCTCTTGAAAGGTTACGATGAGAGTTATCGCTATCTTCTGTGTTAAATATGCCTCTTTTAAGTTTGTTTATTATCTCTACTGCTTTTTGATATGAGTTTATCGGATATTTTGGTTTGCCTGATGCTACGTTTGCTAATGAGCTTCGCTTATAAATTTCATACACCTCTTTCTCCTCTTTAACATCCAAATTTAGCTCCCTTATCTCTACATCAGATTCAGTGTATCTACTTCTAGCATAGTTAAAATACCTTGCATCTATCTCATTACCAGATCCTCTTAGCTCATCTAAGCATAGATAGGTACTAAGGTTATTTAGTGCTAGCTTAGAGGCTAGGTTAAAAGATAGTTTATTTTTCTTATGGTCTATGTCATAGTATATAAATGAGTTATAGTCTAGTCCTCCACTACTTATATTAGCTCCTAGAAATAGCCTATTTAAATTTAGGCTTATATAGTTTTGATAGATCATTACTGGATAGTAGCAATAT
>NZ_CABPUY010000004.1:19737-24828 GCF_902460575.1 Campylobacter concisus | reverse complement strand
TATCTAATTTACCAGCCTCATATAGTCTTGTTAGCTCTTCTGGTGTGTTGTAGTATGGTGCATTTGGATATCCCTCTGGTGGGGTTAGGGACATTATCTTAGCTTCTAATAGATTAATGTCTCTATTTAAAATTACTTGCCTATATTCTTGATCATCTGGTTCAGCTACGTCAAAAGGAAGCATTTCATCTTTTATGACATCTTTCATTTTTGTCATAAATTCTTCTCTTGTAGTCTCATTTGCATCAAGGTCTCTAGGGTCTAATAATTTACCTTCATCTTCAACGAGTTTTCTAAAATACCGCATAACCCTACCATCAGTATCAAGTGCAAGTCCCCTATTAAAATCCATCACGAAGTAGCTTCCTACTATCTCATCAAGATAAGGCATCATTCCATATTCATCTAGTGGAGGGTTTTTAGCTAGTTTTCTAAACTCTTCAGCCATTTGCAAATTTTTGTTTAGACCTATGTCATAAGTAGTGTATTCAAATAAATCACCTAGAAATTTTAAAGCCTTTGTTACTCCTAGCTGAGCAGCTAGAAAAATTCTTTGATAGTCCCTTGCTTTAAATCCTGCTTCATTTCCATTTGCAAATCCCATAGGGTTTCCAAGTATTCCAGCACAAATTCCCCACTCTGCCGAAAAGAGCATTGATTTTAATGTCCCTTGATGAGAATTTACTTCATCATAAATTTCAGCATACTCTGGCTTTGTTAGTTTGCCACTACTATCTACTCTACCTATTGCATCTTCTGGGATATCTATCATAGTGCATTTTAGATTACTTCTTTTTACTAGATAGATATATCTATCTCTCTTATCTTTTAAACTTTCATAGTAGGCTTTTTCTGATTTAGTCCAAGGTGATAGTTTAGTAGAGCTTGCTTTATAGCTAATGTCTAGCCATGGTTTAAATGATAGATAGTCTGTTTGACCTAGAGAGTTTGGTTTAGGGTTATAGTATAGGGGTTTATAGTTTTTATATGGAGATGAGTCTAGGATGGAGCGAGCTTCTAAGAGATACTTAGATTGAATTTCTAAGTATTCCTTATTTGTCCTAGGTTTATTATAATTATCATTGTTTGGTATCATTAAATTTGTCTTTTTATCAAATGGTATTTCCATGCCATTTGGAGCTATAACTGTATATGTATTATCCATTAAATTTTCTTTACTCATTAAATTTCCTTTATTTATTATTAATAGTGATCCTGCTACTAAAAGAGCTATGATGATAAATATGATCTTCTTCATATCTTATCCTATATATAGACCATCTTCCATTACTATGGTAGTAGCTAGACGACCTACTAGGCGAGGTGGGATAGATGATGTGGTTTGAGTACTCTTGTCTTTTCTATCTGACGATCCGAACTCCTTACACCCCACATATATACCCTTTATGTTATTGTTGCCAATAGTATCAAGAGCTTCTACTAGATCTCTTGAGAGGTTACGGTGAGTATTGCCGTAGTTGGTATTAAAAATTCCTAGTCTAAGCATATATATAATATTTGCAGCCTCTTGATAGGCATCTATTGCATAAGACAAACCACCCCTATCTTGACTATTACCTTTTCTATAAGCGTCATACACCTCTTTCTCCTCTTTAACATCCAAATTTAACTCCCTTATCTCTACATCAGATTCAGTATATCTATTCCTAGCATAGTTAAAATACCTTGCATCTATCTCATTACCAGCTCCTCTTAGCTCATCTAAGCATAGATAGGTACTAAGGTTATTTAGTGCTAGCTTAGAGGCTAGGTTAAAAGATAGTTTATTTTTCTTATGGTCTATGTCATAGTATATAAATGAGTTATAGTCTAGTCCTCCACTACTTATATTAGCTCCTAGAAATAGCCTATTTAAATTTAGGCTTATATAGTTTTGATAGATCATTACTGGATAGTAGCAATATGTATTTGTACTATTCTTATCATAGGCTTCTTTTATAGACATAGGTTTATATGAGATATTATTTAATGCGTAAGCTTCATTAAATTTATATGTGTATCTTGTGTGCATTATCTCGTTGTAGTTCTCTTCTAGTTTTTCATAGGATGTTTTCCAAAGTTCTAATGCACCACTAACCATAGAAGCACCTATGCTCTTGCCTAGCGATCCTGCATAATCTTTTATTAGTCTCTTTATCTCTTGAAAATCTGTATAGCTAAACCTATGAGTATATCTCATAAAGGTATATGTTGTGATCTCTGTATAAGTTATACTTAGTTTATAATACTCCATCGCCATATGAAGCCTAAAAGCGTTTGAAGCTTGAATGATTAGATTAAGCTTTGAATGTTGTAAAACTACGCTTGTAGTTTTTAGACTCGTTATTAGCAAGATATATCTATCTATCTCTTTAGTCTTTCTTGCGCCAAGTAGACTTTTTACTAAATTTAATACCCCAAGCTCATCAAGAAATGTTTCTCTTAGTGCCTTTGCGTCTTTATTAAATATATAAGAGCCAAGTGATTCATATATCTTAGATATGCCATCTTCACCAACAAATTTTGCTAGTGGAAATACCTCTTCTATAGTAGTTTTTACTAGTAATGAGGTTACCTCTTTATTTATATCTCTATCATTGCTATATGCTATATCTTTTAAATTTATAGCCTCTTTTAGAGTGTTTTTATTCTTAGCGGCGATAGCCTCTTTTATAGTAGCTTCATCTTTTTTATAGTTCTCATCTATCTTATCAGATTGCTCTATAAGAAGTTTCATCAGATCTTTTTGCAAAGGATCTTTGATATCTGCGTTTTTACCAACTTCATTTTCTGCTAAAAGCTCTTCAACGCTAACTACATCCTTGTTATTTACTCCATCCATATATTTAGAAATTTCTTCTATACATAGATACTCGCCACTTTTTAGACCACTACTTTTTACTGAGTCTTTATAAAAAAATAGCTTTACATCTCTATCAAAAACTCTTATTATAGAGTTTGAGTGTAGGGCTTTTATCTCATCATCTTCTATTACTATATATTCATCACCATCTTTAATGCTTTTCTTTATCATTTTTTTTGAATAGCTTTTAGTCATTATAAAGTAAGCCACACTAAG
Organism: Campylobacter concisus; assembly: GCF_902460575.1. Classification (GTDB taxonomy): domain Bacteria; phylum Campylobacterota; class Campylobacteria; order Campylobacterales; family Campylobacteraceae; genus Campylobacter_A; species Campylobacter_A concisus_AW. Next base: position 21,749 of record NZ_CABPUY010000004.1, on the reverse strand, counting down.
AGATAGTGCTTCTATGAAAGAGTAGCGCTTTGGGAGGGTTTGTATTATACGTTGCATTTGTGATTGGTATTCATCTGCGGTTGATGAGCCATTTTTTATATCATCTATAAGTTGGCTTGAGATATTGCTATTGTTATATGCTTCAGCCTCTCTTCTGTTTAAGGTGTTTTCATTTACCTTATCAAACACTGCCTTAAAAGAGAGAGTTACCTTTTTCATATACTCTTCTTCACTTTTTTTGATCTTCTCCATATCGTTTGGCTGCTTAGCATAAGCATTTACGTGAGAGAAATTTGTCTTAAATAACTCTTCGTATTTGGTGTAATTATCAAGATAGTTAGTGTCATCTTGATAGGCGATCTCTTTAAATTCTTCCCTCTTTTGCTCTATGTTGTCTATATATTTTTTATCTATCCTTGCAAATGGGGATAAATTTAAAACAAGAGTTGATCTATTGTTTTCCTTATTGATGTTTATGCTGTACTGGCTGTAGTCCTTAATAGGACTTAGGGTCTTTATATCGGTGAATTTTTGTTTTACTAGGTTGGATTTATTGGGTCTATTTAGCTCGTCTTCTATCACTTGATCTAGGCATTTACTTATTGCTTCTTCTCTTAGCCCTGCACTTGATCTAAAAGGTGAGTTTGATAGGACTACATAGTTTTTATTTAAATTTGAAAAATCTTTGCTGTTCATCTCATCGTTTGCAGATGTGCTATTTTTATCGGACTTGTTCGCTATTAGATTGGCTAGTTTTATAGAGTTGAAATTTGAAGCGCAGATAAAATTTAAATTTGCATTTAGTCCTTTTATTTGATCCTTTAGTCTTTTAAAGAGCGTATCATCACTAGAGCCAAAGCCTAAGTTTTTATTTACTATATCATAAGAGCAAACATCCTTTGTATGATCAAATACCGATAGATCATCTAAATGACCAAATACACTATATCCCTCATCTGCATTGCAATTAACCTCATTTAGGTTATTGTCGTCTCTAAAGTAGATATAGTCTAAGTTTAGGTGGGTAAAGTCTATAAAAAAGCCAGAGTTAGAAGATTTATCTTGTTTAAATACTAATACATTGCAGCTTGAGTTTATATTTAGGGTATTTATAATAGAAGCAAATCTAGATGTGAAAAAGCTAAGGATAGGTAAGGTTACGCCATAAAGAGATCTATTGCTTTGATGCTCAACCATCTTGTAGGTTAATTTACTAAGCTCATAGAACAAAAAGCATCCGTTTGCCTTTTTGAGTGCAGCCTTTGGGTCACTTAGATCAACTATGCTTAGTATAAAAAGAAATATTTGCTTTAGTAAAAACTCTCCACTTTCTTTGTTTAGCTCGCTTAAATTCTTATCTAACTCTCTAAAACACTCTTCAATGCTTTTTTCAAATTTAGCTCCATCTAGTCCCTCGCTAGATATCAAAGAGCTAGCATCGCTTAGTAGATCATTTTTTAAGGTATTTAGGCACTCTTTTACGATATCTTTGGCGTCATCATAGTTGGATACTATGACCTCAAACATATCATAAAAGCTTATAGCTTCTGTCTTTGTTTCACCCATGCTTTTTAGCAAATTTCTCTCGTGCTCATCCTGAGCAGCTTCAAGTTCAGCTTCATATCTTGCTTTGCTTTTTATGGGGCTTATCTTCTCTTTTAAATTTGCAAAAAACTTGTCAACTGCACTCTTTTTATGGACAATCTTTACTGGTATATCTCTATATTCAAATTCTCTTATTCTATTTAGCTTACTATCAGTAAAGCTATCTTTATCTATATAAAAGTCAGATACGATCGATACATCTTTTTTATCTCTCTTCTTAGAAAATATTAGATTAGATATGATCTCATTAGCTATGCCGTTAGAGTACGATGTGAGTGAATTCAAGCTAGACGTATAAAGCGTCACGCTCTTTGCATCAGCCATATACTCTTTTATCTTTTTTAATGTCTCTTCGCAAGAGTAGGTTATATTTATTTCGTTGTTTTGCATATTAAGCCACCACTACT
>NZ_CABPUY010000004.1:0-19383 GCF_902460575.1 Campylobacter concisus | reverse complement strand
GCTCCATCTCTTTAAATCCCTCTTGGTTTTTATGCTCCACATCATTTAGCTTATATATGCAAACGGCAAGGTTGTCTGCTTGATTAAGGGCTGATTTTACATGCAGTCTTATGTGAGCGCTATTTAAATTTGGATTTAGCACTGCTGGATTATCGTTTTCAGATGCAGGACTACCTATGCTATGAGCTAGCTTTATCCTGTTTTCTTTTTTGATACATCTTAGCGGTGAGCTGGTGTTGCTTAGGCACGCTGGCACTAGGTCTTGCATAACAGCATAGTGGTTATTCATACTTTTTAGACTAAGAGCTGCTCTTGGCACGTATGCTACCTTTGTGCAAGGATTATGTGCTGAGCAGCCAACTATCGGCAAGTTGATAAAATCAACATCAAGTATCACACCTTGATCATCTGATCTTATACTTTTGCCCGCTCTACTTTTTAAGATCACATGGCCGCCATGTGGGCAAACTACCACGTCATCTTCTATTATTGGATTAGCAAATGCAGTGCCCCCAGCACTTACCACGCTACTTCTCTTTTCTAAATTTAGCCTCTCATTTGCCTTTTCAAGCGACTCTTTGGTCTCTTTGTTTGTTGGTTTTAGGTCTATATTTAGGCTTTTGTTTAGTAAAGAGTAGTTTAGTATGCTAGCCTGTGAGTTTTTATATGTAACACTTAGTCTTCCCTTATCTTTTTCCTCGTCCCTTGGCTGATGAGTGAAGCTTAGCGGGTTAGAATTTGACCCGTCCCCGTCTTCTTCTTTTTTAAAGTATAGTGGATAGTCTGATTGCTCTGTGGCGGTGTTTAGGAGCATAGAGCCTAGATATACCCTTTGCTCCATACTTTTACTATCTAGTTTAAATATATCATTTAAGACAGCCACATCTATGATGCTTTTATCTTCAGCACTTACACTAAGAGTGTTTTCTTTTTTATGAAAGATATCTCCAAAGCTCTCATTTGCAAGAGCTCTTATATCCTCAGTTGCTAGTTTGTTATTGCGTGCTACATCGTTGTTGCTTAAGGTTGATGGCTTATGCGCTATAACTATCGCTTCATCGCTAGAGCTTACATCACTAGAGCTAACGCTAGCTAGGAAATTCTCGTTCTCTTCAAGTTTTTTGTAGCTAGTGTATCTTAGGTTTATTATGCTTTTTAGTATCTCTATCCTATCTTTTACATACGTAGTAGCAAGCTTTATATCTACCTTGTCATCACACAGGGTTGTTATGCTCTTATAGATGTTTTTGTTATAAGCGAAGTATTTGCCTAGTTCCTCTTTTTCTATCTTCTTATCAAAGACAAATAAATTTAAAGCACATATCGCCACTAGCATATCTATATCGCCAGCTCTAGCACTACTTACTATCTGAGGGGCATTTAGCTTTTCTATATCCTTAGCATCTAGTATCTTAACCAAATGAGCCTCTTTGTCGCTATTCTTATCTATATTTTTACCTAAATTCTCGATGATATATCCAACCATATCTTGTTTAAATTTATCATCGCTAAATTTCCCTTGCTCATAAAAGAGGTTTAGATAAGCATAGAAGATATATAAAGGTGTATCAAGCATCGAAGTATTGCTTATACTATCTATATCCACATCTAAATTTAGCTTCATCCTTATACATCTTAGTTTAAATTTAAGTGACTGTATATACTCATTTAGGTAGTCTAGAGCACTTGCTATATCCTTACCCTCTATCTTGCTTTCGTTTTCTTTATGTTCTAAGAGGTAGCACATCAAGTATAGGACCATCACACTATCTTTTAGTGAATGCGACCTTACTAATATATTGATCAAATGCCTATTATCTGTGTTTTTATACTCTATCTCATCAGCCATACCAACACCTAGTTTAAACCCAAGATCAGATATAGCAGAAAGCGTAGGCTCCCATAACATATGCCAATCTCTTTCATAGCCATCCCCATCTTTACTGATATGCTGCTTTACACTTTCTATATGATGTATCTCTATGCCTAGATCATCACCCTTGCTAGCCTTTTTTATATTCAGATTTGTATCTTTATTTGAGAGAGTCCTGCAAGCCTCATCGTTCTTCTCAACTGCACTTACGCACTCTTTCACCGTGCTCTTGTCATCTTTAAAACCAAGCATACTTTTTATCTTATTAAAAGCAGAATTTACTAGCTTTCCTATAAAACCATCTGGGTCGATAAGTCTTGCTACATACTTTGCCCCTCTTACTATGCCCTTAGCTATAAGACTAAGAAACCTTACGACCCAAGTAAAAGCTGAGCCAATTATCCCACCATAAATTCCTGGAGCATTATAGGTATATAGCTCTTTTACTCCGCTATCTTTAAATGTAACAGCATATATCTGCGCTAGGTGACCGCCTAGCGAGTGACCTGATAGGATGACCTCCTTAGGACTACTAGAAGCTTGCTCTTGGTTTAAATTTAAAGAGCTTTTATCCCCACCATCTAAATTATTTAAATTTGAGCTATGAGAATTTATAGCTTCAACCATACTTGATTGAAGTGATGTTAGTGCAGATATCTGCATAAGGGCCCTAGAGGTAATAGCCATAAAAAGATCGTCAACAAAGTCGTTTCCCTTCATCTCAGTTCCTCTAAAGCCTATGATATAGTTTGACTTAGCACTATCATAAAACACTGTCGAGCTAAAGCCTGATTTTTGGTTTGGTATGTGTTTTACTAGCTCGTAGCGATTGACAAAGAGCTTTGTGCGAGGGGAGAGGTCTTCTTTTTTGTAAAAGATATAAGGGTCTCCAGCTACTTGCCCATTTTTATCCACTGGAAAGTCGATAAAGCTACTTATATCGTTGCCCAAAGCAATATTTTTTTTACTATCTGGCTTTATTAGTTTTTTGTCTGCTAAAAAGTTAGCTTCTATTGCCAAAGCATATGCAGTAGGTTCACCTAGTTTTCTATTGTTTGCTTGTGCTGTATCAGTTTCATTATTTTCATTTATTGTATCACCTATTGTTATGTCATCTGCATATCTCCACACAGGATTATCAATTTCTTCTTTTTTACACGAATTTATTGTATTTTCTGACAAATTTTCCAACCCATGCTTTTTTGATAATCTATCTAGCTCTCCTTCTTCATTCTCAAAAATGTTATGAAGCATTGCATAACTTGCATCAGCGATATCTATATAGTCTTTAAAGCAGTTTATTAGTTCTTTACTGGTCTTATTTGATTTCATAATAGGCCCTTTTTATTTTTCTACTTTTATAAATTTGCCATTTATTATATGAAATTCACTTCTGCTTGTTCTAGTGACAAAGTTTTGTTTGCTAAGTTTAACACCATGTCCCTCATCTCCAAATAAGCCATATTTTGTTTTTACATATGTGTAAGAAGCTCTTACTGTTATAGGTATAACTACCCCATTGTCTTCATATAGATAAAACATTAATAACTCTGGTTTTTGCTTATTAAAATCATCCCCTATAAATTCTTTTATTTTATTTATATAAGTTTCAGGCATTTCAGCTTTTTTGCCAGTTTGGTTTTCATAATCTATCCAGCGTGTGTAGTATTTTTTACCGTTCGAGAGAGTTTGTTGCATTTTAGGATTGTCATAAAATTCTAGCTTTAAGATTTCTCTCATTTTTTTATTTCTCTCATTTTTATTAGGTATCGTCTTTATTCTTTCTAAAATTTCTTTTCTCTTGTTATCTCTTATTTGCTCTTGTTTTTCTATCTCTTTCTCAAATTTCTCATTAAACACATAAACCCCACCATATTTACTAGCTAAATTTTCTAGTTCAGAGTTGCTTATCTTATTGCTTGCTTGGTTTGCAGAGCAGGCTATTAAAAATATGCTTGTTAGTAGTAGAAGTATAATGCCTATAAATTTCATCCTATATCCTTTTAGAAGATTTATTTTGGGTATTTTATTGTCTTTGAAATTATAATATTATTAATTTATTACACGCTCAATAATACTCACCGTTCTTATGATCTCTGCTATGATTTTATTATTAGTAAATACAATTTACATATGAGAAGATAGGCAGAGAAACTAGCTGCATCGAAAAAAAATTATTACACAATACTTAATTAAAGATGCTGTTAGTACTTAAACATCAGAATGCCTGCGAACATAGGTTATTCTTTTTTATTATTTATACTTTATTATTTATCTAATAAATCAAGAGCAATTTTTAGATCCTCTTTAAATTTATCTCTTAAACTTTTTGGCTCTAATATCTCAATATCTGGGAGCCATCGTTTTATAAAAGGTAAAATTTCTATATCCTGAGTAAAATCTATACTAAACGCAACACTGCCATCCTCTAAAGCCTTTTCAAATCTTTGAGATGGGAAAAAACTCTTCATGCCTTTACGAAAATATATAGCTACCTTAGGAGAGGCTTTAAGTAGGGCTCTTTGTGGCGTATTTGATGGCAAGCTCATGGCATTTTGTATTTTATTAAAACACGTTTTGTACTTTGACAAAATCTTTTTTTGATAGTTTTTTGAACTTTTGGTTAAAGATACTATAAAAGCCACCCTTAAAAGCCTAAAATTTTCGTTAGCATCCTCTATAGCCAAATACCAATTTCCATCAGTAAAGACTATTTTTAGGCATTTTGCATCGGTTAAATTCTCGACTTCGCCGATATATTTATACTTAATGTCTCGGTATTCTCTGTTTGCAACTGCATTACGAAGCTCGCTCAAATACCTTTTGCTAGGCTCATCTTGTAAATTTTCTAAAGGATTTGTCTTAAATAAAAATATATCAGAATCTTCTTGTAGCTGTCTAGATACCTCTTTTTCATATTTATCTAAATCATTCAATAAGCTAGGGTCGTTTTCGTTTAGTAAAGTGATTAGCCAGCCTAGATTATCGCTATTTTTTAAAAGGTACTCTAAAACGATGACTATGTCTTTATTCTTATCAGCTACTCTTAATACACCCATAGGTCTTTTGGCATTTTTCACAAGCTTATTTTCTATTATAAATGAATTTGGGAATAAAATTTTGATCTCTTCTATATATCTTCTTAGCGTTCTTTCTTGTATGCCAAATTCATCTAAAAGCTCTGTGTCCGATGGATAAATTTCTCGTTTTTTTACTAATTTTTTTAAAATTTCAAAAATAATTAATGTTTTATTGTTTAACTCTGCCATTATAAATCCTCATATTCTCTAAATCTTGCATGTTTAAATTCTCGTTTTGTTACAACTTTTCCGTTTTCTATATATTCACTTACTATGCGTTTTGTAGTCGCATATACGACGTTTAAACCCATATTTTTTGCAAATTTTATCATATTATATGTTGCTCCAAAGTCACCTTGAACTAACAGCACATCGCCAGCACTAGCCTGCTGCGTAAGTCTATCTTTGTAGATATTTATGATATTTAGTACACTTTTTTCAAACGGATCTATGTCACTCCACTTTGCATCAGCTATATTTACAAATTTCTCAATTTTTAAATTATCTCTCGCATCCTCCTCTTGTTCTGGTGTTAGAGTGTGATTCATTAAAATAAAAAGAGTTTTCATTTTTTATTTCCCAGTATGTTTTGCACTATACAAAATGAGTTATATTTGTCTAACAATTTTGTGAGCTCTTTTTTTGAATCTTCTATTTTTTCACTTGCATTACCGTGAGCTAGATTATTTCTTAGTTTTTCGGCCTCTTTTATAAAATCTCTAAAATTACCAAGGGTTCTTATGCTCTCCAGCTTATTTTTTATATCATAGTATGCCGCACCACTTTTTTTTAGGTACTTTTCATCTCTTAATTCCATCCATTTTACAAAAGTTCTAGACTCGTGTGTTAGATCATAGGCATTGAAATTTTTACTTTTTCTAAAGGCATCAATGTGCATTTTTATATTATTGCCAAAACATTCAAAGCTTTCTGCACAGTAATACCCAATAGCTTCAAATAACAGGGTTATAGAATTTAATAAGTACCCTTTCGAGCTTAATAACCTAGACATTCTATAAAATTTCATAGAATCCTTTTGTTTGCCTATGTCTTGAAGCTCTTTTATATGTTGCTGTATGTCATTAAGGCTACTTTTAAATGTTTCGATCTGCTCATTTTTTAAAATCAACTCTATATTATTTAAAATTTTATCAGTATCGTTACTAAGTGCTTTTAATGAATTAGATAGTATATGATTTGAAATAGTTGATAACTGGCTTGCAAGATCACGAAAATTTTTATTTTTAAATTTAGGGACTAAAGCTACTGTGTAATTGCGATTAAAACTTTCAAGTATATATGAAATATTTGCAAGCTCCAGATACTCTTTTAGGTCTATTATCTCATACTCTTTTCTAGGGGTTATCTCTTTTGCAAAAAATATATGTTTAATTTTGTCTGTATTATTTAAGCTTTGAGAGATAAGTGAAATAGTTGCTAAGATCGGGATATGTCTAAATCCATGAGTTAGGTCTATTATGTATTCTTTATCACCTGATGTTGCATTATTGATGATACGTAAAATATCATAAAAATTTTTTTCATCTTCTATTAAATTTTCATTATTAAATATCTCATCATAACTATTTCCTAGCTCATCTTTTAAAACTTTAGACTGAATCTTTAGAGCTGTTTCTGTAAAAATTGGCACAATACCTTTTGCATCAAAATTGTCTATCAATAGAGGGAGCATATTTACATACCTCTCTCTTTTTAAAGAGTATAGCTCTTTTAGTTTGTTGTCATATCTATAAATAGGTACGTCATGATCTTCTGCTTTTTTTATAGTTCCCAAAAATGTTACGACCTTCATATCTCACTCCTCATTTTTTATATAAGTTAAATCATAGTGTCTAACACTATAATCATTTGTAGAAACATACTGTAAATGCCTATCATTTGGTATCGCAAACATTGCTCCAGCTATGGCTATTACTTTTTGGCCACCAGTAACGTCAAATACGATATCATCCTCTTTAAAGCCCTCTTTTTTAAGCTCTTCATATGTATTTTCTAAAAAATCATAGACATTTTTAGCTTTTTCAAAGTCACCAGCACTCTTTATCTCTGTAATTTTTGCAATCTTGTTACCAAAAATATTTTGCACACATTTTAAAAATTTATCCTTATCATTAAAGGACTGATCAGAGCAAGCGATGACTAACTTTGTGAGCCTATTTTTATGGTAGTCGATCGCAGTAAGAGGCATAAAATAGTTGTTAGATTTAAAGTCTTCAAGGCTTTTAAATTTTTCCAACTTTTCTTCTTCACTTGAATTCGGACTTAAAAATAGCACCAATGCTTTTGCTTTTTTAGGTTCGTTATTTATGCTTATCTCTACATTAGCAACATTTTTTGGGATTATTTGCTTAACTAGCAAAAATATTGCGATCGAGCCTAAAATTTGAACTAGCATAGTTCCATCTTTTGTGCTCCAACTAAAAATTTCTCCTCCAAAAATTTTATCTAACAATGTAGACATACCATCAGGTAGCCATGCAAAAAAGACAGCCACTCCAGTTATTATCAAAAACGCCTTAACTCCCAAAAGCGAGCTTCCTAGAAGCGAAACAATTATTTTTTGAAGTTCTCTGTTTTGGTACTTGTTCATTTTTTACCTTTATTAAAATTAATAAGTTTGAATTTTATTTAAATTCATATTTCATTTACTTAAAAAGAGTTAAGGCTTGCAAATTTAGTTAAAAATATTTCTAAAAAGAAATATTTAGCCAAAGCATACGCCTTGGCTACTATGAACTAAAATTTCGCCGTGATACCCAAAGTCACTATAGGTTGTCCCTTTTTTAGGTCGCTACCATCTAGTCTTTGGCTTTGATAGCCGCCATATATATTAAGGTTTGCCCCTTTTGTGACGCTTATAGATATAGGCACTCCAAAGCCGTATGTAGAGCCTTTGATATTTTTGATGGCATATAGATCATACTGAGTTTTATCGTAAGATCCACTCACACCGACACTTAGCCACTCAGCAACTCTATAACCATATGTTGCTTGCACGCCGTATTCTCGCCAGTTTTTAAGATCACTGCCGATGTTGCCAGTAACAAGGCCGTATTTGTAGTTTGTCTCAAGTGCTACAAACTGATTTTCAGATAGCTTTTGAGACCAGCCAAGTCCGCCACCTATCTCGAGAAATCTATGCACATCCTTGCTTCTAACGCCAGCATGACCTGCTAAGCGGAAGTATAGCTCGCCATTAACAGCTTGCACTAAGCCATATTTGCCATCAAAGCCAAGAGCAAAAGAGGAAGCGCCCCATATGTCAGTACCTTTATAGTAAGTATCTAACGCGATGGCAACTTTGTCGTGATTAGTAGGTGCTATATTAGCTAGATTAGCAGCCTCACTAGCAAAAGCAGAGCTTACAACTCCTGCAACCATTAAAGATAATGCGATCTTTTTCATAAAAACTCCTTAATTTTTTTATTGACGCTTTAGCATCAACTTCGGAGGCAATTATAAAAAGTTTCGTTGTCATATATAGTCAATTTAGCGATTATTTTTTTATATACCAACTAAAAAATAACTAAAATAAAATGTATCTATGAATTAATGCCCGAGAACTATGCTCGATAGATATGTCTATTTCAATCCCCTAGATCGGGGAAATTTGTATCAGATAAATGCCGAAAGAAGCGCACGTGCCAAAGTAGAAGTAGTTTTTATAAAAATTGAGTTTCAATCCCCTAGATCGGGGAAATTTGTATCAGATACTTCACCAGAAGCTAAAGCTAAGTGGTATAAGGCTAACTAGTTTCAATCCCCTAGATCGGGGAAATTTGTATCTAATATAATGAAAAAGGTTTTAGTTAGCAGCTTACTAGTTGCGTTTCAATCCCCTAGATCGGGGGAATTTGTATCTAATGCGATTATGAAAAAGATTATCAGTTTTACGCTGAGAATTGCGTTTCAATCCCCTAGATCGGGGAAATTTGTATCAGATGTCCCAAAAAGATGCCTTCAGCAGAGCAAACGATATAATGTTTCAATCCCCTAGATCGGGGGAATTTGTATCTAATTAGGTGCAGCTTTTGCTGCTGGAGAATTTGACAACGTAAATAAGTTTCAATCCCCTAGATCGGGGAAATTTGTATCAGATCTCGTGCTAGTTGATTATTTCTATTTTTTTCCTGCTTTTAGGCTTCAATCCCTTAGACTGGGGAAATTTGTATCAGATTAGAGAGTTTCTTTGATAAACAATCTGAAGAGATAAATACGTTTCAATCCCCTAGATCGGGGAAATTTGTCCAACGAGGGAATTTTTCACATTAGAAACTATCGTTTCAATCCCCTAGATCGGTGAAATTTGTATCTAATGCAAATGAAAAACGGCGTTTTTGTGATATGTGGGCGAGTTTCAATCCCCTAGATCGGGGAATTTATATCGAATTGCCAAAATGCAATACCCAGACGGTAAAAAGCCGTTTTGGTAGTTTCAATCCCCTAGATCGGGGAAATTTGTATCAGATTACAAAGCCAGTGCCACGCTTAGAGTTTATCAAGGTAAGCGAGGGGTTTCAATCCCCTAGATCGGGGAAATTTGTATCGGATGCGTTATTTATGAGCGTGAAGCATATAAAAATGCTTTTTCAGGTTTCAATCCCCTAGATCGGGGAAATTTGTATCTAATATTTAATCTAGATGGAGAAGGTTTTATAGAAGACAAACTGTTTCAATCCCCTAGATCGGGGAAATTTGTATCTAATAAACAACTATGATGAATTTATATACCAAAAAACGGTTGTTTCAATCCCCTAGATCGGGGAAATTTGTATCTAATTTTTCAACCACTCTTCTTTAATATCTTCTAGCCTATATTCGTTTCAATCCCCTAGATCGGGGAAATTTGTATCTAATTGCCGTGTTTTACAGACAGTAAAAGAATATGTCCTGTATGGTTTCAATCCCCTAGGTCGGGGAAATTTGTATCTAATCCAGAAGTTGTTAGTTATGATGGTAAGGGCTCTGTTTATACGTTTCAATCCCCTAGATCGGGGAAATTTGTATCTAATCAAAATTTTTTACAAAGGAGAAAAAATGAACAAAGAATTGGTTTCAATCCCCTAGATCGGGGAAATTTGTATCTAATTTTGCAGGAACGCTTTTTTTATCCTAGGACATATTCTAGGATTGTTTCAATCCCCTAGATCGGGGAAATTTGTATCTAATAGCCCAAAAAACGATTGTAAATTAACAATGAGTTTTAAAAGAACTACTCTCTGCCGGCATTATATCACAAATGGCAAAATGTTCGAAAATGTGGCTAAAAAAATTTTTTAAATTCGCACTCTTTTACTTATAGATAGCTTAAGATAGCGAATTTAAGGGCGTTTATGCTCTCTACGCTTTGGGCGATCTCTGGCTTTTTAGACGAGGCTGTGAGTTTTGCCAAAATGCGTGCAAATTTATCCTCGCCTATGCTTAGCTCATGAGCTTTGAAATTTACGCCAAGAAAGGTAAATTCGCTATCTTTGTCGTGTAAAGATGTTTTGGCTTCGTTTAGGGATAAATTTATGGTCGCTAAAAAGTCCTTTAGTCTGGCAAGCCCTTGCTCGCAGGCTTCACGTGAGCTAAAAAATAGAACAAAATCATCTGCGTATCTTACAAACTCTATACTGCTATGCTCAAGAAATTTATCCATTTGATCTAAATAGATGTTTGAAAGAAGTGGGCTTAAAACGTCGCCTTGATGGACGCCTTTTGTGTGAGAGGTGTAGTCAAAATGCTCGAAAATGCCATTTTTTATCCAAAGCTCGATGAGCCTAATGATGCGTGTGTCTTTGATATTTGAGCGTAAAATTTCAAGTAGTTTTTCGTGGTTTATGTTTTCAAAAAAGTCTTTTATGTCGGTTTTTAAGACAAAGTCGTGCGTCAAGCAAAAATCTCTGGCTCGAAAGATGGCGTTTGAGTATGATTTGCCACTTCGGTAGGCGTAGGAGCGGTTTGAAAAGCTCTTGTCAAAATAGCTTGAAAGCTCGCTAATAAGGATATTTTGTGCAAATTTATCTTTTAAAGATGGGATGGCTAGTTTGCGAAGCTCGTCTTTGTTCTCTTTGGGGATAAAGGCTCGTTTTAAGGGCTGGGGCGAATAAGAGAGCGTGAAAATCTCATCTTTAAGCTCGGCGTAAAATGCCTCTGAGCAGATATCCTCTATGCTAAGCCCGTCAAGCCCTAATGCTGTGTGTTTGAGCCTTTTTAATGCGTACTCAAATGAGCTTTTTGTAAAAATATCCTCTAAATTTAGATCAAACATAGGCTATCCTTTTAGTGCTTTAGTGCTTGGTGCAAAAGCTAGCCAGTGCCGCTTATGAAAGGCTAGATCTGCGTCACATCTATCTTACCTAGTCCAAAAACGGTGCTTTTGCCAACGCCTGTGATAGTGGCTAGCTGTAAAAGCCCTGCTGAGCGCTCATCAAGGCCATAAACTCGCATCTTGCCTATAACGCCACCAAATTGCATCTTGGTGTGCTGGCGGTTTGAGTAGCGCTCAAGGTCGTAAAAGCTAAGCTCCTGCTCGAAACGCTCAAATTTAACTTCAAATTTATCCATCTGCGTGCCTGAAATGCCATCAAATCGCATGGCGATCTGGCGGATAAATAACCTAAAATCTATCTCACTTTTAACAAGGGTGTTCTTTTGTTTTATGCGAAGTGGGGTTTGAAGGCGGATCTCGTAGTCGCCTGCGGTGAAATTTGGCGTGAAATTTAGAGTTTCTGGCTCGGAGTTTAGTAAAAATTTAGTTTCAACCATTTTGCCATTTAGCGCGAAGTGGCTGAGCTTAAATTTATCTCTACTTGCGCCAAGGCCGATATCTTGCATATTTTTAACAGCGATAGCTACATAAGGCAGGTAGCTAACGGCATGCTCGAAAAGTAGAATTTTAAAGTCAAAGCTCGTTTGGTCAAGCTCGATATCTAGCCTAAAATTTGGCGTATCAGAGATATTTTCAAAAAATTCATCATAAATACAGCTACCAGAAATGTCGCATGTGCCGCACTCTTGGCTAACGAAAGGGCAGCTTGCGTACCTTAGTGCGTGTCCGAAGGTGCCTCTAATAGTAGAGCCTATAAATGAGTAGGTGGGCTTTAAATTTGTGCCGCAAACGGCTAACTCTAAATACTTTAGCATGGTTGCCTTTGAGAGATTTTTAAAATTATACTCTAAAAGAAGTTTTAGTTAGCTGGGGCACGCAAAATGGGCACTTAAATGTCAGCATTTGACGATGCTAATTTGTAAGATTTCGCCTATTTGATAAAAATAAATTTAAAGGATAAAAAATGCAAAAGAGAGATCAAAATATATTGTCTCACATAAGGCGAGAAATTTCTCTCTCGACAAGGGTCAAAAAAGATAAAAGTAAGTATAGCAGGAAGCTAAAACATAAGTGCGCGGTGGGTTTTTAGTAAATTTATCATTTGCGACACAACCTGTCACGCCACTAGGTTAAATTTTCATCGTAAATCAAATCAAAGGAGCATAGATGTTAAGATATATCATAGGTGGCGTGGCGCTTGGGGCTATTGGTTTTGGGCTTGGTAAATATTTTAGTGAGAGCGGGCATTATTGCGATTATTTAAATCAATCTAGCCAAAACCCAAATGGCGAGATAGATAAAAGCGCCTTGCAAGATAAATTTTTAGAAATTTATGCAGGTATAGAAAATTTACAAAGAGCACTGCCTGCTATACTTGAAGAAAGTGGCCTTAGGAAATTTATAGGTGCTGAAAATGCCAAAGTCATAGAATTTAGTGAATATGACGAAAAGTATAAATTTGCCCTAATCTGCTTAGTAAATAACAGCAAAAGAGATACTAGCTTTTTAGATAGCCTAAGCAACGTCTTAAACAATATCTTGCTAAAGATAACGCAAAAAAGGGATGATACAAAAGAGGATGATAGCTTTTTAAAAGTAGATGCGCATCAAGCGGGACTTATATACGCGTTAGTTGAAGCAAACAATAAATTTGTAACCATGCTTCGCCAGATAAATGAGATGAAAGATATCGATGTGGTTTTAGATATTTTGCATGAGTGGATAGAAATTTATGAGAATGACTACTTCAAAAAGGCCTTTGCGTGAGAGGTTTTAATATCAAGCTCTTTTTTCACATTTTGCAAGAAATGGCTCAAATCCTTTTGAGGATATCAATCAAAAAGAGGCTGGGACGGGCAAAATGAGCACTAATGATAAATTTTTAAGAGCAAAAGCTTTTGGCAAGTCTTATGAGCTAGATCAAATTATGAATAAACTTTCTATTGTGCTTTTTAAAGATGAGTTTATCACAAGAAATATCATTGAATTTAGCGCTCAAGGATTGGATATTTATAGGTTTGTAAAAACTGATGATGATTTACAAATTTTAAGCGATCTTTCGTTTATGCTTAGATATATGCTCACAAATATGGCTGGTGAGCAGGCCAAAGATAAAGAGGAGCTTAAAGATTTGTTTTTTACAGCTAGTATTTTGCTAAAGGGTGCCAGCTCCATACAAGAGCTAGCCTATACTTTTAAAGATGTAGCTAGGTTTTATAAAAACTACTATGGCGGAAAGAGTGCATAGTGGTAAAAAGGCAAATCCAGTTGTTTATGAATTTATTACTATTTAATTTTTATTAAACTTTTAGAGTGGTTTGACGATATAAAAGAGTTTAATCACTACACAAGGAGATACAATGAATAACGTAAATACATATATTAAAGAAAATGCATATATGATTTCAAAAAGTTGGGCTGAAAGGGATTCTAGGGAAACAAATAATGAAATCATTGAAAAAACTTCTAGTTTTTTTGATAAGATCGTCAATAAAATCGAAAACACACTAAGTGACGCAGTCAATAGTAAAGTATTAATAGCTCCGATAGATAAAAAATGTCTTGACAATGCTTCTAAAGCATTTAATTGTGACGACTTTAGCTCTATAATTGCCATATTTGATCATACATTATCTAATTCATGTGATGAAGGGCTTTTGTTTACTGGTACCAGGATGATACAAAAGACTATGCTGTCAGATCCAGTTGTTTTTATATATGAAAATATGCAAAGTGCAGAGTATGGACAAAAATGCGAAATAGATAAAAACGGCGAACAAAAACTTGACTATGAGTATGTCGAAGTAAAATTTAAAAATCCAGAAGAAGAAAGTATTATTATAAAAGGCTTGCATGATTGTGATTATGAGTTTTTGGAAAAATTTATTAATAAAATTCTAGAACATGAAAATTTTAAAGATGAAAACCAACTGAAGATAATAGCTGATATGCCAGATCCTTTAAAAGTTGCATATTTGAAAGTAATTATAAATGCAGCATTATCAAATGATAATAAAATAGATGAAAAAGAATTTGCAGAAATATTTTTACTTATGGACAGGGTCGGACTAGAGGCTGGCAAAGAACCTAGATTTGAGGTCAGGGCTTATATGTCGGAAGCTTCTTTAGAGAACTTAACAGATATAAAAGATCTTTTAGAGGATATAAAGTCTAACTCAGATGGCTCACAGCTTAAGTCTATTATGATATCTCTAGTAAAAGATATAACAAATATTTATTTTACAGGCATAGATGAATTTAATGCTGTTAGCGCAAAAGATGTAAATTTTATTCAAAATAATAAGATGTTACTTGGACTGAACGATAATGATATTGAACTAGCTGTTGATACTATTAAACAAGACTATAGCATACTCTATAACAATCTTGATGATGACAAAATAAAATCCATAATGAAAGACTTATCGGCAAAGGCTACAAGTGTTGGTGTTCCACTTGGCGCAGTATATATATCTGGTTCTGTTCTTGGACTAAGTGCTGCTGGTATGACTTCTGGACTCGCAACCCTTGGTATGGGCGGCCTTCTAGGATTATCTTCTATGGCTACAGGTATAGGTGTTGCGATCTTAATGGGTGTAGGAGTATATCAAGGAGTTAGATATTTAACAGGCGCAAATCAAGTTAGTAACTACAAGCAAAGAGAAATTATGCTTCATGAAGCTATAAAACAAACTCAAAAAAGCATTTGTAATATTATAGAAGATATAAACTACATAGTATTAAAATTAAATGATGTAAAAGAAACTGATTCAAATAAGAATCAAAAGATTCAGCAGCTTGAAAAAATGATAAAGCAGTTTGTTGGTGCTGCTAAGAGTATGACACTTAAGCAAGATAGATACGAGAATAGCGCTAATAAATTACAATGTCCTGACTTGTTGGATGTTTCTAGGCTAAAAAGGTTAACTAGTGATCCGACCAATGAGCCTATGTTTAAACTAGTGATTAATAACTATGAGGAAGTAGAAGTAGTAAATGACGGTAATAAAGAGAAAGTAGTGAAACTTAAAGACAACATAGATACTCAAACACTAGAGAAAATGGCTGAGATATTTAATGCTGTTGGATATTTTGATGTAGGCAATATTTTAAAGGGTAAAGCACAGGACGGGCTCGATAAATTTACCGACTTTGCTAAAGGTATTTTAAGGTGAAAGAAAAACACTTAGTCGATGAAGCAAATGCCGTAATAGTCCAAAAACATCAGGTTTTAACTGTTACCAACAAATTAAATGAAATAAATAATAACCTAGATGATATAAAAAAATCACAAAGCGAGAGCGATGTTTTGCTTGATGAGCTCATGGGTCAAATGCAGGAATTACTAGAGAATACTAGTAGGAACAACGAGTTAGATGTAAACTTGGAAGCAGTAGAAAAAGAACTAGAACATGAGCTAGTTTATGATAGGGTTGCTGCAATAGACTCTTTGGAACAAATTGATTTTAATAAGAATATGTCGTGGCTTGATTATTTAAATTCTGTAGATGAGTATGCCAAAAAGTATAATCTAAATTTATCAGATGATCCATTTAGAAATTTAATGTCCAAAAGTCAGATTCTGGAACTTCAAAAGAGAATCAAAGAAGACTTTGCTTATAAAAACGCCAATTGCGATAAATATGACTATATGATAGCCGGCACTTGCGGCGTCATAGGCGGAATAATAGATGTGCTATTTGTTGGAAAGCCTGGCGAAAGTGATTTAGGAAATTTTGTAGACAAAAAAACAAATGATATAACAATGAAATTTGCTGAGATGTTGGGATGGGATAAAGAAAAGGCTAAGACAAAAGGAAGCAATGAACTAAAGAGCGCAATAGGTTTTTTGGAAAATAAATTTAAAATAAATTATGACCAATCTACTACAAGTGGCAAAAAAGGAACCGGTGGTTTGGTTGAAAATTTGAGTCCATCAAATCATCATTTAAAAAGCTTAGGGCATTCGCCTGATTTAATAGGTTTATTTTTTTCAATATTAAACCAATTTACAAATACATCAAGCTTTGTAAGTAATGGGCGACTTATAACAATTAAAACTGATACATTTGAGCTCCAAGGCGATAATTTTATTGCTAAGATTTTTTGTGGTTTTTGTAATTGGTTTGGGCACCTTATGTCTGACTGGACAGGTTCATCTGGTGCTGCTGGTAGAGGCAGCGGAATACCTATACCTTTTTATGAGCTAACACAATTAATGAATTTCGGTAGGTTTGGAGAAAAGCAACAGGAAACGTTTGCTGTAGTCTGTTCAAAGGTTTTTGAGCAAGGTTATGATTTAAGACACGGTATAGCCATGGCAATACCAGTTTTAATAACCGAGCTCCTTATAAGAGTTATGTATGCCTTAAAAGCAAGATTTTACCATGAAAAAGACTGGAAAGAATGCATACCAAATGCCAATATTCCGGAACTAAGGCGTATGTTATTAGTTGGGCACGGAACGCTTTGTGTGATAGATGTAGCAGATGCAGGCATACGCAGCGGGGGAAATATGGTGGAATTTTTGCTAAGAACAAATTTGATTGGATGGGTTAGGTTCGGATATTTAGGTTTAAAAGAGATAAATGCTTGGTATAACTTAGGCGAGATAGACCCTGAAAAAGTAGATGAATATATAGAAAAAGAACTCTATTTAATGATAAAGAATAATTAAAATCCGCATAATCTAGGATTAAAAATAAATAATGGCAAGAATTATAGACATAGCTTTAAATATTTTACTTTTCTACATTATCCTGTGTAATCCTAGGATCAAGCCATGCTTTATTTGTAGTATTATAAATAAGCTCATATCCTCTCCTTTTTAAATTTGACGAAAATTTACACTATGACCCTGACAGGTTGTGTCGCGATCTCTTTTTAGGATAAAATAACGAAAATTTTAAAAGGATTTAAGATGCACTCTCACGACAAGATAGCCTTTAGGCTCGCTCAAATTTTAATAAAGCTAAATGACGGAGCAAGACTTAGTATAGATGAGCTCACGGAGGAATTTAGTGTCAATAAAAGGACCATTCTAAGGGACTTTGAGCGCCTAAATATACTGCCCATAGAAAAAGCAAATGGCAAATACTTTTTGGCTGACTATGCACTTGGTAAGCTTAGCTATAAAGATATCCAGGCATTTGCAATACTTAGTGGAGTGAAGTCTTTGTTTCCGGATCTAGACGATAAATTTATCAGCGATGTCTTAAATGAGAAGCTAAACAAGGTCTATCTCATCAAAAATCAAGGCTTTGAGGATCTACAAATTTCAAGAGCCGAGTTTGAAGAGATAAGCGCTGCTATTATTAAAAATAAGATAGTTGAGTGCTCTTACAACGCTAAATTTAGATCACTAAAACCATACAAACTGATAAACAACAATGGCGTCTGGTACCTGCTAGCAGATGATAGTGGTAGGCTTAAAAATTTCACCCTTTCAAAGCTTGAAAATATAAAGATAAAAGAGAGCGCATTTAAGCCAAATGAAGAATTTACAAACCGCATCAAGCAAAACGACACAAACTGGTTTTCGGACGTAAAATTTGAAGTGACGCTAGAGATAAAAAGCGAGGCGATGAGCTACTTTAAAAGAAAGAAATTCTTGCCAAATTTTAAAATAATAAGCGAAGATAAAGACAAGATCATCCTAAGCACAGAGGTAGCCTACGACGATGAGATACTGCGCGTGGTCAAATACTGGCTGCCATTTATCAAGATAAAAGAGCCTGAGTATCTAAGGGTGAAATTTGAGAAATTGCTTGAAGAGTATCTAGAATGCAGTTGATAATTATGTAATATTTTTCGTTTATCTTTTTAAAGAAATACATGTTATTAATAAAACATTTTTATCTTTCTGATTAAAAATAAGGTCATTCATGGTCTATAATTTTAAGATATTTGTTTCGATTTCTAATATAGATACTAGCATTAAGTAATTTATAAGTATTACTATGTTATAGAACTAGAAATACCCTGATATATCGTGCTTCTGAAATAAAAGTCAAAAATTATTTACCACTTTAAACAACCTAGCCACCAAAATATCTTATAATACACGCAAATTTAAAAAATTTTAACTTAAAGGAGGTTAAGATGATTAAAGTCAGTTAAAAGCAGAAGCTCTATTTTAAGTATTTAAAAGAGAGCTTCTACATTAAGTTGGTGACACTCTTATTGTAATTGTTCTCTACTTTTAAACTACTTAAATAAAAACCTTATCAACAACTACTATATTAAAGCAATGGGCACACTATAGGTATGTCTATTTGGTGAGATAGCTATTACTGTCTCTTGATTTTTAAATGGCAAAAAGGAGAAAAAATGCCAAGTAAAAAAATGCTTTTAAATGATTTAAAGGCTATTAGAAAAAATAAAACAAAACAGGAGATTAAACAAGCATGTATTGAAGTCTTGTTTCCAAATGGAGAAAAGAGTATGAGGCAACAAATGTCAATCAACCCTCTGATGCATGCCATATTCTCGTACCCAAAGAATACAAAAAAGAAGATGAGGAGCTAAACAATGGCACTAATAACCAAGAGTAGCGATACAGCAGTTGCGGCAAATGCCGTAATTGCTATACAAGAACATATCGAAATGGGCAATAAGGCTAGTGAAAATATTAGAAATAATATTGAGCTTTTTAATAAAACTGCGGATAGCTTTGATAAAAGCTTTAAAGAAAAAATAGAGCTTATAGAGCAAGGAAGTGCTGAACTTATAAATGCAACAAAAGATATTCAAAACAACTTTAAAAATACTCTAAAAGGTGCAGACAAAACTATATCGAAGATCAACTCATCTTTTAGCTCTTTGATGAAGAAGATAGTATCTGCATTAATTGCCTTTGTATTTATAGAAGCGACCTTCTTTTTTGGCTACTTATTTTATGATAGCCATAAGACAAATGAAGCCGGATCTGCACTACAAAGCAAGTTAGATAAGGCACTTTATAACATGTCTAATCTTCAAGGCTTTATTATCCATATCTACAACCAAGATAGTCAAAAAGCTAGTGAAGATTTTACTAAATGGCTAAACAAAAATGGTGGTGGTAATGTTCAGTAGTAAGCAAATTTTTCTAATAG
>NZ_CABPUY010000003.1:676101-704168 GCF_902460575.1 Campylobacter concisus | reverse complement strand
GGCAAACGAGTTAGCAAGCATGCGTAGCTTGGCTTTTCTGCTGTTGCTAAATTTAGCTCACGTGAGAGCTCACGGATCTCAAATTTACGTAAATTTACAAGTGGCGAAAGCACGCCAAGCTCCTCTTTTGCCTTAAGCCCTGGGCGATATTCGCCAAGATCGTCCTTGTTTGTGCCATCAGCCAAATTTGTAAATCCAAGCTCTTTTGCACGAGCAAGAAGCCTTGAAAAAACTGCTTTTTTGCAAAGATAACAGCGATTTTGCGGATTGAACTTTATCTCATCAGCGATACCCACCTCAAATATCTCGTGCCTGATGCCATAAAATTTAGCAAATTCTACCGCCTCATCTATCTCGCGCAAAGACATATAGGGCGATTTTACCGTGAGTGCTAGCACATTTTCGCCAAGCACGTCCGCAGCAACCTTTAGCAGTAGTGAGCTATCCACGCCGCCGCTAAATGCAACGGCTAATTTTCCTAGCTTTTTTATATCATTTTTTAGAATTTCTAATTTCGTCATACTTTTTAAAAATTTCTTTTTTTACCTGAAATATCGATGTTTTATGCATAAGTGCCGCGCTTTTGCACTCGTCAAATTCAGGCTTTACCTTTTCATCATCGCCTGAAATTTTTAGCCTTATATCGCCAAATTTCGTCTCAACACTTACAAATTTTCGTTTTAGCTCGGTTTTTACGACATCTATCTCACGAACGCCAATGGCCGTCGTGTGCGTAAATATAAGCTCTTTTAGTTTTTTCGCATCTTCGCTTTTACACAAGACGTTTAGCTCAAAGCCGATACGTCCTTTTTTCATATAGATAGAGTGACTAAAGACGTCTAGCGCGCCATTTTCACGTAAAATTTCACACGCAAAGGCAAAGCTTTCTGCGTCCATATCGTCTATGTTTGTAGATATCATTTTTTGCACTAAATTTTGGCTCTCATCTACCTCACAGATCATCGCGCGAAGGGCATTTGCAAAATTTGGCGCATTTTTTTCGCCAGCTCCGTAAGCTACTTTTTCTATTTTGAAATTTATCTCACTCACAAACTCATCTGCACATGCTTTTAGTATCGCAGCACCTGTTGGCGTAGTCATCTCAAAATTTGCTCGCCCAAGACCAACTGGCACATCTTTTAAAATTTCACAAACCGCTGGCGCTGGGACATTAAGATAGCCGTGGTCGCACTTTACTACGCCGCCACCAAGCTCGATCTTTGAGCTAACAATCCTAGAAATACCAAAATTTTTAGATAAATACTCAAAGCAGATCGCCGCTCCAACGACATCTACTATGCTATCAATCGCTCCAACCTCGTGAAAATGCACCTCATCGATGCTAACTGCATGCACCTTTGCCTCAGCTTGCGCGATCACGTGAAATATCGCTGCAGCCTTTTTCTTGCAAATCTCGCTTAAATTTGAGCTAGCCAAAATTTGCTTGATATCAGCGTAACTCCTAGCGTGAGGCTGCGATTTTAGTAGAACGACGTCTATTTTGGTCGCAGCGATGCCATTTTTTACTACGTTTTTTTGCTCTAAGCGAAATTCTCCGCTCAAATTTAGCTTCTCTAGCTCAGAGCAAAGATAGTTAAAATCCACCCCAAGCCCGACAAGAGCGGCTAAATTCATATCGCCACTAATGCCAGAGCTTGCGTCATAGTATAAAATTTTAGCCAAACTCACACCTTAGGCACGGTCATAGAGCCAAACGGCAATATGATTATTTTTGCATCCTTGCCTTTTTGCGCTAGCGCCTCATCTACGGCCTTTTGTAGGTCGTGATACGGCTTTAGATGCACAGCTTTCATCTCATCATCGCTTAGATCAGTCACTGCCCAAGTCTGCGCCCAAAGCGAAATTTCAGCCATTTTTGCAGCCTTATGATAGCCAAGTTTAAAACCAGAATTTATCTTTTCTAGCACTTTTTTTGGCGTATCGGCCGATGCCATAAGCTCAAAGAAAGGTTTTGGACCGATGCCTGTGCGGCATTTTGCGACCATTATTAAAATTCCATCTTTCGCAAGCGCTAGTTTGCCGTTATCTAGGGCTTTTTGCGCCTGATAAAGATCGACATCCATAGGATATGGTGCCACCGAGATCACGATGTCGGCTTTTTGTGGGATATTTACGCAAAAAACTTCATCGGCTTTTTTCACACAGTCATAAAAGCTATCGTTTAGATCGCCAGCACTAGCGTAATAGACGCCGTGCTCGCTATCAAGCACAGTCTGTATAGAAAAGACATCGATATTTGAAAGAACTTTCATCGCATCGATCATATCTTCATGCACTGGGTTGCCCTCTAGGCGCAGTGCCTGAGCGTCAGCGCTAAGTGCTAGTTTATGATTTTGTGTGATGCTCTCGTACGATGCAGTGCCTGGCAAAAAGGCCTTTCTACCGCCGGTGTAGCCTGCGAAATAGTGGGGTTCGACTGAACCTATAACGATCACCTTTTTAGCTTCAGCTACGATCTTATTTAGATACATCTGCGTGCCGTTTTTGCTCTCGCCTAAAAAGACCATCTCATCATGCTTTGAGTCGTGGTCATGAACCTCGTTTTTAGCTCTGATCTCTGGGTAAATTTCTTTAGAAAATATCATGTTGTATTCATCTAGCGTGCCCTCTCTGTGACAGCCAGTGGCGATGATGAAAATTTTATTTTTATCGCGAAGCTTTGGGTAAATTTGCTTTAAAATTTTAGCAGTTGGCGTAGGTCTTGTGCCGTCATTTACGATGATAACGATCTTTTCATCGCCAGCGATAAACTCATCAAAGCTCTTTTGATTTATCGGATTTGCTAAAGCCTTTGCGATAAGCGCTGCTTCGTCAAATTTAGCGACTTTGTTTGGGTCAAAAACACCAAGCAGATTTTTTTCGTCTATTTTTAAATTTATATGGTCATCTTTGCCATAAGCGATAGGGATTTGCATGCTTCTCTCCTTAAATTTAACTATTAATTATTTGCTTTTAGGATTTTATCTCAATCTTTCTTTTAAATATATTTAATTTTTCTATAAAAATATAGATAAGATAACAAGAATTAAATGTAATATTAAATTCTACATATCTTTTTTAATTAGTATTTAATTTTAATATTTATATACTCCGCGTGTAATTTTTGAAAAGGGAGAAATCATGGAATTTCTTACAAGTTTGTCTGAGAGTACGCAGTTTTTCTTACAATTGATTGTCGTGCTCGGCTGTTTGTTCTACGGAGCAAAAAAAGGTGGTATGGCACTTGGTGTCCTTGGCGGCATCGGTCTTGTTATTTTGGTATTTGCATTTGATTTAAAACCAGGTAAGCCTGCTATTGATGTTATATTAACTATTCTTGCAGTTGTTGTAGCAAGTGCTACACTTCAAGCAGCTGGTGGTCTTGATGTTATGCTTCAGATCGCTGAAAGAGCGCTTAGAAAACATCCAAAAACAGTTTGTTATCTTGCACCTATTTGTGGCTGGACACTAACAGTGCTTTGTGGTACAGGTCACACAGTTTATACACTTTTACCGATCATCTATGACGTATCAATGAAAAGTGGTATCCGTCCAGAACGTCCGATGGCAGCTACTACGATCTCATCACAACTTGCTATTATCGCAAGCCCAGTTTCAGTTGCTGGTGTGTCTATGGTTGCTGTTCTTCTTGGTACTGGCACAGTCCATATTGAGGGCTTTACAAGTTATGTTGATCTATTAAAAGTTACCATTCCTTCTACATTTTTAGGTGTGCTTTGCATAGGAACTTACTCAGTATTTAGAGGTAAAGATCTTGATAAAGATCCAGAATTCCAAGCAAAAATAGCTGATCCAGAGCAAAGAAAATATATATATGGTTCTGATGAGGCACATTCATTGATCGGTGTGCATTTGCCAAAAAAACAATGGAATGTTATGTGGATATTCCTTGCTACAATCGCTGTTGTTGCGGTTTTGGGTTATTACAAACAACTTCGCCCAAGCTGGACAAGCAATGTTCCTGGTAAATCAATAGAAATAATCGTAGATAAAAAAACAGTTAAAAATATCACTGTTAAAGACGGACAAGTTGTTTCTATGGTTGGTGATAGTAAGATCGTCTCAGACGTAAAAGACAATAAAGTAAAAGACGCTACTAAATTTACAAGCGTTCAAGTGCTAGACAAAGACAATAAAGTAACACAAAGCATTGTTTCAAATGGCGCTGATGTTGTTATCACTGCAGGCGATAAAAGCGAAACTATCGCAAACGCTAATATAGTAGTAAAAGATACTATGAAAAAGACTGCACCACTTGGCATGGTTGATACGATCCAAATTTTCATGCTTTTAGCAGCATCTATCATGATGATCTACTCAGGCATTAAAGCAGCTAAGATCGGTCAAAATGAAATTTTCCACAGCGGCATGGTTGCACTTGTTGCGATTTACGGCATTAGCTGGATGGCTGAGACAATGTTCCACTCACACATTGATATGCTTAAAGGCTCACTTGGCGAGGTTATGAAAGCATATCCTTGGATGTATATCATAGTTGGTATGCTTATATCAAAATTCCTAAACTCTCAAGCTGCTGCAGCTGCGACTTTCGTGCCGCTCGCTGTTCAAATAGGCGTTCACCCAGGTGTTATTGTTGCGTTTGCTACTGCCTGCTATGGATACTTCATCCTTCCAACATATCCAAGCGACCTTGCAGCCGTGCAGTTTGACCGCTCAGGCACAACACATATTGGTAAATATGTAATCAACCACAGCTTTATCATACCTGGTTTCATAGGTGTATTTAGCTCTTGTGCTGTTGGCTGGGTGCTAGCAAATATCTACGGATATCTTAACTAAGATTTTATTTTAGACAAGCTGTTTTAAAGGCAGCTTGTCTTTTTTCTACAAAATTTACTACCATTTTTATAAAAAATTTGACCTACTGCTTTCAAAGTTTATCTTGAAATTTCTGCTTATTACTCATATAAACAAAGCTTAGCACTTCAGCCACAGCCCTAAAAAGGTGCGCTGGTATCGTATCATCGACCTCGCAAACTCTATAAAGCTCCCTTGCAAGAGGTGGGTTTTCATAAATTTGCACTCCGTTTTCAATAGCCACTTTCTTTATCTGAAGCGCTAAGAAATCAACCCCTTTAGCAAGTATTATCGGTGCTTCGTCGCGGCTTTTGTCATATCTGATCGCCACGGCGTAGTGAGTTGGGTTTGTGATGACGACGTCAGCTTGTGGGATATTTTGCATCATTCGGCGCTTGGCTGCACGCATTTGCGCTTGGCGGATCCTGCCTTTTACCTGTGGGTCGCCCTCCATCTGCTTGTACTCGTCCTTGATCTCTTGCTTGCTCATGCGAAGGTCTTTAAAATACTGAAAACGCACGATGAGCAGGTCAGCAAGACCGATCACAAAAAGTATAAATAGCATGACGCTAACTAGGATGATGAGCTTCTCTTTTAGCCACGCGAGCTGGTCAAACATAGAGAAAAAGAGCGTGTGCGGAAGCTCTTTTATAAACTGCAAGAAAAAGTAAAATCCAACACCAAAGACGATGCTTACTTTAACGACGATCTTGACGCTCTCGATCGCCTTTTTCATAGAAAATAAATTTTTTAGCCCTTTTAGCGGATTTATCTTGCCAAAATTTGGCGTTATGGGCTTTGTGGTAAATATAAAACCAAACTGCATTACATTTGCGATTATGCCGGCAACCGCGACGCAGATGCAAACTGGCAGGATCATCAAAAGCGCCCTGCCAAAGGTATTTACAACGATCATCTTTACCGTTGGCAAAGTCAGTGGCTGACCGATAAATTTAGAGTAGTAGATGTAAAGTGAGATGACCTGATCTTTCATGAAATTTAGCATCGCAAGCAGCACACCAATAGCGATAACTAGGGTCACGAAACCTGATAGATCCTGACTTTTGGGGACGTTGCCGTCCTTTTTGGCGTCTTCTATCTTTTTTGGGGTCGCTTCTTCGGTCTTTTCCTGATCTTCGCCTGCCATCTTTGTCCTAAGCTCGCTTAAATTTGGGCGATTATAACCAAAATGCGGTTAAACTATCCGCTAAATTTAAATTTTGCAATTCAAAAAAAACTAAGCCATTTTAGGCGTTTTTGGCTAAAATTAGCAAAAATAAGGAGACACAAAATGTCATTTTTAGAAGGCTTATTTAATATTTTCAAAGCTAAAAAACCACCAAAAAGCGACGAAGAGCTACTTTTAGACGAGTATGCAAGCATTTACGCTGAAATAAAAGAGAAAAATTTAAATGAATACGACTTTTTGTGTGAGCTCATACGATTACTCTCTTTTTCAAGAGCTAGACGCTACGACTTTTGCCTTGAAAAGTGCCTAGCTGATGGCGACGCCGAGGCACTAAATGATCTCATTTTTCAATACGCCAAGCTAAATTTACTCCCAGGATGCAGCGGTGGATATGACCAGTGCGAGAAGCTCATACCGGCATTTTTTGCTATCGCTTGTGGTGACACAGATAGTATGGCAAACATCTTTCCAAAAGGCCTGCCACCTAGCAAAAACGGCTATAAATTTCTATGTGTTATGCATGATCTGCTCACGGCGATGCTTTGGCAAGATGAAAATTTACTCGCCCCTGCCCTAGAAAAAGCTCGCACTTTTGCAGAGTCTAAAAAGCCAGCAAACGAAAGAGAAGCGGTTAAATTTGTGCTTGCCTTGCATGAAAAAGATACGGCTGCTATGAGCGAGCATTTGCAGAAATTTTGCGCCACTTTTGGCAGGACAGATGCACCTAAATTTGAAAAACGCCTCTACATCTTTGCGCACGGACTTCATGCCTTGGCACGCTACTTTTTACCACTTGAGCTCTTTAAAGAGATAAAGCTACCAAAAAATGAAAATTTCAGTAAATTTTACGCACAAAGGCTCTTTCAAAATGAAATTCCCAAGCCAAAACTTTATTTTGTTTTCCCGCCTGAGCTTGAACTGATAAATGTGATCTTAAGCGCACCAGTAGCTAAAACGCTAGTATATCAGCCACATTTGCCAAGTGACAAAACATTTTTCTTAGATCACACATCTATGATAAGAAATTTAGCTGATGAGATTATAGTTGCCAAAGAGAGTGTATTTTAAAAATTTAAGCAATAAGATTACAAAAAAGAATGACCTAAAATTTAAGCCATTCTTTGTATCTTGTTATCATTGTTATTTCTGAGCTTCTTCTGGTTCGTCTTCTTCATACTCTTCTTCGCAATATTCACAAGTAAAC
This sequence comes from Campylobacter concisus, assembly GCF_902460575.1. GTDB lineage: Bacteria > Campylobacterota > Campylobacteria > Campylobacterales > Campylobacteraceae > Campylobacter_A > Campylobacter_A concisus_AW. The sequence continues at coordinate 696,936 of NZ_CABPUY010000003.1, read as the reverse complement.
AAAAACTCTACCAAAGGATAAAAAAATGTTTGAGCTAAAAGAACAACAGGCCATGCTATAACTATTTTTGTAATTGTTATTATAAAAACATTTAAAAAGCCGCTGTTATATTTAGATGTATTTGTAAACGTAAAAGTAGCAAAAAACACAAACAACCCCAAAAGAGTATAAAAAATAATATTTTCTGCGTTTGTTGTTGAGTGCTTATCACTATCAACAAGTAAATAAAAAAGAAATAACAAAAGCGCACCACCAAAGAAGCTCGGTATAACACAATAAAGCAAATTTGCAGTACTAGAATACACAAGCACCTTTTGTCTTATGCTCTGAATTATGCCAATAAGCGTACAAAACAAGATAAATCCTACTAAATACAAGAAAAATGTCACACAAACTCCTTAACTATAAATTCTAAATATTCGAGTTGAGATTGTTGAAACGTTGAAATTTCACTTTCTTTTTCAAAAAAATATTATTTTCAACATTTAAAACAAGTAATTTTTCTTTTTTAGCTAAATCCTGTATAAAATTCATAGATTCACCAAATGACCTAATAGCTAAAAACAAAATATCAATTGTTTTTACATTAAAAGCAAATCTAACATTTTCCTTTACAATAGCTAAAGTATCCCCAGATGAGCAAATGGCTATGTTAAGATCTTTATATCTTAATAGGATTTGAACATCCTTATATGTATTTGTTGAAGAAAAATCAGAAGGCTCTATTTTTTGAGCACCATTTTTTATAAGAAAATTTGCAAAAGAACAAAGAAGTGTTGTTTTTCCGCGATTGCAACTACCTCTTATTGTAATAATAGCTTTCATTTTCTTCCTTTAAAAAGTTTATTCAATTATACCCCCCCCCCTCATTAAAACAATCTTAATATTTGCTTATTTAATTTAGAATTTATAAACTTTTGGCTAATATTCACACCTTACAACCAACAAAGCTCCATAAATCTTTTGCAAAAAAGTGCTTTTTGGTCTTACCAAATTTTAGAAAGGTAGAGTATGTCAAAATACGCTATATTTAAGCATGGCGGTAAGCAATATCGTGTTAGCGAGGGCGAGTTCCTTAAGCTAGATCACTTTAGTGCTGAAGCTAAATCAACCGTTGAGATTACAGAAGTTTTAGCTGTAAATGACGGCGAAGTAAAGGTAGGTGCGCCATTTGTTAAGGGTGCAAAAGTTGTTCTTGAGGTCGTTAATGAAGGCAAAGACAAAAAAGTAGTTATCTACAAAAAACGCAGACGTAAAGACTCAAAACTAAAACGCGGCTTTAGAAGACAATTTACACGTGTAAAAGTCGTAAGTATCGCAGCTTAAGGAGATAAGATATGGCACACAAAAAAGGTCAAGGTTCAACCCAAAATAACCGTGATAGTATCGGACGCCGATTAGGTGTTAAGAAATTTGGTGGCGAGTTCGTTCGTGCTGGAAATATAATCATCCGCCAAAGAGGAACAGCTACTCACGCTGGAAATAACGTAGGTCTTGGCAAAGATCACACTATTTTTGCATTAGTCGATGGCTTTGTAAAATTTGAAAGACTTGATAAAAACAGAAAAAAAGTATCTGTTTATCCAGCTGCATAATCCCAGGGGCGTTTGCCCCTTTTTCTTTTAAATCCACCCAAAATTTAATTTATCTTTTCTAATTCTTTGATTATTTTTATAGCTCTATTTTTCCAAGTATTTTTACTCATACTTTCATAGGCATTTTTTGAAATTTTATTTAGCTCTTCATTGTTTAAAGTCTTTATATAGTTAAATTTCTCTTCTAAACTTTTTTCATCACCCGCTTCATATAAAAAACCGTTTTCGCCATCTTTTACTATTTCAGCAACTGGTGGGAAATTTGGAGCCAAGACGACATTTGAATTTGCCATATATTCAAAAAGCTTTAATGGAGTGCTATAAAGCGAATAATCACTTTTTACACTAGGTATTATCAAAATAGTATTGTTTTCAATAAGACTTTTTACAACTTCATTTTGAGGCAGCAATCCTTTAAAACATACCAAATTTTCAATCTCTCTTTCTTTAAGAGTGTTTTTTAAAGTCATAAAACTATTTCCGCTATTTTTGCCATAAAGTTCTAGTTTTATACTAGTTTTTAAGGCAAAATCTAGCATCAAATCAAGGCCTTTCCATAGTAAGAATGAGCCATAATAGTTTATACTTGAAAAATCAAAATCTTTCTTCTTAAAATCATAATCTTGCTTGCAACCGTTATAAACAACTGCCGAATTTACTATTTGTAAGCCGAAAAATTTTCTAAGCTCGTTTAGCGTACTGCTATTGTGCGAAAATACAAAATCGGCATTTTGTAGTATCTCTTTTTCCATATTATAAAGTGCTTTGTTACCTAAAGTAAAACACTCATGCGCTTCAAATACAACCTTTTGATCGGGCATTTTATTTTCTAGTAAAAATTTAGCTATTTTTAAATGTCTCGTATAAAATATTGCGTCTTTATTTGAGTAGTTATTTATTATCTTTTTTAGAAAAAAATTAAAAATTTTATTACTTTTTAAAAATAGAATCTTTTTTCTTACAAACAATATGTCATTAGCTTTTAGCTTTAAAGCGAATTTCTCATTTACCTCATTTAAATTTAAAGGAGACTGCGGTAAAACCAGCTTAGCATCGCACATATTACTAAGCTCAAAAAATGTATTTAGTATTGCTATCTCTCTTGCATTACCTTGCGGAATTTGTTCTGGATATATGTAAAACAGTTTCATAAATCACTCCTTGTTTTTGCACAAAAACACTATAAAAAGACCAAGCATTACATAAAGATGAGTAAAGTACATAGTTTCAAATAATCCCCTAAATATATAAGTGCAAAGTATGCTTCCAAATATTGCTATATAAAATTTGTTGTTTGACATATACCTTTTAAAAGAAACAAAAAGAATATAAAAAACAAGCGCAACAAAAAAAGCAGTACCTACTACACCGTAATGATAATACTGGCCAATAAATACTGGCTCGTCATGATGCGGATACTTAGTTCCATCAGCGCCTACACCAGTTGGACCAAGGTCATCATTATTAACATTTTTGTCATTTAAAAATTTAGTATATTGTTTACCACCAAAACCTATACCTATGTAAGCTCTATCAGAGCTAAAAAGAAGCGGCAACCTCTTTGTTAAAATATCTCCTCTACCAGAAGTATAAAATCCTTGAGCAACTTTTAACTGCAAAAGCGTAGAGTTATGATAGATGCAAGCAGAGGCGGCAAGTAAAAATAGGCAAAATATCATAGATTTTTTATTTATAAGATTAATTTTTTCATTTTTAAAAGTTAGAGCCAACATAACCATCAAACTTAGGGCAAGTGCAAGCCATGAACCCCTAGCACCTGTAAGCAAAATAAAAACTAAACTAACAATAATGTTAAAAACTATGATAAAAAATTTGTAAAAATTATTTTTGATAAAAAATATTGAGACCAAAGAAAAAATAAATAAACTATCAAAAAAGCCTGCATAAAATCTATCTATAGGTTGCGTCCATTGGTCTTTTTCATTTTTTAAATTTAAAAGAGTGCCATCTTCTATCCCTTTTATAAAAAAATGTATATTATCTATACTAAGTGCTGCAACCATAGCAAAAAATAACCATTTTGAGTTTTTATAGCTACCATCATGCCAAAGAAGAACGATAAAAATAAATATAAACACTCTTTTAAATTCATTAAGCGCTGAAAGTGCTGCATTTTGCGTAGCATCATAAGGAAAAAATGATATGCCAAAAACATATAAATTTAAAAGCAAAAATAGCAACAAAATAGCTTTATTGTTCTTTGCATTGTTCTTTATATTTTGTACAACATTTTTAGTATCGACTGCAAAAAGGATCAATGTTAAAAATAGAGCTAAATATATGGCTAAATTTTTAATAGCAGTTATGTGTTCGTTATACTGACCTATTAGGAACAAAGATAAAAAAATTAAAATTGCTATATTTAAATATCTGCTAGCTTTTAGCTTTTCTTGGAAAAATCCTTTCATACCTCAACTAGCTCCTGTGCAAATTTTGACCACTCATACATGCCTTTCATACTCTCTCTTGGTCTTAAATTTTCTATATTTTCTAGCGTTAAATTTATCTTTTCTATCATGTCACTTTCATCAGAAATTTTAAATTTATACCCATTTACTCCGTCTTTTATGATCTCTTTCATGCCACCGTTTATGCTAACTACGCAAGGCTTATTAGCTGCTAATGCCTCAATGACGGTTATACCAAAAGCTTCATGGCCTATGCTTGGTTGCAAGTAGACATCGCAAGCGTTATAGTACTCATTTAGCTCATCATGTCCGATAGCACCAACAAAAACGACCTTTTGACTTAAGTTAAGCTTAGCTGCTAACTCTTTTAGGCTTTGTAAATTTTCTCCATCGCCAACTAGCATAAATTTGGCATTTTTGATCTTGTCTATATTTTTTACCATCATACCAAAGCCTTTCCAGCCAACTACTCTACCAACGCTTCCTATCAAAATTTCATCACTTTTTATACCAAATTTCTCTCTTGTCTTCTCTTTTAGTGATGCATCTGGATAAAACTTCTCTTTATCTACGCCATTATAAACGACTTTAACCTCTCTGCCATATCTTTCTCTTAAAATCTCTGCATTTGCGTCGCTAACGCTAATGATCTTATCTATAAATTTGATAAAAAATTTATCAAAAAAGTAAAAATCCTCGCCACCGCTTACAAATACTGCTTTTAAATTCTTATCACGCCTCTTTAAAGCCCATGCAACAAAAAAATCAAATGGTTTATGCACAACTAAAATATCAAATTTCTCAGACTCTAAAAATTTTCTGGCATTAAAATAAAAACTAACTCTTTCAATAAATTTTCTAAATCTATTGCCTATTTTTACGACCTTTTCCCTAGGGCAAAAACCAAACATCTTTAGATCAATGCTACTGTCTTTTAAAAATGCTGGTATAAATTTACCTCTACCAGTACAAATGGTCACCTCGTGTTCTTTGATAAGCTCCTTTGCGACTGAGTAGTAAAATGTCTCAACACCGCCAATTTTTAGTGCAGTTGTCACGTTATAAAGCAATATTTTCAAAATTTATCCCTTAATTTTTTCATAATATTAGCATAAAAGCTGGTCTTATTTTTTCTTCATCTCTTCACGCTCTTGTGCTAGAAATTCCCCTGTGTAGCTGCCAGTTTTTTTGTAGTTTTTAGCCACCTCTTTTACATTGCCGCACGCTATCACTTTACCGCCTTTTGCGCCACCTTCTGGTCCCATATCTACGATATAGTCGCAGTTTTTGATGACATCCATATTATGCTCGATCACAAAGACCGAATTTCCAAGATCGACCAGATGATTTAGCACCTTTACTAGCCTATCAACATCGGCAAAATGAAGTCCAGTCGTTGGCTCATCAAGGATATAAAGCGTATTTCCAGTGTCGCTTCTACTAAGCTCTTTTGCTAGCTTCACGCGCTGCGCCTCGCCGCCACTAAGTGTGACTGCATTTTGTCCAAGCGTTATGTAGCCAAGCCCCACGTCTTGCAGCGTGGTGAGCTTTGAAGCGATCTTTGGCACAGCTTTGAAAAACTCAACCGCCTCATCTATGCTCATGTTTAGCACTTCGGCGATGTTTTTGCCTTTGTATAAAATTTCCAAGGTCTGAGCGTTATATCTAGCGCCATTACAAACATCACAAACCACGTTTATATCAGGCAAAAAGTGCATCTCGATCGTGATCTCGCCCTCGCCTTGGCACTTCTCGCAGCGCCCTCCTTTGACGTTGAAGCTAAAGCGCCCTATTTTATAGCCTCTAAGTTTGGCCTCTTTAGTCTGCGCAAACAAATTTCTTATCTCATCCATCACGCCAGTGTATGTCGCTGGATTTGAGCGTGGAGTGCGGCCGATCGGGCTTTGATCAAGGTATATGACCTTGTCTAAATTTTCAAGTCCGCTTAAATTTACCCCAGCTATTTTTTTTACTTTTTTAGCTCTATTTAGCTGCTCCTGCGCCTCTGGGAGCAAGGTCTGAAGCACTAGCGAGCTCTTGCCAGATCCTGAGACACCAGTTATGCCAACGAGATTTCTAAGCGGAAATTTAGCGGTTAAATTTGAGATATTGTTGATATTTACGTTTGAAATTTCAAGCCACTTCTCAGCCTTTCTATTTTTTTGATAGTCGATCTTTTTCTTGCCATTTATATATTGTGCAGTCTGGGTGTTTGAACCCAAAAGCTCTTTTGCCGTGCCTGCAAAGACCACGCTACCGCCAAATTTACCAGCTCCAGGGCCGATATCTACGATATAGTCAGCCTCCTCTATCGTCTTTTTATCATGCTCGACGACGATTACGGAGTTGCCTTTAGCTTGCAAATTTCTAAGCGTCTTTATGAGTTTTAACGTATCTCGCTCGTGAAGGCCGATACTTGGCTCATCAAGCACATACATGACGCCACTGAGCCCACTTCCTATCTGGCTCGCGATCCTGATGCGCTGTGCCTCGCCACCGCTGATCGTCCTGGCATCGCGCCCGAGTGACAAGTAGCCAAGTCCCACGTCGTACAAAAAGAAAAGTCTCTCGTTAATCTCTTTTAAGATAGGCTTTGCGATCGCCTTGTCGTAGTCGCTTAGGTAAGCAAAATTTTTCTCATTTGAGAAAAATGCGGTGCAGTTTTCTATGCTCATATCCAAAATTTCACCAAGCCCAAGGCCAGCGACCTTGACCGCTAAGCTTTGAGGCTTTAGTCTGTGGCCGTTGCAAGCGTCGCAAATTTTCTCACTCATATACTCGTCAAAGTCCTTATAGTCCTTCAAAAGACCGTGTGAAATTTTAACTACTCCGTCAAATTTTCTAAGCAGCTTGTTTCTCTTCCAAAAAAACGAAACCTCCTTGACATTGCCATATAAAACAAGCCTCTTTTCATCTTCACTAAGCTCGTAATAGGGCTTTTTAATGTCGATCTCATTTTGCTCACAAAAAGCAAGTAAAAATTTATAGTAATAGCTCATATTGTAGCCGTAAAGTAGCTTGATAGCGCCGTTTTCTATCGACTTTTCCTCGTCGATGATCTTGCTCATATCTAGGCTATATCTTATGCCAAGTCCGTCGCAGTGCTCGCAAGCGCCCTTTGGCGAGTTAAAGCTAAAGCTTAGCGGCTCAAGCGGCGTAAATGAAATTTTGCAGTCAAAACAAGCCATGTGCTCGCTGTAATGTATAAAACTCTCTTTTAAGCCAAGCTCGTCGGCATTTGCGATCTCTATCTCGACCTCACCAAAGCTCTCATTTAGCGCCTTTTCCACGTCGCTTGCAAGACGCTCGTGATTTTGCTCATCGATGGCGATCCTATCAACGATGACCTTTATCGTATGTTTTTTCGTTTTTGCAAGCTCGATCTCCTCATCAAGCCTCACCACTACGCCATCTATCTGCGCCCTTACAAAGCCTTTTTGGCGTAAATTTTCGATCAGATCCGCCCATGTTCCCTTTTTCTCACGAACTAGCGGCGCATAGATGATCACTTTTGCGCCAAGTGGGAGCTTTGAAATTTCATTTATGATGTCGCTCGCACTCATTTTTGAGATAGGTTTGCCGCATTTATGGCAGTGCTGCACGCCAACCCTTGCGTATAAAAGCCTTAGATAATCATAAATTTCAGTAATTGTGCCAACCGTTGAGCGAGGATTTTTTGAAGTTGTCTTTTGATCGATCGCGATTGCAGGCGTTAGGCCCTCGATCTTATCGACGTCAGGCTTGCCCACGCGGTCTAAAAACTGCCTAGCGTAGCTGCTAAGACTCTCCATATACCTGCGCTGCCCCTCAGCATAGAGCGTGTCAAAGGCTAGTGTGCTCTTGCCGCTTCCGCTAAGACCGGTAAAAACTACTAATTTATTTTTAGGAATTTCAAGGTTTAAATTTTTAAGATTGTGCTCTCTTGCACCAGTTATTTTTATAGTATCATTCATTAAATTTATACGACCTTTTTAAAATTTTAATCTGTAAATTTAGTCTAAAAGTGATAAAAACTTTATAAATGTAGTTTAGAGAAATTAAGCGTGTTATGAAAATTTAAGAGTATATTTATATCATTTTCAGTTTTTTTTGATATTCTACGCCAAAATTTTATTTAAGGAGAAAAAATGTCTGTAAAAATAACCGATATATGCATAAGCTGTGGTTCATGCATCGATGAGTGTCCAGTTTCAGCTATTGTAGATGATAGCGACAACCCAACTGGAGCAGATACATACTATGTTTATTCAAACAAATGCGTTGAGTGCGTAGGTTACAACGACGAGCCAGCCTGTGCATCTGCCTGTCCAACTGATGGTTGCATCGTTTGGGACGCCGTAGTAGCAGGACAACCTTCACGTGATCAAATCGGTGCTGACGCTCGCACTGGCAGCACTCCAGTTATCCAATAAATTTACAAAATTTAGGCTCAAATTTGAGCCTATTTTATTTTTAAGCTTTATTTGATATAATTGCCAACTTCATTTAAATAACCTAAATTTTAAGGAAAATTTATGCAAAGAACACTTTCTATTATTAAGCCTGACGCTGTTAAGAAAAATGTTGTTGGAAAGATTATAGATAGATTTGAAAGCAATGGCTTAAGAATCGCAGCTGCAAAGAAAATAAAACTTAGCAAATGCGATGCAAAAGCATTTTATGCAGTTCATAAAGATAGACCTTTCTTCAACGATCTAGTTGATTTTATGGTAAGCGGACCAGTTGTGGTTATGGTTTTAGAGGGCGAAAATGCAGTTGCTAAAAACCGCGAGCTAATGGGTGCAACTAACCCAAAAGAAGCAGCTCCTGGTACTATTAGAGCTGATTTTGCTGATAGCATTGATGCAAACGCAGTTCACGGAAGCGACAGCCTAGAAAACGCTGTAAATGAGATAAATTTCTTCTTTGCTTCAAGAGAAATTTGCTAATTTTGGACTAAAACTTGATTATTCCGTTTTCTAAAATAGCAAACAAAGAGATAAACTTTGAGCTAGTAAGAAACAATGATCTAGTTTTTAGTGGAATTTTAAAAAGAAAAGACCCTTTTTTAGTAAAATGCCATGGCACTATAAAGGGTGAGATAAAATATATTTGTGATCGATGTGGTGATGAATTTATGTTGCCTATCGATCAAGACGTAGAGCTAAATTTAAGTGACGGTGTCTATAAAGACAGAGAAAATGAGCTTAGCGATACGGTTGAATTTTTTGATGGCAATATTGATTTAAAAGAAGTTTTTGAAAGTGAGCTAGAAGCTTTTAAGAGCGATTATTTTTATTGTGAAAAATGTAAAAATTTATAAAGGAGAGTAAAATGGCAGTACCAAAGCGTAGAGTGAGTCATTCTCGTGCAGCAAAACGTAGAACACATTACAAAGTTACACTTCCAGTGCCTGTAAAAGACAAAGATGGTTCTTGGAAAATGCCTCACCGCATAAACAAAACAACAGGTGAATACTAAAATATGATTCGCATTGCTATTGATGCTATGGGTGGTGATTTTGGTGCAGAGCCTATAATATCTGGCGTTATTGAAGCACTGAAAGAGGCAGAATTTAAAGCTGTATTAGTTGGCGATAGCAATGCCATAAAACCACTCATCCCACAACCCTATTTAAAAAATATAGAATTTATAGAAGCTACTGAAGTCATCTCGATGTCAGACGGAGCGACAGACGCACTAAAAAGAAAAGATAGCACGATCTACAAAGCTGTTGAGCTTTTAAAAGAAAAAGAAGTCGATGCTGTCGTTTCTGCTGGTCACAGCGGTGCTACTATGAGTTTAGCTACGTTAAGAGTTGGTAGATTAAAAAATGTATCTCGTCCAGCGATCGCTACACTTATGCCAAATTCAAAAGAGACAGCTACTTTGGTTTTGGACGTTGGTGCAAATGTTGATTGCAGAAGCGAACACTTATTTCAATTTGCCATAATGGGCGAAGCCTATGCAAAAGAAATTCTAGGCAGAAAAGAGCCAAAAGTGGGTCTTTTGTCAAACGGCGAAGAAGAGAGCAAAGGCAATGAAGTCAGCAAAGAGGCCTTTAAACTAGTTTCTAGGCTTGATAGCTTTGTTGGCAATGCAGAGGGCAATCAAATTTTTGATGGCAGCATTGATGTCATGGTTTGCGACGGTTTTATGGGAAATATCCTACTAAAAACAAGCGAAGGCGTCGCTGATGCCATAGGCAAGATCATCAAAAAGCAAGTCAAAAAATCACCTCTTGCTATGGCTGGATCAGTGCTTATGAGAAAAGTCTTTAAAACTCTAAAAAAACAAGTCAGTTACGATGAGTATGGCGGTGCTCCGCTTCTTGGTGTAAATGGCTGCGTCATCATAAGCCACGGCAAAAGCAACTCAAAAGCTATAAAAAATGCAATCTTTCAAGCAATTAAATTTGCTAACTCGAATATAAATAAAGTTATAGAAGAAGAACTTTCACACTTTGCAAGGTAAAATATGCCAAAAGCTTCATTGATCTCCATTGCGTCGTATGTCCCAGAAAAAATTTTAACAAATTTTGATTTTGAAAAAATGGTCGACACGAGCGATGAGTGGATAGTGAAGCGAACCGGTATAGAGCAAAGACATATCGCAACGACTGAGATAACAAGCGATCTTGGCACAAAAGCTGCCGAGCTAGCTATAAAGCGCTCAGGGCTTGAAAAGTCACAAATCGACGCGGTAATCTGCGCTACGATATCTCCAGATCATCTTTGCATGCCTTCAACTGCATGCAAGATAGCTTCAAATTTAGGATTAAATTTTGGCATTACAGCTTTTGATATAAGTGCGGCATGCACAGGATTTATCTATCTCTTAGAGATTGCAAATTCTCTTATCATAAGCGGTGCTAAGAAAAATGTTTTGATCATAGGAGCTGAAAAACTAAGCTCGATAATCGACTACACAGATAGAAGCACATGCATACTTTTTGGTGACGGAGCAGGAGCAGCAGTGATAAGTGCTAGCGAAGAAAACGAGATCATCGACATCCACACTGCAAGCGATGGCAGACAGGCTGAGCTTTTGATAACTCCAGGATGTGGTAGTGCATTTCCAGCTAGCGATGAGACGCTAAAAAATAGACTAAATTTCATCCACATGAGCGGAAATGAGGTCTTTAAGATAGCGGTTCAAACGCTTAGCAAAAGCGTGATAGAAATTTTACATGCAAACAAAATGCAAAGCAAAGATATCGACTTTTTCATACCTCATCAAGCAAATATCAGGATAATAGACGCCGTAAAAAATAGGCTAAATTTCACTGACGAGCAGTGTGTTTTGACGGTTGCAAAATATGGCAACACAAGCTCTGCGTCGATCCCAATGGCGATAAATGATGCTTACGAGGATGGACGCATCAAAAATGGCTCAGTTTTGCTTCTTGATGCATTTGGCGGTGGCTTTACTTGGGGTTCGGCGATACTAAAATTTGGTGGTAGAAATTTTAGCGATCTGTAATTAACCACTTCTATACCCAAAACTCTAAATTTAATAAAATTTCTACAACATCCTCTATAAATTTTAAAAAATTTCCATTCATTTTCAAATGCATATTAAAATTACACTGTTTTAAATTTCTAGATCTATTTAATTAGAATTTAAATTTTTATGGATATAATTTCGCAATCAATAAAATTTATTATTAAGGAGAAAATATGTTAGTAACAAAAAAAGCACCTGACTTTACAGCTGCAGCAGTTTTAGGAAACAATCAAATCGTAAATGATTTCAACCTTTACAAAAATATCGGCGAAAAGGGCGCTGTTGTCTTCTTCTACCCAATGGACTTTACATTTGTTTGCCCAAGCGAGATCATCGCATTTGATAAAAGATATGACGAGTTCAAGTCACGCGGTATCGAAGTTATCGCAGTTTCTTGCGACAACCAGTTCTCACACTTTGCATGGAAAGAGACTCCAGTAAATAAAGGCGGTATCGGCAAAGTTCGATTCCCGATCGTAGCTGACATGACAAAATCAATCGCTCGCGGCTTTGACGTACTTCTAGAAGACGCTGGCGTAGCACTTCGCGGATCATTCTTACTAGACAAAGATGGCACAGTTCGCCACGCAGTTATAAACGACCTACCACTTGGCAGAAACATCGACGAGATGATTAGAATGGTAGATACTATGCTATTTACAAACGAGCACGGCGAAGTTTGCCCAGCTGGCTGGCACAAAGGTGACGCTGGTATGAAACCAAGCACTGAAGGTGTTGCTGACTACCTTTCACACAACGAAAGCAAACTATAATTATTCAAAATTTCTAGGCAGCTTTGCCTAGAAATTTCTTCTCTACACAAATTTAAATATTTTTTTAATATAACTTTATATATGATAGCGATGTTTTAATAAATAACCTTTTTTGGAGACCCCATGGAGTTTAAGGGCAGGCAAGAACTTGTCGAAAATTGCGAGGATTGCATACTTGGTTTAAGAGCTAAATTTATAGATGAGGGTATCAAATTTTGCAGACAACTAACCCTTGTGGTGCCACACGAGCAGATGAAAATTTGCCTTGAGAGTATCTTTGACGCGCTACTCATCCAAAAACCAAATGCCACACAAATTCGCGACGACTTAAACAGCCTAATACCAAAACTAAACGCAAAAGACGAGCTGATAAATTTCTTGCTCTTAAATTTGACACTAAATTTTAGTCATGCCTGCGACGATGCAGTCTATGTGGGCTACTTTGTAAATGCCGTCTCAAGGTTGAAAGAAATTTTATATAACGCTGAAAATCATCAAGAGACCACAGTAAAAGAGATGATCGATACTGGCTCATTTTTCTACGAAGATCCGATCAACACATTTACACGCATGAAAAACGCCAAGGTCCGCCCTGAATTTTTAAATTTATACGACGGACTAAATATAAAATACGAAGCCGAAATTTTAGAGGTTAAAGAAGATAGCGTCGTTTTTCGCGTAGATATGATGCAAATTTTAGCCATGAAGCAAGATGGCAAGGGCTTTATCCTGCCAAATAGCTTCTTCTCAAAGCAACTTCGCGCCGACATCATCGACTACAATATCGCCGATAAAAGCGTCACTCTTTCAAATTTCTCGCGCACAGCGACCATGCATGCAAACAAAAGAAAATTCCAGCGCGTCTTACCAAACCGCTTTACCAAAATTTCTCTAAAAGGAGAGCAAGGCGAGCTTGTTGGCAGCCTTTATGACATCTCAGAGGGCGGCATAAGTATATTGAGCTCACAAGCTACAAATTTTAAAGACGGCGAAGAGTTAGAGGCAAATTTTGACATCTTGCTCTCACCAGATGAAGTAAAAAATGTCTCTTTAAAGCTAAAACTTGTCACCGAGCTAGCATACAAGGGCTACATCAGATACTGCATGCAGCTAGTTGATGATGATAAAACGATAAAAGACTTCACGCAAAAGCGCGTCAAAGAGACGCTTGACGAGCTTCGCTCACGCATAAATTTATACGAATAAGGCAATTAGTGAAAACCATACAAGAAAATTTAAAACTTTTTTACATCGGACTAAAAGATAAAGAGCCATTTTTTTATAAAAACAAGGACCTAACCACCCATGCAGCAATCATTGGTATGACTGGTAGCGGCAAAACGGGCCTTGGTATCACGCTTTTAGAAGAGGCCTGCATAGACAACATCCCCTCTATCATCATCGATCCAAAGGGCGACATCACAAATTTAGCCCTCACCTTTCCGCAGATGAGGCCGGAGGATTTTTTACCATACGTCGATGAAGCAGAAGCGGCAAACAAAGGTCAAAGCGTAGAGGAATTTGCCGCCTCTCAGGCCGAGCTTTGGAGAAACGGCATAGAGTCTAGCTTTCAAGACCTTGAGCGCGTAAAAATTTTAAAAGATAGCGCTAGCTTTAACATCTACACACCAAAAAGCTCATCTGGCATAGGCGTGGCGCTACTTAGCGACTTTGCTTGTCCTAATATTAGTGACGAGGAAATTTTTAGCAACTATATAAATTCGCTAGCAGCCTCGGTGTTATCGCTTATTGGCATGAGTTCTGAGGATATGAGCTCAAAAGAACAGCTGCTAATATCCACTATATTTGAGAGCAAATTTAAAGAGCAAAAAGACGTCAGCATCGAAGAGCTCATAAATTTCATAGCAAATCCGCCGTTTAAAAAGATAGGCGTTTTTGACGTGGATACCTTCTATCCAAGCAGTGAGCGCCTAAAGCTTGCCATGAAGATAAACGCACTCATCGCAAGTCCAAGCTTTAAGGGCTGGACGCAGGGCGTTAGACTTGAAATTTCAAAGATGCTTTTTGACGAAAACGGCAAAGCAAAGTGCAACATCTTTACGATCTCACACCTAAATGACGCTGAGAGGATGTTTTTTGTCACCCTTTTACTAAACGAGATCATCGCGTGGATGCGCGGCACAGAGGGCACTAGCTCACTTAGAGCGATCCTATATATGGATGAAATTTTTGGCTTTTTTCCGCCAAACGCAAATCCGCCGTCAAAAACGCCTATGCTCACGCTCTTAAAACAGGCTCGTGCATTTGGTCTTGGCTGCGTTTTAAGCACGCAAAACCCGGTCGATCTTGACTACAAAGGTCTTAGCAACATCGGCACTTGGTTCATCGGCCGCCTCCAGACAGCGCAGGACAAAGCCCGCGTGATCGATGGCCTAAGTGGCATCGCAGGCTCAAGCTTAGACAAAGCCTCGCTTGAGAGCCTCATATCAAATTTAGCCAAAAGAAATTTCTTACTCAAAAATATAAACGAGGACGGCTTAAGCGTCATCTCCACACGATGGGCACTTAGCTATCTAAAAGGTCCGCTTAGCCGCGAGCAAATTTCAAATTTAATGAAAGATAAAAAAGAAAATTTAAGTAGCCAAGGCGTAGATAAAAGCGAGATGAAATTTAGCGCAAAACCTATCATCTCAAGTGCGATCACGCAGCTCTACACCAACTCAAAAAGCCTCACACCAAATTTACTAGCAAGTGCAAAGGTGAGAATTTATGATGCTAAAAAAGGGATAGACAGCATTTGCGAGGTGAGCTATCTTTATGAGCTTAGTGAAAACGACAAAGAGCCAAACTGGAGCGAGGCTAGCGAAGGCATGCGCGTTGATGCAAGAGAAAATGAGCCAAGCGGTGCAAGCTTTGCTGCTGTGCCAAATTTCATAACGAGCGCTAAAAATTTTGACACTTTAGAAAAAGATTTTAAAGAGTTTTTATATAGAAATTTCAAATTTAACACCTTTGAGGCGATGGGAATTTACTCAAAAGAAAACGAGTCAAAAGAGGAGTTTTTCATAAGGCTTCAGGATAAGTGCAATGAAATTTTAGAGGAGCAAACCGCAAAACTCACGGCTAAATTTGAAAAAGAGCAAAAGAGCTTGCAAGATAAGCTAAATAAAGCCCTTGCAAAGCTTGAAAAAGAGCAAAAAGATATGACAGCAAGCGGCCTTGACGCAGCTATAAATATAGGCGCAAGCATATTTGGAGCGATATTTGGCAACAAGCTCTTATCTCGCCAAAACGCGGGCAAGATCGCATCAAGTGCCAGAAGCGCAAACAAGGTCTTAAAAGAGCGAAGCGACGTCAAGCTTAGCGAGCAAAGCGTAAATGATATAAGCTTAGCCATAAGCGAGCTTGAAGAAAAATTTGCACAAGAGTGCGATGCACTAAAAGAGGCAAATGATGTAAAAAACATCGCCATCAACGAAACGCAAATTTCGCCAAAGAAAAGCGACGTCTACGACGAAAAAGTCGTGCTTTTGTGGAGATGATTTATAAAAAAATTAGTATTTTTTTAATATCATTTCTCTTTAAATTTAAAAGGTAAAATATGCAAAATTTAATACTTTATGCCATTAGCTACCTGCTTGGTAGCATCCCATCAGGGCTCATACTAGCAAAAATTTTTGGCCATGTTGATATAAAAAAAGAGGGCAGCAAAAGCATAGGCGCGACAAATGTTTTAAGGGTTTTAAAGCAAACAAACCCAAAACTCGCCAAAAAACTAGCCATTTTAACCGTAGTTTGTGACGTTTTAAAGGGCGTTTTGCCACTCATCATAGCCTCTTTGCTTGGAGCTAGCCAAAGCGTGCTTTGGACGATGGCAGTTTTAAGTGTGGCAGGGCATTGTTTTTCTATATTTTTAGGCTTTCAAGGTGGCAAAGGCGTGGCAACTGGGGCTGGCGTGCTCGCATTTTTCTTACCAGTTGAGATAATAA
The DNA here is from genome assembly GCF_902460575.1 of Campylobacter concisus. Lineage (GTDB taxonomy): Bacteria > Campylobacterota > Campylobacteria > Campylobacterales > Campylobacteraceae > Campylobacter_A > Campylobacter_A concisus_AW. Next base: position 680,704 of record NZ_CABPUY010000003.1, on the reverse strand, counting down.
TCGCTCTTGTCGTTTGGTTTTTGGTCGGTAAATTTTTAAAGATAAGCTCTCTAGCCTCGCTATGCGCGTTGATAGCTCTCATCGCATCAAGCTTTATCATTCACCCAGAGCTTGATGAAATTTACACTCACGCACCGATACTTATCATCGCATTTTTGGTAGTTTATAAACACATACCAAATATCGTTCGCCTGCTTTCAGGCAAGGAGCAAAAAGTCGTATGAAAAGCGAAATAACAACGATCATTAAGGATTATAAATTTCAAACCGTTATCGGGATGTTTGACTTTGAGCGAGTTGCAAAGCAAGAGGTAAAAGTAAGCTTAGAATTTCGCTCAACTAGCTTGATTGATTATGTCTTGGTGGCTGATTTTATAAAAGACTTTTACAATGAGATGAAATTTCAAAGCGTAGAAGAGTCACTGGAAGCAACCTGCAAAGCACTAAAAGATAGGTTTAGCTCGCTTACTAGCTTAGATATGGAGATTTTAAAAACCGAGATTTTACCAAATGCAATCGTCGGTGCAAAAATCAGCACTGTTTTTTAAAAATTTATTAAAGTATCTTGAAATATTTCTTAATTTATGATACAATCGACCATAAATTTTAGTTTAAGGAAAAGAAATGCGTATTTTAATAGTAGAAGACGAAGTAACGCTAAATAAGACGATTGCTGAGGGGTTGCAAGAGTTTGGTTATCAGACAGATAGCTCTGAAAATTTCAAAGACGCTGAGTACTACATCGGCATCAGAAACTATGACTTAGTTTTGACTGACTGGATGCTTCAAGATGGTGACGGCGTCGATCTTATAAACATCATAAAACATAAATCTCCACGCACCTCAGTCGTAGTTCTTTCTGCAAAAGACGACAAAGAGAGCGAGATAAAAGCACTTAGAGCTGGCGCTGATGACTACATCAAAAAACCATTTGATTTTGACATTTTAGTGGCTAGACTAGAGGCTAGACTACGCTTTGGCGGCACAAATATCATCAAAATAGACGAGCTTATCATCAACCCTGACGAAGAGAAGATCACATATCTTGGCCGCGACATCGAGCTAAAGGGTAAGCCATTTGAGGTGCTAACTCACCTTGCAAGACACTCAGATCAAATCGTATCTAAAGAGCAACTACTTGACGCTATCTGGGAAGAGCCAGAGCTCGTAACTCCAAACGTTATCGAGGTTGCTATCAACCAAATCCGCCAAAAAATGGACAAACCGCTAAATATTTCGACAATAGAAACTGTTAGAAGACGCGGATATAGATTTTGCTTTCCCAAAAAAGCTTAAGAAATAGATTTATACTGCAATTAGCATCTGGTGCGATGATGCTAATTGCCGTTGTTTCGGTGATGCTCTATCACTACATAAGAGTTACCGTTTTTCAAAGCGTAGTTAGTGAGCTAAACCAGCAAGCCACAGCTTACAAAAACAATCCACAAAATTTCAATCCTAACAATCTAAAAACTTTTACTATAGAAATCCCAAACAAAACTTTAGCCACCGTAAAAGCGGGCGAGCTTAAAGGTGAAAAGCCCTACCTTGTGATGCAAAAGATAAAAGATGAGAGCATAACCACTCTAACAACGAGACTAGATGACAGTAGCTACTTAGTCCTAGAAAAAGAGACGACACTTCAAAGCCGCATAGTAGAAGAAATTTTTATAGATATTATAATTGTAAACGTCACAGCGATACTTTTGGTGCTATTTTATGCACTATTTTTATCAAGAATGCTTTTAATACCTATAAAAATTTTAAGTCACAAGCTTACAAATTTAGATGAGAAATTTCTAAAAGAGATCGATATCAAAAGCCTGCCAGACGAGTTTTTACCACTTGGTAATAGCATAAATAGGCTAATTACTCGCATACAAACTTTTGTCTTATACCAAAAAGAGCTCTTTGTAGGCGTTGCACACGAGCTAAAAACTCCACTTGCTGTCATGAAAACCAAAAACGAAGTTACGCTTTTAAAACCACGCGAGAGCGAAAAATACATAGAAGCGCTAAAATCAAACAACGAAGCGATCAACGGCATGAACGCTATGATAGGCTCTGTCCTTGAGATAGGTCGTCAAGAGGGCGCGCAGTTTGAAGAGCCGGTAAATACCGACGTGATCGCATTTTTAAAAAAACTAGGCAAAAACTACGAGGTGCTGGCAAAAGGCGACGAGAAACATCTCGTACTCGATCTAAAGCCTGAAATTTTTAACCTAAATATCCAAACCAGCCTACTAACTCACATCGTGCAAAATTTCGTTCAAAATGCTATCAAATTTTCTCCAAAAAATAGCACGATTACGATTAGCTCAAGGCTTGAAAAGAGTAAATTTATCATTGAAGTAACCGACGAGGGCATGGGTATAGACGAGAGTAAGGACTTGTTTGCTCCATTTAAAAGATACGGCAACAAAGGTGGTGCTGGACTTGGACTATTTCTCGCAAAAGGCGCAGCACAGGCGCTTGGCGCTGAGATATCTATCAAAAATAGAGAGGGTGCAAGCGGAGCCGTCGCGAGCCTTGTCTTAAATTTAAAAGGATAAAAAATGGCAAAACGAACCGCAGTGATCGACCTTGGCTCAAATTCTATGCGTATGGCGATATTTGAGCGCACATCACGCTTAGCATTTTTTATACTAGCTGAATACAAAACCAAAGTGCGACTAGGCGAAGGTGGATACGGCTCAAACAACGAAATTTCAGAAGCTTCAATGCAAAAAGCGATCAAAGCTTTTAGCGAATTTGATAACATTATAAAAAGCTATAAATGCTCCAAAGTCCTATGTGTAGGCACTTCAGCGCTTAGAGATGCTCCAAACTCAGGCGTTTTGATCTCTCTTTTAAGAAAAAAACTTGGCATAAATTTAAAAGTCATTGACGGCAAAGAAGAGGCTACTTTTGGAGCGATAGCGGCTAAAAATTTGCTTCACAATCTAGTCGAGTGCGTCACAATCGACATCGGCGGAGGCTCGACCGAGCTTGCTAGGATAAGCAACGGCAAGATAGTCGATGTCCTCTCGCTTGATATAGGCACAGTGAGGCTAAAAGAGCTATTTTTTGATAAGAAAAATTTAAACAAACTACCAAAATTTCTGGCGCAGATCACGGCGCAGATAGATGAGCGATTTAAGTGCCCAAATTTAATAGCGATCGGCGGCTCTTTAAGAGCAATCTCATCAGCCATAATGAGTAAAAATTTATATCCGCTCTCATCACTGCATGGCTTTTGCTACAAGCTTAGCGACGAGCAAGCCTACATTGAGAGCATCGCAAACGTTAGCGTGCTTGAGCTAAATAAATTCCCTATAAAAAAGGATAGATACGATACCATTAGAGAGGGCGCACATATATTTTTAGCCCTTGCCAAGGCGCTAAATGCCAAAAATGTCATCACAAGTGGCGTTGGCGTAAGAGAAGGCGTCTTTTTAAAAGACTTTTTGCGCCCAAGTCTTAAATTTCCAGAAAATTTTAACCCAAGCGTCAAAAGCCTACAAGACCGCTTCATCCTCTCTTGCAACAAAGCCGTGGCAAGATATGCAAAGGATATTTTTGTGGCGCTTAGAAAACTTCATGGGCTAAATGAGAGCTATCTTGAGACACTGCTAATTGCTGCAAAGCTCCACAATGTCGGTCAAGAGATAGGCTTTTACGGCGATCACAAAAACTCGGCTTATATCATACTAAATGCCCTAAACTACGGCTTCTCACACGAGCAAAAGACACTAATAGCCGCAGTCATCGACACAAATGGCAAGAAAAATATTTATGAGTTTGAAAAGTATAAAAATTTATTACCAAAGGCTGAGTGCGTAAGGTGGCTAAGCTTCATCCTTGCGCTAGCCAAGGCACTTGATATAACCTGTGAGAAGTTAAATTTAAGCTTTGAGTTTAGCGGCCACACGCTAAAAATAGAGGGCGCAAAAGAATTTGCTATGGCAAAAGAAGAGATAAAAAAGATCGCAAAACCTGAAATTTTTGCCATTTCGTTTGTGTAAATCAAAAAGCTAGCGATCAAATTTATAAATTTATTTTCTAAAAATAAAAAAAAAAGGGGGGGGTAAAGGCTTCTATTTTACTTTGTAGGCTCGCAATGCAAGTCAGATACGAAGTCCCCCCCCCCACTCTTTTTATCCTTCAGCACACGTTCAAAGTATGCAATAGTGCCAAAGTGCCATGTTCTTAGTGTGAAACAAATTTTAAAATTTCATGAACGAGTAATTTCGGCTCTAAAATTTGAGCTAAGCGGTAAGCGAAGCCAAATTTTAGTAGTCAATTCTTGTGAGTGAGTGAAATTTTAAAATTTGCAAAGACAGCTTGACTAAATTTGTAAATTTCTTTTTATTCAAAAGGGAGACAAGGGGACTTGAATTTTGCTTCGCAGGCTCGCAACTGCAGGGCAGACACGAAGTCCGTCCCCTTATCCCCCTTTTTAAATCCCCTGTCTGCTTGCAGTTACGAGACGAAGCCCAAGTAAAAACCCCTCGCACATTCAAAGGGGCATGCAATAGTGCTAAAGCACTGCATGCGATTTATTGAAATTCTAGTAAATTTTCAAATTTATGAGCGAGCATATCACGGCTCTAAATTTAGTGCTA
>NZ_CABPUY010000003.1:660869-676080 GCF_902460575.1 Campylobacter concisus | reverse complement strand
AGTAGTCTGCTAAGGCGAGTGAGTAAGATTTTACAATTTGCGAAAGATCTTTATTAAATTTGTAAATTTGTTTTATCCAAAAAGGCGAGAAAGGTCTCAAATTTTACTTCACAGGCTAGCAACTTCATGGCGGATACGAAGCCACTTTTAAAATTTGTGAAAACACTCTTCTAAATTTTTAAATTTAGTAGCGAAGCGCAACTAAAATTCCCCGCTCATTTTATCTTTGTAGTTATTTAGGCTATTTTGACGCTCTTGCAAAAATGAGCCAAGTTTTTTCTTATTTTCTTCAAAGAAAACAGCGAAGTCCTGCTCATTTTGGATCTTATCCTCGCCAAAGCTATCAAGCATGACGTTTGAGCTGCCAACTATCACCAAGTAGCGCCTATTTTCGTAGCTTAGAAGCATTAGCTTATTTGTGCGATCAAGATATTTTTCATAGATGATATTGACGCCACTATTTTGGTTTTTAAGCAGCCAGTTCATCGACTTTGTGTCATTTTGTGGTTGATTTTGTGGCGTTTTAAACCCGCTAAAATCACTACTTTTTGAAGTGATATATCGTTTAAAAACATATAAAAATATAAGAAGCGCGATGAGCACACTTAGGACGATGAAGTATCTTGAATCAATATTTACCATAGGTTCATTTTCTGTCTTTGGCGTGCTAGCAGTTTCTATCTTTGCGCTAGCTTGTGGCATATTTTGCACCTGCGTTTTTGTGTTTTTTAGTGTTACGCGGATGCGAAGCCCGAAGCTATCAGTTGTCTTTGATGCATTTACGATGATAGCGTCATTTGAGCGTAAATTTAAAACTAAAGAGTTTTGTTTTGGCTCAATATCTAGCTCTTGAATGATCTTTGAGTTTATATCCTTGCTCGCGCTTTGATCGTAGCTTAGAGAATTTAGTATCAAAGAGGTTGTGTCTTTTTCACGCTTTTGAAAGATATTGCCCTCGTAAGGCGCATCAAAGCTAAGCATGATATCGACCCTATCGGTGCGCTCATAAATATTGTATGTTAGCAAGTTTGAGGCAAATATCTGCGTAGCAAAAAGCACAAAAAATAGTATAAATTTCATAAAAGTTCTTTTTTGAAGTACTGAATAACTGACTTTGAGTCCAAAATTTCATTTATTCTGATGGCTAAATTTTTCTCATAAACCATTACTTCGCCTTTTCCAAAAATTCTATTATTTATATATAGCTCCACGCTCTCGCCAGCTGGTTTTTCGAGATCTATGACCGAGCCAGCTTCAAATTTCAAAAGCTCATTTATGCTAACTGTGGTAGTTCCTAGCTCAGCTATAAAATCAACGCTTATATCCATAAGCTCATCATAGCTCTTAAAAAGCCCTAGCTGTTCTAGTGTCTCTATCGCACCTTCATCGTTCATTGTATCTTGTAGCCTATTTGAAATGTTCTATTTTTTATCTTATATATAAATCTCTCTTTTAGCTTTATGCCAAAATTCTCAACCTCGCCCAAAAACTCAGGCGTTCCGAGTTTATAAGCATTTGGCTCTTTTTCATTTAGCAGATTTTTAGCCTTGCCGATGATTTGATTAGCTATCTCTTTACAAAGATCGTCCAGATCGCCACCATCGACATCTTCGTGACCAAAAAAGGCATTCATAAAAATTTTCAAAGTATCTTTTTTAAAAAATAGATAAAACTGATACTCGCTTTTATCCTTATAAACTGGTATGCTAGCCCCGTAAAATCCTTTACCAAGGCTCTTGCCAAACTCTAAATCCAACCCCAAAGTATCTTTGCAAAGATAGCTCGTGGCTTCATCTATAACTTTTCTCATATCTTCTTCCTTAAGACTTGAAATGCGCGTTAATTATACTTTGGCTTTACTAAATTAGCTATAAATTTATTAAGCATTTTAAAAGAGTTTATCGACCTCTTTAACCAGCTCTTTTGCGCTAAATTTAGCGCAAAGCTTGACTATTTGCGTGCCTATGATCGCAGCGTCAGCATATTTTTTCACTTCGCTAACATCATCTTTATTTTTGATGCCAAAACCCACAGCCACTGGCAGATCGCTCTTTTTCTTAAGCTCTAGGACTAAATTTTTTATCCTATCTTCATCGGCTCTTTTTGAGCCACTAACGCCGATAGCACCTAGCACGTAGATAAATCCTGAGCCAAATTTTAATATCTCATCCGCCCTGCTCCCAGACGTGACGCTGATAAGTGGCACAAGGCATAAATTTAGCTCCTTGCACTTTAGAGCAAACTCCTCACACTCCTCACAAGGCAGATCCGGCACGATAAAGCCGCTAACTCCTGCCTCACGTGATCTTTTTAGAAATTTATCAACGCCGTAAGCAAAGATGATGTTGTAATAAACTAGAAAAACAAGAGGCTTTGTCACTTTTGCCTTGCAGCCTTCAAGCATGTCAAAGACAACGTCGGTATTTACGCCACTTTGAGCTGTCTCAAAGCTAGCTTGCGCGATGAGCTTGCCATCAGCCAGCGGGTCAGAGTATGGGATGCCGATCTCAAGCAGATCAAGCGTGCTTTCATCTAAATTTTCTAAAAATTCCTTCGTTTTTTCTAAGCTTGGATAACCAGCCACGATGTAGCCGATGTTTGCCTTTTTGCCGTTAAATGCGCTTTTTACCTTATCCATAAATTTTTCCTTTTTCGTAGCCGATGACTGTGTTTATGTCCTTATCGCCCCTGCCTGAGACATTTACGACGATGACGCTTTTTTTATCAAGTTTTGGGCAAAGCTTTTCTAGATAGGCCAGTGCGTGCGCGCTCTCAATGGCTGGGATGATGCCCTCCATCTTACTTAAAAAATACAAGGCATTTATACACTCATCGTCGGTCACAGCTTCGTATTTTACCCTTTTGATGTCGTTTAGGTGGGCGTGCTCTGGGCCGATACCTGGGTAGTCAAGACCCGCTGAGATGCTATGCACTGGCGAGATCATGCCGTACTCATCTTGCAAGACCGTAGTTTTCATGCCATGGATGATGCCTGTTTTGCCTTTGCTAAGCGTAGCTGCGTGATAAGGCGTATCTATACCAAGACCGCCAGCTTCTATACCTACTAAATTTACGCTCTCATCGTCCAAAAACGCACTAAAAATGCCAATAGCATTACTGCCGCCGCCAACGCAAGCGATGACGTAGTCCGCCTTTTTGCCGTAGTCTGCAAGCTGAGCTTTTGCCTCTGTGCCGATGACGCTTTGAAAATCACGCACGATCTTTGGATATGGGTGCGGGCCAACGGCTGAGCCGATAACATAAAACGCGCTTTCTATCTCATTTACCCACGCTTGTATGGCCGCTGTGGTAGCCTCTTTTAGCGTTTTTAAGCCATCTTCTACGCTCACCACTTTTGCGCCAAGAAGCTGCATACGAAAGGCATTTAGCTGTTGTCTAGCAACATCTGTAGCTCCCATATACACATCACACTCTAAGCCCAAAAGTGCCGCTGCAGTCGCTGTTGCCACGCCGTGCTGGCCAGCTCCAGTCTCAGCTAAAATTTTCTTTTTACCCATTTTTTTAGCAAGCAGCGCTTGAGCTAGAGCGTTATTTATCTTATGCGCGCCCGTGTGGTTTAGATCCTCACGTTTGAGGTAAATTTCATGTCCGTAGTGCTCGCTTAGGCGCTTTGCAAAAAAGAGCGGACTAGGCCTGCCAACGTAGTTTTTCAAAAGATCATCAAGCTCATCTTTAAACTCTTTTGTCTTTGCGATACTCTCATAAGCATTTTCTAGCTCATCAAGGGCAAACATCACCGTCTCAGGCACGAACTGCCCGCCAAATTTTCCAAAATACGCCTTACTATTCATCTTCTACCTCACCTATGATCTTTAAAATTCTCTCTATCTTTTGCGCATCTTTTATGCCGTTTTCGTCCTCGACTTTTGAGTTGATATCAACCAGATATGGCCTAAATTTCAGCGCCTCTTTTATGTTGTGCTCGCCTATGCCCCCAGCCATGCCAAATTTAAATTTAACCTCTTTTAAAATTTCCCATTCAAAGCTAGTTCCGTTTCCGCCAGCATTTTCGCCCTTACAGTCAAAAAGCGCCATGTCAAAATGCTTAAAATCAACCTCTGGCAAGCTATCTTTCACACTAAAAACCTGCCAAATCTCAAGCCCCATATCTTTTAAATTTGCACCTAAATTTTCACTCACCACTCCATGCACCTGAGCCACATCAAGACCAGCAAACTGGCAAATTTCCATTATCTCACAATCACTTTGCTCCGCAAAAACACCAACCACTTTTTTGCCCTTACTGTGAGCAAATTTCGCTATCTGCCTAGCTAAATTTAGCTCGACCTTTCTTTTGCTTTTAGCAAATATCAGCCCTATAAAATCAACATTCAAAGCGCAAACCGCACTTGCCTCATCTAGCGTTTTTATACCACAAATTTTAACTAGCGCCATTAGGCTTGCGCCTTTATAAACTCTTCATAAAATTTATACGCCTTGCCTGAATTTATCGCCTCTAAAACCATTTTTTTGGCCTCGTCTGGGCTCTTTGCGCCATCAGCCGCGTAGAGTGCAAACATCGCGTTAAAGACCACGATGTCAAATTTCGCCCCCTGCTCCTCGCCTTTTAGCGTGCGTATCAAGGTTTTGGCGTTTTCTTCAGGTGTACCACCCTCGATGTCGCTATGAAGCGCTCTTTTAAAGCCAAACTGCTCTGGCGTGATGCTGTATTCAAAAATTTCGCCATTTTTTAGCTCCACAACGCTTGTTTCACTACAAAGCGTGATCTCATCTAGTCCGTCATCGCCGCGAACGACCAAAGCGTGCTTTCTGCCAAGGATCTTAAGCGTCTGGGCGTAGAGTTTTAGCACTGGTTTATGATAGACGCCGACTAGCTGGTTTGTAAGGTTTAAATTTGGATTTAAAAGCGGTCCAAGCACGTTAAAGACGGTTCTTATACCAAGTCTTTGGCGCACCTCTCTCACCTCGCCAACTAGCGGGTGGAAAAATGGCGCGTGGAAAAAGGCTAAATTTTTACTAGCTAAATTTTCACGCTGTTTTGCCAGTGATTTTTCACTTTTTACGCCTAAAATTTCAAGCACATCAGAGCTACCTGACTTGCTTGAAACTGCCTTGTTGCCGTGTTTTGCGACCTTTATACCAAGGCTTGCAAGGATAAATGCCACAGTAGTTGAGATATTTATCGTCTTAAAGCCATCGCCTCCAGTGCCGCAAAGATCGATCATAGGCGTATCGTCGCGGTAAGTTTGCGAGTATTTTAGGATATTTTTTGCAAGCGCAGCGAGGCTTTTTGGATAGAGGCTCTTTTCGCTAATAAGCACTAAAAGGGCTGAAAGCTGCACGATCTCGTACTCTTTGCTGGCTATTATCTCGCAAATTTGCTCAAAGTCACTATCATCAAGCGGTATGTTCTCTTGAAGCTTGATAAGATATGGCTTAAGTGAGCGAATCTTTGGCTCTTTTACCTCTTTTTTTGCCTTGTAATTTACAAAATTTTCAACTATCTTTTTGCCGTATTGCGTGAAGTAGCTCTCAGGGTGAAACTGGATGCCAAAGATCGGCTTATCTTTTACGCTAAGTGCCATAACTACGCCATCATCGCTCACCGCATCAGCGCTTAAGCTAGCTGGGAGCTCATCGACATAGAGCGAGTGGTAGCGCATAACCTCAAAGCGTTCAGGCAGCCCAGCAAATAGCGGCTCTTTGCTTTTCACGTCGATAAACGAGGTCTTGCCGTGAAGCGGGTCGTCTAGCCTTTTTATCTTTGCGCCAAAACTAAGCCCTATGGCTTGGTGTCCAAGACAAATGCCAAGCACTGGCACGCCAAGGTCTGCCTGCAAAATCTCTAAGCAAACTCCGCTATCTTTTGGGTGCTTTGGCCCTGGGCTTAAAATGATCTTACTTGGGTTTAGCTTTTTGATCTCTTCAAGCGTTATCTTGTCGTTTCTAACGCATCTAACCTCTTCGCTGGTGAGCTCTTTTACGTACTGCTCGACGTTAAAGACAAAACTATCATAGTTATCTATAAGTAAAATCAATCTCTATCCTTTTAAATTTAGCGGCGGATTGGGCTAAATATTATAAATTTAGGTGAGATTATAACTAAAAGAAATTTTAATTAGGCTTTTGTGCGGCTCTCGTAGGCTTTTAAGAGCGAGAGCATATCGACGTTTTCTAAATTTACGCCAGTTGGCACGCCCTGAGCGATCTTGCTAAATGAAATTTCACTCATGCCAAGCTTGTCCTCGACGTAAAGCATAAGCGCGTCTGAATTTAGCCCTGGCGTAAAGGCAAAGACGACCTCTTTTGAGCCATTTTGCGTAATAGCACTTCGCAACCTCTCTATGGCCTCCTCGTCGATCTCGTCAAGCACGAAATAAAGGCCGTTGTAGATGCCGTTTTGCTCAAAAACCAAGATATCTTTTGGGCTCTCAACTAGCAAGATGACTTCGCTGTTCCTGCTCTCGTCGCTGCAAATGTCGCAAATTTCATTTTCGCTTAGCCCACCGCAACGCTCACAACGCTTGATAAACCTCACCGCATCTTCGATATTTTGCGCGAGCCTTAGCCCTGCAAAGCTATCTTGCATGCAGACAAAGTAGGCAAACCTTGCGGCTGACTTTTTACCGACACCTGGGAGCTTGGCAAAAGACTCAGTTAGCTCGTTAAATTTCTCTAAGCCCCTTTTCATGCGCGTTTTGCCTTTGCACGAAGTAAAATTTTAAAGACGTGATAGCCGTCCTCGTGGTCGTAAACAAGCTCAAATTTTTGCATCTGGCAAATTTGCTCGATGATATAAAGTCCAAGCCCCATGCCGCTTCCCGCACTCACCTTATCGCCTCTTACAAAGGCTTGTTTGTAGTAGTCAATCGGGTGATTTAGCTTTTTGCCTAAATTTTTAACTGCTATAAATTCGCTATCGCAGATCAAGATGGCTTTCTTATCCTCTGCGTATTTTAGGGCGTTATCTATCAAATTTTTAATCGCCAAGCTAAAAAGCTGAAAATCCACTCTTAACAAGACGTCATCTCTGATATCACAGCTCACTCGCTCTTCAAATTTATCAAGCATGAGCATATCTTGCACCTGCTCCAAAATGAGCGAAAAATGGCACTCTTGGTAGTTTAGCGCATAGCTTTTTGAAAGAAGCTGCTCGACCTTGCTAAATTCATTTATAAGCATCTCAAGGCGCTCAAAAACGTTTATGAGCCTCATCTTTTGTGTGTCGTTTGCGACCATTTCAGAGACGATCCTGCCCTTGCCAATAGGCGTCTTTAGCTCATGCATGATCGCACGTAAAAATAACTGCCTTGAGCGGATGAGCTCTCTTATCTTGCAAACGGCGTTGTCAAACTCGACCGCGACCTGCCCGATCTCGTCTTGCTCGTTTTCATTTAGCCTAGCAGTCATCGCCATCTCCATGTTTCCGCTGGCAAATTTTCTGATATCTTTGCTAAGTCTTCTAAGCGGCAAAAGGCTTCTAAGCACCGAGACATAAAGCGAGATGAGCAGAGCCGAGATGATCAAAAATGCCACCCAAAGCGGGTCATTTACGTGTCTTGCGTCGTTACTCTCAAGTAGCAGCTGAAAAGATGGATTTTTGATAAGCAGATACAAATCACCTTTGTAATTAACCGACTGCATCATTCCAAGAGGCGTGTGCTGCGTAAAAATGGCGTTTCCGCTTGTAGTAACTGAGGTGGCTAAATTTTTGTTGCCGACATATTCTAGGTTGAAATTTTTAAAGTAGTGCTCCAAATCTCTTGGTGGGTTGCCACGCTCGTAAAGCGCCACAAGGTAGTTCATAGCGCTTATTTGTTTGTCTTTTAGCTTCTCAAGGGCACTTTCTTGCTGAATGTTTGCAAATGTCACAAAGAGCAAGCACATCAGCGAGAAAGCGATGGCAAAGATGATAGTTATCTTGGTGGTTATGGAGTATTTCATCCGATAAGCTTATATCCTATGCCTCTAACTGAAAAAATATGTTTTGGCGCTTTTGAGCTATCGCCGATCTTTGTTCTAAGGCGTCCGATGATGACATCTAGGCTCTTTGAGTCCTTATCTTTTAGGCTCTTGCAGTTATAAACTAGCTGCTCGCGTGATACTGAAAAGCTGTGCTGTTTGATGAGATAAGTTAAAATTTCATACTCAGCTGGTGTAAGAGCAAGGGCTTCATTATTAAAGTAAATTTCATGGCGCTTGTCGTCTATCCTAAATGCACTATCAAGGACCTCTTCTTGAACTTCGTTTGTCTTTTTATATCTTCTAATAAGACTTGTGATACGAGCATACATCTCTTTTGGATCGTATGGTTTTGGCAAATAATCATCCGCTCCAAGCTGAAGTCCAACGACCTTGTCACTAATGTCACTGCGAGCTGAGCTTATGATGATAGGAATGTCGTATTTTTGGCGAATTTCTTTGCAAACTTCAAGACCATCAATGCCAGGTAATGTAAGGTCAAGTATGAGCAGGTCATAGTTTTTTATGCCGGCACTTAGCCCTAGATATGGGTCTTCAAAGTTAGTCACTTTTATATTAAAACTATCAAGATATTCAGATAAAATTTGTGCAAATTCTGGATCGTCTTCTATCATTAAAACGTTAATCATAAATCATCCTTTTCATTGAAAAATAGTAGAGATTATACGGCAAAAATGTAAATTTTTTTTTAAATTTAAACTTTTTTGGATAAAATCTCACATTTAAAATAAGCTTAATAAACAAGGAAAAATGTGGAGTTTGATTATTACGAGATCCTTGAAATTTCAAGAAATGCAACTGGCGACGAGATAAAAAAAGCCTTTAGAAAGCTCGCTTTAAAATACCATCCAGACAGAAACGCTGGTGACAAAGAGGCTGAACAGAAATTTAAACAGATAAACGAAGCCTATCAGGTCTTAAGCGACGAGCAAAAGCGCTCTATCTACGATAGATACGGCAAAGAAGGGCTTGAGGGCAGATTTGGCAGTGGCGGTGGCTTTAGTGCCGATTTTGACCTTTCAGACATTTTTGACTCGTTTTTTGGAGGCGGTTTTGGCGGTGGCTCTAGGCAGAGAAAAAGACGAACCGAAAAGTACTCGGCTGATCTTGAAATTCCTATAAATTTAGAGTTTAACGAAGCTGTTTTTGGCTGCGAAAAAGAGATCAAATTTGATCAAAAAGTGCCTTGCCCAACATGCAACGCCACAGGTAGCAAAGACGGCAAAAACAAAACTTGCCAGCACTGCGGCGGAAGCGGCAGGATCACACGTGGAAATGGCTTTATGAATATCGTTCAAGAGTGCCCATACTGCCACGGATCTGGCAAAGTGATAAGCGAGCCATGCCCTGATTGCAACGCAAAAGCTTATAAAATCCAGCAACAAAGCGTCAAGATCACGATCCCAGAGGGCGTCGATAGTGGCATGAGGATGAGGGTCGCTGGTAAAGGCAACATCGGTGCAAACGGCGTTCAAGGCGATCTTTATGTGAGCATAAACGTAAAAGACGACAAGCACTTTATCCGCCACAATGACGACGTTTATATAGAAATTCCAGTCTTTTTCACCCAAGCCGTTCTTGGCGAAAGCATAAAAATCCCAACACTTCGCGGTGAAGCCGAGTTAAAACTGCCAGTTGGCGCGAAAGATAAACAGCAATTTATCTTTGAAAATGAGGGTATCAAGGGCGTAAATTCACGCAAAAAAGGCAGACTTGTAGCGCAAATTTCTATCCAAACGCCTGATAAACTAAGCGACGAGCAAAAAGAGCTTTTAAACAAGCTTCAAGCTAGCTTTGGCATAGTTTCAGGCAAGTCAAGCACCGACGAGAGCGTCTTTGACAAGATAAAAAGCTGGTTTAAAGGCGACGAGCCAAAAGGCAAAAAGAAAAAATAAATTTGATTTGTGACGCTAAATTTGGTGTCACAAAATCTTTCAAAATCTTATTTGAATGCGATTATACAACTAGACCAAATGCACAAAATTCTGGCAAATTTTAAAATTTTATGAACAAGTAATTTTAGTATCCAATTCTTGCGAGTGAATGGAATTTTAAAATTTGCAAAGATAGCTTGACTAAATTTGTAAATTTCTTTTTATCCAAAAGGGAGACAAGGGGACTTGAATTACGAAGCCGTCCCCTTATCCCCCTTTTTAAATCCCCTAATCCCCTCGCACGTTAGAGGTGCATGCTTTAGTGCTTCGCACTGCATGCGGTTTATTTTTAGAAAATTCTGACAAATTTTAAAATTTCATGAACGAGTAATTTCGGCTCTAAAATTTGAGCTAAGCGGCAAGCGAAGCCAAATTTTAGTAGCCAATTCTTGCGAGTGAATGGAATTTTTAAATTTGCAAAAAAGTAGTAGTTTTATTTTAAAGCACATAGTTTAAATTTCAAATTTAGATCCGGCATATCACGGCTCAAAATTTAGTGGAAAAATAAAGAATTTAAATTCGGTAGATTTTCAAGGCGAGTGCATAAAAGCGCATAAATTTAAAAGAAATTTTAGTGCCAAAATATCAGGCACTAAAATCCTTAAATTTACTCAGTTGCAAGGTCTAGGTAATAATCAAGCTGGTCGCGTCTGATGATACGTATGAGGTTTGTGCTGCCCTCTACGCCTGTTGGGTGGCCAGCTGTGACAAGATAGGTTTTGTCATGCTCGACGTATCCAGCGTCGTAAGCCTTTTTGATGACATTTGCAAGTAGGACATTTAGCTTTGTCTTTTCAAGCACGAGCGCTGGCGTCACACCCCAAGCAAGGGTAAGCATGTGAGCTGTCTGCTCGTCGTGCGCGATGGCGATGATGTCGATACTTGTGCGGTTTCTAGCTAGCTTTATGGCTGATTTGCCTGAGCCTGTGATAGAGAGTATCGCATTTGCCTTGATGCGAACGGCTAGCGAAGCTGCGCTATTTGCGACCATATCTGTCTCGTCTAAAAAGTCAAAATCGTCAAATTTATTGTATGGATAGATGCTTTGCGTTTGTATGATCGTTTTGCTCATCGCCTCTACGACTGCGACTGGGTTTTTGCCGATCGCACTCTCCTCACTTAGCATAACTGCGTCAGTGCCGTCTAACACGGCGTTTGCCACGTCGCTGATCTCCGCTCTTGTGGCAGTTTCATGCTCAGCCATGCTTAGCATCATCTGCGTTGCTGTGATGACTGGCTTACTGGCTGCATTTGCCTTTTTGATGATGAGCTTTTGTATGGTTGGGACCCTGTAAAATGGCACTTCTATGCCAAGATCACCACGAGCTACCATGATGCCATCACTCTTTGCGATGATGTCGTCTATGTTTTCAACCGCGTCAAATTTCTCGATCTTAGATAAGATAGCCGCTTTGGAGCCAAATTCTTTTAAGATATTTCTTGCTTTTATCACGTCATTTGCGTCTTGTACGAAGCTAATGGCGACGAAATTTACGCCCTGCTTTGCGCCAAATTCCATATCCTCTTTATCTTTTGGCGTGATGATGTCGATGCCAAGAGCGGTGTTTGGGAAATTTACTCCTTTGTTTGAGTTTAAAATTCCGTCATTTTCGATGATGGTTTTTACCACATCTTTGCCCTCGCCTGTAACTCTTGCTCTGATCGAGCCATCGTAGAGATAGACGTACTCGCCAGCCTTTAGCATAGGTAAAATTTGAGGTTGATTTAGGCTCACTCTATAAACGCCCTTTTCGATCTTTTCGCCCACGATATCCTCTGCGTAGATGCTAAGCTCGTCGCCAGCTTTTAAGTAAAATGGCTCGCTAAGCTTGCCAACCCTAATCTTTGGTCCGCAGATATCTTGCAAGATGCCTATGCGTTTGTTTAGTCTTTTTTCGATGCTTCTTATCTTGTCGATGTTTGATTTGTGGTATTCGTGTGTTCCGTGGCTAAAATTTAAACGAAAAACATTAACCCCTGCTTTAACCATCGCCTCCATCGTCTCTTCGTTGTCACTTGCTGGCCCTAAAGTCGCTACAATTTTAGTCTTTTTTATCATTTTTATGCCCTGTAATTTGATTTTTGCGATTATAACACAATTTAATAATGTAAATTTTTTGTATAATATGCAAAATTTTTAAAGGAGAGAGTATGAATAAATTTTTATTAGCGTCTCTTGGCCTAGCAGCTCTTGCTTGCGCTGCCATGGGAGATGACAAAGTCTATAAGCTCAAGCTTGCAACCTCATGGGAGAGCACTATGCCAGTGCTTGGTGACGTGCCAAAAGAGCTAAAAGAGAAGGTCGAAAAGATGAGTAACGGCCGCATCGAGATCAGGATCGACTACCCGTCAAAGCACAAGTCACCTTTTGCGATGCTTGACTTTGCAAAGAGCGGTCAGTACGACATCGGCTACACAGCTAGCTACTACTACAAAGGCAAAGACCCTAAGACAATGTTCTTTACAGCAACGCCATTTATGATGAATACCGACGAGCAAACAGCTTGGTATGAATTTGGCGGCGGCAAAGAGCTAGAGGCGAAAGTTTTTGACCCATATAACATCAAAATTTTTAGAGCTGGCAACACTGGCATGCAAATGGGCGGCTGGTTTAAAAAAGAGATCAAGTCAGTTGATGATATCAAAGGCTTAAAGATCAGGATCCCAGGCTTTGGCGGTGAAATTTACGCTAAACTTGGCGCAAACATCAACACTATCCCAACAGGCGAGCTTTATATGGCGCTTGAGATGGGCACTATCGATGCAGTCGAGTGGGTTAGCCCAGCTTACGACATGGCGCTTGGCTTTCACAAAGTGGCAAAATACTACTACACAGGCTGGCAAGAGCCAGATGGCGAAACTCAGTTTTTCTTCAACAAAAATGCGTATGAAAAACTTCCAGATGATCTAAAAGCGATCTTTGAAGCGGCTGCTGCTGAAGTGGCAAGAGATGTGAATACTAAGGTATTTTACGCAAACGTAGAGTACTGGGACAAGATGAAAGCTGAGTACCCAGACATCCAAGTAAAATCTTTCCCACCAGAGGTCATCGCAGCTCTTAAAAAGGCTACAAATGAGCTACTTGATGAAGAGAGCGCAAAAGATCCACTATTTAAAGAGATCGTCGAGTCTCAAAGAGCTTTCCTTAAAAAAGCAAGAGAGTGGACTAAAATTTCTGACTACGCTTATATCAAAACAAACGAAGAGAAATAACCACAGCAGGGAGCTCTCCCTGCTTTTTAAAATTTAAAACCACCACAAAAACTAATCACAATAAGACTTTAAAGCAAAAGATAAGACAATAGTGAAAATTTAAAAGGATTTATAATGAAAAAAGTCAAATTTATAGTTTTTATCTGCTTGTTTATACTGCTACCACTTGCTTATTTTAATGGCTTTATAAGAATTTCTGATCTAACTAGTGAGCAAGAGAGCATAGCTAAAAAATATGGTGGTGTTTATGTATTTGATGAGAAGTTAGAGAAAGAGATAGATAAGAGAGAAGAAGAGAGGGATAAATACCTTGATGATTTCTTTAAAAACAATAATAGGGATTTTGACTTAAACGACCAAACTATTATGAATGAAAAATTACCTAGAGTTTTATCTAATGGGAAAAAGTACTACTCAAGAAGAGACAATATAAAAATAGATAACTACAAAATTCTGAATAACTATGAAGAAAAACTAAAAGAATTTATGGGCAAAGACTATGATAAATATGAAAACTATCTAAGCATAAATTTAGGATACTTCTATATAGACAACGACACCATTATACCTATAAGCATAGGAGTTTCTACACTTTATACAGAAGTTACATTTGGACTATATGGAGATGAAGCAAGTGGAATAAAATTTACCAAAGAAAGTACTCAAAGACTAATTGGAGATAATAAATTTTATCTATCAAACAACAAATTTCAAAAGATAAATAAATAGGAAAAAATAAATGAATACTCTTAAAAATTTAACCAACAAAGAGATGGTAAATAAGATAAAAGACTATGCTGATATAGCCGATGTTACTTATGCGTTTTTTGAATACATAGACGAAAATGAAATTTGTAGTGTGTCTGATAAATTTTATAATCAATAAACCCCAACTAAGCATAATAAATTAATAATATTATAAATATATTCACAATAAGATTATGAGAAATTTCTATCTTGTATAGTTTTAAATTTAAAAGGATTTATGATGAAAAAAGTCAAATTTATAGTTTTTATCTGCTTGTTTATACTGCTACCACTTGCTTATTTTAATGGCTTTATAAGAATTTCTGATCTAACTAGCGAACAAGAGAGCATTGCTAAAAAATATGGTGGTGTTTATGTATTTGATGAGAAGCTAGAGAAAGAGATAGATAAGCTTGAGGAGCTAAACAAAGATATAAGAGCAAAAAGATCAAACCTATATCAAGAGATAAAACAAGAGCTAGATAATAATCAAAGCAAATTTTTTCAAGAATTTAATAACAATAAAAATAATTATATAGATATGGTTATGCAAGATATCTTTAACGATAAATTTTGCAAGCAAAAATATGATGAATTTGTAGCTGCTGGCAAGGACATAATGAAAATGGAGCATGCTTGCATAAATATAAATGAAAGAGCCAAAGGTAAATTTATAGATGAGATAGTAGATAAAACGTATCATGTTTATAATAGATTGTCTAATGGAAAGAGATATTACCTTAGATGGATTGATTATGAAAATGAAACTAGAAAGAAAATAAAAACTCCACAAATTTACAAAGATAAAATAAAAGAATTTATTGGCAGTGAAGATTATGAAAAATTTAAACCATCTTATGATTTGGGCTATTTTTATGTAGATGATAATGATGAAGTAAGAGTAATTGATCTAAGTTTAGACTACTACGTTGTAGAAACTACATATACACTTTCAGGCGATGAAGCAAGTGGAATAAAATTTACCAAAAACAGATATATAAATGTAGCTGGAGATAACTATTTTTACTTGATAGACAATAAATTTAAAAAGATTAATAGGATAAATAAATGAATACTATTAAAAATTTAACAAATAAAGATATGGTAGATAAGCTAAGAGTTTATGCTGATATAGCTGATGTTAGTTATGCCTTTTTTGAGTATATAGATGAGAATGAAATTTGGAGTTTTTCGGATAAATTTTGTAATTAATAAACCTTAACTAGGCATAATAAATTAATAATATTATAAATATAATCACAATAAAATTAAAAGAAATTTTCTATCTTGTATAGTTTTAAATTTAAAAGGATTTATGATGAAAAAAGTCAAATTTATAGTTTTTATCTGCT
>NZ_CABPUY010000003.1:654060-660056 GCF_902460575.1 Campylobacter concisus | reverse complement strand
CTTATTTTAATGGCTTTATAAGAATTTCTGATCTAACTAGCGAACAAGAGAGCATTGCTAAGAAATATGGTGGTGTTTATGTATTTGATGAGAAGCTAGAGAAAGAGATAGATAAGAGAGAGGAAGAGATAAAAGAGTTAAGAGATTGCTACACCACCAAAACAACAAACGAGTGTGAGCTTGTTGTTAAAAAACAGGTTACTACTGATGGATATTTTTTAAACAAAGTTTGGAACAATAATAAAGAAAAATTTAGGCAAAGATATAATACCGATAGCGATGGTGAAGCACAAGATAAATTTATAAAAGATACTGCAGAAAAACAGTCGGTGCCTATTCAGACGTTGTCTAATGGTAAAAAATACTACGTTACCACAAGAGATTATGGAAGTGATTTCAAAAAACAAGCTTGGATACCTGAAAGATATAGTGATCTAATAGTTAATTACATAGGCGATGACTATAATAAATTTAAACCTAGCATGTCTTTTATATATTTTTATGTAGAAAATAACGAGATAGTGCCTATATCACTATCCGTAACATATTCTTATAAAG
This sequence comes from Campylobacter concisus, assembly GCF_902460575.1. GTDB lineage: Bacteria > Campylobacterota > Campylobacteria > Campylobacterales > Campylobacteraceae > Campylobacter_A > Campylobacter_A concisus_AW. The sequence goes on along the minus strand of NZ_CABPUY010000003.1, from coordinate 659,498 downwards.
TTGCTAAATTTGGATTATTTGGAGATGAAGCAAGTGGAATAAGATTTAAAGAAATTTATTATAGCTATGTGCTTGGCGGAAATAGATTTGAATTTATAAACAATAAATTTGAAAAAGTCAGCACTTCAGATAAGGATAAATAGATGAATACTATTAAAAATTTAACCAACAAAGATATGGTAAATAAGATAAAAGACTATGCTGATATAGCTGATGTTAGTTATGCTTTTTTTGAATACATAGATGAGAATGAAATTTGGAGTTTTTCAGATAAATTTTATAATGAGAAAATTTTAAAGACGCCAAATCCTAGATGGGATTATGCGGATAATGTAAATTTTTTGTACGAAAAAGAAATCAAATCCATAAAGACAGACGAACAAGGTAATGTTACTACCGAAGTAAAAAAGATACCTACCGCCTATGCCCTTTGTGTTGAAGCTAGATTTATGCAGGATTTAACGATTAAAAAACCAAATTTTAAATTCGGAGAAGAAGATACATATATAAAAATCTCGAATAACATTAAAAACTTTATTGCCGTTCAGGAAAAAAATGGTGAAATTTCACAGCGTATATTTATAAACGAAGAAGGCTACCACCAAATCTCAGAACGTACTAAAAAATTTACATCAAGATTTATACTTCTAAAACATCAAAAAAATGATAATGAAGGTTTTAGTGCTACGCTCTTTGAAGATACAAAAGACAATGATAAAAGGATATTGGTTTTTAGAGGCACTGAAATGAATTTAACCGAAGAACCAGCAGACATTTGGGCTGATATAATGCTAGCTAGTGGGCACGTACCAACTCAAGTAAATTCTTTAATAAATTTCTTTCTAGATAATGTTATACCTATCTTAAAAGAGAACGAAAAGATAAATATATGTGGTCACTCTCTAGGCGGTTTTCTTACCCAAGCGTGTGCTTTTATCTTTCCAGAATATATAGATGAAATTTATACATTTAATTCCCCTGGATTATTAAGTAAAATTAAAAGAGAAGAAGACTATACCACGGAAACTATTTCAGATGCATTATTTATAGGTGATACGGCTTTAAATGAGCCACATTTGCTAGACAAAGCCAAAAATATCATCAACATTAAACAAAAGCTTTACACAAATATATCACTTGGATACAAAGACCACACCTACCTACCAGCACCTTTAAATTTTAATAACATATACCACGCAAAGACTGATAATGATAGCCTAGCCTTTAACAACAAACTCTATGAAAACGCTATACAAGACCTTGGGCTTGATATAAATGGCAATGAGGTGCTAATAAATATAGGCAACGTAGATGCGATACCAAAAACAGATATAAGTATAAGCTCGCACTTTCTTACATATACGGCTACTACACTATACTTTTTCTCATATCTTTTAAAGGAAAAAGATAATGACGAAAAGACAAAAAATGTTAGCTTAAAAGGTACGTTTTTATATCTAAATGAATTTATGGAGCAAAACTATAAGCTTATATTTGATCTAGATACAAATTTATCTATGCAATACAATAGCGTAAATTTCAACATGGACAATAAAGCCACCATTTCGCCCATTACATATAACAAAAACAAAAACTGGCTACTACTTATACTTATAAACAACATAAAACACGACTTAGATATACGCACAGATCACTACCTAAAAGACGAGCAAGAAGCCTTAATAATAGAAGATATATTTAAGCTTAGTGACAAGAAGCGATACACAAATATAATAAGCAAAGATGAAGTTGAGAAATTTAAAGAAAACGGATGTGAAAGCATAGAAGATAAAAGAGCTATGCACAAGTGCAGGACATACAAGGTAGTAGATGAGAGCTCTAGTGATATCACTGCTACCAAGGCTGAAGCTAGCAAGCTCTACACCTATACGTCAAATTTCACAAGGTCTCTTTCATCGCAAGATGAGAAGGCATACTTTATGAAAAGATCAGAGCAGACCTACTCTCTTTTATTTGACAACAGCACGCAGAGTGGCTCTATAAATTTATACGACGTAAAAGATAGAGGCGAGATAAAATTTGGCTTTTTATCAGCTAGTTCTAGCGTATATGTGGATAAAGATAAAGAGAGCATTGCTATATTTACAAAAGATAAAGACATAGTGGATATTGAAAGGATATATGACAAGATAAGAGATAAATTTGATATAGATACTCTAGAAAACTACAAGGTCGATCTTTTCTTAAACGCTACACTTCTAAAAGGTGCAAATGAAGCTAAAGACTATAAATTTGGCTTTACAAATTTCAAAGATGAAAAAGAGCACGATCTATATGAAAACAAAGATGAGCAAAAGCCTTTTTACTACTTTAGCCCAAGAGATGATGAAAGCTCTAAAGGCTCTCTTGATATCACAAATAAAAACACAAGCATAAGGGTGCTTGGGTATGATATAGATAGGGGTAGCTTGGATATAAAGCTAAAAAGAGCTAACAATGATGAGGAAAAAGAGAAGCAAGCACAAGATAGAGAGGCGGTAAATCATCAAAGCATGCCTTCTGGTGCAGTAGCTACAAATTTCACAGCTCACCCAGTCATAGAAGACGACATCATCACTTGCCCGCATGGTGGCCAAGTGGTGCTAAAAAGCAAAGCTGGCAGGAGTATCACATCTAATGGCATACCGCTCATACTGGGTCAAGACTTCTTAGGCTCGCCGATAGTTGGCTGCTCGGCAAATTCGCCATGCACCTGCGTAGCACACGTACCAAAGAGCGCACTAAGTGCTAAAAGAGTAAATGACAACCATGCTCTTATGCAAGACCTAGTTCATCACTGCTTAAGTGATAAAGGCTGCGCGCTATCCATAGCTAAAAAGTCAAATTTACTTACATTTGAGGGGGTGAAATACGTTGATGCAAACGGCAATGAAGTAGCCCCAAAAGAGGTGCAGATCACGCAAAATCCAAGGCTAAGGTTTTTCATGAAGAGTGCTGCATCGCAAAGAGATAACATGCACGTCGCCATATACTCTATAAACGGCACCGAGTACAAAGAGCCAAACGGAGCCGACGAGATCGTGCTAAAAGAGAGTGACGCAAGAGACGTTAGCGACAAGGCACTTTTAAAGCTATTTAATGAAAATTTCAAGACTACTAGCCAAAGAAAATATGAATTTAAAGAGTACTCGCTAAAGTATGGCGCAGATGTTTTTAGACTAAATTTCATAAAGCCAGAGTATAAGAGCAAGCACGGCATAAACGGCTACTACGAAAGACTTAGCGAATACGAAAACGACGTTAGAAATTTGATCTTTCTAACGCCAAATCAAACAAAAGATATCACTATAAAAATAGCCAAAGGGCTAGACGCTAAGATAGAAAAAGACGCCGAGATAACCGACGTCGTAGTGCTTCAAGGGCTATAAATTTACCCTTAGCAAGGCATCTTTAAAACTTCTACCACTTCACCTTTTGCGATAAATTCTGTCTCTTTAGGGATGATAAGCAGTGCAGCTTCGTTTGTTAGGTTATTTACGATCGCTGAGCTACCAAGCTTTTTGCCGTTTAAATTTACAAAGATCTTGCCATCTCTGTTTTCTAAATTTACCGCTGTAAATTCCAAAAATGGCGAGCGTTTTTTGTAGTCTTCGTCCATTATCGCCGTGATCTTTGGCTCTTCTTGGCTAAACCAAGTGTTTATAAGCACTCTTACATAAAGCACGCACATAACCATCGCCGAATACGGAAATCCCGGCAGCGCAAAGATGTATTTGTCGCCTGATTTTGCCACTCTGATGTGGCGGCCTGGTTTTATCGCAGCACCCTCGATGATGAGACTAAAATTTTCATTTAAAGCGCCCTTTACAAAGTCATAGTCTCCCATGCTGATACCACCCGTTGTTACCAAGATATCAGCTGATTTTAGTGCATTTATGATCGCTTTTTTAACAAGCTCAGCCTTATCTCTTACGATCTCGCAGATGATCGGCTCTGCGCCCATTTTGCGTATCTGCATAGCGATACCTACGTGGTTTGAGCTGTGAATTTGCGCTGGGTTTTCTAGTGGCTCGCCAAGGTCTTTTATCTCGCTACCAGTTGCTAGTATCGCCACTCTTGGACGGACAAATACACTTACGTGAAAGACGCCAAGCTCGGCAAGAAGCGCGATCTCAGCGTAGGTTAGACGTGTGCCTTTTTTTATTAAAATTTCGCCTTTTTTGTAGCTCTCGCCCACTGCTCGCACAGCAAAGCCCTTTGGCACGCTCTTTTTGATGATTATTTTTGAGCCGCTAACCTCGACGTTTTCAACTGGCACAAGAGTGTCGGTGCCTTCGCTCATTAATGAGCCGGTGAAGGTTTTGACGCATTTGCTACCCTCCACATGTAGCCCTTTGTCGCTACCTGCTGGCAGATCGGTGATGAGCTCAAGCTCGTTTAGACCCTCTTTAAAGGCAAAAGCGTAGCCGTCCATCGCCGAAACTGGCTTTGCTGGGTAGTTTTCAGCGGCTGTGACATCATAGGCGATATTTCTATCAAGCGCATCTGTGATGGCTACTTTTTCGACCTTTTCCCACGCATTTATCGTATCTTTTAGAATTTTCAGGCTATCTGCATAGCTCATAAAATCTTTCATCATTTATCCTTTTTATGAAATTTTTGCATATTCTATCCACTTTGCTCTTAAAAAAATTAATCTTTGTTTTATTTAATGATTATTAAAATGTCGTTTAAGAAACCGGTCGGGTTTTACCTTTACACAGGAATTTACATGAACAAAACATTGCTTTACATCATCGCAGGTGCGAACCTTGGCATACTTGCTCCAGTGCTCGTTCATTTTGGCAACCCAGCAAACATGGGCGTTTGCGCGGCTTGCTTTTTACGAGATAGCATGGGTGCGCTTGGCTTTCACCAGGCCAAAGTCGTTCAGTATCTAAGGCCTGAAATTTTAGGGCTTATCATCGGAGGCTTTCTAGCTAGCATGCTTTGGAGTAGAAATTTCACTCCAGTATCTGGCAGTGCGGCATTTTCTAGGTTTTTCTTAGGCGTGTTTGCGATGATAGGCTGCCTCATATTTTTAGGCTGCCCTTGGAGAGCATTTTTGCGTCTTGGAGGCGGAGATATGACCGCTATTGCTGGCGTTGTTGGCTTATTTGCTGGCGTCTTTGTGGGACGAGCTTTTAAGAAAAATGGCTACATTTTACCTGAGAGTGAAACCACTGCAAAAGCTATCGGGTTTTTGCCACTGATTATTGCTATTTTGCTTTTACTAGCACTTATCTTTGGCCTAAAACTTGGCGAAAATGGCGCATTATTTAGCTCAGAAAAAGGCCCAGGCTCACAGCATGCAAATTTATTTATCTCGCTTATTTGTGCCATTGTCATCGGTGCATTTATGCAAAGAAGTAAATTTTGCTCAGTGGGAGCTATCAGTAAAATTTTCGAGCGTGACTTTTCGATGTTTTATGGCATAG
>NZ_CABPUY010000003.1:652093-653973 GCF_902460575.1 Campylobacter concisus | reverse complement strand
GCATCACAAATTTAGTGCTAAATCAATATAAATTTGGCTTTGAAGGACAACCTATCGCTCACAATGATATGCTTTGGAATTTCCTTGGTATGACGCTCGCTGGTCTTTGCTTTAGTCTAAGCTACGGCTGCCCTGGCAAACATCTAGTGCAAATGGGAGCTGGAAATTTAAGCTCAGCTGTATTTGTTTTAGGCATGGGAGCTGGAGCTGCGATAAGTCATAACTTCGTGCTTGCAAGCTCAGGAGCTGGCATCACACCTTTTGCCCCGTATGCCGTATTGATCGGCTTTATCTACGCTATTTACGTTGGATTTTTCACTAAAAAAGCTTAAATAAATTTGGCTGCTTTTGCAGTCAAATTTACTTTTTTATCTATAAAATTTGTGTGAGATAAATTTTAGCTAAAAATAAGTTCTTAGGTTGTATAATCCAAAACTTATTTTAAGTTGTCACGGTAGCTCAGCTGGTTAGAGCGCTGGTCTCATAAGCCGGAGGTCGGGAGTTCAAGTCTCCCCCGTGACACCATAAATACCTAAACTACGATGTTTCTACAATTTTATATTGCAGTCACCTTTCATTAAATATAGCTTAATGTTTGAAGCAAAATAAAAATTTATGTAACAAATTTTTAAGCTTGAGGTAATTTTAGCATGTTTTTGTGTAAATTTTTTAAAATACTGCTTCAAAAGTATAGTCCTTTTTATAAATAATTTACGTCATTCTTTTTATTTTTTATATTACATACAAATACTATACAAACTATCATATCACCAAGTTAAATTTTCAATATATCAAAATTAATAGAAAAAAATTTGTATCCAGTAATTACAACAAGAAGTAACGTAGCAAAGACTGTTATCGTCTTTAGTATAATTTTAAAAAACATCACAAATAACTATAGGCTCAAAACAAGTTAAAAACTTTAAAAGGAGTTTTTAACTATGATCCTACTGATGTTCCTAAAAAGTAACGAGTGTAGTGAAATTAAAAAATAAGTATATCTATCGTTACCAAATTTCAGAGAAGAAATTTCCTGAGATTTTGAAATATTTTTCTTTAGATTTAGAAGTCATAAAGATAGCCAAAATCTATAAAATTTCTAGGAATTCTACAAATAAAATTCTAAGAGATTAGAATTCTTGTATCAAAAGGGTGCAAAAAATAAGTAAATTTAACGGTGAGATTGAAATAGACGAAAGCTACTTCAGGACTAAAAGAGCAAGAGACAAAAGAGGTAGAGGAATGGCAAATAAAACACCAGTGTTTGGTATGCTTAAAAGAGATGGTAAGGTCTATTCTGGGATAGTTAAAAATTGCCCTACAAATGAACTAATGCCTATACTGTCGGAGTTCAGTGATCTTGATACTCTACTATATTATTCTGATTGTTGGAAGGCTTATGACGGATTAGTAAATTATGAAGCAAAGACTCGTTATTTAAAGGTATAAGTAAAGAGAATTTTTTACTTCACCTTAAAAAAGCGAATTGTGAATTTAGATAGCATACTAAAACTACACAGGAAAACTTATATTAGAATCTATTGAAATTGATAAGAGAGAATCTGCTTAACTTGTCTTGAGCCTAAATTTTAATAGCCTTTTTCATTTAGCCTTCTGTAATTATCACATCCCAACTGAAGTCCTAAATCACAAGTCTTCCCGTAATATTGTTTTGCAGTGTAAAAATCTTGTTTTACACCTTGACCGTTGTTGTATGCAACCCCTAAGTTATAGCAACCCTCAGCATTTCCACTATCACAAGCTTTTTGATAGTCGCCTTTATTGTAAGCTTCGCTTCCCGATTCAATAAGATCTTTGGAAAACCCAATAGAAAACAAAACTACAAGTAAAACTAAAATTCTTTTCATTTTTTTACCTCC
>NZ_CABPUY010000003.1:628105-648037 GCF_902460575.1 Campylobacter concisus | reverse complement strand
AGATAAGATCTCTCTAGCAAATGATCATATATCGTTTGGCTCACTAAAAATAACAAAGCAAGAGCTATATGGTCAAGGACTTGATAAGGACTTTGGGGTGGAGCAATCAACACAACAATCAAATGAGATAGAGGGCAAAGAGCAAAATGTAAAGTCAGGATATGATGGTTTGGAGAGGTAGATTATCGTAAGCTGTTATAGAAGCCAAATTATTAGCCATCTCTCACCCCATAAAACCAAACGGTAATGCAAACATATCATCATCTAGGCACCAGTAGCAAAAATTTTTAGGGTGTTGTTAAAATATGAGCTAACCAAAGATATTTTGATTTCTCTAAGATTATCTTTGCGATCTCTGAATAGCCCGCTGTTTATGATCTTTTCAGATAAGCCGTCGTTATCATCTTTTTTTAGCACCAAATAGTCTATATCATCACTTAAAATATCTATCAAATTTTCATCACTATGGCTTAACTCTTTTTGAGAAAGTGGATATAGTTCTACTCAAAACTTTTTAGCTCTGACTGCATTAAAAACTAGGTTGCATTGTTTTTAAAAGATCAATCCTCTTCTAAAATTTCACAAAGTAGCCAACCAAACGGCTGTTTATTGATAAGCCAAGCTGTGGTCTCCTCCTCTTGGATAGATGGTTTTTCCCTGCCTCTCATTATTTTTATCCTTCTCGCGCCATCTACCGTAACGGCTCTTGCACCACTATGCTTTCCAACTCTCAATAAAAATTGATTATCCTCAAGTTTTAAATGCTCGTATTTCTCAATAAATTTATCAGATAGTCCTTCGCGTGTAAATTCGTCCGTTTCATAGCTAAACTGAGAGGCAAATATCGGCATATAGTGAGAGTTGCAAGCTTTTATTAGCTCGTCTATGCCAAATTTATTATTTTTTATCGTAAATGTTGTTTTAAATTCGCTTTTTGAATTTATTGCCTCATATCTTACTGGTATGCCTTGACTTGCATTTTGGTCTCTTGAGGCCCTATTTCTTTTTATATTTGTAGCAATAGAAGCAAAAGTATGTGACTCTATCACCTCACTATCAGCCACTAGAAAATCACCAAAATACTCTTTTGTATCATAGCTTTTACTCTTTTTATAAAGCATTTCACCAAAAGCTGTAGCTATAGCGCCTTTTAGTGAGCTTCCTGGGATTATGGCTTTTTTTAAATTTGGAGATATAAGTGTCTTTTCGACCACTAGTTGGTTTATGACTTTTTTGCCACCACCTTCTCTTTGAACTACCTTGCCTATTTTGTCATTATAGTCTTCTGCGATGTTTTTTAGTGCCTGCATTTTGTAGTAAGAGACCTTTTTTGCCAAAGAACTCTTCTCTTTTATAAATTTTTGCAGCTTCAATATGCCATCACTAGTAGTGTCTGAGGCTATTTTCATAAATTCATCTTTAGACTTATCGTCAAGTTTTTTAAAAAACTCAAATTCATCAAAAACATACATATAGTATTTATCATCCGCGCCTCTATCTATGACGTAGTTCATAGGCTCATAGGCCTCTCCAGTACCTATATGTATAGGGCTTATAGGGTTTAGTTTGATCTTATAGTTTTTAGTTTCATTGTGCATTTTTTATCTCCGTAGCTATTAGTATGCTATATCCTTGGTGCACTGTGTTTGCGTTTGTAGAGTGTCCGCTTATAGCCTTTCCTATATACTCTTTTTCGCAAATTTCATCATATATCACCACGCTACCGCTATCTGCCATTAGGAGTGGGCTTTTAAAAGGATTTGTGCTTGCAAGCCCTCCACCATGTTTGCCAAATCTAGTAAATGGCTCATAGTAAAATTCTTTTAAATTTTCATCATCTATCACGACTGGACTAAGCGTCATAAAGGCATTTGAGTTCTTTTTTACAGACACCTTCTCAAACGCTCTGTACTCAAACGCTCCTTTGCCTATGCTAGCTCTCTTGCCATATCCACTTTTAGATACAACTTCAAGCACTTTTTCTAGTTCGTCAAGTTTAAATTTATCATCTAGCAAAAAGTAGATATCTTGCTTGCTAAATTTCATCTCCATTAAAGCATAAGGCGCAAATTTACCGCTCTCATCGGTCGTAAACGTATGGTAGTTTATGGAGTTTTTGATCGTTGCATTCTTTGTTAGTTCATAGCCAGCCTCGCCACTTGTTTTAGCGTTTTTGAAATTTCCGCTTTGAAGATCCTCCATGCTAAGCCAAATTTTCTTTCTATTTTCTTTTTTTAGCTCCAAATTTTCGCCCAAAAGATGACTTGGCATGCTAGGCTTTGGAAGATATCCACCAGCAAAGCCATCAGATACTATCAAAAATGGCTTTTTGTCATAGTCACTTAGTAGCTCATTTAGCCTATCTTCTCCAAGCCTATATCTGATCGCCCAGCAAATTTGTCCAAACAAAGTATCACCCTTTAGTGGCGTTGTGAAATTTGACTTGGGTGTTATGGTAGTTTTATAAAGTGTCATTATTCCCACCTTAAATTTGTAAATTCAACCCTTCCGTAACCTCTTGAGCCGCTACCGCCTAGATAGTCGTTTTGTATTAGCTTAAGTCCGCTCTCAACCATCTCTTTTAGCTCGTTTTCATTGTCATTATAAGGCTCTTTTTCATCAAAAACTTTTAGTCTAATAACAAGGTCAAATTTCACTCCAGCTGGCACACGCTCGATCTGGCGAGGATGCTCGGCAGTTCCACTTTCTCTGTTGATCACGTTTTCATATTTTGCTTCGCTTAGTTTTAGCCCTTCACTCTCGCTAGACAACAAACAATCCCCAACGCTTATCCTAGTAATGCCAAATTTATTCTCTTTATCGCCAAAAATTTTTAGTAAATTTTGTGCCGCTTTTTTATCTGGCTCTGGTACTTTTTCTAAAATTTTAGAGTTAAATACTTCTCCTTCACCATATCCAACCAGCCTATTATTCCACTCTAGCAAGCTTCTCATTTTACCTTTTAGCGAGCTTCCAGGGATGTAAGGCTTACTTGTGTTTATATCTTTTATCACCTGCGAGTCTATGCCACCTATCTTCATAGTATCATCGCCGCCACCTATATGAAGTCCGCTTAAAAGCTCTATTTGTCCCTTTAAAGTTAAAATTTTCATATTCTCTCCTTATTTTTTAGCAAAGCCTATAACGGCCTCAAAAAAGAGTTTAAATACCCTTAGATCATCTTTTGTCTTTACCTGAGCTACACATTTATTTATCATCTCGACAAATTCATCACTTGAGCATTTTCTTGACTTAGAGTAAGCCGCTTTTGAATTTAGCATCTTTACAAATGGCAAAACTTCGCTGAAGTCTTCACTATTTGACTTTTGCTCTAGCTCGATTATATAGTCATAAAATGCTCTTATCTGAGTAGCTTTTGTTCTAGCAGAGACTAGATCAGCGACGCTCTTTGCTGTTTCGTCAAACAAATTTGGATTTTTCTTGTAGTCCAAAACTATCGGCGGTAAAAAGTCAGCTTGCGGTTTATTGCCGGCATTATAGTTGCCACCGCCACTTCTATTGTATCCACTCATCGTTCTCTCCTTTTATATATGTATTCACAAATAGCCATCTTGCTCTCCTTTGGATTGTTTTCTATCACATTATTTAGCATAAGAAGTAGCTCGTTCATCTCACCACCACTTTGCATATTTCTAGTAAAGCTATAGCTTAGCTTTGACTTCCACATCGTATTTTTCACATCCTCGCATACTTTTTTGCTCATCTCGCAAAGCTCAAGTAGCCTATATAAAAACGCTGTATTGTCTATATTAAATTTAGTAAATTCATCTAAAATTTGACTTCTGACATTTAGATAGCTATCCCACTTAGCAGTCTCTCCAAAGATAGTGATCGCATCTTTTCCACTCATCTCTTTTGAGCTCTCCAGCCACTTTTCACTAGTCTGCGCCAGAAAACTTATAGGCGTAGATGGTTTTGCTAAAACGATACCAAAAGAAATGCTTAGATCCTTTGTCTTTATAAATTTCATAAACTCTTGCCTTACAAAAACAGCAAGCTCTATCATCTGATCGTAGCTACCAACTATCAGCAGATCATCTCCTCCTGCAAAGACCGTGTAGCTATTTTCAAATTTCTCTTTCATCTTTCTTGGCACATATAAAGAGAAAAAATTATTTATCCCCTTTGAAAATGTGTCAAAATTTGCAAAGTTTTGCGTAACATCGCTATGTTTTATGAAATTTCCCATATTATCTACGTCGGCTTTTATCACGGCGATCGCATTATCTCCGCGCGATTTTTTAGCCAGATCTTCAAAATCCACTATGCTACCCGCATTTTTAGCGACGTATGATCTTATAGTTTCACTTATCTCAAGATCCACGTCCATAAAGTCTATGCCTATATCTTTGCTATTTATATTCTTACTATCGCCAGCTAGCTTTTCGCCAAGACGTACAAAGGCGGCACAAATTTCGCATTTATCTTTGTCGTGAGCTATCTTTCTTATATTGCAGATCCTGCAAAGAGTTTGATTTGTTATGCCCTTGTCATAAAAAAGTACCGGTTCTTGCTCTTTTAAATTTAACTTTTTAAATTTCTCTAGCTCCACAGCCTTGCTGATCTTATCCCTTAGCTCTTTATATCGCTTAGGCTCCGTAAAGTCAGCCCTTTCGCACTCCACGCAAGATAGGCTAACACCGCTAACGCCAAAGAAATTTTTTATAAAATAAGCATTTATAACGCCTTTTATCTCTTTAAAAGCAGCTTCATCAAATTTAGGGGATAGTATCTCAAATTTACCAGCCGTGCATGATAAGATACATTTTTCATCTATGCCCAGTTTTTGGCAGATAAATTTAGCCAAGACCATCATGAAAAGTTCGCAGAATGCAGACTTTGCCCTTAGTACCTTAGCCGCGTTTTTTGAGCCTAGGTTGTCAAATATAAATTTTTGTATCCCGTAAAAGTCTCCGCCTATTAAAAACATCCTATCTTGCAATATCTCATCTATACTCTTAGATCCTTGCTCCAAAGAGACAAACTCATCATTAAAATAACTGCTAAATTTGCTCATTCATATCCTCCGTTTCTATTTTCCCTAGTCCAAAAACAGTCTGCTTGCCTACGCCTATTATCTCGCCTAGCTTTAGTAGCTCCATACACTCTTTGCTAACGCTCCTCATCTCTAAAGACCCCGTCAAGCCGCCAAAATTCATAGTAGTGTTTTGTCTATTGCTACGCCTAGTTAGCTCCACGTATTTTAGGTCTTTTTTGGTTATCTCACCCCTTATCTCGCACTCTAGCGCCTCGTGAGCTTGTCCAAAGAGGCCAAGCCTTCTTTGGTAAATGGAGTTTAGTATCTCTTTTAGACTTATATTGTCATTTTTTAAAAAAACATTATCTTTTTTTATCCTAAGCGGAGTTATAAATTTGACCCTGACATCGCCCACGTCACCATCAAAGCTAAATTCTCTTATATACTCTTTAGGCAGGCTTATTTTATCCTCCGCCAAGCACGCCTCACCATTTACAAACATATCAAATTTCTCATACCTAACCCTATCTTTACCAAGTCCATATCTCTTTAGCATCATATATGCCGCAGAGGTGATATATGGTAGTTTTTCACACGCACTCTCTAGTAAAACTATGCCAAAGTCATACACTTTAGCCCCTAACTTAAAGTCCAGCCTATATCTATGGTAGCTATTTTTCTTCTCATAAAAGTCGTAGTATAAACAGCTCTCATTTGCAAAGCACTCATCGCACTTATGGGCGTGATTTATACAGCTTACGCTTTTTAGCGCATACCCAAAGGCTCCTCGCACCTGCGAGCCGATAAAAAATGGCGGCTTTTGTGACGGCTCAAATTTCACTCTAAGCTCGGCATACCTCATCAAAACTCCTTATCTTCACATAGTCTAAAACCGCACCCACCATGCTCTTTTTTAGAGCATTTTTTCTATTTATTTTAAGTTTGGGGATAAATTTATTAAGCTCTGGTAGTTTTATCAGCATGCCAAGACTATCTCTTGTCGCCCTTATATCGCTAGAAAAGGTCAAAATCATATTAGTTTCATTATTCACTTCAATGCTCAATTTTAAAATTATCTTATTATATATGATTTAAAGACAAATGTTTATATTTTTTAGATTTTTATTTAAAAATTATTATTTTTTATATATTTGTGCATACCTTCATCGCTCTTGTTTTTAGTTTAAATTTCCATCTTTTTGGCTAAAATTTAGAAAATTCGTGATTTTAAAGATATTTAAGATAGGTTCTTTTTACTTATCATTGTTAAATTTGACCCGATCAAGGGGATTGAAACGTTATAGCTGGTAGCTCCGGCTCTTGAAACCTTATGTAATTTAAACAAATTTGACCCGACTAAGGGGATTGAAACCCGTGATACTCATCGTAAAACTCTTTGTTAGCAGGCATTTAAACAATTTTGACCCGATCAAGGGGATTGAAACAGTTTTGATGCACAAATTTCGCACCTTTTAATTTTTTATTTAAACAAATTTGACCCGCTCCAGGGGATATAGCGACCCACACCACATTTAAAAGGTAAATTTAAAATGTTTACTAAAAACCTAGAACACATATTTACAAAAGGTGCTTTAAGCTCTGCATTTGACGAAATTTCTGCAAATTCTTTGGGTTTAGACGAGATCTCATATGCTGATTTTAAAAAGAACTTCGACGAAAACGCAGATCATCTCATACGATCACTATTAAATGGCACTTACACGCCAGAACCGCTAAGAAAGATAAACATCCCAAAAGAAAATCGCAATGGCGTAAGGCCCATAGGCATATCCTCTATAAAAGACAAACTAGTTCAAAAGGTCCTATACTCAGAGCTTAGTCCATACTTCGACGAGACATTTTTATCAAATTCTTACGCCTACCGCCCACACAAATCAACCTACAAAGCCATAAACAGAGCCAGTAGCTTCATAAACGAAAATGACTGCTGGATACTAAAAGCAGACGTAAAAGACTTTTTCGAGTCGGTAAACCACTCCAAGCTACTACAAATTTTACAAAAACACATAAAAGACACAAAGATCATAAACCTTATCTCACTCTTTTTAAAAACCGGTGGATTTTTAAAGCGCGACTTTAAAGAGCACAAAGTCGGGGTAAACCAAGGCGATATACTATCTCCAATGCTATCAAACATCTATCTTGATCTGATGGATAGGTTTATAATCAAGACCACAGATAAATTTATAAGATACGCAGATGACTTTATAGTATGCTTTGCAGAACAAGACGAAGCTTTAGAATTTGAACAAAAGCTAGATGACTTTTTAAAACTACTAAATTTATCTCTTAATAAAGAAAAAACCAAAGTCGTAAACATAAACGACGGTTTTGTCTTCTTAGGCGTTCGTTTCTTTGGTAAAAACCGCTGCGTAGATAACGATAAAATTCAAAAGATCATCTCAAATTTACACTCTGCAAGCAAAGAAAAGTCAAATTTCATAGACTATATTGATGAGATAAACGCCATTTTACTTACGCTTAAAAACTACTATCTAAAGATCATACCGCCAAACTCACCGCAGATAATGCAGATAAAAGAGCATCTCATAGACTCTTTAGCCCAAAAGATCGCCCTATACAAGCAAAACAAAACTATAAATTCAAAAAAAGAGTTCACCCTCTATCTTGAAAAGATCGACTTTGGAGTGTTGTTTGGTCAAAACGAGATAAAAGACAAGATAACCCTAGCCATAACAAAAGGCTATGACAAATACCTATCTCAAAAAAGCTACGAAAACGAGCCCCGCAAGATAAACCAAAAGAGAAATTTCTACGCCACCAAGATCGCCTCGGATTCTACGCTTCATATCAACCAAATAGGTGTCTATCTAGGCCTTAGCAAAAATAAATTTACCATAAAGCAATACGGCAAAATTTATAAAGAATTTCCCATCTCTAAAATTTCCCGCATCATCGTTGATAGCGAGCATATCTCACTATCTTCTGCAGTGATATGGCGCTGCGCAAGAGAAAAGATCCACATCGATTTCATAGACAAGCACTACGTCCCATACGCTACCTTACTAGCCTACAATAGCACCTCTACACAGACAGCACACAAACAAGCCATGCTCCTCAACACACCAGCCCAGCTATATCTCGCCACCTCTTTTGTCGAGGCAAAGATAAGAAACCAAACCAACTATCTAAAATACCTAAATAAATACCATAAATTTCTAACTCCACACATCCTAAAACTAGAAAATATCCTAGAAAGAAAGCTAAAATACGTCAAAAACACAAACGAGCTCATGGGATTTGAGGGCTCGGCTGCTGCCATTTACTGGGACGGCATAAAGAGTATATTACCGCTAGAATTTGAGAAGCGCATAACATTTGGCGCCAAAGATATCGTAAATTCCTCACTAAATTACGCCTACGCCATACTTTACTCCAAGGTTCAAGAGTGCCTATATCTAGCAGGTCTTAGCCTACATATCTCATTTTTACATGCGCTTGACAGCACAAAGCCGACCCTAGTCTTTGACATGATAGAGCAGTTTAGGACATTTATGGTAGATAGAGTCATCGTTTCGATGCTAAACAAAGATGAGCCCATCTCACTAAACAAAGAAGGGCTTCTCACCGACGCTTCTAAAAAGCTCATAGCGCAAAATATGAAAGAAAAACTCGGCAGCTACACTATGTGGAAAAAGGAGTCATGCAAATGCGAAAACATAATCATGCAAGAGTGCTACGAACTAGCTCGCTTCGTAAACGGCGAGAGCAAAAGCTATAGACCTTTTGTAGGGAAATTCTAATGAAATTTGTAATAGCCTACGACATACAAAGCGATAAAAATCGCAAAAAGCTCTCAGACATCCTTGAAGGCATCGGCTACCGCGTAAATTTTAGCGTCTTTGAATGCGAGCTAAATGAAGCCAAGCTCAAAAAACTGATAAAGTCCGCCAAAGCTTTGCTAAATGACAAAACAGATAGCCTTAGATTTTACAGACTATGCGAAAACTGCGTAGGAAAAAGCTTTGAGCTATGCGATAAAAAAGGTATCTTTGAGATGCAAGAGCTCTTTGTCTAGCTTATGTCATTCTTAAATTTCTTTTGGATTTTTGATTTGCGAACTTTTTTAGCTGAAATTTGACCCTTTTTAGCTAAAATCTCGCGAAATAGGTTCGCAAATCTAGTTTTTTCAAAATATCTCTCATACATTTGCGAACTTTTAGTTATGCCTAAGTTTAGGATAGCCTATTTTAGGACCTTGCGAAACTTATATACCGCTTAAAGTTCGCAAACCTATAAAATTTGAAATTTTTAAAAGAGATTTGCGAACTTTTTTAAGATGACAAATACCTAAATTTAGGGGTTCTTTCACTTATCATTGTTAATTTTATGGAGTTAGTATTTTTAAATACATATACATTTGCGAACTTTTTTGAGATTTTCACGAATTTTAGGTATCTTTAAAGCCGGTTTCTTAAATAATTTTGCTAATTTTTCCTTTGCAAAAATAGTCTTTTAGGCTATTTAAACAAATTTGACCCGATCAAGGGGATTGAAACGTTCTGGGTGTTGTAACACTCAAGGGAAATTATATCCCCATTTAAACAAATTTGACCCGATCAAGGGGATTGAAACAAAAATAAGCGTCTACTTTGTTACCGTATTTTACAAAGATTTAAACAAATTTGACCCGATCAAGGGGATTGAAACATTGGACTGCGGTAAAAACTGTTGGTTGGCAGATTTTATTTAAACAAATTTGACCCGATCAAGGGGATTGAAACAAAAACTTTTTGACATTTTGGTTCCTTTAAAAAAATATAATATTTAAACAAATTTGACCCGATCAAGGGGATTGAAACTTTACTACAGAGTTACTATATATTCTTATTAGAGATGAAAAGAAATTTAAACAAATTTGACCCGATCAAGGGGATTGAAACAGAACCATGCTGAAATAATCAGCATCATTCTCATCATTTAAACAAATTTGACCCGATCAAGGGGATTGAAACGGAATAGTGCCAATTGAGAAGGAGCTAGTAGCACCATTTAAATTTAAACAAATTTGACCCGATCAAGGGGATTGAAACATTCTAGGTCGGAGCCTAGAAATTTTACCACCCTATATTTAAACAAATTTGACCCGATCAAGGGGATTGAAACGTATAAGGTTGGCACATTACGATTAATATGCGATCTTAGATTTAAACAAATTTGACCCGATCAAGGGGATTGAAACATTTTAACATTACTATATTTAAGCAACTACCTCAATAATTTAAACAAATTTGACCCGATCAAGGGGATTGAAACACTGGTATGTAGTTGATTAACTCTGGTTCATAGTCAATTTAAACAAATTTGACCCGATCAAGGGGATTGAAACAAAATTTAATTTTGTCATTTTTGATCCTTTTATAAAAAATTTAAACAAATTTGACCCGATCAAGGGGATTGAAACTATTCGGATCTTTCGATCCAAGTGCCATCCTGGAAGGAATTTAAACAAATTTGACCCGATCAAGGGGATTGAAACTTTAAAGCATCTAAAAGCTCGTCGTTCATGATGAGGTTTAATTTAAACAAATTTGACCCGATCAAGGGGATTGAAACAATATGACACAGCGCTAATATTGCGGACTTCATCCCAACGCATTTAAACAAATTTGACCCGATCAAGGGGATTGAAACTATATCTACCTTAAGCCAATACCAACCTCTGTCGGTAAGTATTTAAACAAATTTGACCCGATCAAGGGGATTGAAACTGTATTGCTGTCGATATAGTATTTCTTACCATCTACATTTAAACAAATTTGACCCGATCAAGGGGATTGAAACTATATCTACCTTAAGCCAATACCAACCTCTGTCGGTAAGTATTTAAACAAATTTGACCCGATCAAGGGGATTGAAACCATTTTCTTGCTCTTAGAAAAATCACGATAGGGCATAAAAATTTAAACAAATTTGACCCGATCAAGGGGATTAATAAAAAATGACAAAGCGTAGGCGCTTTATGTTATAAAAAAATGTGTAGTGCTTATATGCTTGTTGAATAAATTTAGATAAGAAGATGTGAGATGATAGGTTTTTGTGATTTGCGTAGATAAATAAAAGCTACGAAAACGAGCCATGAATTTTACTTCATGGCTTGCATGGGCCAACTATTTAGAAGTTGGCTTCATGCGAAACGTGTCCTTAGTCGTTTGGACTTTGATATAGCCACCAAAGCTTTGACCCACTTTTTGGTGAGCACGAGCAGATGAGTAAGACCTGCTTGAAGACGATGAAGAAGACTTTGAATAAGAACGTGAATAGCATTTTGCCATTTTAACCCCTTTGTGTTGAATTATTTTGTTTTTACATAGACTACTTCAAATGAGCCATGAATTTTGCTTCATGGCTGCATGGGCCAACTATTTAGAAGTTGGCTTCATGCGAAATGTGCCCTTAGTGGTTTGGACTTTGGTATAGCCACCAAAGCTTTGACCCACTTTTTGACTAGCACGAGCAGATGAGTAAGATCTGCTTGAAGATGATGAAGAATAAGAACGTGAATAACCTTTTCCCATTTTGGCCCCTTTGTGTTGAATTATTTTGTTTTGTTGGGAGAATTATAAAAGAGTGTATGGACATATTGTGTATAATTCATAAAAAACTTTAGAGAATATAAAGGATAAAGTAATGGACGCACAAACCAGGATACTATGGCTACTTAAAAAGCTAAATCGTGGCGAAATAATCGACACTGCACAAGACGAGCTATGGATAAATGAAAAAGATGAAACCCCAAGACTAAACTACAAAACCATAAGACGAGACTTTGATGCTATAAAAAGTGTATTTGGTGAGATAGAGATAAAGCGCACAGATCCTGGCTGCTACCAGGCTATCAATACAAATTTACTTGATGATCTACTTGATGAGAGAAAGAGGAATGTCTTAAAGATAATCTACACAATGCTTGCCAAAAACTCTCAAAAATTTAATGAAACCAGTAAGAAAACGGCTATATCTCAAGCTATAAACGAGTCTTTGGACGTTTATGACTTTATCACGAGTCCGATCGAGACAGAGCTAGACAAAAGCGTCATAAAAACACTAGAAGATGCAATACGCTATAGAAAAAAGCTCGCAATTGAGTATACGCCTACAAGCAGATCCAATAGCAAAAAATTTAAAGAGGTGAAGCCATATAAAATTTTGCTAATCAATGAAAATTTATATCTGGCAAATAGCAACAACGAGTATGATTTTTCACTTTTTAGGATAGCTGGGATAGTAAATTTAGAGGCTATCAAAGGCGAAACATTTAACCACGACTACAACATCGACGACTTTATAAAAAATATCCAGACGCCGTTTGCGGTCTTTTCTCATGAGTGGAGAAGCTCGCTTGTAGAAGTACAGCTCGAGATCAGCCCAAAAAAGGCCTTTTTGTTTGAGAGAAAAAAATTTTTTCGATCACAAAAGATCATAGAGCACAAGTCAGACGGGGCGATCGTGGTTAGTTATCATTTTACGGATCTTAAAGAGATAGAGTTTTTTATAATGGAGTTTTTGGGATACGTTAAAATTTTAGCCCCAGTGGAGCTAAAACAAAAGATCATAAAAAAGATAGAAGAAGGTAAAAATTTACTCTAAAATAGCCTTTGAGGCATGCTTTTAACCAGTCTAAAACATGCTTCAAGGGACTTATCACCTATGCCAGGAGCTTTTAGTAAAGAGCTTAGCGAGTGATATAGCCCACTATCTATCGCATCTTTGATAGCTTGAAATCTTATATTTTTTACGCCTAGGACCTTGGTTTGCTTTTTTAGCTCGTTGATATCAAAATTTAGTGCAAAATCATCATACAAATCATCACTTACGCTCTCGTCAAATTCCCAAATTTCACACTCTATTTCTAAAGGCTCTAGAAATTTCATCATCAAATTTATAACTTCGTCTTTATCAAGTCCGCCATTTGCAGCACCAAGAAGAGGAAACGCGACACTATCGATATTTTTGCTCGCATAGGTATTTGCAAATTTTTCAAGGCCAGCTTTTATGTAGCTCATTTTTGATGGATCTCTCCAGTGCTTTTTGGTAGGGAAATTTAGCACTTGTCGTCCATCATTTGCTTTATATAGCCATAGCTTGCCTATATCTATTTTATTTGGGTTATCCTCGCTACAAAGCTTGACATATCTCGCAAACATCTCAGGATAGCGCAGCCTAAACTCATAGGCTATACCAGCACCCATGACACCTACGCAGTTAATTGTATTTACGATAGTGCCTGCTTTGGTGTTAAATATATTTCCATTTTTTAGAGTTACCATTTTTTATCCTTAGAAAAATTTAGCTGGATCAACTATGACGTTGATATTATACATTTTAAGATCATCAGCTAGTTGCTCTTCGATAGCTTTTTTGCTAATTTGATCTTTAACATATATAGAGCGTATGTAGCGGCTATAAACTACATCATTGATCAAAATTTCTGCCATCATTTTTTGCTTGATATCATCATGTCTAACACCATTATTACACCATCTCAAAGAAAAGACATCGTCAAAATTTATAAAATTTGGATCTTGCAAGTCTGGCAAGTATTTACTAAATTTGGCCTCATCTGCAGACGCATTGCGATTTGATATCAAAAAACCATCTTGGTGATCTTTAATAACACGAACATCAAATCCTAAAATGATAACACGGGCATTGTTTCTATTTTTATAAAGCATAGCATTGCGAGGATTAAAATAAAATGGGACATAGTCGTGAATTTTATGTCCATATATGTGCTCAATCTTTTCACGTCTTGCATTAACCTCTTGGTTGCTAATATCTACTTGTCTGTAGGTGTTGTAATGATTTTGTAAGCCACGTAGTAAAATATTTTTCAAGTTGTTAGAGTCTGTCATATGAAAAATTTCGCTAATGCCGTCTAAGAAAGTTTGGTTGCTCATTATAATCTCCGTTATTTTTTCGGAGATTATAAGAGGCATTATAGACATATAGTGTCTATAAAAAATATTAAATGGCTAACTATCTTGTATTTTTATAAAGTCTTGATATTTATCAAATAGCTTTTTTATCTCTTGTTTGATATGGCTAAATTCCTCTTCGCTGATATTGCCATGTGCAAAGTCGTTGCGTAGTTCATCTAATCTATTACGGTAATTAGTTAATTCATTTACACTTTTAAATTTTGTCTTGGCAACTGATTTTATTACAGCTATATCTGATGCTTCAAGCTCAAATTCAAATTCATGATAGGGTTTACGAAAATTTTTCATTGTATTTTCTCTAAACTTATCGTCTTCGCATTCTCGAGATTTTAATGCTTGAACAAAAAAATTACTTACCAAATAATTCTTACGCTCCTTTTTTTTGGAGCATTCATCTAAAATTTTCTTATACACGATAGGGATATTTCTTTCAAAAACTCCAACTATATAACTATTCACACTTTCAAATAATAATACCAACGACTGCAACAAATAACCCTTTTTAAACATATCTTTGGCTAATTTATATCTAAAAATATATGCGCTGTCGCTCCAGTCACATATTTTATTTAGTCTATCTTTTAGATCCCTAGCTCTTGATATCAGCGCAATATCATCTATCCTATCAAGCTCTTTGATCAACTCACCATGCGAGCTTTTCAGCTTTGCGATATTTAGGCTTAGTATATTATTTGAAAAATCGTTTAAAGCATTTACTAGTGGCTCAAATCTTTTTACCCTTATGTGTTGAGCCAAGGTATAGTTTTGAGAAAAAGCTGCGATAACAAAGGCGATATTGGCGATATCTAGGTATTGCCTTAGGTCTATTATCTCGTATAGCTTAGATTTTTCTATCTCTTTTGCAAATAAAATTTGATCTATTTGGGAGACGTTTGAAAAGTTTTGTATGAGTAGATCAACCAGTGCGAGCAAAGGCAGATGCCTAAAGCCATGCGTCACGTCAAAGACGATCTTGCCAACACCACTTTTAATTAGATCATCTATCACTCTCTCAAATATCTCAAACAAAGCTTCAAAATTTTTCTCATCTGTGATCTTGTAGCTATCGTTAAAATTTATCTGAAAATTTGCGTAGTGAGCCATTACCGCTTCATTAAACTCCCTAGCATCTGTGGTATATATGGGTACTATATTTTCAGCACCAAATTTATCTGCCAGCAACGGCAAAGTGTTAAAAAACTCTTGCGATTTATCAGGGCTTTCACCAGCGAAATAATATCTAGCGCAACCTTCGGTTTTAATGTTCTCTTTTTGGCCTTGTATGCCAAGAATCGTAATAACGGCTATTTTGTTGTTAATCTCTTCACTCTGGGGCGGATTTGCTTTTTTGACTATAGTTAGTGGCATTTGCATCCTTTAAATTTAACAGCTTATATTTTTGAAGTATAGAAGATTATCTCGTTTTGCAACTTGCGTTTTACTTAATAAAAAAGGTAGGTTTTATAAATACTCCCTAAATTTTTCATGCTTAAATTCACGCCTAGTTACCAATTTACCATCTATAGCAAGCTCTTTAACGATGCGTTTAGTAGTAGCATAGATGGTTTTTATCCCGATATTTTTAGCAAAATTTATCATGTTGTAAGTAGCGCCAAAGTCACCCTGTACTAGCAAATATCACCAGCTTCAGCTTCAAGCATTAACTCCTTTTTGTATGCGTTTAAAGCATATAATATATTTTCATCGCTGGGTCGATATTTGACCACATATCGTCGGTAATGTTTATTATATAGTCGATATCAAATGATTTTATAGCTTGATCTTTTTGCTCTTGTGTTAAATTATGGTTTATTAGAACGAACATTTTTTTCATTATTATTCCTTTTTAAATAAACAAGATGGGATAGTATCTAGCAAGTTGGACACATTGTGGCAAAAAAGGAGCAAAATAGAAAAATTGCTTAGTTTTTAATTTTTATGACACATGCTGTCGTTTTTGGGCTTTATAATTGCTGTACTTCTATAAAATAAGGATAAAAATGAAAACAAAAGCAAGAGACGCGGCTATAGTAGCGTCTATCAAAGGAAGCATCAGCCTGCATGTAAGAGTCGTGAGATCTAAAAAGACCTACACAAGAAAGCAAAAGCACCCAAAGGATGTTAGAAGGTCAACATAGTAGATTTATATAAATGCAAATCGCTCAAAAACTATTGCACAAAATTTACATCTAGCCTATATCCAGCAGCATTTGCATAGGCATTTAAAGTGGAGCCGGCTTTCCCTAGTTAAATCATTTTTTAAAATCTTTTGAAATTATAGACACTATTTCCGATTTTGTGTTGTATATTCTAAAAAATATAATCCCCGCCATTTAGGCAACTCTTGTTCTATTTGGTTTATTTTACTCATATATAAATCCTAATACAAAAACCCAAACAGCCAAAGTGGAATTTTATTTCCAACCCCTACTTCAATATCATCTGCTGCTATATATGAATCTGGCATATCTTTTATCTGCTCAAAGCCTTTTTTAGCTCCACCTATTTCAAAGATAAATTTATTACCAACCATAAAGTCACCATTTTTGCCTGAGTAAATTTCAGTGATATTCCCAAGCTGATTGGCAAAAAATGTCTCTCTCACATTTCCTATATCAGGGCTATTTATATACATTAAATTTGTATTTTCAAGGTAAATTTTGTCTGCCTTATCCATATTTTTTATAGCTAACTCATTTTTCATTAAAAGCCTTATAAGCCCAGCACTATCAAGCATAGCAAGATACTCTTTTAGTGTTCTATCGTCTCTTATATCAACAAGTGATTTTAGACTTGAGTAGTTTGGTTGATATGGGACGTTTGTGCTTATGGCATGAGTTAAGATCTTTAGCTTTCTTGCCGTGTTACCGTTTAAATTTGGATATATACTTAAAAGATCGCTATCTATCGTAGCTTCTATACTTTGTTTAAGAGTCTGATAAAAGGCGGTATCATTTGGCAT
This sequence comes from Campylobacter concisus, assembly GCF_902460575.1. Classification (GTDB taxonomy): domain Bacteria; phylum Campylobacterota; class Campylobacteria; order Campylobacterales; family Campylobacteraceae; genus Campylobacter_A; species Campylobacter_A concisus_AW. The sequence continues at coordinate 631,092 of NZ_CABPUY010000003.1, read as the reverse complement.
ATCATTATAGTATGGGTAGTAACCTACCTTTAGATACTCTCTAAAAAGTTTAATAACTGCTAGATCTTTTAGCTTTAAGACGTTATTGATATTAACAGCTATTTCCTGATGGTTTTCAAGTAAATTTTCAAGCTCAATAGCTTCTAAATTTATACCATACCTTAGCCCTAGATACTCCCTAAAGCTCATTCCACTCATCTTATATACTATCGCTCTTCTGCTTAGATCATGAGAGCTTTTTAGCACTTCAAGAGCAGATGAACCAGTAGCTACTATATTTAACTCTTTAAAGTTATCATAGGCAAATTTTAATACAGCAGATATATCTTTACTCTTATGAATTTCATCTAGGTATAGGTATTTGCCACCATTTAGCACAAATTCTCTTATGATAGAGGTTATATCATTTGATATCTCTATGTCATCTAGGCTTAGGTAAAGACTATCTTTGTTTTTACTAGCTAGCTGAGCTAGAGTGGTTGTTTTACCTATCCCTCTTTGCCCTAGGATAACGATAAGTCTATGAGATAAGTCCTTGGAGTCTATAAAATATCTTTTAAATTTATGGTTGTTTAACCTTATAAGGTCGTTACTCTTTAAAAAAAGTTGATCTAGCATGGCTTACCCTTTAAATATGTAATGCAATACAATTATATCATAAAAATATATGGGATAGACTACAAATATGGTTGATCTTAAAAGCATAAACCCTTCTTTATTGTAAATGGCTATATACATTTACAATAAAAAGCACTCACCCTTCCCTCCTTGATTAAATTTTACCTCTTCAACTAGATCCTTTAGAATTTTTGGAGTTACTGGCTCGCCATAAGTATTCATAGTGATCTTGTATTGTTGTTCATGCCCTACCAGAGCAGCTATATGCTCAACTCTTTGGCCACTTTGAATGAGCTTGTTTATGAAAGTGTGCCTAAATGAGTGAAATGTCCTTGTCTTATCACCATCTTTTATAACTTGAGTATTGATCTTCTTTCTAAAATATTCAGAGAAGTCTTTATTATCACAGCTAAATAACCTAACTGCTTTGCCACTTTGCTTAGCTAGTTTCTTTTTACTCTCTATAAATTCAAACAGCCCAATGCTATTTAGCTTAGAGTGTATAGGAACAATCCTTACAGAGTTTCTAGTCTTTAAAGTCTTACTCTTGCCTGTTTTTACATCTATTTTTGTATTTAAACTAAAGCATACTATGTTATATTTTTCAACTATATCATCTGTGTTTAACTGGATTATCTCATTTAGTCTCATGCCAGAATAAGCTGCTATATGAGTAATGAAAAATAGCTCATCTTTGCTAATCCTTTGGCTTTTAGTATCACCACTTGACCTGATCTTACTAACAATATCCAAAAGTGCGTTTACGTCACTATCTTCATAAGGATTTTTATTTGTAACGTCATCTTGGTTTATATTTATTTGCAGATCTTTAGCTGGATTCTTATCTATATATTCGCTATCGTAGCAGTATTTAAAAAACTCACTAACTCTAACAATATACTTCTTGATGGTTGATTTAGAAATTTTTGGTCTATCCTTTGCTAAAGCTATGATCTCATCTAGGCTCTTATCTTTATAGAGACTATTTTGAGAGAGTTTGGTTGGTAGTTGCAGTAAGACATTTCTAAAATTTAGCAAGTCATCTCTTTTTATCTTTTTGATGTCTAGTTCATCACCAAATTTCATAGACATTAGCCGCCCTACATGTCTAACAAGACCAAATGTGCTATCACTCCAGTTATTTGAAATACTCGTGTTTGATACATAGTTTTCAAATGCACTCTTTAGTGTGAGCATGTCAGCCTTATTCTCGCTTTTAGTAGATGAGTCTAGCTGCGATATAAAGCTTTTAGCTCTATTTGAGAATAGCTTTTGAAAGAAATTTATAGCTTCATTAAAAGTCATGCCACTAGCATCACTTGTGTCATCTATCTCAAGGCCTTTAGTCTCAATGTCACTTAAAACTATACCCTTATCTTCATATTTATCTGCCTTATATAGCTTTACCTGACCACCAAAGCTAGGATCATTTAAATTTCCATACCCAAATTTTAGATCATCACTTAGCTCGTTGTCTCCATCTGGTGATAACTCACAACCAAATATTCTTAGGATATCGTTTTGTGTGAGTGCTCCTTTTTGCCTAGCTAGCTCATTTATAGCATCTCTTAGCTCACAAACAGAGTGCTTTAAAGACTTTTTAGTAAAAGGCAGCACCAAATCCTGCTTTTTTAAAGCTTCTATGTCGTCTTGATAGCTATGCAAGTTACTATCTTTAACGCATTTTGCTATCTCGTCTTTGGTGCCATCATCTAAATTTGTGCTCTTATGCTTTTTGCCAAATGGCACAAATGCCTGTTGCTTATCATTTAGTAGCTTTTGGTTTTTGCACATCTTATATGATATGTGATTTATGTTATCTATCGTTGCCTCAAGTACTCTTTTACCAAGAAGCTTTTTGGTGTGAGAGTCAGCGCAAGATAGCTTTTTGCAGATCTCATCAACCTCTTTTGATATTACACTGGGCAAGCTATCTTCTTTTAAACTCTGTTTTAAAAACAAATTTAGTGATAATAGTCCATCTAAATTTATATATCTGCCAAGCATATCATGCTCGTTGATACTTTTGGCCTCCTTGGCTTTTAAAAGCATAAGCACCAAGTGCTCTATAAACTCGCTGCTCAAATTCATCTTCCATGCCTTTTTGATCGCGTTAAAAATTATAGAGTAGATCTTAGCACGATTTTTTGCTGTATCAAAGCGTTTTGTGAGGAAGGAGGTTATGTATTCGGTTTTATTACCAAAATAAGGCCTCAGATATAGTGGGATAGCTACTCTAAAGTAGTATATGCCATTTCGTTTGACTAGATATTGCATCTTTGTTACCTATGCAATATAACTTTGTAGCAAAATGTAGCAGATACCTAGTGTGAAACTGGCTGTGTACCGTCTTTTTGGTGCTTACACAA
>NZ_CABPUY010000003.1:617045-627045 GCF_902460575.1 Campylobacter concisus | reverse complement strand
GGAGATGGGGTAGCAAGTATTCTTTAAAATTTACAATGCATAGCCAGCCGTGTGAATTCGTAGTCAAATTTACACGGCCTTGCTAAGCTTACGATATATTTTACGCAACACTCCTATATCTCATATAGACATACTCGTAAATTTTCTCTCTGCACGCCGAGATACTTATATCATCATAGCACTCAGGTAGCTCGCCCCAGAGCGTATCGCGGATGAGATTATCCACCTCGGCTTTCGTCTCTTGTTTGTCGGTCCAGTGATCTAGCTTGGAAATTTTTGATTTTATCTTGCTTAGCAGAGTAGCTGCCACTTCTTTGATCTTTTTTATATCGTTTTTACCGAGATCATCTCTAAAAAGCATATCGTAAAACGACAACTCCTCATCGTTCGTAAAGCCCTCTCTGGCGTATCTTTGCTCTTCTTTGCTCATCTGATTTGCTAGATCCATAAGCTCCATAAACGTCTTTTCTATTGTCGCCCTGTCTTGTTCAGCATTATACTCTGAGATGATTTGTCCGTAGCGTTCATAGTAGTCTATGCGGTTAGGATTGCTAAATAGCATACTATCTAGCTTTTGCTTGATGATCTCCTCTAGATCTTTCATAGCTAAATTTTTAGTTTTCACCTTTGCAAATTCACTACGCAGCAGATCAAAGTCGATAGCGCTTATATCAAATCTACGCGCAGCCTCGCTATCCATAGTGGGCTCATCAGCGATTTTTACATGCTCGTTTATTATTTTATGTATCTCGATCATTAGATCGGTCGTATTTGTATGCTTGCGCTTTTTTTGAAGCTCAGAGTAGATAGCCATGATAGCTTCATATTGCTTGCGTGTTTGAGCCGTTATGTCGTTTCGGTCTGTATATTTTACTAGCCTGCCAAGCTCCAAAGCGTAGGTAGTAAAGATTTTCTTATCCTCGATACTTCCGCACACCGCATTAGCCGCCTCTTGCAAACTAGCAAGCTTTGCAAAATCAACCGCACCGATAAGTTTTTCCAGCTCAAATTCTTTCTGTGACAAAAACTCCCTCGTCTTTTCTATCACCTCTATGATGCGCGCGATGAGCTCCTCTTTATCTATTGTTGGGTCTGCTCCGCTACTATCACCTAAATTTGCGGTATAGTCGGCAAGTGCCTTTCTAAGAGCTTTTACGATACCTATATAGTCAACTATAAGTCCATTGCTTTTGCCTTCGCTTACGCGGTTTGCCCTAGCGATCGTCTGCATCAGCGTATGCGCTTTTAGCGGTTTATCAAGATACAAGCAGGATAGGCACTTTACGTCAAAGCCGGTTAGCCACATAGCGCAGACAAAGACTACTCGCAAAGGATTTTTACTATCTTTAAATTCTTTATCAAGCTCTCGTTTCTCCATCTTTTCTCTGTGATACTTGATGTCTAAGCCCCACTTTTTGAAGGTTTGAATTTCGTTTTGTTCTTGGCTTATTACTACCGCCATTTCGCTCTCTTGCATCCATTTTAGTTTGCGCTCTAGCTCCTGCGCCTCTTGCTGGGTGGCTCTTTTTATATTTTCTTTTAAAGTTTTTATCTCCTCTTGCCAGTACTCTTGCACGAAGTTATACATCCTAACGCACGTTACCTTATTTAGACAAACAAACATCGCCTTTCCGCTCGTCCACAGATCGCAATAATGCCTAACAAAATCACGCGCGATGGATTTTAGTCTAGGCTCTGCCGTTAGTAAGTGTATCTCTTTTGCAAATTCAGCCTCTAGCTTATCTTGCTCATTAACATCAAGATCGGCATTTTCTATGGCGTCTAAAATTTGATCCGTTATCTCCGGATTTTGTAGATCCACGATCTTTTCGCCGCGATTTTCATAATAAAGCGGCACCGTCGCACCGTCCTCAACCGCTCTTTTAAAGTCGTAAACCGAGACATAACCGCCAAAAGTCCTAGCCGTGATATTGTCGCTAGAGAGTAAAGGCGTACCGGTAAATCCTATACGAGCAGCTGTGGGTAGTAGTTTCATCATATTATCGGCAAATATCCCGTATTGGCTGCGGTGCGCCTCGTCTGAGATGATGATTATATCGTGATCGGGGTAGATAGGCTCTTCATTTGGCTTGTTAAATTTTTGAATAAGCGTGAAAATAAAGCTTGGATTGCCTTTTAGTTTTTGCACGAGATCATCGCCGCTTGTTGCGATATACTGCAAAGCCTTCATATCTTTACCTAGCAGTCCGCAGTTTTCAAATGTATCGCTTATCTGAGTATTTAGCTCGTCTCTATCGGTTAGGATAACAAAGGTCGGCGTTCCCGGCATCTTTCGGCGAACCTTCTTAGCAAAAAATAGCATAGAGTAGCTCTTGCCTGATCCTTGTGTATGCCAAAACACGCCCAGTTTGCCGTCATTTAGCTTTCTTGCGGCGTATGCTTTCATCGCTTCGTTTACGCCTAGATATTGGTGATTTCTAGCGAGAATTTTCGCTGTGTGGCCGTTTGAGTGGTCATAGAGGATAAAATTTTCAAAAAGATCTAGGAAATTTTCTTTTTTGCAAATTCCGCGTAGCATAGTCTCAAGCGCCACGCTTCCTTGCTCATCTTCAGCAAGCCTTTTCCACTCGTGGAAAAATTCAAATTTACTGCCAAGCGTGCCCACCTTTGCCTCCATGCCGTTTGATAACACAATAATGGCATTGTAGTAAAACAGATGCGGCACCGTATCTTGATAGTCCGTGTAGTTATCCTCATATGCGTTGCGTACATCTACCGAGCTATTTTTAAGCTCCACAAAAAGTAGCGGTATGCCGTTTACAAAGCCCACGATATCCGTTCTTCTCCTATGTAGCTCTCCGTGAATTTTTAGCTCTTTTATAGCTAGAAAGTAGTTATTTTCAGGTTTTAAAAAGTCGATCACCATAGCCTTTTTAACCTGCGTTTCGCCGTTTGGCTTCTTTATCGTTACCGGGATCCCGTCGCGGATAAGGTAGTATTTTTCTTCATTTACTTGTAAGAGCGAAGATGTAGATAGTCTGTTTTCTAAAATTTTTATAGCCTCAGTGATCTGAGCGTCATTTATCCAAGGGTTAAATTTCTTAAGCGCCTCTACAAGAAAGCGAGTTAGGATAATTTCTTTATAGCTTTTTCTACCAAAGGTGCCATTTTCGCCCAGAGTCTCGCTACTATGCGCAAACTGCACGTCCCAACCCAGCTCATCACGGAGTAAATTTCCGGCACTCTCTTGCACAAGGATATTTTCAGAATAATCATAACTCATAAGGAAATCTCCTCATAATAAAATTTAATTGCCATATCAATTGCATCTTCTTCATAAAATTTTTTACTGCTACCATTTTTCCTTTTAGGGTCAAGATAATTGGTTCGACACAATTTTTTGTCTTGTTCAATTCTTTTCATTGCTTTATGAAAAGATTTTCCGAATTTAATATCAGGTTTTTTTTCTTTAATCTTGGTGCGTATATCTCCATATGTTAATGGTGGCAATGCTTGATCTAATCTCATTGCAGGAGCTTTAGGGTCGTCTGTAAGGCGGATATCCTTTCTAAGCACTACATTACCATTTTCTTGGTCAATAGCAGCAATTAAATCAGTATTATCTATTTTCTTTTGACTTGCTGTGTATACATTAAAGCCAATTACTATATTTTCACTAATGCCATCTTCGGCCAAGTTTCGTATTGTTTGAACTACGTTATTAATAAAATCATTATGAGCCTTACTATAATCTTGCTTCAAATAATCTACAGGATTAAATGGTAGTTTAAATCCTACCGGCAAAATAATAAGGTTGTCACTACGAGTGATATCCTTATTAAAGTATAGTTTTAGAAAATTATCATAATTAAGAACTGATTTACTGAGAAGCATAAAAATTACCGGATCTAGGCTGGTTTCGTAAAAATGGGTATTTAAACAACGATAATCATTTAGCAGTAATAAATTTTCACTTACCGATTTGAATATTTGGGTATTTTTTCTTGAATTAATATGTTCACTTGTTAACGCTAATGCTTTTTTAAACGAGATTGTATGTTCATTCTTTTTGTTTTCATATATTTCTTTTCGTCCAATATTTTTATACACATAAGCCTTTAGAGCCAATTCCCATGCATTAATGATAAGTATAACAGAGGTTGAATATCTATATGCTATGTTGGGCTTGTTGTGGATTTCAATACCGGCAAAAAGTGCAGCTTCTGATGAATCCAATAATAATTTGACTATAGATTTGCCTCTTGACATCAATTTGCCTCTCTTATACTTCTATCTCACCACTCATAAGCTTTGGTAACAAGCGGTCACGAGCTTCTGTAAAAATATTACATTGTGTTTGTAATAATTCTATTTTTTGGCGATACAATTCAAACTTATGTTCATATTGTTCCATTATTATTTCTGAAGGAACAAGCATAGTAATACCCATCATAGCGTCAGGCTTTAAATGTAAAACATTAACTCCATTTGCCAATAGCGATATTCTTTTGCTATATTCACCATATAGCATGGTTGTATATAAATATCCTCGTGTAACAGTTTTTGGTATAAGTTTAATTAAATCCATTGAGAAAATGGCCGTTTCTCCTAGATTTGGAATAATTGCAACATAACCAACAAGACGTCTTTCTTTAGTCATATCTGTCACACCCATAACAATATCGCCAGCTAGTATTTTTTGTTCATCTTTAAATTTTCCAATAAAACGTTTTTCGACATTACGCTTATATCCACCAAAAGCCTTGATGTTTTTCAAATTAATCATTATAACACCACCTTGATCCACAAGTTCTTTTGATGCATATGATTTTCCTCTTATAAAATCAAAAATTTCCGATAAAGGTCGCACTTTCCACCCATCGGGAATGCCGTCGATAAATTTGGTATCTTCATATCCTGGGAAGCGAAAATCAACAAACCACTCTTTATATAAACGCTGCGCCGCCTCTTCAAGAAGCTTGATCTGATTTTGATTGTTTTCGATCAGATCGTCATATGGTTTTAATATATTGACAATTTTGTTTTGAATATCAAGAGAAGGACAAGGAACCTTAAAGCTTGCTATCATTTCTTTTGTCATCGCATTTCTTGATGCGCCTTTACCAACAGCCAAGCCAAGCATCCTTGATTGCATATCTGGACTTGCTAGATAGTAGTTTAGAAAAATTGGATTTAATATATTTTTGTCAGGTCGAACTATTGCAACATGCTGATTTACTCTTGCTGGAAGCAATTCTTCTGGAGCTAGGCACGTACGAGCAACTGAATCACCAGTAATATTTAATAGAATATCATTCTTTTCTATAGTAACACCATTAAGCTTTTTAGCGGCTTCTTCATTAATAAACACCAAGCCGCTAAAATCAAAATAAAGGTTATATACATTTTGACTTCTAATAAAAGCGATTCCTTTTTTGATATAAACAGTTGAACCACCTTTTGGCGTTGCTCCGCTTCCGATTTTTATACATACGTCACCAAGCTTTACTTTTTCCCACTTCACAACCCCACCTCCTTTAAATTTTGCGAGATGGTATCCATGAGTAAATTTGACTCGGCTTGCAAAGATAGTAGTTCGCGGTGTATCTGCATCATGCGCTCTTCAAAATTTACTCCATCATCTTCTACCGGAGCAACGCCCACATAAGCTCCTGGAGTGAGCGACCAGCCCTTTTCTTCTATACTAACGCCCTCATCATCTCCTTGCGCTGCTTTGGTCGTATAGGCAATCTTGCAAAGACCAAGCACATCTTGATAAACGCCGTCTTTAAATTTTTCGTAAAGCCAGTTTGCCTCTCTAGCTACCGTTAGCTTTTCGTCTAACTTGGCAAGCTTTGCGTCATACTCTTCTTGCACTCTTTTCTTTTCTCGCCTTTGAGCATCTTCGGCCGCCTTTTTGGCTTCTAGCCTAAGAGCTTTTATCTCTTCTGAAATTTCATGAATTTGCTCGTTAAAAGGCTTGGTGCTTGCAAGAGTATCTTTGTACTCATCAAGCAAGGCCCTATACTTATCTATCTCGCCGCGGTATAGCCATACGATAGCATTGATATTTTTTAGCTGCCAATAAGACCATTCGTTTAAAGTGCGATCAACCACGGTGTAGTAGTTTCTAGCGTCTATAAAAAGCACTTTGTTTTTAGTCTCGTTTGACTTATTTTTATCAAAAAACCAAAGAGAGCAAGGAATAGAGAGCGTGTAAAAGAAGTTATTTCCTACGCTGATCATCACATCAACATCGCCTGTTTTTACAAGGCTTTCTCTTATATCTTTATCTTTGCCGCCGCTATCTGTGGCTGAAGACGCCATGACAAAGCCTGCGCGACCTTTTTCGTTTAGGTAGCTGTAAAAGTAAGATATCCAAAGGTAGTTGGCGTTTGTGACCTCTTTGTTTCTATTTACGCTTGGCATCCCAAAAGGTAGGCGCCTTGCGCTTTCGCAGGACTCGGCTTTTACTTTATCGACGTTAAAAGGGGGATTTGCCATGACGTAGTCGCAGCGGCCGTCTAGGTTGTGAGCGTCGCTATAAAAGCTGTTTGCCTCATCTCCGGACTTGATAACGCCTGTAAGTCCGTGCACCGCCATGTTCATTAAACAAAGCTGCGCGTTGTACTCGACCTTTTCTTGGCCGTAAAAGGTCATCGTGCTATTTGCGTTCATGCCTGCTGCATTTACAAAATCCCCCGACTGGATAAACATACCGCCAGAGCCGCATGCAGGATCAAAAAGTATGCCGTTTTTTGGCTCTATGATGTTTACGATCATCTTTACAAGCGACTTTGGCGTAAAGAAAACGCCGTCATCAGAGGCTATGCTTTTGGCAAATTTGTTTAAAAAGTACTCGTAAATTCTGCCGATGATATCTCCGCCGATCTCGTCAAGGGCGGAGTTGTTAAATATACGCAAAAGCTCGGATAATATCTCGTCTGAAAAGTCGGCATAGCTCTTTGGTAGTACACCTATAAGCTGCTCGCTTTGATCCTCAATCAAAGACATGGCGTTGTTTACGACTTCGCCCAGGCTTGTCATGACGTGATTGTCTTTATTGACAAGGTTTGCTGAGGAGATATTTTGAGGTAAATTTAGTAGATAGTCATACTGCGCTTCTTTTGGAAGATAAAGCGCGCTCTTGGCCGCAAAGTCGCTCGCCTCAACAGGCATAACTCTGCCGCCGCGAGAGGGGCGCCCTTTTAAAATTTCAGCCTCTACCATTTTAAATCTGCTATAAGCATATCGCAAAAAGATAAGACCGAGTACCGGCATGCAGTACTGATACGATGTGAGGTTTGAGCCTGAGCGCAAAAGATCCGCCGACTCCCAAAGGTCGCTCTCTAATTTTCTAATGTTTATCATCTTTTCTCCGTTATGTAGCCAAACTATCTATAAATAAGTCCATCGGTGCCATATCTGGCTTTTACAAATTTAGCTATTTATATTTTGTTTGTTATTTTAGCATTTTATGGGTAGGGATTGTTGTTGTAGGAGAAAAAAATTTTATGATTGAAATTTTAAGAGAGGCTTTTTCACATCTTAAAACAATATTTGTCTTAAATAAAACTTAGACATTTTATCGACAAAGGTCATCTTTAAGGATAAAATTTTGTTTAAGTTGTATCTTTCTAAATAAAAATTTTGCCCGTCTGGCCAAGACCTTGCAGCAAGCTCGGTCCGAGCTTGCTAAGTAAGTTTATCAACATACTAAAAATGTTGATAAATATGCTAGAAACTGGCATTAAATTTATTGGATTATAACAAATAAATTCATAATGTAACATACTGCATGTGATGTAATGTGCAGTACATGATGTCACGTCAAGTATGTGATGTCACATGCAGCACATGATGTAATGTATAGTACATGATGTAACATGCAGTAGGTGACGTCATGTATAGTATGTGATATTATGTATATTTCTTAGATGAGAGAGTATTAGGATGGGTGGATATTTATTTTTAAATAGATATTATTGAAGTTATATCTAAAAAGCGCTTGGTGTGTATCTAACAGTAATGATTATAACGGCCTTATCTTTTTCATTTACCCTATAAATAACTGTATAGTTTTTAACAAATAGCTGTCTATAGCCCATATTGGCATATCTGCCAACTTTCCTAATAGCACCACGATTTGGCATCTCATCTAGGCTAAGAATAGCGTTTTTGATAGCCTCTAATGTAGAGTTTGCAGCACCTGGTGAGAGCAAAGATAGTGCGATATATTTATAAATCGCTTCAAGCTCTTCATAAGCTTGTGGTGAGATAAGGACTTTATATTTACTCAAGATACTTATCTTTTAAACTAGCAAAAACATCTTTTGCTTCTAGCATCTTTGTATCTGCTGTTATCTTAGCTTCAGATGATGCGATGGCACTATCTATATCGGCTGTGGCTACTAGCTTATCATATGTCTTTATGCTCATCACAACCAAGTCTCCATAACCATTTTTAGTTACAAACACTGGCTCATCCTTGCTATTGCATAGCTGTGAAATTTCATTTGTGTTTCTAAGCTCTTTTATAGGTATTATTTGAGGCATATGCTATTTCCTTTTAATAATATGACATGATTATAGCATAATTGTGTTAGTAATTTAGATGGCTTGTCCAACTAACTTGGCAAGCTGAAAGAAAAGCTCAAGTAACAAGCATGCAGTATTTATTTTAAAATACCAAAGAGTTACACTCTCTAGTTTTCTAACGCTTATCATTTTTCTCTGTTGCATAGCTAAACTATCTATCAAGTGTCATGTCAAGCATTTTTCACTTTTAAATAGCAATAATAAATTAATAATATTATAAATACAATCACAATAAAATATCAAAAACAGTAGTGGTGGCTTAATATGCAAAACAACGAAATAAATATAACCTACTCTTGCGAAGAGACATTAAAAAAGATAAAAGAGTATATGGCTGATGCAAAGAGCGTGACGCTTTATACGTCTAGCTTGAATTCACTCACATCGTACTCTAACGGCATAGCTAATGAGATCATATCTAATCTAATATTTTCTAAGAAGAGAGATAAAAAAGATGTATCGATCGTATCTGACTTTTATATAGATAAAGATAGCTTTACTGATAGTAAGCTAAATAGAATAAGAGAATTTGAATATAGAGATATACCAGTAAAGATTGTCCATAAAAAGAGTGCAGTTGACAAGTTTTTTGCAAATTTAAAAGAGAAGATAAGCCCCATAAAAAGCAAAGCAAGATATGAAGCTGAACTTGAAGCTGCTCAGGATGAGCACGAGAGAAATTTGCTAAAAAGCATGGGTGAAACAAAGACAGAAGCTATAAGCTTTTATGATATGTTTGAGGTCATAGTATCCAACTATGATGACGCCAAAGATATCGTAAAAGAGTGCCTAAATACCTTAAAAAATGATCTACTAAGCGATGCTAGCTCTTTGATATCTAGCGAGGGACTAGATGGAGCTAAATTTGAAAAAAGCATTGAAGAGTGTTTTAGAGAGTTAGATAAGAATTTAAGCGAGCTAAACAAAGAAAGTGGAGAGTTTTTACTAAAGCAAATATTTCTTTTTATACTAAGCATAGTTGATCTAAGTGACCCAAAGGCTGCACTCAAAAAGGCAAACGGATGCTTTTTGTTCTATGAGCTTAGTAAATTAACCTACAAGATGGTTGAGCATCAAAGCAATAGATCTCTTTATGGCGTAACCTTACCTATCCTTAGCTTTTTCACATCTAGATTTGCTTCTATTATAAATACCCTAAATATAAACTCAAGCTGCAATGTATTAGTATTTAAACAAGATAAATCTTCTAACTCTGGCTTTTTTATAGACTTTACCCACCTAAACTTAGACTATATCTACTTTAGAGACGACAATAACCTAAATGAGGTTAATTGCAATGCAGATGAGGGATATAGTGTATTTGGTCATTTAGATGATCTATCGGTATTTGATCATACAAAGGATGTTTGCTCTTATGATATAGTAAATAAAAACTTAGGCTTTGGCTCTAGTGATGATACGCTCTTTAAAAGACTAAAGG
>NZ_CABPUY010000003.1:610059-615150 GCF_902460575.1 Campylobacter concisus | reverse complement strand
AGTAGTGGTGGCTTAATATGCAAAACAACGAAATAAATATAACCTACTCTTGCGAAGAGACATTAAAAAAGATAAAAGAGTATATGGCTGATGCAAAGAGCGTGACGCTTTATACGTCTAGCTTGAATTCACTCACATCGTACTCTAACGGCATAGCTAATGAGATCATATCTAATCTAATATTTTCTAAGAAGAGAGATAAAAAAGATGTATCGATCGTATCTGACTTTTATATAGATAAAGATAGCTTTACTGATAGTAAGCTAAATAGAATAAGAGAATTTGAATATAGAGATATACCAGTAAAGATTGTCCATAAAAAGAGTGCAGTTGACAAGTTTTTTGCAAATTTAAAAGAGAAGATAAGCCCCATAAAAAGCAAAGCAAGATATGAAGCTGAACTTGAAGCTGCTCAGGATGAGCACGAGAGAAATTTGCTAAAAAGCATGGGTGAAACAAAGACAGAAGCTATAAGCTTTTATGATATGTTTGAGGTCATAGTATCCAACTATGATGACGCCAAAGATATCGTAAAAGAGTGCCTAAATACCTTAAAAAATGATCTACTAAGCGATGCTAGCTCTTTGATATCTAGCGAGGGACTAGATGGAGCTAAATTTGAAAAAAGCATTGAAGAGTGTTTTAGAGAGTTAGATAAGAATTTAAGCGAGCTAAACAAAGAAAGTGGAGAGTTTTTACTAAAGCAAATATTTCTTTTTATACTAAGCATAGTTGATCTAAGTGACCCAAAGGCTGCACTCAAAAAGGCAAACGGATGCTTTTTGTTCTATGAGCTTAGTAAATTAACCTACAAGATGGTTGAGCATCAAAGCAATAGATCTCTTTATGGCGTAACCTTACCTATCCTTAGCTTTTTCACATCTAGATTTGCTTCTATTATAAATACCCTAAATATAAACTCAAGCTGCAATGTATTAGTATTTAAACAAGATAAATCTTCTAACTCTGGCTTTTTTATAGACTTTACCCACCTAAACTTAGACTATATCTACTTTAGAGACGACAATAACCTAAATGAGGTTAATTGCAATGCAGATGAGGGATATAGTGTATTTGGTCATTTAGATGATCTATCGGTATTTGATCATACAAAGGATGTTTGCTCTTATGATATAGTAAATAAAAACTTAGGCTTTGGCTCTAGTGATGATACGCTCTTTAAAAGACTAAAGGATCAAATAAAAGGACTAAATGCAAATTTAAATTTTATCTGCGCTTCAAATTTCAACTCTATAAAACTAGCCAATCTAATAGCGAACAAGTCCGATAAAAATAGCACATCTGCAAACGATGAGATGAACAGCAAAGATTTTTCAAATTTAAATAAAAACTATGTAGTCCTATCAAACTCACCTTTTAGATCAAGTGCAGGGCTAAGAGAAGAAGCAATAAGTAAATGCCTAGATCAAGTGATAGAAGACGAGCTAAATAGACCCAATAAATCCAACCTAGTAAAACAAAAATTCACCGATATAAAGACCCTAAGTCCTATTAAGGACTACAGCCAGTACAGCATAAACATCAATAAGGAAAACAATAGATCAACTCTTGTTTTAAATTTATCCCCATTTGCAAGGATAGATAAAAAATATATAGACAACATAGAGCAAAAGAGGGAAGAATTTAAAGAGATCGCCTATCAAGATGACACTAACTATCTTGATAATTACACCAAATACGAAGAGTTATTTAAGACAAATTTCTCTCACGTAAATGCTTATGCTAAGCAGCCAAACGATATGGAGAAGATCAAAAAAAGTGAAGAAGAGTATATGAAAAAGGTAACTCTCTCTTTTAAGGCAGTGTTTGATAAGGTAAATGAAAACACCTTAAACAGAAGAGAGGCTGAAGCATATAACAATAGCAATATCTCAAGCCAACTTATAGATGATATAAAAAATGGCTCATCAACCGCAGATGAATACCAATCACAAATGCAACGTATAATACAAACCCTCCCAAAGCGCTACTCTTTCATAGAAGCACTATCTCTTAGTGTGGCTTACTTTATAATGACTAAAAGCTATTCAAAAAAAATGATAAAGAAAAGCATTAAAGATGGTGATGAATATATAGTAATAGAAGATGATGAGATAAAAGCCCTACACTCAAACTCTATAATAAGAGTTTTTGATAGAGATGTAAAGCTATTTTTTTATAAAGACTCAGTAAAAAGTAGTGGTCTAAAAAGTGGCGAGTATCTATGTATAGAAGAAATTTCTAAATATATGGATGGAGTAAATAACAAGGATGTAGTTAGCGTTGAAGAGCTTTTAGCAGAAAATGAAGTTGGTAAAAACGCAGATATCAAAGATCCTTTGCAAAAAGATCTGATGAAACTTCTTATAGAGCAATCTGATAAGATAGATGAGAACTATAAAAAAGATGAAGCTACTATAAAAGAGGCTATCGCCGCTAAGAATAAAAACACTCTAAAAGAGGCTATAAATTTAAAAGATATAGCATATAGCAATGATAGAGATATAAATAAAGAGGTAACCTCATTACTAGTAAAAACTACTATAGAAGAGGTATTTCCACTAGCAAAATTTGTTGGTGAAGATGGCATATCTAAGATATATGAATCACTTGGCTCTTATATATTTAATAAAGACGCAAAGGCACTAAGAGAAACATTTCTTGATGAGCTTGGGGTATTAAATTTAGTAAAAAGTCTACTTGGCGCAAGAAAGACTAAAGAGATAGATAGATATATCTTGCTAATAACGAGTCTAAAAACTACAAGCGTAGTTTTACAACATTCAAAGCTTAATCTAATCATTCAAGCTTCAAACGCTTTTAGGCTTCATATGGCGATGGAGTATTATAAACTAAGTATAACTTATACAGAGATCACAACATATACCTTTATGAGATATACTCATAGGTTTAGCTATACAGATTTTCAAGAGATAAAGAGACTAATAAAAGATTATGCAGGATCGCTAGGCAAGAGCATAGGTGCTTCTATGGTTAGTGGTGCATTAGAACTTTGGAAAACATCCTATGAAAAACTAGAAGAGAACTACAACGAGATAATGCACACAAGATACACATATAAATTTAATGAAGCTTACGCATTAAATAATATCTCATATAAACCTATGTCTATAAAAGAAGCCTATGATAAGAATAGTACAAATACATATTGCTACTATCCAGTAATGATCTATCAAAACTATATAAGCCTAAATTTAAATAGGCTATTTCTAGGAGCTAATATAAGTAGTGGAGGACTAGACTATAACTCATTTATATACTATGACATAGACCATAAGAAAAATAAACTATCTTTTAACCTAGCCTCTAAGCTAGCACTAAATAACCTTAGTACCTATCTATGCTTAGATGAGCTAAGAGGAGCTGGTAATGAGATAGATGCAAGGTATTTTAACTATGCTAGGAATAGATATACTGAATCTGATGTAGAGATAAGGGAGTTAAATTTGGATGTTAAAGAGGAGAAAGAGGTGTATGACGCTTATAGAAAAGGTAATAGTCAAGATAGGGGTGGTTTGTCTTATGCAATAGATGCCTATCAAGAGGCTGCAAATATTATATATATGCTTAGACTAGGAATTTTTAATACCAACTACGGCAATACTCACCGTAACCTCTCAAGAGATCTAGTAGAAGCTCTTGATACTATTGGCAACAATAACATAAAGGGTATATATGTGGGGTGTAAGGAGTTCGGATCGTCAGATAGAAAAGACAAGAGTACTCAAACCACATCATCTATCCCACCTCGCCTAGTAGGTCGTCTAGCTACTACCATAGTAATGGAAGATGGTCTATATATAGGATAAGATATGAAGAAGATCATATTTATCATCATAGCTCTTTTAGTAGCAGGATCACTATTAATAATAAATAAAGGAAATTTAATGAGTAAAGAAAATTTAATGGATAATACATATACAGTTATAGCTCCAAATGGCATGGAAATACCATTTGATAAAAAGACAAATTTAATGATACCAAACAATGATAATTATAATAAACCTAGGACAAATAAGGAATACTTAGAAATTCAATCTAAGTATCTCTTAGAAGCTCGCTCCATCCTAGACTCATCTCCATATAAAAACTATAAACCCCTATACTATAACCCTAAACCAAACTCTCTAGGTCAAACAGACTATCTATCATTTAAACCATGGCTAGACATTAGCTATAAAGCAAGCTCTACTAAACTATCACCTTGGACTAAATCAGAAAAAGCCTACTATGAAAGTTTAAAAGATAAGAGAGATAGATATATCTATCTAGTAAAAAGAAGTAATCTAAAATGCACTATGATAGATATCCCAGAAGATGCAATAGGTAGAGTAGATAGTAGTGGCAAACTAACAAAGCCAGAGTATGCTGAAATTTATGATGAAGTAAATTCTCATCAAGGGACATTAAAATCAATGCTCTTTTCGGCAGAGTGGGGAATTTGTGCTGGAATACTTGGAAACCCTATGGGATTTGCAAATGGAAATGAAGCAGGATTTAAAGCAAGGGACTATCAAAGAATTTTTCTAGCTGCTCAGCTAGGAGTAACAAAGGCTTTAAAATTTCTAGGTGATTTATTTGAATACACTACTTATGACATAGGTCTAAACAAAAATTTGCAAATGGCTGAAGAGTTTAGAAAACTAGCTAAAAACCCTCCACTAGATGAATATGGAATGATGCCTTATCTTGATGAGATAGTAGGAAGCTACTTCGTGATGGATTTTAATAGGGGACTTGCACTTGATACTGATGGTAGGGTTATGCGGTATTTTAGAAAACTCGTTGAAGATGAAGGTAAATTATTAGACCCTAGAGACCTTGATGCAAATGAGACTACAAGAGAAGAATTTATGACAAAAATGAAAGATGTCATAAAAGATGAAATGCTTCCTTTTGACGTAGCTGAACCAGATGATCAAGAATATAGGCAAGTAATTTTAAATAGAGACATTAATCTATTAGAAGCTAAGATAATGTCCCTAACCCCACCAGAGGGATATCCAAATGCACCATACTACAACACACCAGAAGAGCTAACAAGACTATATGAGGCTGGTAAATTAGATA
>NZ_CABPUY010000003.1:606703-608645 GCF_902460575.1 Campylobacter concisus | reverse complement strand
TAAATTTAAGCAGATCATCTCGTGATATGGATGTAATGTCCTTATTTGGATGAAAGAATTTAAATAATATATTACCTACTATATTTACCAGATCCATAGTGCTACTTGACCACTTTTGACTAACGCTAGTGTTAGCTGTAAAATTTTCAAATGCCGTTTTTAGTGTGATGATCTCCCTTCTCTCTATCTTTTTTTGACTAGGAGAACATGGCACTATCTCGTATTCTTGGACTGCCTCATCGTTTAAGCTACCCACAGCAAAGCTACTATCTCCAACTTTTATGCGTTTGCCTATTAGACGGCTATTACTAGATAGTATCTGCTCCGCATCCCTCTCATCACCTTTTGTTTTTACTAGCTTAAAAGGAGTGTTAAGTCCGTATTGTTGCTCAGCAGTTGCCATTATGGCATGTGAGAAATTTTTAGCTAGACTTTTGATATCTTCTTTTTTAAGAGGTAGCCCATTTGCTTCATCTAGAGCATTGATATTATCTTGGAAGCTATCTATACCAGTTGGCTCAAATTTATAACTTTCATCTTGTTTGCTTAAGAATTTAAGTCTTTTAGACACAAGGTTTGTACTCTTATCAAGCTTTGATATTAGGTAGTTTAGGGACAATATATGTTTTTCAAGCAGGGTTTGAGCTATGCTGGCTTTATCATCTTGGTCTATGGCTTTATCTAGACTATTAGATAAAATTTTAGCCATGCTATTTAAAGTCTCATTACTTTTATTAAGCAAATCAGGAAAGGTATTATCTTTTAAAGCCTCTTTAAAATGCCTATTTAGCGCATCTGCAAATTCAATATCTATCTTTTTATCATAAAGCGAATGCTCCTTTATGCTCTTATCGATCTTTGCTTGCATAAAACTATCAACTAATGAATCTATAATTCCTTGATTTAGCTTCATATCCACCGCCTTTGTTATGAGATAGATATATCTATCATAGATTCTAGCAGATTTTCTGGCTTTTAATAAGGAATAAGTCCCTAAGGAGAAAGATAGCTCTCTTGAGCATTTTAAAACTTTTCTTGCGTTTGGTGCGATGACGCTTCGGTAGTAATAAATTCCATTGCGGTTTTTTAGATGTATCATGGATTTGCAGTGGAACAAAAGTGGGACACTTGACTAGTGCTTATGACAAAAAATTGTTTGTAATGGCGATGTAGCAGGGCTTTAAGCGATATTTAAAAATTTATCTCATAAGCCGGAGGTCGGGAGTTCAATTCTCCCCCTTGACACCATTGATACCTAAACTACGATGTTTCTACAATATTATATTGCAGTCACCTTTCATAAAATATAGCTTAATGTTTGTAGCAAAATAAAATTTTTATGTAGCAAATTTTTAAGCTTGCAGTAATTTTAGCATGTTTTTTGTAAAAATTTTAAAATTTTACTAAGACATCAAAAGCCATGTGAGCTTGTGCGGAAATTATAAAAAGCCAACTTGTTATATATATTTTTTAAGTAAATATAAAAAATAAATTTTAATATTAAAAACAATATTTATTTTATTTTATGTTACCAAGAAACCATTTTTCCTTCTTGAGACATTCATATATCTATAAAAAATATTTTCATAAATAAAATATCTAAGTTTCTACATAATGAGTTAATAAAAAATATTAAGAATAATTAAAGCTATAGCACTGAGAATTTCGAAAGGGTATATGGATTGTCACTTTTAGTTTTTTAAAAGAGATGGCCATTAAGCCACCACTACTGTTTTAGTTGTATTTATATCGTCATTATATTTGCTATCAAGTCCACAAGCAAATTTTATATCCACAGTCTTTGCCTTGCTTGGCGTGACATAGATAAGATTGCTCTCATCGCTTATATCATCTACAAACTGAAAAAATCCTATACCGCTTTTTGGAAGTGTTGTATTTTTGTAAATAGATTCTATATATTTAGGTGTTATAAAGATGAAAT
>NZ_CABPUY010000003.1:437511-606070 GCF_902460575.1 Campylobacter concisus | reverse complement strand
ACTTCCTTGCAAGCTTTCTCATTATCTTTGATAGTATCTACACACTCTTTTAGTGTGCTCTTGTCATCTTTAAAGCCAAACATATTTTTTATCTTGTTAAAGATAGAGCTTGCTATCTTTCCTACAAAGCCATTTGGATCAAGTAGTCTTGCTATCCACCTTACACCTTTTAGTATTGCCTTAGCTATAAAACTGACAAATCTTAAAGATATAGTGACTAAACTAGCAAATGCACCACCAAAGCCAGGGGCGTTGAAAGTATATAGCTCTTTTACATCTTTGGTATATAAAAAGGCAAATGACTGCGCTAGATGGCCGCCTAGTGAGTGACCTGATAATACAAGGTTAGAAACTTCACTCTTATCGCCTGAATTTGCCTTATGCTCTTTTATAGCACCATACATATCGCTCTTTAGTATAGCCATTGAGGCTATCTGATTTAGTCCTGCACCCAAAAGGGCTATCATACCATCGGTAAATACTAGGTCTTTAAATCCTAGCTCAGTTCCTCTAAAGCCTATGATGTAGTTTTTAAATTTACTATCATAAAAAACAGTCGAGCTAAAGCCAGTGATAGATGTATTTTTGATGTGATGGACTAGTTCATAGCGATTGACAAAGGCTTTTGTGCGGAGGGAAATTTGGTGAAAATTTTCTTTATTTACAAAGATATATGGTGGTTTGTCGTCGGGCGTAGCGATAAAACTTTGAACTTCGTTATCTATGGATTTTACTTTTGGCTCACTTTGCTCATTTACTTTTGGTTTGGTTATTACCATATCTTGATTAAAACGAGCTTCTATGGTTAAGGCGTAGGCGGTTGGCTCGCCAGCTTCTTTAATAATATTGTCGTTTTCATCTTTCTGATCTGATTTTAAAACATCACCCTTAACAACACCATCTGCATATCTCCAAACAGGCTTTTCTATCTCTTGTTTTTTATATGAATTTACAATGTTTTCAGGGGCGTTTTCTTTGCCACGCTTACTATAAAGATCATCTAGCCCGTTTTTCTCATTCTCGCTTACCCAATGAAGCATTGCGTAGCTTGCATCTGCTATATCTGCATAGTCTTTAAATTTGATTATTTGTTCTTTTGTTGAAATTTGGCTCATTCTCTACTCTTTGTTTATTTTTCTAAATCTTCTATATAAAATTTATTTCCACCTTTTACATATCTAGTCTCTTTTCTCGATAAAGAAAAACCCCTACCTTCATCACCATAAAGACCGTATTTGGTTACTTCGAAATCATAACCAACCGATATGCTTATATATTTAGGTTGTTCATTGTCATCTATATATAGGTATAGTGGCAACACAGTGGCATATTCATATCCTTTTTGTCCGACTACCTCTTTTATCTTATTTTCATAAAATTTATCTATGTTTGGTAGTGTTTTTTTAGTTTGTCTTTCATAGTCTATCCAACTAACATAATATTGTTTGCCATTAGAGAGGGTTCGTGGAAATTTTTCATTAATAGGCTTTGGATCAACAGCATAAAGACCATCACCCAAATCTCTACCTTTCATTTTTTTACTTAGCTCTTTTCTTTCAGCTTCTCTTTTTTTTATCTCATCATAGAATTTCTTATTAAATATATAAACCCCGCCATATTTACTAGCTAAATTTTCTAGTTCAGAGTTGCTTATCTTATTGCTTGCTTGATTTGCAGAGCAGGCTATTAAAAATATGCTTGTTAGTAGTAGAAGTATAATGCCTATAAATTTCATTCTATATCCTTTTTGTTTGGTTTATCATTTAGATCATCTAATCCATTTCTTTCATTCTCACTTACCCAGTGGAGCATTGCATAGCTTGCGTCAGCTATATCTGCATAGTCTTTAAATTTGATTATTTGTTCTTTGGTTGAAATTTGGCTCATTTTTATTTCACTTTTTCAAATTTGTTGTTATTAAGGATAAATTTATTTCCACCCTTTGCAGTATGTATTTCGCCTTTTGATAAAGAAAAGCCTCTACCCTCATCACCAAATAAGCCATACTTTTTGACTTTGTAGTTATATGTTACCGTCATTTCAATGGGTACTATACTATTGTTATCATCTATATAAAAAGACCAAACATTAATATCTGGTGTAAATTTATAATAATTCTCTTGTCCTATATAGTCTATTATCTTATTGATATATGAATTTGATAAATTTACAGCCTTTTGATAAGTGTTAATTGTATGGTATGGTTTGCCGTTTGAAAGAATTTGCGGTAATTTTTTATCCATTATAGCAAGGTCATCTCTTTTAAAATTTCTTTTATTATTCTTAAAAAAATTATCCATATATAAACTTCTTTCTTTTTCTCTTTTCTCTATCTCTTCAACAAATTTTTGATTAAACACATAAACCCCACCATATTTACTAGCTAAATTTTCTAGTTCAGAGTTGTTTATCTTGTTGTTTGCTTGATTTGCAGAGCAAGCTATTAAAAATATGCTTGTTAGTAGTAGAAGTATAATGCCTATAAATTTCATCCTATATCCTTTTTGTTTAGTTTATCATTTAGATCATCAAGTCCATTTTTCTCATTCTCACTTACCCAGTGAAGCATTGCGTAACTTGCATCTGCTATATCAGCGTAGTCTTTAAATTTAAGTATTTGTTCTTTGGTTGAGATTTCACTCATTATTTTTCCCTAACAAAAGTATTTTTATGGCTATCAAAATAAAATTCACTATTTCCGCCTATATCTTTTATATCTTTTCTAGATAAAGAAAAGCCTCTACCTTCATCTCCAAATAAGCCATATTTAGTATAGCTTTGGTAAAAGTTTACATCTAGTGAGATAACTTTAAGTTTTTCATCATCTATATAAAAATCACTAATCATGATAGATGAACGATTATAAGCAGCTTCACCCATAAAATTTTTTAGCTTAGCAATCACGTCATCAGGTATTACTACCTTTTTGGTATATTCGCTTCTTAGATAGTATCGTTTGCCGTTTGAGAGTGTTTGTGGTAGTTTTTCATCAATGACTTTTGTATTAACAGTATAAAGACCGCCGCCTAAATCTTTACCTTTTGTATTTTTTCTTAACTTTTTTCTTTCGGCTTCTCTCTTTTCTATCTCGTCATAGAATTTCTTATTAAATATATAAACGCCCCCATATTTCTCGCCAAGCTCTTTTATTTCAGAGTTACTTGCGTTGTTGCTTGCTTGATTTGCAGAGCAAGCTATTAAAAATATGCTTGTTAGTAGTAGAAGTATAATGCCTATAAATTTCATCCTATATCCTTTTAGAAAATTTATTTTGCTTATTTTATTGTCTTTGAAATTATAATATTATTAATTTATTATGTTTTATTTGTAGATTGTTAAATTTTTTATTAATTGAGGTTATTTTTATCTATATTGTTAACTAGCTCATTTTTTTCATTCTCACTTACCCAGTGAAGCATTGTATAGCTTGCGTCGGCTATATCTGCATAATCTTTAAATTTAAGTATCTGCTCTTTTGTTGAAATTTGGCTCATTTTTATTTCACTTTTTCAAATTTATTGTTATTAAGGATAAATTTATTGTTACCACTAATATTTTCTAAAGTAGTTTGACTTAAAGAAAATCCTCTACCTTCATCTCCATATAAACCATAATTTTTCTTTTTTACATAGTAATCAACTGTCATTACGATAGGCATTATACTTCCGTCGCTTTCTATGTAAAATTTAATTAAATCTATATATGGTTTATGTTTGTTGTAGTCTTGCATACCAATAAATTCTTTTATTTTATTAATATAAATTTCAGGGACTACTGATTTTTTGCCAGTCTTATTTTCATAATCTGTCCAGCGCGTATAGTATGGCTTGCCATTAGAAAGAACTTGCTGCATTTTAGGATTATTGTAAAACTCAAGCTTTAAAATTTCTCTCATTTTCTTATTTCTCTCATTTTTGTTAGGTATTGTCTTTATTCTTTCTAAAATTTCCTTTCTCTTACTATCTCTTATTTGCTCTTGTTTCTCTATCTCATCAACAAATTTTTGATTAAATATATAAACTCCACCATATTTACTAGCTAAATTCTCTAGTTCAGAGTTACTTATCTTATTGCTTGCTTGATTTGCAGAGCAAGCTATTAAAAATATGCTTGTTAGTAGTAGAAGTATAATGCCTATAAATTTCATCCTATATCCTTTTAGAAATTTTATTTTGCTTATTTTATTGTCGCTATATTTACAATCCCATTAATTATCTCGTGTTTAAATTTTTAATCCTTAAGAAAAAGAATTAATATTAAGAGTAAAATAGGCTCTTTTAGGCGAAATTTCGCAAATGGCGTATCTGACAAATATTGATAAAGAATTTCAATATTTTTACTATCAAAATGAGCCAAATATTGAAAAAACTAAAGCATTTTTTTAAACTTGCTTTTAACTTTTTTGTTATAATATCCCATCAAAAATAAAAGGGATATTTTTTATCCGAATTAAGGTTTTAAATTTGAGAGTATATTTAGACAATAACGCCACAACGATGGTTGATCCAGAAGCTTTTGAACTTATGAAGCCGTTTTTTTGCGAAAAGTACGGCAATCCAAACTCACTTCACAAATTTGGCTCAGAAACCCACCCAGCGCTAAGAACAGCACTAGATCAGCTCTACGCCGGACTAAATGCAAAAGATAGCGATGACATCGTCGTTACCTCATGTGCGACCGAGAGCAACAACTGGGTTGTAAAAGGCATCTACTTCGACAAGATCGCAACTGGCGAGAAAAAACGCATCGTTACAACCGCGGTCGAGCATCCAGCCATTTTGGCAACTTGTAAATTTCTAGAAAAATATGGCGTGGATCTTACGGTTTTAGACGTAAATAGCGACGGCATCGTCACTCCAGACCAGCTAAGAGCCGTCATGGATGAAAACGTCGCGCTTGTCGCCATAATGAGTGCAAACAACGAAACTGGCATGATCTTTCCTATAAAAGAGCTTGCCAAAGTTGCCCACGAATACGGCGCTTTATTTCACACTGACGCGGTTCAGGCAGTCGGCAAGATAAAGATAGATGTTCAAGAGCTTGATGTTGATTTTCTAAGCTTTTCAGCGCATAAATTTCACGGACCAAAGGGCGTTGGAGCGTTATTTATAAAAAATAGCATGCCACTAAGCAGCTTGCTTCACGGTGGCGAGCACATGGGCGGACGCAGAAGCGGCACGCTTGACGTACCAGGCATCGTTGGCATGGGCAAAGCGCTTGAGCTAGCAAATAAATTTATGGATTACGAGCACTCACACGTTCGCCGTTTGCGTGACAAGCTAGAAGATGCGCTACTACAAATTCCTGACGTTAGCGTCGTTGGCAAAAAAGAGCAGCGCGTGCCAAACACCATCCTAGCTTCTATCAAAGGTGTCGAGGGTGAGGCTATGCTTTGGGACCTAAATAGAGCTGGCATAGCAGCATCTACTGGCTCTGCTTGTGCGAGCGAGACGCTAGAGAGCAACCCTATCATGGAAGCTATCGGCGCTGACAAAGAGTTAGCCCACACCGCACTTAGACTCTCACTTTCTAGGTTTAACACCGAAGAGGAGATCGACTATGCGATAGAGCAGATAACAAAGGCCGTAAATAGACTAAGAGGCATATCAAGCACATTTGCATACGCCCCAGAGTGGCATAAGAGTGGATTATAAAATTTAAAGGAAAAACATGGCAAAAAATAACTTAATCGGCGGCTCTATCTGGGATGAATACTCAAAGGTAGTGCAAGATAGGATGAATAATCCTAAATTCATGGGCGAACTCACCGAAGAGGACGCCAAAAAAGCAAACGCAAAACTCATCATCGCTGACTTTGGCGCAGAGAGCTGCGGCGACGCGGTCAGGCTTTACTGGCTCGTTGATGAGAAAACTGACAAGATAATAG
Organism: Campylobacter concisus; assembly: GCF_902460575.1. Lineage (GTDB taxonomy): Bacteria > Campylobacterota > Campylobacteria > Campylobacterales > Campylobacteraceae > Campylobacter_A > Campylobacter_A concisus_AW. The sequence goes on along the minus strand of NZ_CABPUY010000003.1, from coordinate 600,183 downwards.
ACGCTAAATTTAAAAGCTTTGGCTGTGGCACGGCGATAGCTAGCTCTGATACGATGGCTGAGCTTTGCATCGGCAAAACAGTCGATGAAGCGGTTAAGATAACAAATTTAGATGTCGAAAGAGCTATGCGTGACAACCCAGACACCCCAGCTGTGCCACCTCAAAAGATGCACTGCTCGGTTATGGCGTATGACGTTATCAAGGCAGCTGCTGCAAGCTACAAGGGCATAGACCCAGAGCACTTTGAAGATGAGATCATCGTTTGCGAGTGCGCTAGGGTGAGCCTTGGCACGATCAAAGAGGTGATAAGACTAAACGACCTTCACACGGTTGAGGAAATCACGCAATACACCAAAGCAGGCGCATTTTGCAAATCATGCGTTAGACCTGGCGGACACGAGAAAAAAGACTACTATTTGGTTGATATCTTGCGCGATACTAGGGCTGAGATGGAGCAAGAGAGGCTAGAAGCTCAGGCCAACGCTCAAGCAAACAACACCCTAAGCGACGTTAGCTTTGAGAGCATGACGATGGTTGGCCAGCTAAAAGCGATCGAGTCGATCATCGATAAAGAGATCCGCCCGATGCTTATGATGGATGGCGGAAATTTAGAGATCATAGACATCAGAAACGATAACGGAGAAAATATCGACGTTTATATCCGCTATCTTGGTGCTTGCTCAGGCTGTTCAAGCGGCTCGACTGGCACGCTTTATGCGATAGAAAATGTCTTACAAGAGAGCCTAAGTCCAAAAATCAGGGTTATGCCTATTTAAATTTATCGAACGGCTTCTTTTGGAGCTGTTCGCCCCCCCCCATGCTAAAATAAATTTACCACCCAGACAATCTGAATTTAACCTTTTAAAAATTTCAAAATTTCACTTCTAGTCTGCGTCAAGTCACCCACAAATTTCTTCTCAAACTGCGAGCGGTTAAAGGTTCTCTGACGCTTAGCAAGCTGGGCTGTGTGCGTGGCGATAAGCGCTTCTAGCTCACTTTTTGAAATTTCACCCTCCAAAAACTGCTTGCACTCTTTTAGACCTATTGATTTTAGGGGTTTTGGCTCGCTTTTATACTTGTCAAATAAAAATTTCGCCTCATCCATCAAGCCCTCATCTAACATATTTTTCGTCCGCTTTGCGATGCGAGCTCTAAGCTCCTCTTTGTCCCACAAAATTTCAAATATCGCAAGCTCTTTTATGACGCTCTCTTTGGTATTTTGCTTTAGCCAGATGCTTGGGGTTTGGCCGCTAAATTTATAAATTTGATACCATTTTTCGAGGCGATAAGAGTCGTTTTGGCTAAATTTACTTGCAAACTCGGGGTCATTTTGTAAAGCTAGCTCGTAAATTTCTTCGTTGCTTAAATTTAGCTCGCATTTTGGCACGTCTGGCGCAAGGCCGCTAAGCATCGCCTTTAGATAAAAGCCGCTGCCTCCTGTGATGATGAGCAAGCACTCTTGCGAGCGCGCAAATTCCTTTGCATTTTTATAAATTTCAAAAAATGCCCCAACGCTAAAATCCTCATCAGGATAAATTTCATCCACCCCAAAGTGCCTCACAGCTGCTAGCTGCCAGGGCTTTGGCTTTGCGCTGGCGATATCTATCTCTTTATAAAGCGCAAGCGAGTCAAGGCTTAAAATGACGCCGCCAAATTCCTTTGCTAGCTCAAAGGCTAGGTCGCTCTTGCCGCTTGCTGTGGTACCAATTAGTGCTAGCTCGCCAAACAAACTTAGCCCTCATAAAGTGAGCTAAATAGCAAAATTTCATCACTTTGCTCGTTACTTTTGCCCTCTTTTAAAAGATCAGCCAAAACGCCTGCAAAGTGCGGTGCAAAGCTTAGTTCGTTTAGCCCGTACGCTTGGTTATAGAGTAAATTCTCATATGTCTCGTCGCGTCCGATCGCTGGTTTGTCGTTTGAGCTAAGAAGCACGAAATTTGCTCTAAAACTAGGCTCTTTTAGCTCGCTTATGCCAAGGTGTCTTTTTAGCTCGTTTAAAAATGCGTTGATCTTCTCTGTTTTAACGAGCGTATCGATCGCGCCCACTTGTAAATTTGTGATGATAGTGACGCCATTTTTGGTTGGATAAATTTTGGCAAACATATCATTTAAAATTATCGGTTTTTTAGGGATCTGACCCTCACTTAGCACAAGATCGATCGTGTAAAATTTAGCCAAAATGGCACTTAAATTTGTCCCAAACTTGCTTGAAAGCTCCAAGCTTCTACTAGCCACGACAAAGCTATCAGCCTCGTACTCGCCAGTCCTGCCAACAGCCTTTTGTACGGTTTGCCCCTGTGTTTTTAGCTCATAAATTTCATCGTTTATAAACTGCGCTCCAAGCTCGTTTAGCTCGCTAACAAGCGCCTTTTTTAGCTCTCCAGCATCGATGCTAGCGTTTTTAGCTAAATTTAGCGCCCCTTTTATGTTTTTATTGATCAGACCAAAATTTGCAAGCTCACTATCCACGCTTAAAATTTCTTGTTCGCTATCAGCGACCCTTGTCTCATCAAGCCTCTTTTTAAAGCTCTCATCCTCGCTAAAGATGAGATAAACGCCGCTCTCATCAAAATTTATCTGCGGATATTTTTCATTTAGCTCTCTTAAAATTTCAAAGCTCTTTTGTCCAAATTTCTTAAACAAAATTCTCATCTTTTTATCGTGAGCCTTTGTTGATTTAAGCGTGAAATTTGCCATCCAGGCTCTAAAGTTTTCATTTAAGCAAAGCGCTATATCAAGCTCGCTTTTTTTGCTAACTAGTCCCAAAAATGAGCTAGATATCGCTCCATCTCTTGCGAGCGCTGGGGTGTTAAATGGGGTTAAAATTCCGCTTTCAAACTCATCTTTTTGGCTACTAATAACTAAAATTTCTTCGCCCTTTTTAGCTAGCTCAAGCGCCGTAAATAACGCACTAAAACCATCTCCGATAATCGCTATTTTACTCATCATAACCCTTCATTTTAAATTACTCTCGCAATGATAATATAAATTTAGATTTAAAGCAAAATGGTGTAAAATCAGACACTTTTTAAAAAGATGGAAATTTATATGATCAAAAAGCTAAAAGATATCGCAGAACTCATCGTTTTTAAGCACTCGGTCTTTGCCCTGCCATTTATCTTTGTGGCGATGATAGTTGCGAGCAAGATAGAAAATGGCTCGGCTTGGTTTGGCTTTAAACTGCTTATCTTAGGCACTATTTGCGCAGTCAGCGCTAGAAATTTCGCCATGGCATTTAACAGATATCAAGACGAGGACATCGACAAGCTAAACCCACGCACCGCAAGCCGTCCAAGCGTGGATGGACGCATAGGCAAGGGCAATATGCAGCTTTTCATCGCAGCAAACGCGATTATCTTTATCATCTGCGCTTATTTTGTAAATTCGCTCGCATTTTGGCTAAGCTTCCCCATACTTGCCGTGCTTGGCGGATACTCGCTGTTTAAGCGATTTAGCGAGCTAGCGCACTTGGTGCTAGGCCTTAGTCTTGGACTTGCCCCCATCGCTGGAGTGGTCGCAGTGAGCGCTGATATACCGCTTTGGAGCGTACTACTTTGCCTTGGTGTGACATTTTGGGTGGCTGGATTTGACCTGCTTTACTCGCTTCAGGATATGAAATTTGACCAAGAAAACAAGCTCTTTAGCATACCAGCCATTTATGGCGACAAGGCGACACTATTTTTATCAGCCATTTTTCACGCTCTAGCTTTTATACTTTGGCTACTTTTTGCTTGGGCGGCTGGGCTTGGAGCGATGGCATTTTTTGGCATTGTGGTAAGCGGCGTGATATTATTTTTCGAGCATAGGATCGTAAGGCGCGACTTTAGCAAGATAGATCGGGCATTTTTCACGCTAAATGGCTACCTGGGAATTTTATTTTTCATCTTTGTTTGGATAAGTGTATTATGAGCGAAGTAAGGCTTTTTAAAGCGCCTCTTAGCATGGTTTATGAGTGCGACAGAAGTGGAGATGAGAAATTTTTAAGAGAATTTAACTCTATCTTGCCAGGCGATGAAGATGCGCTTGGAGCGTGGCTAAAGCGAGCTAAATCACGCGGCGAGACCAAAGAAAGCGACCAAGTATTGCTAACGCTTGTCATCGAGCTTCATAGAAAGATCGATGCGCTTAGTGATTATATAAAAAATGAGCACAAGCAATACTTGCCACTAAAAGAGAGCGCAGATATCGACGAGATCGGCTTTACACACATAAAAATAAGCGAAGATAAATTTACAAAAGATGAAATTTACTACGCAAGGATCACGATGCCTATCTTTCCAAAGAGAAATTTGAGCCTTTATCTAAGGGCGCAGGATGAGAGGCTAGCAAAAATAGAGAACATGCACGAAGAGGACGAGGCCGACTGGAACGCTTACGTGACGGCTAGAGAACGTGTGATGATAAGAGAGCTTAGAGCGAATTCGTAAAGGAAAAATATGGAAATTTACATTTTTTTAGGTTTTGGCATTGTTTTAGCGATAATAATAGCTTTGATATTTATAAAAGATAGCGAGACAAATAAGAAATTTACAAGATATGAGCGTGCCATAGAGAGCGCCATACAAGAAAACTATAATCTCAAAAAACAGCTGGCCGCACTAGCAAGCTTTAAGCCTGATGACGACGAGCAGCTAAAAGATGTAAAAGATGAGCTAAAAGAGCAGATAAACGAGCAGATAAATGAAAAAATCGTGCCGATAATCCGCGCTATAAAGAGCATCGAGCGAGTGATCGATGACTTTGCAAACGAACAAAAAGATAGGATGTTTAACCTTGAGGAGCGAACAAGAGATATCAATAAAATCGCCCCGAGTGTTATAAACGAAGAAGAGCAGATCCTAAAGATGTTTAAAGATGGCAAAAGTGCAGCCATGATCGCTAAAGATCTTCACGTGGGTATGGGGCGAGTTGAATTTGTGCTTAAATTTCATAAATTAGCCTAAATTTGGGCTAATTTTAAAAGACAAAACTACTCTTAAACTACAAAAATTAGCTTAAATTTTTATTTAAATTTAAATCTTTTAACATATAATTGAAAATTAAAAAAGCTCTAACCAAGCTTAAAAAAGGTGCTTTATGCTAATAGATAAATATGGTCGGGTTGTTGATTATTTGAGAATTTCTGTGACGCAGCGTTGCAATTTTAGATGTAGATATTGCATGCCTACGACGCCATTTAGTTGGACGCCAAAAGAAAATTTACTGACATTTGAAGAGCTATTTTTATTTGTTAAAGTAGCTATTGATGAGGGTGTGAAAAAGATTAGGATCACAGGCGGCGAGCCACTCGTGCGCAAGGATCTGGACGTCTTTATAAAGATGATAAGCGATTACAAGCCAGACATCGATCTAGCGCTTACGACAAATGGCTTTATGCTGCCACACTTTGCCAAAAGGCTAAAAGACGCTGGTCTAAAGCGCATAAATATGTCACTTGATACGCTAAATGAGCAAAAGGCTAAATTTATCGCTCAAAAGAGCGTCTTACACGAGGTTTTAGCTGGCTTTGAAGCAGCACTTGATGCTGGACTAAAGGTTAAGATAAACACAGTCGCACTAAAAGGCTTTAACGACGATGAGCTAGTAAATTTGCTTGAGTTTGCTAAATTTAGAAACTCTCAGATCAGATTTATCGAGTATATGGAAAATTCACACGCCAAAGAGGATCTAAAAGGGCTAAAAAGCGATGAAATTTTAAAGATCATCTCGCAAAAATATAACATCACAAAAGATGAAAAGTTGCCAAACGCGCCTGCGTCTATTTATAGGCTTGATGACGGCTATAAATTTGGCATCATCGACCCTCACAAACACGACTTTTGCGAGAGTTGCAACCGCATTAGGCTAAGTGCTGAGGGGCTTTTGATACCTTGCCTTTACTTTGAAGATGCGCTAAGTATCAAAAAAGCAGTTGCAAATGGCGACATCGTCGCAGCAAGCGAAATTTTAAGACAAGTGCTTGCCAACAAGCCAAAAGAGAACAAATGGGCGCTAGGAGCTGAAAACGAAACCTCTTCAAGAGCCTTTTACCAAACTGGTGGTTGATGAGCAAAGAGCTAGAATTAGTTGAGGCATTTTTAAGTATCCAAGGCGAGGGCGCTTATCAGGGCAGGCTCGCTGTCTTTTTACGCTTTTTGGGCTGCAACCTAAACTGCTCTGGCTTTGGCGTAAAGACAATATCTTTAAAGACAGGTGAAGAGCTTTTGGGCTGTGATAGCATAAGAGCCGTTTTTAAGGGACATTTTCACCACAGAAGATATAGCGCAGATGAAATTTTAAGCATAGTTGATAGCTTTAGCAAAGGCTTAGAACAAAAGCCGATCATCGTTTTAACAGGCGGCGAGCCACTCATCTGGCATCAAAATGAAAATTTCATAAATTTGGTAAGAAATTTGCTTATAAATTACGAGGTGCATTTTGAGACAAATGGCACGATCTTGGTTGATTTTAATAAATTTGAAATTTATAAAAACTGCCATTTTGCACTTGGTGTAAAGCTAGCAAATAGCGGAGTTAGCGAGCAAAAACGCATAAATTTAGATGCTATTTTAGCTATAAAAAATAACGCAAAAAGTAGCTTTTTAAAATTTGTCCTCTCGCGCTTTGACAAAAGCGAGCTGGAGGAAATTTTAGATATAAAAAATAGAGCAAATTTACCAGTTTGGTGCATGGCGATGGGCGCAAATGAGAACGAGCTAGGTAAAAATGCTCTAAAAACAGCGCAATTTGCCATAAAGTATGGATTTAACTACTCAGAGCGTATCCACATCAGGCTTTGGGGCGACAAAGAGGGTGTTTGATGATTATTAGAAAACTTTTTAGATTTGAAAATGCGCATATCGTGAGATTTTGTAGCTCAAAGCGCTGCAGGACGAGCATCCACGGACACAGCTACGTAGCAGAAATTTTACTTAGCTCAAATTTTCTTGATAACGCTGGCATGGTCTATGACTTTGGGCTGATGAAGCAAAACATAAAAACGATCATCGATAGCTTTGACCACGCTACGACCATATATTCAGGCGATAGTGATGAATACAAAAACGACCTTAAAAAGCACTCTGCAAGGTGGATCGAGATCCCGCTAAATCCCAGCGCAGAGCAGTTTTGCCGCATATTTTTTGTAATGATCGAGAGACTGCTTGAGCTTAGCGTGATGAGTAATGGCGAGCGCGATGTGAAGCTTCATAGCGTCATCGTCCATGAGACCGACACTGGTTATGCGCAGTGCTTTAAAGAGGACGCGATAAACCCGCAAATGGGCGAGATAAGGCTTAGTGATATCAAATTTTCAGAGGCTGTTATGGACGAATGGGAAGATAAAAATTTGCTTGAAAAGATGATAAATAAGATAAAAATAGAAAATCCAAAGGACGTTTAATGAAAAAATTTATAACCTCTTTTTTGCTTATAGCTGGCGTATTTTTGGGATGTGGAGATAAAGAAGAGGCCAAAAGTGACGTTAGTGAGCCAGTCCCTAGTGATGTTACGATAGCTCAGCCTGATGCAAATGTAACTATCGACGAGCAGCTGCCACCTGAGCCAGTCGTCGAAGAAAACGAGCCTCCTAAAGAGAAGAAATGAACGAACACTTAGGCTCACTCTACGCTTATACTTTGCCATTTCACGTGATATTTTTTTATGCGCTACTTGCTTTAGCGGCGCTTTATCTAGCGCTTACTCAGTTTGGAGTGAGGAGTAAAAACTACGTGCTTCGCATAAGGTATTTTTTGCCTATTTATCATATGCTGCTTAGCTTTTTGGTGCTAACTGGGCTTATTTTGTGGGCATATTATAGTTACGAGCCAAAATTTAACGCCATAAAAATGCTTCTTATTTTAATAGCCTTAATCGCACTTAGCGCCGTTGGATACAAAAGGCTAAAGAGATACGCCGTTGCTGGCGAGCTAGAGAAATTTAAAAAATTTGCCCTTATTAAAGGCATTTGCGACATTATTTTGATCATCATAGCAGGGATTTAGATGAAATTTTTATATGATAAAAACGCTGGCGAAGAGCGCCTAAAAATAGTAAATGAGGCATTTTTGCACCTAAAAGCTAGAAGGGTTGAAGCAGGTGAGCGCATAAGTGTTAGAAATTTATGCGATGGCAAAGAGTATATCTACGAGATAGATGAGATAGAGCGCAGAAGTGCAAATTTAAGCCTTGTCTTTGCTAGCCTAAACTGCGAGCATAAATTTGACTTTACCATCGCTTGGGCGGTCGTTGATCCAAAGACTATCGAAAAGGCGCTGCCATTTTTAAATGAGCTTGGCGTTGGCAAGATCGCCTTTGTCTATACTAAATTTTCTCAGGCAAATTTCAAGATCGACCTTGAAAAACTAAACTACATAAACGCACTTTCATGTGAGCAGTGCGGGAGAACGTCGCTAATGGAGTTTGAAATTTACAAAAATTTAGACGAGCTAATGAACGTTTATAAAAATGTCTCGGCTATAAATTTTGGCGGTAAAAATTTAAATGAAAAAAGAGATGATGAGATATTAATAATTGGCCCAGAGGGCGGATTTAGCGAGGATGAGACGGCTAAATTTAAAAATATCTACGGCCTAAATACAAAAAATATCTTAAGATCACAGACCGCAGTCATATCTGTGGCGGCAAAATTTCTTGCCTGATTTATTTGATTTTTAGATTAGTTTTTATATAATCAGCAACTTTTAAGGTAACAAATAGCCCAAAATAATAAAGGAAAGATGATGAAAAAAGAGATCCATCCAGAGTATGTAGATTGCACCGTAACTTGCGCGTGTGGCAACACTTTTAAGACAAAGTCAAACAAAAGCGAGATCAGAATTGACATTTGCGACAAGTGCCACCCATTTTTCACAGGTAGCGAAAAGATAGTTGATAGCGCTGGCCGTGTTGAGAAATTTAAGAAAAAATACGCTCAAAAATAAGCCTTGCTCTACTTTGTTCCTACTCCAATAGGAAATTTAGAAGATATCTCGCTTCGCGCGATCAAAATTTTGCGTGAATGCGAGATAGCTATCTGCGAAGATACAAGAGTTTGCAAAAGCCTTGTAAATCTGCTAAACGAACGCTTTGACGCAAATATAAATATCTCAAATTTTATCCCGCTTCACACCCACAACGAAGATGAATTTTTTGCAAATTTAAGTGATGAAATTTGGAGCAAAAATATAGCTTATATGAGCGATGCTGGCATGCCAGGCATAAGCGATCCAGGCGTTAGCCTAGTAAGATACGCTCAAAAAAATGATATCAAATACGAAATTTTAAGCGGAGCAAACGCTGCACTTTTAAGCGTAGTCGCGAGCGGACTTTGCGATAAAGAGTTTGTTTTTTTAGGCTTTTTACCAAATACTGGCAGAGATAGGGCCTTAGCTATTCAAAATGCTCTAAGCTTAGCCTATCCAGCCGTCATCTACGAAAGCCCAAAACGCATCTTAAATTTGATAGAAAACATCGCAAATCTAGAGCCAGAGAGAGAAATTTTTGCCATAAAAGAGGCCACTAAAAAATTTGAGACTAAATTTAAAGGTACAGCCAAAAATTTAGCCCAAATTTTAGAAAAAGCAAATTTAAACGGCGAGTGGGCAGTAGTCATCTCAAAAAGTGCAAATGCGTCCACTCAAAATATCACAAAAGATGAGATCACCTCGCTTGATATAGCCCCAAAAGCAAAGGCAAAACTGCTTAGCAAAATAACTGGTGAAGACGTCAAAAAGATCTACGACGAGCTCATAAAAGCATAAATTTAAAAGCTCAAATTTTGCTAAAAAGTTTCAAAAATTCACTCAAATTTAGAAGCAAAATAAGTTAAATTTTACTTGACTTTAGCTACCATAAGCAACCATGATAATATACGGAAAACAGCTATTTTTACATATTTTGAACAAGCGCCCACAGATCCTAGAAGAGATCTATCTCTCAAAAGAGTGTGATAAAAAACTCTTCTCTAAAATTTGTGGCACTGGCAAGAAGATCATCCGCGTGGATAATCAAAAAGCTCAGTCGATGGCACATGGCGGCAACCATCAAGGCTTTTTAGCAAGCGTTAGCGAGTTTGAGTTTTCAGACATTAGCGAGCTAAAAAAGCTAAATTTCATCGCCGTGCTTTATGGCATAAGTGACGTCGGAAATATCGGCGCCATCGCTAGAAGTGCCTATGCTCTAGGCTGCGAAGGACTTGTCATCGTTACAAAAAGTGTAAATATGCAAGGCGTTTTAAGGTCAAGTAGCGGTGCTGCTTACGAGATACCAATAGCGATCTTTGAAGACGGACTTAGCCTGCTAAACGAGCTAAAACAGTGTGGTTTTAAGCTCTACGCGACGGCAAGCAACGGCAAAAATATAAAAGAGATGAAATTTGCTGGCAAAAGGGCTTTGGTGATGGGCTCAGAGGGCGAAGGCATACCGCAAAAAGCTCTAGCAAAGTGCGATGAGTGCGTCGGTATCAAGCTAAAAGACGGCTGGGACTCCCTAAATGTAAGTGCAGCTTTTGCGATAATTTGTGATAGGATGATAGATGAATGAACTAGAAAATTTAAAAGAGATAGGCATAAAGGAAATTTCGCGTAAAACGCACATTGAACCCACTTTTTTACAATATATTTTTGACAAAAATTTTGAAAAATTATCACGCTTAAACATGAGAGGCTACGCCAAAATTTTACAGCGTGAGTATGGAGTCGATCTTAGCGAACTTCTCGCTGAATACGACGCTTTCATGCAAGAAAATATGCCTGATGAGAGCAAAAAAACAAAAGTAAGCCCAAAAATTTCTTCTTACACGCCTGAAGATGTCTCTATCCAAAGGCAAAGTAGCGGTGGTGGGGCTGGATTTTTCTTCTGGATCATCATTTTAGCTATCATCGCTGGCGGCGCTTACTACTTTGACGCTTACAAATACGTCCAAAATTTCATAGCAAGCTTAAATGAAGACAACACAAGCGTGAGCTACTCGCAATCTAGTATCGTAAATGAAGTGAAGAAAAATATAATCGACACAAACGTAACGATCTCTCAAAACACTCCAAAGATCGATGCAAACGCTTCAAGCGTGAAAATTTCAGCTCCAGCTGAGCAAAACGTGACTGTAAGTCCTGCTAGCGTTGATCAAAATACCCTAAAACCTAGCATGGCAGCCCAGCCAGCTCCAAAAGTAGAGCAAAACGTGACAAAGCCGCTAAATGAAGCGATCATTACGCCAAAACAACGCGTTTGGATAGGCATCATCAACCTTGAAAATGGCCAAAAAACATCGAGCGACACAAGCAAAAGTGTAAATATAAATTTAGACCAAAGACAGCTAGTCGTTTGCGGAAATGGCAACATCGAGCTTAAGATCGGCGACAAAGTAACAAAGTATAACCCAAGCCGTCCAGCTAGATTTTTAGTAGAAAATGGCGATATGAAATTTTTAACTTATGACGAGTTTGTCGAGATGAATAAGGGCAAATCTTGGTAAAAAAACTAGCCATATTTCTTCTTTTTAGCGTTTTTTCATACGCTTTTGATCTAAATAGCAGTGCAAATGCACTAAGCAGTGGAAAAGATCTGCAAATTTCTTTAGAAAATTTAGACACTAACGGCTCGCTAAACGTCGGAGAGCTAGTCTCAAGACTAAAGCAAAGCTCGAACTACGATGCTCTCTCATTTAGCTCAAATAGCTTAAATTTAAAATTTATAAGCACGCAAAAAGTCCCCTCAGCACTATTTGTAAAATCGATAAATTTAGCTCTTGAAGATGCAAATATAAGCGTGGCAAGGGTAAATTCTCTAAAAAATGGCAATGAAATTTCTTATGGGATTTTAGCCCTAAAAAGTGGCGGTATAGATCCAAATTTACTAAATTTCACGCTCAGTAAAAGCGGCTTTAAGATCATGGGATTTGATAGAGTTGATGGAAATTTAGCGCTTTATTTGGATGCTAAAAATATGAGCCTTGATGCGTCAAAAGTAAATTTTAATGAAGAGACCCCACTTGTAAAGAGTGGTGGCGTCTATATCGTCGACGTGGCAGGCGCAAGTAGCCTAAATATCATCTCAAACGAGCCAAACAAATGGGTGCCACTTGTTAGAATTTATGATAAAAACTTAAACCAAATCGATCTAAAAAGAGAAAACGAGATAAAAACTAACTACACTATAAATTTAGCTAACGACGCAAAATATGCGCTAATTAGCGACAATAGCGACATAACTAACATTAAAAACGAGATAATTATCAAGCTTATAAAATAGGAGCAAACAGTGTTTGATGAGATAAGATTTAATACAATTGAGCGTTTGCCAAACTACGTTTTTGCCGAAGTAAATGCTATAAAAATGGCAGCACGCAGAGCTGGCGAGGACATCATCGACTTTTCTATGGGCAACCCAGAGGGCAGAACACCGCAACATATCGTCGATAAACTATGCGAAAGCGCGCAAAAAGACAAGACTCACGGCTACTCAGCCAGCGCTGGAATTTATAAGCTCCGCCTTGCCATTTGCAACTGGTATAAGAGAAAATATGGCGTAAATTTAGACCCAGAAACTGAAGCAGTTGCCACCATGGGTAGCAAAGAGGGCTTTGTGCATCTTGCTCAAGCCATAATAAACCCAGGAGATGTGGCTATCGTGCCTGATCCTGTATATCCGATACACACGCAAGCGTTTTTATTTGCTGGCGGAAGTGTCGCAAAGATGCCACTTCACTACAACGATAAATTTGAGCTTGATGAGAATAAATTTTTTGAAAATTTGATCCAGACGATACACGCAAGCTCACCAAAACCAAAATATGTAGTCGTAAATTTCCCTCACAATCCAACAACCGTGACCGTGCAAAAGAGCTTTTACGAGCGCCTTGTAAGCGTTGCAAAGCAAGAGAGATTTTACATCATCTCAGATATCGCCTACGCAGATCTTACATTTGATGGCTACAAAACGCCAAGCATCTTTGAAGTAGAAGGCGCAAAAGACGTCGCAGTCGAGTGCTACACCCTTTCAAAAAGCTACAACATGGCAGGCTGGAGAGTTGGCTTTATGTGCGGAAACAAGAGACTTTGCGCGGCACTTAAAAAGATAAAATCATGGGTTGATTACGGCATGTTTACACCTATCCAGGTCTCAGCCACGGTCGCGCTTGATGGCGATCAAAGCTGCGTTGAAGAGATATGCCAAATTTATGAAAAAAGAAGAGATGTGATGATAGAGGCCTTCACTCAGGCTGGTTGGGAGCTTAAAAAGCCAAGCTCTAGCATGTTTATCTGGGCGAAACTGCCGCCAAAAGTTAGCCACTTAGGCAGCCTTGAGTTTTCAAAACAACTTCTTACAAAGGCATCAGTTGCCGTTAGTCCAGGCATTGGTTTTGGCGAGGGCGGAAACGACTATGTGCGCCTAGCTCTTATCGAAAATGAAAACAGGATAAGGCAAGCAGCAAGAAATATAAAAAAATATTTGAAAGAATTTGAATGAATGTAGCGATATTGGGCGTTGGAACCGTTGGTGAGTCGGTCGCAAAAATTTTACTAAAAAACAAAAAGCTAATCGCAGCAAGATGTGGCGAGGAGATAATGCCAGTCATCGGTGTGGTTAGAAATTTAAACAAAAAAAGAGACGCTGGCATCCCTTTGACTGATGATATAAATAGCGTCATAAACCGCGATGATATCGATGTTTTTGTCGAGCTTATGGGTGGTGTTGAAGAGCCTTTTAGAGTGGTGAGTGAAATTTTAAAACGCAAAAAAGCGGTCGTCACTGCAAACAAAGCGCTTCTTGCCTATCATAGATATGCTTTGCAAAATTTAGCCAAAAACACGCCATTTGGCTTTGAAGCAAGCGTGGCTGGTGGCATACCGATCATTAGAGCCTTAAGAGAAGGGCTTAGTGCCAACCACATCTTAAGTATAAATGGCATACTAAATGGCACGAGCAACTACATTTTAACCTCGATGATGAATAAGGGATCAAATTTCAAAGACGCACTTAAAAAGGCGCAGGAGCTTGGATACGCTGAGGCTGATCCTACTTTTGACGTGGGTGGCTTTGACACAGCTCACAAGCTTCTCATCCTTGCTAGCATCGCTTATGGCGTGCACGGCGATCCAGAAGATATCTTGATAGAAGGGATACAAGGCATCACGCCAGAAGATATATTTTTCGCAAAAGACTTTGAATACTCGATCAAGCTTCTAGCTATCGCCAAAAAGAGCGAGGGCAAGGTCGAGCTACGCGTACATCCAGCGCTTGTGCCACAAAACAAAATGATAGCAAAGGCAAGTGGCGTAACAAATGCGATCAGCGTTGTTGGCGAAGTCGTTGGCGAGACGATGTACTATGGCCCAGGAGCTGGTGGCGACGCAACAGCAAGCGCAGTAATTAGCGATCTTATCGACATCGCAAGAGATAGCAAGTCGCCTATGCTTGGATACAAAGCGCCATTTGAGCTAAACACCTTAGAGCTGCTTGATCGCGACAGGATAAAGACAAAATACTACTTTAGGCTAAAAGTCGAAGACAAAATGGGCGTGCTAGCAAAGATAACAAATTTAATGAGCGAAAACAATCTCTCGATAGATAGCTTACTACAAAAGCCAAAAGATGAGAGCGAGTATGCCGTGCTATTTTTCACGACGCACACGAGCTTAGAGGCTGATGCGAAGCGAACGATAGAGCTTTTAAAAGAGCAAGAGTATATAAAAGAAGAGCCATTTATGATGAGAATCGAGGAGTAGTTTGGGGCTAAAAGAGTATCTCTTTGGCAAGAGCTCTGAAGACAGGGCTTGCGAGTTTTTGCGTAAGCTTGGTTTTGTCATTTTAGAGAGAAATTTTCACTCTAAATTTGGCGAGATCGACATCATCGCACTAAGTAGCGATAAAATTTTGCATTTCATTGAAGTAAAAGCAACTAGCGGAGGATACGAAGCGGAGTATAGGCTAAACAAGGAAAAATATATGAAAATTTTAAAAACAATAAATTTTTATATGATGAAAAATGAGCCAAACAGGGACTATCAGCTTGATCTGCTTGTTGTGAAAAACGAAAGCTTTGAGTTGATAGAAAATATTAGTTTATAATAAAATTTATTATTTAGCTAAAATTTAAATTTGATTTTGTATAATTGCCACATCTTGAAAATAAGGAGAACAAATGGGAAAATACATCGAACTCACAAAAGAAAATTTTGATGTAACAAAAGAAGGCGTTGCTCTAGTAGATTTCTGGGCTCCATGGTGCGGACCTTGCCGTATGCTAGCTCCAGTTATCGAAGAGCTTGCTGAAGACTTCGAGGGCAAAGCGAAAATTTGCAAGGTAAATACTGATGAAGTACAAGATCTTGCAGTTGAGTTCGGCATCAGATCGATCCCAACATTGCTATTTTTCAAAAATGGCGAGCTAGTTGAGCAAATGGTCGGTGCGCAGTCAAAACAAGCCCTAACTGACAAACTAAATTCGCTTCTTTAATGAGCGAAAAAAGAAGAGGAAGTCTGCTTCCTCTTACCTATATATTTGGTTCATTTTTTGGTGCAGCTATGATAGCAGCTGCATTTGCGTATAGCAACTATCGTTTTTCACAATATAAATTTGTTGATTTTGCGAAGCTAGTTTTTTACGAAAAAAGCGAAATTTTCACTCCAAAAGAGCCAAAATACACGCTTTTAATCTTCAGTTCAAATCAATCAAAATTAGACGAAATTTTACCAACCAAAAATGAAACAGTTGTGGCGATCGATATCTTTCAAAAAAGATATGAGTCAAACTCAACACTAAAATATATAAGCTCAGATATAAATACAGTCCTAGAGCTGATGCGAAATTTAAGCATCACGAAGTTACCTAGCAGTGTTGAGATAGTTCATCAAAGGGGCGAAATTTACAAACAAAATTCGTCCATAAATGTTTTAGAATAAAGGAAATTTATGCTTGATTTAGCGATCATCGGAGGCGGTCCAGCAGGACTAAGCGCCGGACTTTACGCCACTAGAGGCGGACTAAAAAATGTTGTAATGTTTGAAAAAGGCGAGCCTGGCGGTCAGATCACCTCTAGCTCAGAGATAGAAAACTACCCAGGCCAAAAAGCCCCTGGCGAGAGCGGCTTTGACTTCATGAGCACTTGGTGGAAGCAGTGTAGCGCATTTGGACTAGTTCATAAGTGGGCAAACGTCGTTGGTGTTAGAAGAAATAACGACGGCAGCTTTGAAATTTTGCTTGAAGGCGGCAAGAGCGAGCAGGCAAAGGCTGTCATCGTAGCGACTGGCTCAACCCCAAGACGTGCTGGCTTTAAAGGCGAGGACGAGTTCTTTGGCAAAGGCGTTAGCACATGCGCGACATGCGATGGCTTCTTTTACAAAAACAAAGAGGTAGCCGTTCTTGGCGGTGGCGACACAGCCGTAGAAGAGGCACTTTATCTAGCAAATATCTGCTCAAAAGTTTACCTTGTGCATAGACGCGACGAGTTTAGAGCAGCGCCAACAACCGTCGAAAAAGCTAGAAAAAATGAGAAGATCGAGTTTATAACAAGTGCGACTGTAAAAGAGGCGCTTGGCGATAAAATGGGCCTAACAAAGATCGTGCTTGATACTAAAAATGGCGAGCGCGTGCTTGATGTGCCGGGCATTTTCACATTTGTCGGACTAAATGTAAATAACGAAATTTTAAAAGATGAAAACGGTAAATTTATCTGCGAAATGGCTGATGGCGGACAGGTCAAGACAAACCTTAAGATGCAAACTAGCCTAAAAGGGCTCTTTGTAGCAGGTGATATCAGAGAGGACGCTCCAAAACAAGTGGTCGTAGCAGCAGGTGATGGCGCAGTGGCTGCACTTAGCGCTATGAGCTACATAGAAAGCTTGCATTAATACTCAAATTTAGCCAAATTTTTGGCTAAATTTCTCTTTTAAAATAAACCATTTTTAGCAAAATTTATATTTTTAAAATGCTTGATTTTTAGGCTAATCAGAACACCTCTTTTAAAAGAAAATAACTCTAAGACAGAGCTTAGCCGCCTTTTTGCACAAAATAGGCAAAAGTGGGTGCGTCTAATACTTATCACAATGATAATTTTTAATTAAATTTTTGCCTCAAATAGCTATTTTCAAAAGCCATTTCGTAATCTCTCTATAATAAATTTTATGTTAAATTTCAACCAAAAATCAAAGGATAAATTTTGGTAAAAATAGGACTTTACGGCGCTAGCGGTAAGATGACTCAAAGCATCATCTCTTGTTTAAAAGATGAGAAAAATGCCATTTTAAGCGTCGCTTTTAGCCAAAAAAATGAGGTTGAAAATTTAAGCAATGAGCTTTTAACAAATGACTTTGCTAAATTTTTTGAAGCGTGCGACGTCATCATCGACTTTAGCCAAAAAGAGGCGACCGTAGCACTGCTAAACTACGCTAGGACCAACCCAAAACCACTAGTTATCGGCACGACTGGGCTAAATGACGACGAGAAAAACTTACTTCATCTAGCATCAGGCACTATGCCAATACTTTATGCAACAAACATGAGTCTAGGCGTAGCAGTGTTAAACCGTATAGCAAGGATAGCTTCAAAAGTTTTAAGAGAATTTGATATCGAGATCGTCGAGCAGCACCACAGACACAAAAAGGACGCTCCAAGCGGTACTGCGATGACCTTGGCTGGCTGCGTGGCAGAGGCAAGGGATCTAAATTTAAAAGATGTTTTAGTAACTGGACGAGCTGGCATGGTGGGCGCAAGAAGCAAAGATGAGATCGCGGTTATGGCGCTTCGTGGAGGCGACGTGGTCGGTCGTCACACGGTTGGCTTTTACAATGACGGCGAATTTATCGAGTTAAACCACACCGCAACTAGCAGAGTGACCTTTTCAAAAGGTGCGATCAAGGCTGCCATCTGGCTAAAAGATCAAAGCAGCGGTCTTTACTCAATAGATGATAGTTTGGGGCTTGATGATTAAATTTAGCCTTGATGACGCGCAGAGCTACAAGCTAGAATTTGGCGATAAATTCTACCTGCCAAAGCGCGAAAAGCGCCAAAATTTAAGAGCTGACGAGTTTGATTTGAGATGATGAAATTTAGTTTTAGCGTATTTGGATTGTTATAAATGGTGCAAATAACGAAGAATGTGCCAAATTTTGGATAACACGCCACTTACAAAAAGTGTTTAGGCGTTAAAAGTGAGATCAAATTTAACTGTAAAGATGAAATTTAAAAAGATGAAAAGAGGATAAAAGATGTGTGCGATAGTTGGTATCATAAATTCTAAAGATGCGGCGAAAACGGCGTATTATGCGCTATTTTCTATGCAACACCGCGGCCAAGAGGCAAGTGGCATCAGCGTCTGTAACGACGGAGAAATTTCCACTCACAAGGGCAACGGCCTAGTCACTGATGTCTTTAACGAGGAGATCTTGAGCTCACTAAAGGGCGACATGGCGATCGGTCACAACCGCTACGCGACAGCTGGCAAAAACTCAGGCCGCGACGCCCAGCCAATAGCCGCCAACTACGCCCTAGGTCAAATCTCGATCGTTCACAACGGAAATTTGGTCAATAAAGACGAGGTTAGAGACGAGCTCATCAAAGATGGCGCGATATTTCAGACAAATATGGACACCGAAAACATCATCCACCTCATCGCAAGAAACCACGACGAACACTTGCAAGATCGCATCATCGCAGCACTTGACAAGATAAAAGGTGCTTACTGCTTGCTCGTGCAGTCACGCCACAAGACTTTTGCCATCAGAGACCGCTGGGGTGTTAGGCCGCTAAGCCTTGGCAGGCTAAAGGACGGCGGATATATCGTAGCTAGCGAGACTTGCGCGTTTGACCTTGTGGGAGCAACATTTATAAGAGATGTTAGACCTGGCGAGATGATAGTTTTTGAGCACGGCAAGAGCGAGTTTCAAAGCTTGCAAATTTTCGAGCCAGAGCCTAGAGTTTGCGCCTTTGAGTACATCTACTTTGCGCGCCCAGATAGCGTTATAGAGGGCAAAAGCGTCTATGAAGTGAGAAAAAAGATGGGCGAGGTGCTTGCTAGAAAGAGCAAGATAAAGGCTGACTTTGTAGTGCCAGTGCCAGATAGTGGCGTGCCAGCAGCGCTTGGATACGCAAACGAGAGCAAAATTCCATTTGAGCTAGCGATAACTAGAAACCACTATGTTGGCAGAACATTCATCGAGCCAAGTCAAGAGATGAGAAATTTAAAGGTAAAGCTAAAACTAAATCCAATGTCGAGCGTGCTAGCTGGTAAAAGCATCGTAGTGATCGATGACAGCATCGTTCGTGGCACCACTTCAAAAAAGGTAGTCGATCTCTTAAGGCACGCAGGGGCGAAAGAAATTCACTTCAGAGTTGCGTGCCCTGAGCTCAAGTATCCTGAGCGATACGGCATCGACACACCAAGCTTTGAGGAGCTAATAAGCGCCAAAAAAAGCGTCGAAGAGGTCAGAGAGTACATCGGAGCCGATAGCCTAGAGTTTTTGAGCATTGATGAGCTTAAAGAGAGTATCGGCAATGAGAGAAAATACTCGCTTGTAAGCTTTGATGGTGATTATTTCATAAAATGAGAAATTTAGTAGTTTTGCTGCTAGCAATACTCTTTTTTGTGGGCTGCTCGCAAAAGACGCCTAGCAAAAAGGATGAAATTTCCATCATAGTAAGCTACTTTGAGATAAACGGCAAAAAACAGCAACTACTCATAAAAAACATGCCAAATTTGGCTGAACTAAATGCCAGCGTGCCATTTTTTGGTATGGTAAATTTTCTTGATCAAAATAAAACTACAAGTGCTTATTCTCTCATAAATGGCGTTATAAACGTCATTGAAGCGGATAGTGCCTCTATAAATTTAAACAAGACTAATGACGTTTTTGCTCTTAAAAAAGCTAGTGAGATAAAATTTTATGAGATAAGACCTGACGTGGTTGAGAGTGTTAAATTTAGATCACCAAATGGCGTTTGCGATGAGTTTTTGGCTCAAAAGCCAGTTTTTGTAAATGCGGCCACAAACTACTACTTAAGAGATGATAGCTTTTTTGCAAGCTTAATTGATGCAAAATTTGTTTATAAAAAGGGGGCAAAGATCCTAAAAAAGGAGTTTGCTTATAGTATATCTGAGCCAAAAATCCTAGAAGAAGCCAAAGAATTTACACAAAAATCAAACCAGCTTTTCTTAAACGATATGCAAAAGCTTGGCAGACTGCTTGACATACTCTGCACTTTTTAGCAGACACTTACACACTAAATTTAGACCTTTTCACAAGTCAGCACCCTTTTAAAATTTATTTTAAGTACGGGGGGGGGTAGAATGCCTTTTTAAATCAAAAAGGAGATATCAAGATGAAAAAGCAAATTTTAGCTTCAGTATTAGTTGGCGCTTTGGCTGTAAGTAGTGCTTCAGCTTGGAGTTTGTTTGGCGACGATAGAGAAAAGCCAAATTATGATTATAGTGGGGAGAAAGAATTTATTCAGAAAAATACTAAAGAAATTGGCGGTGACAATGCTAAATACTGGTGCTTTGATAAAGGCAATGATCTAGGTTGTCTTTCGCTAGAAAAATTAGAAGCTTTAGAGAGTAAAGACCTTAAAAAAGTTGTAAAATTCTACGAAAAAACCATTCCAGAATACTGCTACGATAAAAAATTTGCTCCAGCATGCAATATACCAGCTATTGATTTAATTAAATATAAAATAGTTTATTTTTCAAAAAGAAGTGATGATTACACAAAAATAGAAAATCAAGAATTTGATTATGCAAAAGCCCTTTCTGAGTCAAAAGCAGACGTAAAAATGCTTGAATATGGCTGCAATGAACTAAAAAGTGCCTATATATGTAGAGATCTACGCGATATGTATAAATATTTAGGCGACAGAGAAAAGACAAAAGAGTATAACGACAAAATGAAAAATGGTGATGAGAAGTGGAATTCGGTTCTTTATGATTATAAGCACATGCGATATATCCACGGTGGTTATTCAAGCTGGTTGCTTTTAGAAAAAATAAAGTAATTAAATAAAGTATTTTCACTCGCTTTAGCTGACTTGTAATTTTAGTAAATTTCACTGCATTTCAAGTCAGCCACTTTAAATTTAAAGCTAAATTTAGCCCCCTGCTCTTTTAAATTTATCCTAAAGCATCTCTATAAACGCCTCGAGCCTTGTCTTGATCTGCCCAGCATCGCTTGTAGAAAAGTCCGTCTCAAGCGCCATATAGGGCGTATCTATGTCGTTGCACGCCCTTTTTATATTAGCGGTTTCTACGTTGTAGGTGTGACAGGCTTGCAGCACAACGTCGATCACGCCGTCCGCCTTATACTCTTTTATCATCTCTTGCAGCACATTTTCTCTATCTTTATTTGGCGACATGATCGAGCAAGGTATCGCCATGTAGCGCTTTGCTATGGCGCTAATTGGATCGTCGTTTTCATCGACAAGGTTGCTAAAGTTTTTAGTTCCAGTGCAGTTTTCGTAAGCCACCACAACGCCGCCTGCCTCTTCTATGGCTGGGACTATCTTGTCATAGACCCCGCCACTTGGACAGCCTGTGATGATGATGCGTTTGGCATCTTTATGCACGGGTGAAATTTTATCTCTAACGCATTCTTTTAGCTTATTTACGATGATCTCAAGGTCGCTTATCTGCTCCTTTTTATCAAATATAAAGCCATTTCCATATAGCAGTGCGTGCAGCTCTTTGCCGTTCATCGGTGGTGGCGTTAGCTTCATGAAATTTTGAATTTCTCCCATTAGCTCACGCTCTTTGTTAAATAGCCTGATAGAGTTTCTAAGCTCCTCATCGCTCACGCTCACGCCAAATTTAGCCTCCAGACGTCTTTTTAGCTCCCTGACCTCATCTTGCCAAAGCTCCAGGCTCTTTTGGCTCTTGAAATGCGGCAAATGCATGACGTGCACATCTTTAAATTCACCCATTAGCTCATACATCTTTTTCTTGCCGTCGCACGTCGTCTCGCCGATAACGATATCAGAGTTTCGCACAAATGGGCACTTGTTCGCTTTTGCAAAACCGTAGCTTGCCTTTATGAGCGGACAGAGGTTTTTAGGTAGGTACTTTTCGCCCTCAACGACCGCGTTATCGCCAGTTGCGCAGACACTCACGCTATAAGCGTTTGCCGCGTGGATGACCTCTCTTGGTGTGTAGGTACAAAAGATAGCCGCGATCTTTTGGCCGCTATTTTTGACTGCTTCGACGTTTTGGGCTAAATTTTTCTTAGCGCCATCATAGGTAGCGAAAATTTCGCTCAAACTCATACTCTCATTTATCGCCATTTTCTCTCCTTAAATTTCTTATCCCTGCAAGGCTAGCGCCTATCGCACCGCAGTAGATCGCATCTTCGTGCGTGCTGACGCTAGCTTGCAAGCACACTTCTAAATTTTCTCTCACATACTCGCTCTTACTAAAGCCGCCGCTTAAAAAATAGCTCGTATTTGCCTGTTTTTTGACCAAATTTGAAATTTTATTTATAGCTGAGACGATCACCGCTTTTGCGATATTTTCTCGTGAGACGTTTTGAGCGATGAGGCTTATGATCTCAGACTCTGCAAAGACCGTGCACATCGAGCTTATGGCGATATCTTTGTCGCTATTTCTAGCAAGGCTTGTAAGCTCATCAAATCTAACTCCAAGGCGGTTTGACATAATTTCAAGAAATTTACCAGTGCCGGCTGAGCATTTATCATTCATCGTAAAGTCCGTCACTGAGCCATTTTCAAGCTTGATAGCCTTCGTATCTTGTCCTCCCACGTCTATAACGGTGCAGTCGCTTTTGCAAAAGTAGTGCGCCCCAAGCGCGTGACAGGTGATCTCTGTAAGTGTTTTATCAGCGTATGGCACCGAGACTCTGCCATATCCAGTCGCTGTAAAATATATCTCGCCAAGGTTTAAGCCTAAAACTCGCTCTTTTATAAGCATGGCCGTATCTGCGCTGCTCCAGCCAGTTGGGAGTAAAAATAGCTCCTTTATCTCGCCGCTACTTGCCTCTATGACGGCAACCTTTGCAGAAGTTGAGCCCATATCAATACCGATTGAGTGCATTTTGTATCCAAAAAAGGTCTTTCTAAAACTTAGAACTGGCGTGATTTTACTCACTTTAAGACAAATTTGTCAATAAATAAGACTCAAAAATTTATAGCCTTTTCACCTTTTAAAATTTATAATTTACCCACACTTTACAAAGGGGATGAAATTTGAAAAATTTGACAAACGAGCAGAGATTTTTCTCAAATGCCGACCTTGCAAGGCTCTTTTTCCCTATCGCCATAGAGCAGTTTTTGGAGTATAGCCTAGGCCTTGCAAACTCGCTAATGGCAGCAAGCGTTAGCGAAAGTGCGGTGAGTGCGGTGAGTCTTGTGGAGTTTGTCATGGCGCTATTTATTAGTATATTTACCGCCATAGCCACTGGTGGCTCGGTGGTCGCTAGCCAGTATCTAGGCAGCAAACAAAGTGGCAACGCCAGAAATACCGCCGATCAGCTAGTTTGGTTTAGTCTAATTTTTGCCATCTTTATAGCCTTTGCCATCATAGTTTTAAAAGATCTTATCTTAGACAAAGTCTTTGGCGATATCGGCGAGCAAGTAAGGAGCGATGCTAGCCACTATCTCGTTTTCTCCGCCATTTCAGCGCCATTTCTGGCAGTCTATGCAGCAGCTGCAGCGATCTTTCGCACGATGTCAAACGCAAAGCTACCTATGTATATCATGGCGGCTGCAAATTTGCTAAATGTTCTGCTTACTGCCATTAGCATCTACACATTTCACACAGGGGTTCTTGGCATTGCCATTAGCACGCTCATAGCAAGAGCGCTCGCTTGCTTTGTCATCGTCTATCTGCTACTTGATATAAAGCTAAAACTTCACATAAGAAAGAGCCTTGTCTATAAATTTGACTACGAGATCATCAAGAAAATTTTAAATATCGGCGTGCCTTATGGCTTTGAAAATTCGATGTTTTACGTGGGTCGTATCATCGTTTTGAGCCTTGTTTCGCTCTTTGGCACGGCAAGCATCGCTGCAAATGCCGTGGGCGGGACGATCGTGATGTTTCAGGTGCTCCCTGGCATGGCGATAGGCACAGGTCTAAGCGTCGTCGTGGCTAGATGCATCGGTGCAAATGACTTTAATCAGGCTAAATTTTACGTGAGAAAATCGATGCTAAGCATCTACATCGTGCAGCTTTTTAGCACGGCTGTAGTTTTACTACTTCTTGAGCCGCTACTTCACGTTTATAATATCTCCCCAGAGGCCATAAATTTAACAAGGCAGATCGTCTGGTATCACGGCATCGCGATGTGCCTCATCTGGCCACTTACCTACACCTATCCGACCGTTTTTCGAGCTGCTGGGGACGCAAAATATCCGATGATAGTAAATTTAGCCTGCATGTTTGCCTGCAGGATCGTGCTAGCTTATATATTTGCGCTCACGTTTGATCTTGGCATGATAGGCACTTGGTTTGCGATGTTTGCCGACTGGGCGGTAAAGGCGGTGCTCTTTGTGCGCAGATATGCAAATGGCACGTGGATGAAATTTCGAGCCATTTAAAAAAAAGTAGTAATATACACACGATTTTATCATAAAGGATATATATGAAAAATGTTTTAAAATTTAGTGCAGCTCTAGTGATCGCAGCGCTTTTTGCAGGGTGTGCAAGCGAGAGCTCAAGAGTGGTCGAAACTCCAAAAGTAGCAAGCTACGGCTCAGTTTATAACGGCAAAAAGGTCTCAGTTTCTATTGGCCGCTTTAATAACCAATCAGCCTATCAAAACGGCGCCTTTAGCGACGGCGAGGATAGACTTGGCAACCAAGCTCAAAGCATCTTGATCACAAATTTACAGCAAAGCGGTAGATTTTCAGTGCTTGAGAGATCAAATATGTCAGTCCTCAAACAAGAGAGCGAGCTAAGCAAAGAGGCTCAAAATTTAAAAGGCTCAAGATACGTCATAACTGGCGATGTGACCGAATTTGGCCGCAAGACAACAGGCGATCACCAGCTATTTGGCATACTTGGCAAAGGTAAGCAACAAACTGCCTACTCAAAGGTAAATTTAAACGTTGTCGATACCAAAACGGCAGAGGTTGTATATTCAGTTAGTGGCGCCGGCGAATACACCCTCTCAAACAGAGAGATCATCGGCTTTGGCGGCACTGCAGGATACGACTCTACGCTAAATGGCAAGGTGTTAAGCCTAGCGATAGTTGAAGCTGTAAATAACCTAGTAAATGGCATAGAAAGCGGAGCATGGCAAGTAAAATAAAGCTTGCCTGCCTTGGCGCTCTTGCACTCTTAGTTGCAGGGTGCAGCAATGCAAGTGGCCCAAGGTCGCTTTACTACTGGGATGGCACATATAGCAGCTCGCTATATAGCTATCTAAATGAAGATGGCGACGCAACTGAGCAAATTTCACGCTTAGAAAATTTAGTGCAAACCTCAACCCAAAGGGGCTACAAGGTTGCGCCAGGACTTTATGCGCACCTTGGACTTTTATACTTAAATAACGGAAATTTAGGCGCTGCAAATGCAAATTTTGATAAAGAGGTGCAAAATTTCCCAGAGTCAAAAGAATTTATAAATTTCATCAAAGGCTCTAAAAATTTAACCCCAAAAAAGCAGAGCAAAAAAGAAGGAGCGAAAGATGAAAAATAGCCTGAAATTTATAGCTGTGACGCTTCTTGCGCTGTTTTTTGCGGGTTGTTCTTTCAAAGAGCCTGAGCCATACGACTACTCAGCCTTTTTGCAAAAAAAGCCACGCTCCATCCTAGTGCTCATGCCAACAAACGATAGCACCGAGGTTGCTGGCTCAGCAGCAGTGCTAGCTAACGCAGTAGGACCACTTAGCGAGGCTGGATACTATGTATTTCCAGTGGCTCTTGTAAATGATACATTTAAGCAAAATGGCATAACCGAACCAAGCGAGATCGCCGCCGTGCCACTAAACAAGCTTGATAAAATTTTTCACGCCGATAGCGTGCTTTACATCAACATAAAAGACTATGGCACAAGCTACGTCGTGGTCTCAAGTTCCACAAAAGTAGTGCTTGAAGCAAAGCTAGTCGATATAAAAAGTGGCGCGACACTCTGGCAGGGCGAGGCAGCAGCCGCAGAGGATAGCGGGAGCGGGCAAAACAGCCTGCTTGGCATGCTAGTCTCAGCCGTCATCACGCAGGTGGCAAACACCATCTCGGATAGATCATACGACCTAGCAGTAAGAGCTGATGCCTATCTCTTTTCTAGAAACTGCCGCGACTGCATACTTTATGGGCCTTATTCGCCGCACTACGGCAAAGACGCCCAGCTACATAAAGATAGATAAATTTAATGTCCAGCCATCAACTTGGAGTGCTTCTTACGCTAGTTGGTGGCGTACTTTGGGGATTTAGCGGAGTTTGCGGGCAGTATCTATTCTTGCAAGGCATTAGCGCTGATTTTTTAGTGCCTTATAGACTCTTGCTAGCTGGCGCTTTTATCGTGCTCTACTACGCTTTTAAGGCTCCAAAGGCCGTTTTTGCGCCAGTTACTGACGTAAAACTGATGGCTGAGCTTTTTATATACGCTCTGCTTGGGCTAATGATGACGCAGTATGCCTACTTTTACTCTATCGAGCTCTCAAACGCCGCAGTTGCGACCGTCATTCAATACACCGCTCCAGTCCTCATCCTAGCCGTCATCTGCCTAAAAGAGAGGCGAGCGCCAAGACCACTTGAAATTTTGGCACTACTTTGCGCGATGCTTGGGGTCTTTTTTCTTGCTACTCATGCGCAAATTTCAGCCCTTGTCATCTCGCCAGAAGCGCTATTTTGGTGCTTAGTAAGCGCTGTTTGCGTCTGCGTTTATAACCTAGCTCCCGCAAGGCTAAACGCCAAATACTCAGTCGCGCTCACGCTTGGCTGGGGCATGGTGATAGGTGGCGTGGTGCTTTGCCTTTATATGAGAGTGTGGGAGTTTGCAGGGCTTAGTGGCACGGCGCAGTGGCTGGCATTTCTCGCCGTTATCACGCTTGGCACGATATTTGCATTTAGCTTTTATATGACTGGAGTTAAGCTCATAGGCGCCTCAAAGGCCAGCATGATAGCCTGCATAGAGCCACTAAGCGCGGCATTTTTTGGCTACTTTTGGCTTGGGACGAAGTTCGTCTTTTGGGACTTTTTAGGCTTTGCTCTCATCATATCATGCATATTTTTACTTTCAAAGAAGAAAGATGATATACCTAGCGCAAACTGACACGACAGCTGGCTTTTTAAGCAAAGACTACAAAGAGATAAACCACGCTAAAATGCGAAGCGAGGGCAAACCTTGCCTCATCACGACGGCTAAATTTAGCGTTTTACGTGAGCTTGCTAGAGCGCCAAAAAAGTATAAAAATTTCATCCGCCACTCAAGAAAAACGACATTTTTATATCCAAATTTAAAGGCGATCAGGGTCGTAAAAGAGTGCGAGCATGAGAAATTTTTAAGCAAATTTGACTGGCTCTACTCAAGCAGCGCAAACAAAAATGGTATGAAATTTGATGAAACTTGGGCTAGAAGCGTGGCTGATGAAGTTGTTGATGAACGATTTTTTGAAGATAGGCCATCAAAAATTTATAAAATTTCAAAGACAAAACTAAAAAAGATCCGTTAGTTAAATTTGCGCTCTGCACTTTTTAAATTTAGGTGGTTTTGTTGTGGTTTGAGGTGATAAATTGCTAAATTTCATCACTAACAAGAGCGATTTTAAAAGCTAGTTTTTAGACAAGATTTAAATTTAATCTACTAATTAGATAAATTTACAAATCTCCAAACTAAATTTATCCTATCACTTGCTATAAATCTCGCCCCAAACTATCTTTTTTTAAAATTTCAGGTCAGCAACTTTAGCCAAGCACTAACCAATACAAATTTGCGCCAATATCTAAAGTTGCCCACTAAGACCAAATTTAAGTCATTCAGGCTCGCCAACTCACATAAATTTACAAATTTAGAGCGAGAAAGGACTAAATTTCATTAAATTTAGTCTGTTTGTACGGATAAAGTAGCTATTCATCGCAAACAACTACAACTACGCAAGAAAATTCAGTTAAGCCACAAATTTAAAATTTTAGTCACTATCAAAATTTGGATGCAGAGATAGTCAAATAAGCAAATTTAACAGCCCCAAAACCTAAATTTAACCCTTTTGCAAATTCAAAAAAGCAAATTTAATCACCACAGCTAGTTGCGTTTTCACGTGCAAAAATAGTCTTTGTAAAACGCAAACTACTCTATAAATTTCTCGTGACGGTATCAGATCAGACAATTTTACTTATCAAGCATAAATTTATAAATTTGAAGCACCAGAACCAAAAAAACAAAAAGTAGCTTTTATAAATTTACATCAGCCAAAACCCAAATTTGACTAAATTTAGCCCGTCTAACTAGAAAATAGATAAATTTACAAAGCAAATTTCTTGCTAGATATTGAATTTTTAAGATTTAAATTTCACTTGCTAGCCCTTTGGCTGGCACCAAAGGGAATTTGCTAGCAAATTTTGATTATAGTTTTGCTTTTCTTTTGCGCTCTGTTGGGTCTAAATAGCGCTTGCGAACGCGGATATTTATAGGCGTAACCTCGACTAGCTCGTCGTCCTCTATCCACTCAAGCGCACGCTCAAGGCTTAGCTTTCTAGGCGGAACTAGCTTGATCGCATCGTCGCTACCGCTTGCACGCACGTTCGTTAGGTTTTTGCCCTTGATAGGATTTACATCAAGGTCGTTTGGACGGCTGTGCTCGCCGATGATCATGCCCACATAGACTTTTGCCTGCGGATCAAGAAATAGCACGCCACGATCTTGCAAGTTAAATAGCGAATAAGCAAGCGTTACGCCGTTTTCCATAGAAACTAGCGCGCCGTTTGTTCTGTGCTCGACGGTGCCGCTAAGTGGCCTAAACTCCAAAAAGCTGTGGTTCATAACGCCCTCGCCTTTTGTATCAGTCAAAAACTGGCTTCTAAAGCCGATAAGTCCGCGCGCTGGGATCTCAAATTCGATCCTTGTTTGGCCGTCGCCTGTTGGGTTCATAGAGACCATTTCAGCTTTTCTTTTGCCAAGTTTTTCGATGACTGTGCCTGTCGTATCATCAGGCGCGTCGATCACTAAAAGCTCGTATGGTTCGCATTTTACGCCGTTTATCTCCTTTACGATGACCTCAGGTCTGCCAAGTAAAAACTCATAGCCCTCGCGGCGCATATTTTCAGCCAAGATAGTGATCTGAAGCTCGCCACGGCCGCTTACTTTAAATTTGCCCTCGCCGATGTTTTCATACTTCATCGCGATATTTGTCTTCATCTCGTTTGCAAGGCGCTCATCGATCTTGTTTGATGTGACGTGTTTGCCCTCAGTGCCTGCAAGTGGGCCATCATTTACAGAAAATACAACGCTAAGGGTTGGCTCTTCGATATGAAGCGGATCAAGCGGATGAGGGTTGTTTGGATCAACGACGCTATCGCCAACGTCAAGTGCGTCAAAGCCAGCGATCGCTACAATGTCGCCAGTGCCAGCTTCGTTTATATCGATCCTATCAAGTCCCATAAAGCCGATGAGTTTTGAAATTCTACCAGTTGTCTTCGTGCCATCAGCCTTTGCAAGCATAACATTTTGATTTTTAGCTATCTTGCCGTTAAAAATCCTCGCAATGCCGATCTTGCCGACGTAATTATCATAATCAAGCGTGAAAACTTGAAGCTGAAGTGGGTTCTCGTCGCTACCACTTGGAGCTGGTACGTGAGCTAGGATAGTCTCGAAAAGCGGCTGCATATCTTTGTTTTCATCACTTAGTTTTAGCTTTGCGTAGCCATTTTTAGCAGCAGCATAAACTACTGGAAATTCTAGCTGCTCGTCATTTGCGTCAAGTGCGACAAAAAGGTCAAAAATTTCATTTATAACGCGGTCTGGATCGCCAGCTGGTTTATCTATCTTATTTACGACGACGATTGGGCGAAGTCCAAGTGAGAGCGCCTTTTTGACGACAAATTTAGTCTGTGGCATAACACCTTCCTGCGCATCGACAAGTAGTAAAACGCCATCAACCATCTTAAGAACACGCTCTACCTCGCCACCAAAGTCGGCGTGGCCCGGGGTGTCGATGATATTGATCTTTGTATCTTTGTAGCGAATGGCGGTGTTTTTAGAAAGGATCGTGATGCCACGCTCTCTTTCGATGTCGTTGCTATCCATTACACGCTCGCCAAGGTTTTGATGCTCGTTAAATGTTCCTGACTGCTTCAAAAGCTCATCAACCATTGTTGTTTTACCGTGGTCGACGTGCGCGATGACGGCTATATTTCGTATCTTTTCCAAATTTTTCTCCGTTTATTAGTTTGATATTTTTCGCTTTATCAGTTTTTAAATAGGGGCAGATTATAGCCAAATTTTTATAAATTTTAAGCTGATATCAAGAAATTAATTTTTGGAATAGATTTTGCATGTAGGCGTTAAGTTTTTAAATTTAAAGGGATTAAATGCAAGCTTACACAGCGAAAAATAACGTAGATTTGCTAGCTCCTGCGGCTACCAAAAAGCCTGCAGCTGCGAAGAAGTCTCAAAACAACGGCGAGTTTTTGTCGATGGTTTTGGATGCGGCTGCGAGCAAGGCAAATAGCGGTCAAAAGATCACCGAAAAGGATGTCAAAGAGATAGTAAAAACTGTTGATATCCAAAAAGAGACGATAGAGAAGGCGCAAAACGAAAGCGTGGCAAAAATTTCAGCCGCACTTGAAGAAAATTTGGACGAAGATACAAAAAATGAGCTCTATGAAAATGCAAATTTCATGCAGCTTTTACAAGTTTTAGAAATTCTAAATGGCAATGAAAAAGTAAGTAAATTTCCAAATTTCAGCGACAAAATAGCAAATTTCTTAAGTGTGCCCCAAAACGTCGAAGAGCTTAGCAACGTTAAAAGCGTTAGCGATCTTATCGACCTTGCTAAGAAATTTGACCTTGGCCTTGAAAATATAGAAATTTCAAATGAAGATGTGCCAAAACTAAACGATATGTTTAAGAATTTGGGCAAGCAGGAATTTTTCACGCCGATAAAGACTGAGGACAAGCCTTTTTACCTAAAAGAGCTAAAAAACGAGGTCGAGCAAACTATCATCAAAAACGAGCCAAAAGAGGTCGTAAAGCTTGATACTTTGCTAAAAGAGGTTGTGGCAAATCCAGTCAGCGAAGTTAAAAATTTAGTCAAAGAAGAGCCTAAAAAGCTAGATGATAGTGAAGTAAAGCTTGATGATGAGATAGTAGATGTTGAGCCAGAGGAGCAGCCAAAAGAGCCAAAAGTAAAGGTAAATTTACACGAGCAAAAGCCGCAAAAAGCCCCAACTCTTGAGTCGCTACTCTTTCCAGAAAGAGAGCAGATGAGCGAGGCTGAGCCAAGCGAGGAGACCTTTAGCAGTGATAATAAATCAGAGCTAAATCAAATGGTAAAAGATATCGCAAATAGCGCTAAACACCAGCTTCAAACAAAGGCGGAGATAAAAGAGACGCTTAGTAACTTCTCTTCTACGCTAAAAGAGCAGGTGCAAAACTACAAAGCGCCGATCACTCGCTTTAACATCACGCTTAACCCGCTAAATTTAGGCGAGGTCGAGATCACGATGGTTAATCGCGGCAATAATTTGCATGTAAATTTTAGCTCTACAACAGCTACGATGAACCTCTTTTTACAAAACCAAGCTGAGTTTAAAAACAGCCTTGTAAATATGGGATTTACCGAGCTTGAGATGAATTTCTCAGACCAAAACCAAAGACAAGAAAAAAGAGAACAAGCAAAGAATAAATATAGCTCAAATCAAAGCGATGAGAGCGAAAACGCCCAAGCGGAACAAAGCTTGCTTGAGCTAGTAATACCAAGATATATTTAGGAGAGATTATGGCTTCAGTTTCAGATATAACTACACAAACAACGCAGCAAAAAAACGCCGAGAAAAAGGCTAATTCTAGAATAGACGCGGCAAAAGGCACAGGTACAAACCCAAATTCACAGCTTGATAAAGATGCATTTATGAAGCTACTTTTAACAGAGCTTCAGCATCAAGACCCAACAAGCCCTATGGATACTGAAAAGATGCTCACGCAAACTAGCCAACTAGCATCAGTCGAGATGCAAGAGAACACAAACAAAGCGATGAAAGAGCTAGTAAGTCAGCTAAAGTCAAACGCAAATGCCTACGCTATCTCAGCCCTTGGCAAGATGGTTTCAACTGGCTCAAATGCAGTCACACTAACAGATGAGAAAAAAGATGCAAAATTTGCGCTTTACTTTAAAACAGATCTTGCAAATGGCAAAATCGAGGTCAAAAACGCAAATGGTCAAGTCGTAAGAACAACTGATCTAAACGAGACAAATGCAGGCGTTCATAACCTAGCTTGGGACGGCAAAGACGCATCTGGCAACCAAGTGCCAAATGGCTCATATACCATTTCGGCAACTTACACTGGCAAAGATGGCAAAGAGTATAAAACGCAAGTAGGCAACTACCCAGTCGAGGCGGTGAAATTTGTAGATGGCAAGGCTATGATGAAGGTTGCTGGCGAATACGTTTCTATGGATAAAGTATCTGAATATTACGAGGGCTAAAAGCCATGATGAGAGGTTTTTACAACGGGGTTAGCGGCATCAAGACGCAAAGCTTTGGCATGGATGTTTGGTCAAACAACATCTCAAACATAAACAATGTCGGTTTCAAAGCTTCAATCCCTGAGTTTAAAAATTTAATAAACCAAAACCTAGTCTCAGCAGGAAGTGGCCCAACTAGCGATCAAGTGGGACTTGGAGCTACCAAGCAAACGACTGCACTTGATATGTCAAATGGTAGCTTTCAAAGCACTGATAACAACTTTGACCTTGCCATAGGCGGAGATGGCTTCTTTGGCGTTGTCGATAAAACAGGCAAAAACTACTACACAAGAACAGGCACTTTTGACATAGATGCGGCTGGAAATTTAGTAGATACTAGGGGAAATTTACTCCTTGGCACGCTTGCAAATTTCACTCCAACCACGCCAAGTGCGAGCGCTCTTAAAAAATATGGTCAAACCTCAAGCGCCCCACAAGCTTACACGGTCTCGCAAGAGGAGCTGAGTCTTGGCGATCCTGGCTCGCAAAAGGGCATAACACTGCCTCATTTTTTATTTATGCCAGCTGAGGCTACTACAAACATCAGCCTAAAAGGCAACCTAAACTCAAGCCGCATAACAGATAAAAAAACGACAGCTCTTGAGGCTAGCGAATACGCCTACACGCTTGATAATACAAACAAGACGATCTCACTAAACGGACAGATCCCGCTAAGCACCACATCACTTGGCGCAAAAGCTGGTGACAGCGTGGTCGTAAAAGTAAAAGACGGAGATGGTAAATTTAGCGAGTTTTCAACCACACTTGAGGGTGACGGCACTTGGCAGATAAACGACAAGAGCCTTAAATTTATGGATTTTGCAAATTTAGAGGTAAATGCTGAAGTCACCTCGCTCGTTGAAGTGCCAAACAAAGAGAAATTAACCTCTGACATCTACAACGCAGACGGCACGAAGAGCTTGGTCACTATAAATTTAACCAAGCAGATCCCGCAAACTGGTGACCAGACTATCTGGGACGCGGTGGCAACGATAACTGATGCTAGCGGAGCCGTGCAAAATACAGCGATGGGCTCGCTTACATTTAATGGCAGTGGCAGGCTTGTGGCAAATACACTAACAAGCGTTGGCAGTGTAAATTTAAACTTCGAGGGCGACGGCGATGCGGACGTTTATAATGGCATGACAAGCTCAGCAAACGCTAGAAAAGACTTCAACATAAAAAGAGATGGCTACGCTGAGGGGCTTTTATCAAAATATAGCGTCGATGATCGTGGCAACATCATGGCAAATTTCGACAACACTCGTGCATTTCCAGTGGCAAAAGTAGCCCTTTATCACTTTATAAATGACCAAGGCGTGGCAAAGGTTGGCGACAATCTCTATGAAGCCACAGCCAACTCTGGCGAGCCATTTTTTTACAAAAATAAAGCTGGCGAGACCGTTTATGGAGCGCAAATTTTAGCAAACAAGCTTGAGATGAGTAACGTCGATCTTGGTCAAGCACTAAGCGAGGTGATCGTCACGCAAAAGGCCTACGAAGCGAGCGCAAAAAGTATCACGACAAGTGATGAGATGATACAAACTGCTATCCAGATGAAGAAATAATCCTTAAAGTAAATTTGGGCGAGCGATCGCCCTATTTTTATAACTTTAAATTTACTTTACCCCTTTAAAACCTCCTAAAATACTCACTTTTCTCTAAATATATCAATATAATTTTAAGCATGCTGGTTATAAAATTCATTTAATTTCTTTTTTTAAGGATTGTCAAATGAAAATGCTATTTTTAGCCCCAGTGCTAGCATGTAGTCTTGCCTTTGGTGCTGATGTGATCGCAAAAGATGCAAACATAACACTTGATGGCAAGATGATCGGTAAGATCGAGGTTTTAACGCCAGTTGAAGTCTTAGAAAAAGGCGATAAAACGAGTAAGATCAAGGTTAGTGGTGTAGTGTCGGCAAACTACTTGGCTCAGCTTCAAAGAAGCGTAGAAGATCCTGAAGTCTTTGTAGCTTTTGATGAAGAGAGCGAGGCAAATTTCAAAAAAGTAAAAGACCTTGAAGATGACTACGGAGAGGTTTGGTACCAAGCTGATGGCATTTATGAAGTGCCAAATGACGCACTTGGTGGCAACCAAAAAGAGCTTTACGCAAAGGCAAAGAAAATTTACGAAGAGACCTGCTCAGCATGTCACAGGCTGCATGAGCCAAACAGCTTTACAGCTGCTCAGTGGCCAGCAAATTTATCTGGTATGGTCGATGCGAAATTTGTTGCACTTGATGAAACTGATCTAAATTTAGTGCTTAAATACCTACAACACAATGCCAAAAAAGTAAAATAAATTTTCATAAGGGAGAAAATATGAAAAGGCGAGATTTTATAAAATTTTCTGCACTTGCTGCCACAGCAGCGCAGGCAAACAAGATAGAGGGTGTGACAAAGACCATCTTTGATCAAAGCAAGACCTTTGGCGCAAATAGATTTGGCCTATTTTGGGCAAATACCAACTCAAACCAAATCGTTTCCGTCGATCCATTTGAGGGCGATAAATTTCCAAATACCATGAACAACAGCTTGCCAGACCTCATCCAAAACGAGAGCCGCGTACTCTATCCATACGTGAGAAAGAGCTATTTAAAAGCAAAAGGCGCAGCAAAGAGCGAGCTTCGTGGCAAAGAGGAATTTGTGCGCGTTAGCTGGGAGACTGCCCTTGATCTAGCAGCAAAAGCCTTAAAAGAAAATTTTGACAAATATGGCCCTGAGAGCATCTACGGCGAGTGCTACTGGTGGGGCGGTAGCGGTAAGATCAGCTGGGGTAGGACTGTTGGTCACAGGATGCTAAAAGTGCTTGGCGGATACGTAGAAGAGAGCGGCGACTACTCAACGGGAGCTGGCCTTGTCAT
The DNA here is from genome assembly GCF_902460575.1 of Campylobacter concisus. Lineage (GTDB taxonomy): Bacteria > Campylobacterota > Campylobacteria > Campylobacterales > Campylobacteraceae > Campylobacter_A > Campylobacter_A concisus_AW. Next base: position 564,713 of record NZ_CABPUY010000003.1, on the reverse strand, counting down.
CATGCCTCACGTTTTAGGCAACAGCGCCGTTTATGATGCTCCGACAAAGTGGGAGGCTATCGCTAAAAACGCTAAAAATGTTGTGTTTTGGGGCACTGACCCACTTGTAACTGGTCAAATTTCATGGCAGCCACCAACACATGATGGCTATATTGGCATCAAAAAGATAAAAGAGGCAGGCATAAAAACTTATAGCGTTTGCGTCTTTAAAAACGACACCACAAGATACCTTGACTCTGAAGCTATCATCGTTCGTCCAAATACCGACGTAGCAATGATGCTTGGCATGTGCCACTATCTATATGAAAATAAGCTTTACGACGAAGAATTTATCAAAAAATACACAGTTGGCTTTAATAAATTTAAAGACTACCTACTTGGCACAACCGACAAGGTGGTAAAAGATATCAACTGGGCGAGCAAAATTTGCGGCGTAAAAGCCGAAGATATCGCTAAATTTGCAACAGCACTTGCAAAAGAGCCAAGCATCATCATCGCAGGCAGATCGCTTCAAAGACAAGATCACGGCGAGATGAGCTTTTGGGGCATAGTAACACTTAGTGCGATGCTAGGTCAGATAGGCAAAGAGGGTCTTGGATTTGAGTTTAACCTCAACTACGCAAATGGCGCTACAGACAAGATCGCTCCGTCGCTAAAAGGCATCAGCACCAGCATCAGCGAGAAATACGACAACGTAGATGGCGCTCCTTGGAAGAAATTTAAAAACGTCACCATCCCATCTTCAAGATCGATCGAGGCTTTGCAAAACCCTGGCAAAGAGATAGACTATGACGGCTCAAAGATCAAGCTACCACACATGAGAGTGGCTTACATGGCGTCTGGATCGATGTTTACAAGGCATCAAGACGTAAATAACGCTGTAAAAGCGTGGCGTAAATTTGACACCGTAATAACAGCTGAGCCATTTTGGACGAGCACAGCAAAACTAAGCGACATCGTCTTGCCAGTAGCCCTTGAAGTCGAGAGAAATGACATCAACCAAAGCGTGCCTACAAACGAGTACATCGTGGCTTACAAGCCTGTCGTAGAGCCTATGGGCGAGAGCAGGAGCGACTACTGGATCTGCTCACAAATCTGCAAACGCTGGGGCAGAGAAGAGGTCTTTACAGAGGGTAAAGATGAGCTTGGCTGGGCGAAAGAATTTTACGCAGACGCAGCCGAGCAAGCTAAGGGCATAAATGTCAAGATGCCAAGCTTTGATGAGTTTTGGAAAGAGGGATATGTTAGATTTGAGCAAGATGACGAAGCTAGCAGATACTACACAAGGCTTAGCGCATTTAGAGAAAATCCTCACAAAAACCGCCTAGGCACGCCATCTGGCAAAATAGAGCTCTACTCTCCAACTATCGCTAAATTTGGCTACAAAGACTTTGCGCCACACGTTGCTTGGATCGAGCCGTTTGAGTGGCTTGGCAGCGAAAAAGCCAAAAAGTATCCATTTAGCGTCACAACCCCGCACTCAAGATACCGCCTCCACTCACAGCTAAATAACTCAATAATCAGAAACTACGCTGAAGTATGCGCGCGCGAGCCAATGTTAATAAACGTAAATGACGCCAAAGCAAAAGGCATAGCAACTGGCGACGTGGTGAGAGTATTTAACGACAGGGGCGAAATTTTAGTCGGTGCGCTTGTCACTGACATCATCCCAGAGCACGTCATCGCCATCTGCGAGGGTGCGTGGTACGATCCTGAAGTGCTAGGCGAGAAGAGCCTTTGCAAGCATGGCTGCGTCAATGTCCTAACTCGCGACAAAGGCACATCTAGCATCGCTCAAAGCAACTGCGGACACACGATCCTTGCAAATTTGGAAAAATATAAAGGCGAGATCAAGCCGATCACTGCGTTTTCTAAACCAAAAATTTTACAATCTTTGTAGAATTTATATAAATTTAGCCCTCGCTTGGGGGCTAAATTTGATCATTTGCTGTTTTTAATCAAAATCATCTTGTGGCTTAAATTTGACCCATAGTTAGTCTAATCAACCTGCCCTAAGGCGCTAAATATCACTTACCTAAAATAACAACTGGCGCTAGAATTTATCTATGAAACCAAAACGATCGCTACTAAATTTACATTTTCGTAAATTTAGGCACGCTTTATCGCCTAGTTAAAAGATACGAAGCAAAGAAATTTCTATCTTTTCAAAAAAACAAAATGCTATCTAAAGGCGTTTTTAGATCAAGCTGATTGCTGAGTAAATTTCGAAGCAAGTGTAAATTTGACTAAAAATTTGCTAGTAAAATTTAGATTTATGTCTGAAGCGACTAAATTTCGTCGTAAATTTTCATGCTGCTAAGTTTTGTAGTCAAATTTAATAAGAGCACTACTCATAGCTAGCTCTATCGTCGCTAGTTCTCAAAATACTGCTACCAACACAAGACATCTATTTTAACAGCCCAAATTCACAATTCACCCTGTTTTTACTCTTTAAATTTAGCTCAAGATACAAATTTACTAGCAGAATTTGGCTCCAAAAATGTTTAAATTTAGGCGCAAATTTCTATTTATGGTCAAATTTAGCAAGCGCTTATCAACCGCAGCTATCCCCAATTATCACGAGCCATTAGAACATCGCTAGAACATAAACTATAAAAAAGCATCTTTTCTGGTAGCTCAAATTTAGCGCTTTCGTTGCAAATTTGGTCTCTTTTTTAAGTATCGTAGCTTCAAAAATTTAAGCCATAGCAAACAAATTTAGCCATAAATTTCTATCTTATTTGGGTTTGCAGTTAAATTGAGGCATATCAAATATAACCAACTTTACTATTAAATCGATAGGCTTCTACTATTATACGACCTACAAAAGCCGCCTTTACTCAATAAATTTACTACAGGCACTACAATTATTTGAAATCACAACATCTAAATTTTTAAATTTAAACCCAAAATAACTAAATTTAGCCCCTAGAATTTTAAAATTTGCGCTCAAATTTAGCAGTAGAGCCTCGGCTGCAACCAAACTATCGCGGTTGTTATTACACCGCACTAGATTATGCTTGCCAATAGTTCAAATTTGATTTTAAATTTGGCATTTTTACGCCTTAAATATTAAAGGCTTAAACCAAAAATGGCTAAATTTAGAGGTTATTTTATCTTATTGGGATTTATAGTTGCGCCTCCCAACATAAGCTATCCCACCCAAAGGCATTACTGCAGTTGCCACAACATTTTCGCATATATTCACACAACGTTCATGCGGGTCTTACAGTCCAATGACAACTTTCTCGCCTAGTAGTAAATTTAACTTTGATATGAAATTACTAGAAAAGATAAAAATTGCCAAATTTAGCCATAAATTTTTCTTATCAAGATTTGCATTTGTGCCCTATATAAGTCATCTCGTGCCCATTGTCGTGCTACACTCTTACGATAGATAATGCCTACTTAATGGCTCATATCAATCATACTGCCATATAAATTTTGTTTTAAATATCAAAGACACTGGATTAATAAATAAATTTACCGCTTTCATAGCCATTTTCACATTTTACGGCGCAGGACAAAATGGCTCTTTAAGATGACATATTTGCTTTACTAGCATCACTAAACTCGCAAATAGCACCATTACAGGCGCTAAAAAGCCATTTAAAACAAGATATTTGCTTTGATTTATCCCACAAAAAACACAAATAGCGCTGCTACCAAAAAAACAAACCATCTATCCAGTCACCATTTTACAAGCCAACCATCACATTTATATCAACAGATCTTTCTATCCCGCACTGATCGATCTTGTTTAACCCAAAAGTGCGTTATCAAACTCGTCAAAAATGGCTCAAAATAGCTCATCAAGCCCGACCTTCGCGCGTTTCCAAATAGCACGGAAATGGTAGTCTAAACACTACCCACACTTGCCCTATGCTTCTTATTATCTCTTTATTTCTAATGGTGCAAATTTAAGAATTTGATCTATAAATTTTATAAATTTAATGCGGATCATTTGATAAATGAAAATTTCTACTAAATTTTGAATAAGAAAATTTGATAAATTCAAATGAAAATCGAGTTTCTGAAAGTTTTAAAATGGAGTTTAAAAAAAGATGGTGCGGATGAGAGGACTTGAACCTCCACGCCGTGGGGCACCAGATCCTAAGTCTGGCGTGTCTGCCAATTTCACCACATCCGCACAACAATAATAAGTGGTACGCCCATCAGGATTCGAACCTGAGGCCTACGGCTTAGAAGGCCGTTGCTCTATCCAGCTGAGCTATGAGCGCATAAAGTCTTTCAAGTGGCGCGCCCGATAGGAGTCGAACCCATAACCTACAGATCCGAAGTCTGTCGCTCTATCCAATTGAGCTACGAGCGCCCAAAATGGGGTGAGTGATGGGAATCGAACCCACGACCCTCAGGACCACAATCTGATGCTCTAACCGACTGAGCTACACTCACCATTTAACATGGTCGGGGTGAAAGGATTCGAACCTTCGGCCCTCTGGTCCCAAACCAGATGCGCTAACCAGACTGCGCTACACCCCGCCTGAGTCGTGTTTGTAAGTTTATGCCACTACCTCATTAAAAAGTCGCATTGTATCTAAAAATGTTATTGTTGTCAAGAAAAAATTAGTTTTGGACTTTATTTTTATAAATTTTCAAGAATTAAGTGTAAATTTCAGACTTTAAAGCTTTTTGAAAAATATCTAGCTAAAAGACAATGCGAGCAGCACTAAAGCTGATATGAGCTGGCAATGCTCCTTGTGCTGGCTTTATCATGGTCTGACTAAAGCGCTTAAATTCTGGAGCTTCCCAAAGCTTTTTACATAAGCCTTGCTCGCTGATATCTACTCCCAAGCAGCTTTGGTCTGCAACAAAGAATTTTAATGAAATACACCTTTCATTTTTGGCAAAAAAGCCAAGATCACCAGAGCTATCCACAACCCCAGCATTTGTCATCTCTTTAAATTTAACTTTATTGTTTGTAGTATCAAGGGCTAGTTTGCCTTGTGATATATAGTAGGCATTTATCTCTTCTATAGCAGTTCTAATCTCCGCCATAGTCTTTACTAAGACCGCATCATCTCTTGTAGCGCTGATCCTTGGGATAGCGACCGCGGCTAATACTCCAATGACAACTATAATGAGAATTAGTTCGATCATAGTAAAAGCTTTTTTCATTACTTCATCCTTGAATTTGAAGTTGCGAGATTATAGCTAGAATTTTTATAAATGAAAAATAAATTTTTAAGAAAAGTTTAAAGAGAGATGGCAAGGAATTTCTCCTTGCCAAAAAAGCTAACGAGCTTAAATTATTCGTATTTTACGCCCATGCCACCAAATTTAAGTGTATTTGTTGTTTTATTATTGCTGGTGCTTACAATTAATTTTTTTATATTTTGTAATCCCGGCAAATCCCATACTTGCTTACATAAGCCAGTTATACCGGGGGTTGCAGTGATCTCATCCGTATTTGTTGTACCTATTGCACCTATTGTTAAACATGCATCGGCTTTGGCTTTAACTGGGTTTGAAACGTTTGTCATAGCTGATATGTCAGTTGGCGTACCAGTTGTTACAGTAAATTTACCTTGCGATGTATAGTATGAGCCTAGATCAGAAACAAGCGTTTGAATGTTTGTAGCAACTTTAGCTATCTCTGCATCGTCCCTTGTTGCAGCTAGTCTTGGTATAGCGACTGCGGCTAATATGCCTAAAATAACGATCACGAAGATCAACTCGATCATTGTAAAACCTTTTTTCATGGTTCCTCCTTGAAATTTGTATAATTTTTCGCGGATTATACAACATTTTTTTCAAAAGGCAAATAAAAACTAAATTTTTTACAATTTAGCCGATTTGGTAGTTATGAAAAAGAATTCCGCTATAATGACGCTCAAGAATATGGAGATTTTATGAAAAAAGTTTTATTTTGGATGGTAGTATCTTTTTGTATTTTGAGCGCAAATTCATCATTTGAGCCAGTGCTTTCATCAAAATATGACGAAAAACAAGCCTACATCGGCAAAAAGCTCTTTTTTGACAAAAGACTAAGCACCACCGAAAACTACTCATGCGAAACTTGCCACAACTTATACTGGAATTTAAGCGGTACAAACTCATCTTACACCAGCCAAAAGGGCGTCATAAACCCACCTAGCGTGCTAAATTCGGCTTTAAATTTTCTATTTTTTACTGATGGCAGAGTAAGAAGCTTAAAAGATCAGGTAAAAGAGTCGATAAATTCTAGAAATGAGCTAAATTCAAACAAAGATGAGATAGTAAAAAAAGTAAAAAGCATAGGCGAGTATGGGATTTTGTTTAATGATGCATATAGTGATGGTATAAACTATGAAAATATAGTAGGTGCTTTGGCAGAATTTGAAAAGGCTATTTTAAGTATAGATTCGCCATTTGATGAGTATCTAGCTGGCAATGACGACTCCATAAACGCTGAGGCAAAAAAGGGCTTTGAGCTCTTTAATAAAGTAGGCTGTGTGGCATGCCATAATGGTAGAAATTTAGGTGGGAATTTGATGCAAAACGTGGGCTTAAAGGATGCTAGTGAGAGCAGGCGCCTTATGCGTGTGCCTTCGCTTAGAAATGTAACAAGAACAGCTCCATATCTAATCAGTGGCGAAATGAGCGATCTAAAAGAGGTCATAGGCTTTGTGAGCTATCATCAGCTGATCCACACACTAAGTAGCGAAGAGCTGGAGCAAATTTATAAATTTTTGCTAACACTAAATGGACGCAGACCTAGGATACTAAATGAATAAAAGACAAGCAAATATCATCTTAATCGTCCTAGCGATCGTCTTTTTCTTTAGCTCAGCTTACATCTATATGGCAAATAAAGCAGTTACTGCTGTTAGTAAATTTAACGATACGATCTTAAGTCTTATCTTACTAGATAATGAGCTAAGCTTCACCCTAGAGAACAACGTACTTCGCTTAAACTACGACGATGTAAATAAAAATTTAAGAAGTTTTGATCAAAATTTAACCAAGCTTGATGAGCTAAATGCCATCATACAGGTCTTTTACCAAGAGAAAAATGCCAAAACTTTAAAGCTCATAAACGACGACTTTTTAAAAAAACAAAGGCTTGTAGATAGGTCAAACTACGCTAGCTCGTCAATGGCTGCTTATATCTTATCAGGTGAGTTTGAAATAGCATCAGAGAAGAAGCTAGATGCGCTTAATGTGATATTTCACGCGATAAAAAGCTCAGCCATAATTAGCCCCGAAACGCTAAATCAAACAAAAGAGCAGATACTAAAGTATAAAGATATCTACAAAAATGACGCAAAAGCGATCTTGGTGCTAAATAAGGCAACTTACGCTCTTGAATTTGCAAAAAACCTAAGCGCCATAGCTAAAGACTCTGTTGATCTAAAACTTGGACAAGAGCTAAGAAAATTTAGAGATGATACCCTAGCCTCTTACAGCATAATGATACGAAATATAGTGATAATGCAAGTGCTTTGTCTTATCAGCTTCGTGCTATTTTGCGCACTGACCTTTTACCAAGCAAGGGTACTAACTAAACAGCTAAAGCAGATAAAACTACTAAAAACGACAGTGGATGCAGGACACAGCTCGATAGTCTTTTGCGACAATGACAATAAAATTTTATATGTAAATAAAACCTTTGAGTCAAAAACTGGCTATAAACTAAAAGATGTTGTCGGCAAAAGTCCTAAAATTTTAAAATCAAACATGCACCCAGAGAGCTTTTACGCTGAGATAAGAAATGCTATAAATAAGCACATCTCATGGGAGAGCGACGAGCTCATAAGCAGGACAAAAAGTGGCAAGCTGCTTTATGAGAAGGTGCGTTTTGCGCCATTTTTCTTTGAGGGTAAGCTAGAGGGCTACATGGCTATAAAGCTTGATAGGACAAAAGAGCTTAGCATGCTTAAAGAGCTAACTCAAAAAAATGAGCAGATAAAAATTCAATCCTCAATCGACAAGCTAACTGGCTTTGGCAACTACTTCGCTTTGACTGAGATGATAGAGGCGAAAAAAGATGGAATTTTGATCAGCATAAGCATCAAAAACTATAAGATGCTAAGATTTTTCTACCAAAACAAGGTCATCGAAGCCATGCTAAAAGCGGTGGCAAATACGCTAAAACTCTGCGTTGATACCTACTCTATAAATGCTGAGCTATTTAGGTTTCAAGATGATGCGTTTTACATCTGGTATCAAGGTGATGACATCGTTAGAGATATCGGCTTTATAAAAGAGTATTTTAACTTTAGCAGGATGAATATCGAGATAGACGGTAAATTTGAAAACCTACCTGGCATCAAGATAACTCTTGGCGTCTCTTTGTCAAATGACACACCGCAAACAAACCGCCTAATGCAGTCAATCCTAGCCAATCAACAAGCAAGCGATAGCGGCAACGAGATCTACTACTACCTAGAAAACGATGCGATCGAGATGAGATACTATAAAAACCAACTCATAACCGAACTCATCGAATACGCCCTAGAAAACGACAAGGTGATAGTTGAGTGTCAGGGAATTTTTAACGTGCATAAAAATGAGACAGAGGCAAAATACTACGAAGTTTTGGTGCGTATAGTCGATCAAAACGGCAAGATCCGCTACCCAGGCGAGTTTTTAGAGATCGCGATGAAAACGCAACTTTATCTTCAGATAACAAAAAAAGTGATCGCCCTAGCCTTTGATCTAGTTAAAAAATATCCAGACTATACATTTTCTATCAACCTTTCAAGCTCGGATCTAACTGATCCTGGTGTGAGAGAAATTTTAGACGAAAAGCTAGAGAGCTGCCCAGATCCAAGTAGAGTTTGCTTTGAGATGCTAGAGAGCGAAGAGCTTAGCGACTACGGCATGGCAAATGAATTTATAAAAAGAGCTAAGAAATATGGATGTAAAATCTCAATCGATGACTTTGGCTCTGGCTACTCTAACTACTACCGAATTTTAGAGCTTGATATCGATAACATCAAGATAGATGGCTCGATCATCAAAAAGCTACCAACTGATGAAAACGCAAGGGTTTTGGTTGAGACTATCGTGAGCTTTGCTAGAAGACAAGGCTATAAGATAGTGGCTGAGTTTGTGAGCAATGAAGAAATTTTAGAATATATAAAGAAATTTGGAATTTCGTATGCACAGGGATTTTTACTAGGCAAGCCACATCAGATGTAAATTTAACTGCTTTTTGCTTTTATACTCGCGCGAAACCTCTTTTTTAAATTTTGCTAGACGTGAAATTTGATCTCTTTTTACAAAACGAAAATTTAAGAATTTATTTTTAGAAAGCTTGAAATTTGGATTAACTAGATTTTAAAGCTTATGTGGATAAGATTTTGTCTTTTAGAAGTGGTGACCCATACGAGACTCGAACTCGTGTTACCGCCGTGAAAGGGCGATGTCCTAACCGCTAGACGAATGGGCCACGGTCGGTTATGAAGTTGGGATTATATTACTTTTTAACTTAAATTTACATAAAAGGACAAATCGTTGAAGAAATTTCCACTTGTTTTATTATCTGCTCTCATTTTTTCAGGCTGTGTTGCGACTAAAACACCGCAAAGCTCACAAGCCTTTCAGGTCACTTTATTTTCTCCGATGATAAAGATAAATGATGTTGGATTTTTTCACATTTATAAAAATGATCTAAATTTACAAATTTATAGCTCTGGCATAAATACCGCAAATATCAATATAAAGGACAAAATTTGCGTAAATAGCGCTTGTTTTAAAAAGACTGAATTTAACGAGAAATTTTTTCTAGCGCCGCATTATGAGAGCCTTTTTGAAGAGATTTTACAAAGGCAAAAAATTTATGATGGCAAAGGTCTAAGCACCACAGAGTGCGGCTTTAGACAAGATCTAAGTTCTTATTTTATAAAATACGAAGTTTGCGATAACTACGTCAAATTTATCGATAGTAAAAATAAAATAAAAGTGATAATAAAAGAGTTAAAATGAGATACATTGGAGCTCACGTAAGTGCGGCTGGAGGCGTCTTTAACGCACCGATAAATGCTGCAAAAATAGGAGCAAATGCCTTTGCGCTTTTTACAAAAAACCAGCGCCAGTGGAGCGCAAAAGAGCTAAGCGAGGGCGAAATAGAGCAGTTTAAAGCAAATTTAAAAGCCTCTGGCATAAGCGCTGATCACGTCTTGCCACACGCAAGCTACCTCATAAATTTAGGCCATCCAGAAAAAGAGGCAAGAGCTAAATCCCTTGAAGCCTTTATAGACGAGATAGAGCGAGCTAGCAAGCTTGGGCTAAAGCTTTTAAATTTTCACCCAGGCTCACACCTAAAGCAAATAAGCCAAAATGAGTGCCTAGACAACATCGCTAGATGCATAAACGAAGCGCTAAAACGCACGAGTGGCGTAAAACTAGTCATTGAAAACACAGCCGCACAAGGCTCAAATTTAGGCTTTGATTTTGCACAGCTGGCATATTTGATCGAGCGAGCAGACGATGAGAGCAGAGTTGGCGTTTGCATCGATACTTGCCACGCATTTGCCGCTGGGTACGATCTAAGAAGCAAAGAGGCTTACGCTAAGACGATGGGCGAATTTGATGCGATCATCGGCTATAAATTTCTATCTGGCATGCACCTAAATGACGCTAAATTTGGACTTGGCTCAAAAAAAGACAGACACGAGAGCCTTGGCAAGGGCGAGCTTGGGCTTGGCGCTTTTGAAAATATAATAAATGATGATAAAATAGGCGAAATTCCCTTGATTTTAGAGACGATTGACGAGAGTATTTGGGAAGATGAGATCAAAATTTTAAGAAACCTAGAAAAGGAAAAGCTATGAAAAGAGTGCTTTTAAGCATTGTTGCGACGTGTTCTTTATTAAATGCTGGGGGTTATAAGGTCCCTGAGCAAAGTGCTGATTCTTTAGGGCTTGCTGCTAGTAACGTAGCCTTTAGTTTTGGGGCTGATGCGGCTTATTTTAACCCTGCAAATATGATGTTTTTAGACGGGCTTCACCATTTTGAAAGCACGCTTGGTTGGTTTCATATAAATTCCATCGACTTTAAAAGCGATGGTGGCAAGAGCTACAGCTCAGAGAAATTTGACTCACTAGCTGGCACATTTAGCTTTGTAACGCCAGAAATTTATGAAAACTGGAGATTTGGACTAGCTCTTGCTGTGCCCGCTGCTGTTGGCATCTCGTGGGAGGATCCAGAGACTGCTTTTACTGGCAAGAGGTTTAAACTACAAGTTGTCGAGCTAAATCCAACCGTGGCTTACCGCATAAATGACAAACTTGCCATTGCTCTGGGAGCTAGAGGCGTTTATAGCAAGGGCAAGATAGCAAGTGACTTTGGACGTTTTGGCTACAGAGAGATACAAGGCGATGGGATAAACTACGGCTACAACGTAGCTCTTACATATAGACCTATCGAGGATCTAAGCTTTGCGGTGACTTACCGCTCGAAGGTAAATTTAGAGCTTAAAGGTAGTGCTGACGCTGATTTTAACGGACAGCTCGCACCTATAAGTTATCATGGCAAGACAAAAGTTGAGATCCCTTTGCCTGCTCAGCTAGTGCTTGCAACTGGATATAAATTTAGCGACTTTACCCTTTTGCTAGCTTTCGAGAGGACTTACTGGTCTAAATTTAAAGATTATGACTTTGAATATGACGACAAGACGGCTATTCATTCACACCACCCTGCTTTTAAAATGTTTATGGACGATCCAGTCGTTAAAAACGCAAAGGATACAAACACATATAGGATAGGTCTTGCTTACGATGTAAATGAGAAGCTTAGGCTAATGGCTGGCTTTTCATACGATGAGGATATCACTAGCAACGAACACACTGGCCTAGAGCTTCCAAACACCACCTCTCAGGCATATTCGTTTGGGGCAAACTATAAATTTACGCCAAATTTAGAGCTAGGACTAGGCTATCTCTATCAGCACCGAGACAAAAAACGTGCGACAGATATAAAAACTGGCACCGGCTCAATGTCTGGCGAATTTGACGCAAGTAGCGTCCAGATAGCTGCAATGACATTTAAATACTCTTTCTAGGGCTAAAAATGCAATACTCTTATAATAATTTTTATGAAATTTTGACCAAAGTAGCAAAGCAGAGTCCAAACCAGATAGCGATCTTTGATGAAAAAGAGAAGCTAAAATACCACGAGCTAAAGCAAAACGTCGATAAAGTGGCGGCTTACTTGCAGCTTTGTGGAGTAAATTTTGGCGACAAAGTGGCTATGGCGGTGGCAAATTCGAAAGAATTTATCATCTCGTACCTTGCTATCACCGCTATCGGCGCGGTCGCAGTGCCGATGAATACCTTTTTAAAGACAAATGAGTTTGAGTATATCTTAAACGACTGCGGCGCAAGGGTGCTCTTTGCCTCTAGCTCGCTTGCAAAGGAGCTAATCGCACTTAGTGAGCTTGAAATTTTAAGAAAGATCATCTGGATCGGTCAAACGCCAAAAAAACTTCAAAGTGCCTCAAAAGACGACTATGTAAGCGTTGATGAGGAGTATGGCGAGAGTGCATATCTATCTTCAACTCCACAAATTTCAAAAGAGGATATGAGCAAGGGCTATGAAAATAACGGCGTTGTAAAAAATATAAATTTCAGCGAAGCGCTAAATCACAAATACACCCTAAGCATCACAAAATACCCTAAAATAGACGATCTCATGCACATCATCTACACCTCAGGCACTACAGGCAAGCCAAAGGGTGCTATGATAAGCTATAAAAATATCTTCTCAAATGTCATCGGCGCTCATGAGCGTTTCAAGGTTAAAAAAAGCGATAGATTTATCGTATTTTTGCCGATGTTTCATAGCTTCACGCTCACAGCAATGGTGCTTTTACCGATATATGCAGGCGCTTCGATGGTGCTTGTAAGATCGGTCTTTCCATTTTCAAATGTGCTAAAACAGACGCTGCTTAAAAGAGTTACTGTATTTTTGGGTATCCCAGCCATATATACAGCCATCGGCAAGGCAAAAATTCCTTGGTATTTTAGATGGTTTAACCGCATAAGGCTATTTGTAAGTGGCGCTGCTCCGCTTGCTAAGCAAACGATTGATGATTTTAGAGTGAAATTCCCACGTGCAACGCTAGTTGAAGGATACGGCCTTAGTGAATGCTCGCCAGTCGTAGCGGCAAATTTATTTGATAAGCAAAAGCTTCTAAGCGTGGGTCCTGCGCTAAATGGCTATGAGGTCAAGATCGTAGATGATGAGATGATGGAGCTACCAGTCGGGCAGATCGGCGAGATCATCGTAAAAGGTGACTGCGTCATGCAAGGCTACTACGGCATGCCAGGCGTGACTGATGAGACCATCATAAATGGCTGGCTAAAGACTGGAGACCTTGGTAAGATCGATGAAGAGGGCTTTATCTACATCGTTGATCGCAAAAAAGACCTCATCATATCAAAGGGCATAAACATCTATCCACGCGAGATCGAAGAGGTCATCTATAAGCTTGAAGCCGTCGAAGCTGCAGCAGTCATCGGCGTAAAAGACGTGCATGCAGATGAAGAGGTCGTGGCCTTTGTGCAGGTAAAAGAGGGTATGGATCTGGACGAAAAGACGGTTAGAGAGCATCTAAAGAAAAATTTAGCAAATTTCAAAATTCCAAAAAGCATCTACTTTGCCGAGGAGCTGCCTAGAAATGCCACTGGCAAGGTGCTAAAACGCGTGCTAAAAGAGCAGATAAAGGATAAAATTTAGTGAAGTATTTGCTTGATTTTCTAAACCAAGACCTCAAAAAAAGTAAAATTTACGAGCTTATAAAGTGTGGCGATGAAGAGGGAGAAATTTTAAAATATCTAAGCAAAGCCTACGTGCAAGGAACGGCTAGCATGAGCGTTTATGAGCTACTTGGAGCTGTTTTTGGCACGCAAAATGAAAAGCAGCTTTTGTATCTAAAATTTATAAAAAATTTGCTAGATAGTGGCTGGATAGTGCAAAACTACGGCCTCTTTAAAATGCCAGAGAACTCGCAAAAAAGCTCAAACCAAGGGCTACTTTCGCTACTTCACTCTGAAATTTCACTCTCAAGCACGTTTTTAAAGATACTTGAAGATGGCAACGCTGATATAAATTTACCAGAACTTGCGCCTTATGAAGATCATTTGGAGTATTTAAAAGATCAGTTTTTAAAGATAGAGCTTTACTCTAAGGCTGCGATATTTGAAGGTGGCTCAAATGACGCTAAAAAGCGCATAAATGAGCAAATTTCTGAGCTTACAAAGCGCATAAACGAGCGAGTAAAACTAAGCAAGATCAGCCTAAAAATAGAGCAAATTTTTAAAGAAAATTCGCTTGATGAAAAAGAGCAGATCATATTTTTAGCCCTTTTAAAAGAGGAGTATGCGGGCGACTTTGAAAACGGTCGCGATCTAAACACGCTAATTGGGCTAATAAGCAAAGATGAGCTTGAACGCATCAAAAATCGCACTCTTTTAGAGGACGGCTCAAGGCTCATAGAGGGCGCACTTATCGACTACGACGAGGTTTTAAACGCTTATGGAAATGTGAGCAAGAGCTTTTTTATAAACGAAGAGATTTTGCAAAGCATAATGCACCCAAAAAATGACAAAAACAGCAAGAAAATCAAGATCGAAAGCCTAGTAAAAGAGCAAGAAATTTTTGAGCTAATAGAGCCAGTAACGAGCCTAGAAGACGTCGTGCTAAACGAAAAGACAAAGCAGCTCTTAAGCACGATACTAAAGCAAGTCGATAAAAAAGTGCTAGCTAGACTTAGCAGCTGGGGCATAAAAACTAGGAAAAATATAGACGCTAAGATCATCTTTTACGGCGAGCCTGGCACTGGTAAGACCATGAGTGCGGTTGGGCTTGCAAAGAGCCTAAAGAAGCAAATTTTAAGCTTTGACTGCTCAAAAATTTTAAGCAAATATGTCGGCGAGAGCGAGCAAAATGTAAGGAAAATTTTTGATACTTACAAAGAAATTTGCAAAAAAAGTGGCAGCGAGCCGGTGCTCTTGCTAAACGAAGCCGATCAATTTTTAAGCACGAGAGTGGAGAGCTCTAGCGGGGCTGAAAAGATGCATAATCAAATGCAAAATATCTTTTTAGAGCAGATCGAGCGCTTTGAGGGCGTGCTGATCGCTACGACAAATTTCTTACAAAGCCTTGACGTGGCGTTTTCAAGGAGGTTTGACTACAAGATCGAGTTTAAAAAGCCTGATTATAACGGCAGACTTGCCATTTGGCGTAAAATTTTGCCTGAAAATGCGAGCTTTGAAGATGGCTTTAGCGTAGAAAGGCTGGCTGAGTTTAACCTAAGTGGCGCGCAGATCGTCCTTGCGCTAAAAAATACCGCTTTAAAAGTCGCCATAAAAGATGATGGGATTTTTACCTTTGAGGACTTTAAAACGACGATAGAGCGCGAGCTAAACTCAAGCTTTGGCGAGGATAAAAAGATGGGATTTGGCTCTTAAGCATTATCTTATTTTATAAATTTGACTTTGCGCCGTAAAAAACCACTGACGCTTATAAGAAATTTGCTTCACTCAATAAAATTTGGAAGAGTTTTGCCACTAAAATCATGAAAAGCGCGAGTTAAATTTAAACTTTGGCGATAAAAAATGCAGATAAGTGCCGAGAGTGTTAAATTTTGTTTTTATACGGAGCATGCCCCTAAAAGCAACATGGAAAGTGAGCTAAATTTGAGCTTTGATGAGAATGAAAAGATAAATTTTGCTCTTAGATTTTTCTAAAGTATCTTGCAGGCTTTACACTACCACAAAGACAAAATACGGATATCAATTTTGCTTTTATCTATTAAATTTAAAAGAAGCCTGCCACTAAAATTTATAGAAAAGGCGAAGCGAATTCGATCTTTGACAAAGTAAAAAGAGGTTTTTCTCTTACGCTTTTTTAAATATACGCTTTACTTCACAAGGCAAAGTCTAAAAATATCGGTGCTTGCCAAACTAAATGTGGAATTTTTTACAATTAAATTTTAGCAAAAGCTACGATAGGATAGACACTCGCCCATAGGCTTTTTGTATAAATTTAACTCACTTGCCTTAAATTTACTACCGCGTCCTTTTGCAAACAATCATTTTTCAAAAATCCTAAATTTTGAAATTTATCCACTATGCCTTAAACATCAAGCGTGCAAAGCGCATATCTCTAGTTGCGTATGTTTTTGCATTAAATTTTGCTTTTATATATGCAAATTTGCACAAACCACGAGTAAGATAAATCCCGCTCACAACCACCTAATGTAAATTTAACTCACCGCTTCAAATTTACTATCGTGTAAAAAATCTCAAGAATTTTAAATTTCCCTGCCGTTTGTAGTGTGTGTGATTTGCTGTTTTGCAAATATCTTTCATTATGCTTTATCCTTTTGCCTAACACAAAAATTTAACCCCAAAAACCCAGTAAATTTCAAATGCACTTCCGCGACTTTTGCAACATCACCTTTTCGCACCAAAAAAAGCAAAATTTACCGATCTTTTTAATAAAAGACTATGAAATTTTAGTAGTCAAATTTATACAAAAATTTACTGATTGATCTTATCAAGCAGCTCTTCGACCTCTTCAAGCGCAAAGGCCTCTTCTGAGCTTTGTTTTAAGAAGCTCTCCATAAATTCTTTCTTCGAGATCGCAAGGTCAAGCTCCTTGTCGCTGCCCTTTTGATATGCGCCGATGCGAAGCAGGACCTCATTTTCTTTTAAAAGCGAGTAAAGGCGCTTAAATTTCATCGCATTTAGCTTGTGTTCTTTGCCGATCACGTCGCCCATGACACGCGAGGCCGAGTTTTGGATATTGATAGGCGGGTAGATGCCAAAGTCCGTTAGTTCGCGGCTTAGCACGATGTGGCCGTCTAGGATAGAACGGCTTTGGTCGGCTATGGGGTCGCTCATATCATCGCCCTCGACCAGCACGGTAAAAAATGCTGTGATACTGCCCTTGCCCTCCTCTTTGCCGGCGCGCTCCATTAGCTGTGGCAAGAGTGTGAGCGAGCTTGGCGGATAGCCCTTTGAGGTCGGTGGCTCGCCAAGCGCAAGGCCGATCTCACGCTGCGCCATCGCAAAACGTGTGACGCTATCCATGATGAAAAGCACGTCGTTGCCCTGCTGTTTGAAGTACTCAGCCACGCTCATCGCGCAAAATGCGCCGTACTTTCGCATGAGCGAGCTATCATCACTGGTCGCCACGATGATGACCGTGCCCTCCAGGTCGCCGCCTAGGTTTTTTTCTATAAATTCAGGCACCTCACGGCCACGCTCGCCTATTAGTGCGACTACCTTGATCGGCGCAAGCGTATTTTTTACGATCATCCCCATAAGGGTTGATTTGCCTACGCCTGAACCTGCGAAAATCCCCAGTTTTTGCCCTTTACCGCAAGTAAGTAGCCCATCTATCGTCTTTATCCCAACGCTAAAAGGCTCGTTTATAAGCCCCCTTTTCATCGCATCTATGGGCGCTCTCATGATCGGCATATATTCAGTTGTATCAATCGCCCCTTTGCCGTCAATTGGCTTCATAAATGGATCGACCACGCGACCAAGTAAATTTGACCCCACTGGTATGCTCATGCCCTGATCGCTCTCATAGACAAAGTCGCCTATCCTAAAACCCTCGACAAAGCCAAATGGACTGATATAAGCGCCATCTGTCTTTATCTGCGTGACCATGCCAAGGCCGTTTTTGCTCTTGTCTTTTGCCACTATGCGCACGATGTCGCCGATACTTGGGCGAAGTCCGGTGATCTCTATCGTAGTAGCTGTGATCTTTGTGATGACGCCAAAAGTATTTGAGAGCTTCACACCCTCTTTAAGCCTTGAATTTATGCGCTCTAAACTCAAAAATGCGTTTCCCTAGGCGAATTTATTAGCGAGAAAAACTCTCGCCTTGTGTCTGCGTTTTTGATAAAGCAGCCCCTAAGCGCAGAGGTCGTAGTGGTCGAGTTTATCTTCTCCACACCCCTCATCTCAACGCACATGTGCCTAGCCTCGACGACTACTCCAACGCCTTTTGGAGCGATAACGTCCTCAAGCGCCTTTGCGATCTGCTCGGTCATCTGCTCTTGAATTTGCAAGCGTCTGGCGTAGATATTTACCATGCGTGGAATTTTACTAAGGCCAACGACCTTGCCATTTGGGATGTACGCAACATGCACACGGCCGATAATAGGCAGCAAATGGTGCTCACAAAGGCTGTAAAACTCGATATTCCGCATTAAAACCATCTCGTTGTTTGAGCTAGTAAAAAGAGCGTCACCAAGCACCTCTTTTGGGTCTTGATCGTATCCGCTAGTTAGAAATTTAAAAGCTTTATAAACGCGCTCAGGAGTTTTAACAAGCCCCTCTCTGTTTGGATCTTCGCCGATGATAGTTAGCATATTTTTAACTGAATTTTCAAAACTCTCTTGCATAAATTTTCTCCATAATTTTATCGCCAAATTCTACGTTAAAACGCCTTTTATATCTATAAAAATTTACAAATTTACAATGAAATAAGGAAAATTCTGCTATATTTTGGGCTAAAAATTTGTATTCATAAAGGAATTCGATGGAAATCAAAACAAAAGCTCTAGATAGCGTAAATACCCTAGCAAGCACAACTGTAAGTGCAGATGCTATAAAGTCTAGCGTAGAAAAACTAGCAAAAAAAGCAGCAAAAACTATGAAAGTAGATGGCTTTAGACAAGGCCATGTGCCAGTCGCTGTCGTGCTAAAACGCTACGAGAAAGAGCTGACAAACGACGCTGAGCAAGATGTCTTAAGAGATGTAGTCGAAGAGGCTATCAAAAAAGCAGGCAAGAAAAATGACGACCTTATCGGCGAGCCTATCGTTTCAAAATTTGACAAAAAAGATGACAAGATCGACGTTGAGCTAACAGTTTCATTTAAGCCAAGCGTCGATGTGAGCGGCTATGAGAGCTTGATACCTGAGTTTTCAAACCCACGCGTTTTGAAAAAAGATATCGATGAGAAAAAAGCTGAACTTTTAAAAATGATAGCTCCACTTGAAAAAGTAGAGAGCAAAAGAGGCCTAAAAGTTGGCGATTTTGCTAAATTTGACTTTGAAGGCTTTGTTGATGGCGTTGCATTTGAAGGTGGCAAGGCTGAAAACTACGTGCTTGAGATCGGCTCAAATCAATTCATCCCAGGCTTTGAAGATGGCATGGTAGGCATAAAAGCTGGCGGCGAAAAAGATATCGAGGTTAAATTCCCAGAAAACTATGGCGCTGCACATTTAGCTGGCAAAGATGCTGTTTTTAAAGTCAAACTTCACGAAATTCAAGAGAGAAAGATCCCTGAAAAACTAGATGAAGAGATGCTAAAAACTATCCTTCCAAACGAAGAAAAACCAACTGAAGAGCTACTTGAAGAGCGCATAAAAGAGCAAATTCGCCAAGAGAAAATTTATAAACTTATAAACGAAGAGCTAAAACCAAAATTTGCTGAAGCTGCGGTTGAGAAATTTAAATTTGACGTGCCAAAAAATATCGTCGAGCAAGAGATCGATATGCAGTTTAGAAACGCATGGAGCTCATTTACTCCAGATGATATGAAGAAATTTAGAGAGGACAAAGACGCTCTAGCTAAAAAACGTGACGAGTATAGAAAAGACGCTGAAAATAGCGTTCGCCTAACTTTCATCATCGATGAGCTAGCTCGCGTAAGAGGCGTGAAAGTTAGCGATCAAGAGGTCGTTCAAGCGATCTATTTTGAGGCATATAGAAGCGGCCAAGATCCAAAAGCGCACCTTGAGATGTACCGCAACCAAGGCATGCTCCCAGCTATAAAGATGTCGATGATCGAAGAGAAGCTATTTAGCGAGCTTTTCAACAAAGAAAAAGACGAGAAAAAAGCAAGCAAAAAAGAGAAGGCTGAGTAATGAACTATTACGTTCCTGTCGTAGTTGAAAGAACTAGTAGAGGTGAGCGAAGCTATGATATATACTCCCGTCTTTTAAAAGACAGGATCGTTATGCTAAGTGGGGAGATAGAGGACGGCATGGCTGCTTCTATCGTCGCTCAGCTGCTATTTTTAGAGGCTGAAGACCCAGACAAAGACATCTACCTTTACATAAACTCACCAGGCGGCGTGATAACAAGTGGCTTTAGTATCTATGACACGATGAACTACATAAAGCCAGATGTTTGCACGATCTGCATCGGTCAGGCCGCTAGTATGGGTGCATTTTTACTAAGCTGTGGCGCACCTGGCAAGAGATATGCGCTACCAAATTCTCGTATCATGATACACCAACCACTTGGCGGTGCTAGAGGACAAGCAACTGATATCGAGATACAAGCTCGTGAAATTTTACGTTTGAAAGAAATTTTAAATGGAATTTTGGCAAAAAATACAGGCCAAAAGCTAAGCAAGATCGTAAAAGATACTGAGCGCGACTTCTTTATGAGCTCAGCAGAGGCTAAAGAGTACGGACTTGTCGATAAAATTTTGGAGAAAAGTTTTAAATAAGGCCCAAAGTGATAAAGATAGATAACGCACCAGATCCAAAAAGAAAAGCAGCCGAAGCAAAACCGGCTGTCAAAAAAGAAAAGGTAAATATCTATAAATTTTCAGAGGACGTTTTGCACGAACTAAGCGACGACAACGTCCCATCTACGCCGACAAACTACTCTATCTACTTTGAAAAGATGCTTGATGGGCAGTCAGATGAGTTTAGAAAAGAGATCGGCGATATCATCGTGGCAAATTCTGAAAGCTCAGTGCCAACAAATGGCAACATCTCTATCGAAAAAGAGGTAAAACAAGGCTTTATCCAGATAAAGAGCATGCTTCAAGCAGTCGTGCTCATCTATAAAAATTTAGGCGTTATGAGAGGCCTAGTGCAAAAGCGTATGGATGGGCTTAAAAACAACACAAACGTCCTTGCGTTGCAAAATGTCTTAAGCGCCTTTAACCAAGACCTCATCAAGCTAAACGACCTCATGGACAAGCACCTTGACGTCATCAAGATGAGCTATGAAGAGGTCGGCAAGATGTTTAAGGCGATCGAAGAGCAGTCGATCTACGATACGACCTACGAGGTCTATAACAAGAAATTTCTAGTAGCGACCATAAGCAGCGAGATCGAGTCTGTTAGACGTTATGGCTACAATGCCTCATTTTTGCTAGTTAAGATAAAAGACAAATTTGCAAATCGTGTTAAAAATTTAAAAGAGCGAAACAATATGTTTAAAAGTATGTCACAGCTTCTTTTAAGAACTTCACGTAGAAGCGATATAGTCGCACACTACGGCGATGGCTGCTTTGCTATGGTGATGAAATACACCGACGAAAACGGCACAAAGCAAGCGTGCGCTAGAATTTTAAACATGCTCTCATCTATGCCATGGAAGATCGATAACGAAGAGTGCAAACTAGATGTGCAGATCGTATCAAGCATGATCTCAAAGGCAAAAAGTACCGAAGAGTTGCTCTCTCACGCACTTGACAAACTAGAGACCAACCAAGACCTAAATGAGCCACTATTTTTAGACGAGAAAGCAGAGAATTAGTTTGATCCTAGACGTTTTATCCTATCCAAATAAAAAACTTTATGAAATTTCAAAAGAGGTCGAAGTCTTCGATGAGAAGCTTCACAAACTTCTTGATGATATGTATGAGACGATGATCTCAAAAGAAGGCATCGGTCTTGCAGCTATACAAATAGGCGTTGCAAAGAGAATTTTTATCATAAATTTAGCCAACGAAGAGGGCGTGCAAGATAAAGCTGATCTTATAGAGATCATAAACCCAAAATTTGAGCTACGTGAGGGCGAGTGCGTCTATCAAGAGGGCTGCCTTAGCGTGCCTGGCTACTACGAGGACGTTAAAAGAAGTGAAGTAGTTGCTATCAAATTTCAAGACCGCTTTGGCAAAGAGCAGACCTTAAAAACTGATGGGCTACTAGCGATCGCTATCCAGCATGAAAATGACCATTTAGACGGACATCTTTTTATAGAAAAAATAGGCTTTAACAAACGCAAGAAATTCGATAAGGAATACAAAAAGCAGAAAAAAGAAAAGACATCATGAAGTCCTTAAAATGTGCTACTTACGGCGACGGACTAAAGATCATTGATGTTGAGTCGATCTTTTCTCGTGGGCTTCCTGGCTTTAGCATCGTGGGTCTTGCAAGCACCAGCATCAAAGAGAGCACAGAGCGTGTAAAAGCGGCACTTTTAGCGCTTGACTTTGCCTTTCCAGCGCAAAAAATAACCATAAATTTATCCCCCTCAGACCTGCCAAAAAGTGGCTCACACTTTGATCTAAGTATCGCCCTTCTCATCGCCCTTCAAAAGGCAAAAAGCTTGGAGAAAATTTTTGTTTTTGGCGAGCTTGGACTTGATGGCAGTGTAAAAAGCACGGCAAATTTATTTTCGATCCTACTTTTTTTAAGCACACAGGTGCAAAAGGCAAAAATTTTAGTGCCTAGCGAGATAGTCGCCAAAGCCTCAATGATCCCAAATTTAGAGATTTATGGCGTTAGCACACTAGAAGAGGCGATAAAGTTTTTTAGCGACGCAGAATTTGCTAAAAGCACGCATTTTAGCGCCACACACGAGCTATTTTCAAATGTGATAGAAATTTCTGGCAAAAGATATGTTCCAAATTTAAACTTCGAGCTTGATTTTAAGGACGTTTTGGGTCAAGAAAGAGCCAAAAGAGCCTGCGTCATCGCAGCCGTTGGCATGCACAATATCTTATTTGAAGGTAGCCCAGGCAGCGGCAAGAGCATGTGCGCAAAACGCCTCGTCTATATCATGGCGCCACAAAGCCTAGAAGAGGTGCTAAAGTCCGCAGCCTACCGCTCGCTAAACCTGCAAGATAGCGAATTTACAAGCACTAGAGCCTTTCGCTCGCCGCACCACACCTCGACAAAAAGCTCGATCTTTGGCGGAGGCTCAAACGTCGCAAAGATCGGCGAGATCGCACTTGCAAATGGCGGAGTGCTATTTTTTGATGAGTTCCCACACTTTGCTAAACAAGTGATAGAAAGCCTTAGAGAGCCGCTTGAGGACAATCAAATCCACATCGCAAGGGTAAATTCAAAAGTGACTTATGAGACTAAATTTATCTTCGTAGCCGCTCAAAATCCCTGCCCTTGTGGAAATTTATTCTCCCGCAACCTAAACTGCAAATGCAGCGAAAATGAGATAAAAAACTACAAAGCCAAAATTTCAGCCCCAGTGCTTGACCGCATCGATCTAAAAGTCGCCATGGACGAGAGCTCGCCAGATGATAAGGCAAGTTTAAGCTCACAGCAGATGAGCGAGATGGTGCTAAAAGCCTTTATCTTTCAAAAAAAGCGGGGTCAAGATGAGCTAAATGGCAAGCTAAATGACGCGCAGGTGGCTAAATTTTGCACTTTAAACGCCGAGGCGAGTGAAATTTTGCAAAAGGCCGCCACGAAGTATAACCTCTCTCAAAGGGGCATTAAAAGGACGCTTAGAGTGGCTAGAAGCATCGCCGATCTTGATGAGAGCGAGCAAATTTTAAAGCCCCACATCCTAGAGGCGCTTAGTTTTAGGGCATAGAATGAAAAATTTATATTTAGACACGAGAGTTTTAGACGAGCGAGCAGGCGAGAAATTTGACCTTAGCGAAGAGCTTTTGATGGAAAATGCAGCCGTAGCCATAGCAAATTTCATACGCAAGAAATTTAAAAAAGGCGTGAGAGTGCTTGGCATTTGCGGTGGCGGAAACAACGGCGCTGACGTGCTTTGTGCTTTAAGGATGCTAGAGGGCGAGTTTGAGTGTGAATTTATACTAGCTAGTAAAAATTTAAAGCCACTAGCCACCAAGCAGCTTGAAAGGGCTAAATTTGCTGGCGTGCGAGAGAGCAAAGACGCAGAAAATAGCTTAAATAGCGCAAAGTGCGTCATAGACGGGCTTTTTGGCTCAGGGCTAAATAGAAATTTAGACGAAAAGCACATAGAATTAATCTCAAAAATAAACGCTAGCCCCGCTTACATCATCGCTTGCGACGTGCCAAGCGGACTAAGTAGCGAGGGTAAGGTGCTTGGCGCTTGCGTAAAAGCAGACGCCACTATCACGATGGGAGCTAGAAAGCTAGCTCTTTATAGTGACGCGGCAAAGGACTACGTGGGCAAGATAAAACTCGCCACTCTTGGCATAAGCGCGCAAAACTACGAGTGCGAGAGTGACTATCACTTGCTTGAAAAATGCGATCTCATGCTTCCAAATAGAAAAAAACAGTGCGTAAATAAGGGCGATTTTGGCCACGCATTTATCATATCTGGCGAGCACATAGGGGCTAGCAAGCTTTGCGCAAAGGCGGCATTTGCCTTTGGGGCTGGGCTAGTTAGCGTGATAGGCGAGCAAGGTTTAAATTTACCAACGCATATCATGCAAGCTAGCAAGATAAGCGAAAAAATGAACGCTGGAGCCATTGGTATGGGGCTTGGCAAAAGGGGCGTAGAAGAGCTTGAGGTGCAAAATTTAAAGGGCAAAAAACTCGTTCTTGACGCTGATATCTTTTACAGCCCAAAAGTGCTTGACCTTATAAGCCAAAACTGCGTCTTGACACCCCATCCAAAGGAGTTTTGCTCGCTTTTAAAAATTTGCAAAATAGCCGATATAGATGTGCAAACTTTGCAAGAAAACAGATACGCTTACGCTAAGGCTTGGAGTGAGAAATTTAATGCCGTGCTAGTGCTAAAAGGGGCAAACACTATAATCGCTAAAGAGGGACAAATTTACGTCATGCCTTATGGCAAAAACGCGCTTGCAAAAGGCGGCAGTGGCGACGTGCTAAGCGGTCTTGTGCTAGCACTTTTAGCTCAGGGCTACGAGCCTCTTGATGCTGCTATCTCAGCCACTTTAGCTCATGCGCTTAGCCTTATAAATTTTGGAAAAAACAGCTACGCGCTAGAGCCAACAGACATCATCAAAGGAGTAAAATGCTTACGAAAAAGATAGCCGTGCTTTTTAGCGGCAGTGGCTCAAATTTAGAAGCGATACTTAAAAAAGTTCATAATCAAATTTTTAACGGCGTAAAGATTGAGGTTTGCCTTTGTATCTGTAATAAGCCAGGTGCATTTGGCATAGAGCGTGCTAAAAAATTTGGGCTTGAAACGACGATAATAGAGAGTGCTAAATTTAAAAATCGTGAGGAATTTGACGCTGTTTTGGTGGAGCAAATTTTAAAAAGTGGGGCAGATCTAACAGTGCTTGCAGGCTTTATGAGGATACTAACGCCAGTTTTTACAACGCAGATAAAAGCCATAAACCTTCACCCATCTATCCTGCCGCTTTTTAAGGGCGCGCATGCGATAAAGGAGAGCTTTGAGAGCGACATGATGATAGGCGGTGTGAGCGTGCATTATGTGAGTGAGGAGCTTGATGGGGGCAAACTGATCGCGCAAAGGGCGTTTGAGCGTGAGGATGGCATGAGTTTAGATGAGTGGGAGGCTAAAATTCACGCCATAGAGCATGAAATTTTGCCACAAAGTATAATAAAAATCTTAACAAAGGAAACAACGAATGTTTGAATGGATAAGTTCGCCAGAGGCGTGGATATCGCTACTTACGCTAACTGGCTTGGAGATAGTTTTAGGCATAGATAACATCATATTTATCGCTATTTTAGTAGGCAAACTGCCGCCAGAGCAAAGGGGCAAAGGCCGCATTTTAGGGCTTGGCTTTGCGATGATCACTAGGATCATACTACTACTTTCGCTATTTTGGATCATGAAGCTTACAAAGCCGCTCTTTAGCATAGGCGAGCTTAGCATCACTGGGCGCGATCTAGTGCTCATAATAGGCGGTCTATTTTTGATAGTAAAATCATCAATGGAGATCCACGCAAACGCCACTGGCAAGCATGAAGAGGCTCACGAGAGCAAGTCTCATCCAGGATTTTTTGCAACTATCCTAGAAATAGGCATTTTAGACATAGTCTTTTCGCTTGATAGCGTTATCACCGCAGTTGGTATGGCTCAGCACATCGATATCATGATACTTGCCGTCATCATCGCAGTTGGCGTGATGATGTTTGCCTCAAAGGCGATCTCAGAATTTGTCGATAACAACCCAACCATAAAAATGCTCGCACTCGCATTCTTGGTGCTTGTTGGCTTTGCGCTCATACTTGATGGCTTTGGCGTGCATGTGCCAAAAGGCTACATCTACTTTGCGATGGGCTTCTCGCTAGCGGTTGAGTGCTTAAATATCTACGCTAGAAAAAGGGCATCAAGAGATCAAAAATAAAAATGCGAGCCAAAATGCAGATAAAAAATTTAGATCACATCGTTATAGTCGTAAGCGATGTTAAAGAGGTGCTTAAATTTTACTGCGACATTTTAGGCATGCGACCAGCTCAGAAAGACGGTCACATTAGCCTAAATTTTGGCTCACAAAAGATAAATTTACATAGGTTTGAAGGCGAGTTTTGTCTTCGACAAAGCATCCAACAAAGAGCAGCGCTGATATATGTTTAATAGTTGAAGACAACATAGAAGACGTGCGCTCGGAGCTTCTTGCAAAAGGCGTAGAGATCGAGCTTGGCGTCGTTAGGCGAAATGGAGCTCTGGGAGCAATGAAGAGTTTATATATTTACGACTTTGATGGAAATTTGATAGAGCTTAGCTCGTATGTAATTTAGTAAGAAGGCAGCTTGGACCTACTAAAAGACCCGCTAAACAAACTAATCATCTCGCTCTCGCTGCCAGCTGGCGTGGGCATGATGTTTAACACGCTTTACAACGTCACTGGCACATTTTTCGCCGCTAAAATTTCTACCCTTGCAGTTGCTGGCATGGCGATGAGCTTTTTACTCTATCTAAGTGTCGTTGGCATCGGTCTTGGCTTTGGCTCGGCACTCACCGCACTCATTGGCAACAGCCTAGGCGCAAACAAACCAAAAATGGCTAAACTTTATGCGGCAAATGGCATCATCTTTGTGCTTCTTTTTGCCCTATTTATGGGGCTATGTGGCTACTTGCTAGCGCCAAATTTACTAGTCATTTTAGGTGCTGATCATCACTACATCAAAGAGGCACTTGACTACGCTGGCGTCATCTTTCTTGCGGCTCCATTTTTTCTACTTATAAAATCGCTTAATGGCGTTCTAGTCGCACTTGGCGATACTAAAAGCTACCGCAACTGGCTATTTTGTGGCCTTTTTATCAACGCATTTTTTTGCTATCTTTTTGCCTTTATCTTTGCTCTTGGAGTAAAGGGTCTTGCTCTAGCAACGGCTAGCGTGCAGTTTTTAGGCATGATCTATCTCTTTTTTAAAGTTAGAAAAAGCAAGATGATAGAGCCTAGAAATTTAGGCTACTTCGTGCCAAATTTAGCCGTCTGGGCAAAGATACTAAAGCAAGCTTTGCCAGCTTGTCTAAACTACCTCTCAATGTCACTTGGCTCGCTCGTGCTTTTAAAATTTGTGAGCTTTTACGGCGTCAATGCAGTGGCAGGTTATGGCATAGCCTTAAGGATCGAGCAAATTTTAGTGCTTCCAACCATCGGCATGGCAGCAGGAGTGCTTAGCATCATCTCAAGAAACTACGGCGCTAAGAGCTTTCAAAGAGTATTGCAGTGCTACAAATTATCGCTTCTTTTTTTGCTCATCTACTGCGTCTTTGCCTACATCTTTATAAGGCTTTTTGGCGAGAGCGCGATCAGGCTCTTTGACAGCACGCCAGCCGTGCTTGAGGTAGCCAAACTCTACCTTGGCATCAACTCACTTGCCTACATGGCTTACGGCACGATAAACATCTCAGGTAGCACCTTGCAGGCGATAAAACGCCCAGTAGCGATCTTTTTGCTAAATGGCTTTAGACAGCTCGTGCTTCAATGCTCGCTCTTTTACGCGGTGGTCTTTTGGTTGGGGCTTGAGATCAAATTTATGTGGCTGGCGCTCTTTTTTAGCGTCTATTTTACGGCGATTTGCTTTTTGGCTTGGACGCTTTTTAGGTTAAAAAGAGCTACGAGCGCAAGCTTTTAAATTTAAAGCTAAATGCAAAAAAGCAAAGCGAGGCGACTAAGATGATGCTAGCTCCGCCTGTGAGGTTGAAATAAAAGCTGATCACAAGGCCGATAATGCAAAAAACGATAGAAAAAATGGTTGAGATAAGCATCATGAGCCCAAGTCTTTTGGCAAAAATTTGCGCTATATAAGGCGGTATGGTAAGTAGTGCGATGACAAGTATTAGCCCCACGACGCGGATCGTAGCCACCACGCAAAGCGCCATCATGCAAACTAGCAGATAGTGAAAAAAAGTGGTATTTACCCCGCGAAGTTTTGCAAACTCCGCATCAAAGCTGATCGCCACAAACTGGCGGTAAAAAAGCGCAATGAGTGCTAAAAACAAGAGGTCTAAAACGCTCATAAAGATAATATCTGTGCCACTAACTGCAAGGATCGAGCCAAAAAGATAACTCATAAGATCGGCATTATAGCCAGGTGTGAGGTCGATGAAAATAATACCAATCGCCATGCCAATCGCCCAAATAGCGCCTATTACGGAGTCGATGTTTGTCTTATCTTTTAGCGTGATCGTGGCTATTATGAGTGCTAGAAGCAGCGAAAATATGCTCGCTCCAAGCAGCGGCTCGAGCGAGAAGAAAAAGGCAAGTCCTATGCCGCCATATGCGCCGTGTGCGATGCCTCCAGCGATGAAAGTCATCTTGTTTATCACCACAAGCGAGCCTATCATGCCGCATATTATGCTTACTAAAATGCCCGCAATAAAGGCATTTTGCATAAAATTTAACTCTAAAATTTCACTCATTTTCTCTCTTTAAAATTTAAAAACATTGCTCTTTGTTTTTTCACAACCACACTCGCCAAGTGCGATCTCGACATCACAAAAATGGCTGTGCGTTCTAGCTAGATGCTCGATAAACTCCCTCTTTGCAAGGTTTTCATGCGTTTTGTGAATGTGTAAATTTTTACTCACGTAAGCGATCTTTGTAGCATAATTTAGCACGATATTTAGGTCGTGACTGACTAAAACCACACCCACACCATTTGCGTTTATACCCTTTAAAATTTCATAAATTTCAGCCTGCCCTTTTGTATCGATGCTAGCTGTTGGCTCGTCTAAGATAAGCACTTTTGCATTTGCGCAAAGCGCTCTAGCGATATAGACGCGCTGCCTTTGACCGCCACTTAGCTCGCCGATCCTTGCGTTTGCAAACTCCCTCATACCGACTTTTTCAAGGGCACTTAGCGCTAGGGCTTTTTCATCTTTTGAGTAAAAGCCAAAGATTTTTTTATCGATTAGCCCCATTAAAACGACTTCTAAAACCATCATCGGAAAGCTTTGATTTGATAAGAAATTTTGCGGCACATAGCCTATAAATTTACTAACCTCGCTTGGCTCTTTACCAAAGAGCTTTATCTCGCCACTTTGAGGCTTAAGCAGTCCCAAAATGAGCTTTAAAAGCGTGCTTTTGCCCCCGCCATTTGGACCGATTATCGCTAAAAACTCATCACTACTATAGTCTAAATTAATATCCTCTAAAACGACTTGTTTATCGTAGCTAAAGTTTAAATTTCTAATTTTTATAATATCTTTCAAAACAGACTCTTTTGCGTAAATGTCGTGACAAAAATGAAAAGTCCAAGCCAAAGCATGATGCCAAGGGCTGCAAATTCAGCGTAGATTTTAAGCTTTTTTAGCTTAATGTTCGTGCTGATCTTTGAGCCAAAAACTGCTGCTACAAATATCACCACACTCATGCCAAGCGCCATAAATACGCCACTTATCACGCCTGCAAAGTAGCTGCCTATCTCATTTGCCAGCACAAAAACTAGTATCGTGCCTGGACAGGGCACAAGAGCCGCAGCGGCCGCTACTAGCCACTCCTCTTTGCTCTTTGGCTTTTTGGTTGAGCAAATTTGACAGCCACATTCACTTTTAAATTTTGTATTTTTACTCAAATTTTGACTTAGATTTGATCTAAAAATATAAAATTTAGTCTCATTTTTGTTTGAAAGGTAAAATTTGATCTTTTTAACGAGCATAAAAATCGCCACAAAAAAGATCACAACGCCAGAAAACGCAGTCGTTATGCTAGCGGTGTCCTTTGTAAGGTCGCTACTTACTTCACGAAGCAGTAAAAAGCTAGCAAAGACAAAAACAAATGCGCCCACGACGTGCAAAAAGCCGATCTTTAGTGCAAATAAAAACGCCCTTTTGTAGCTACCGCCAGTTGCGGCAAAATATGAGCTTGTTAGCACCTTACCATGGCCTGCTCCAGCAGCGTGCAAGAAGCCATAGCCAAATGAGATAAATGCCAAAAATAGCAGCGCAAGCGGACTTTTATAATCCACGCTTCTTAAAATTTGCTTTAGCCTATCAAGCAAGCTTAGGCTAGTTTTTGAGACGATGTCAAATTTCGCCTCATCGATCTTATCTATCTGGCTTAAATTCTCATCGCTCGAGCCTGCTACTGGCTCTTTTAGCAGCTCTTTAAGCGCTGGCTTCTCGTTGTGAGCTTTGGCTGCTTCTTTGCTTGAAAATGTAAAAAATATCAAATTTGAGTTTGAATTTGGTATCGCCCAGAAGCTCTTACCCACCAAAAATGCGTTATTTTGCGTGAATTTGAAGTTAAAATAGCCCTCTTTGTCCTCCATATCAACCGACACGACAAGTCCGTCAGCGATCACTAAATTTGTCTTAAAACTCACGTCAAATTTAAGCCTGCCCTCATCAAAATAGAGCTTGTAATTATTTAAATTTGGCTCTATTTTAGTGGCGTTTTCATCCTTGTAATAATACTCAATGTCCGTTAGATAGTGCCTTGGCACGAGGTAGTCTAGTAAATTTAAGCGGATCTTTCTAAGCTCTTTATCATCTATCTTTTCATCTTGATTGAGGTCAAAATTTTGCTTCATCAGGTCTGAGAAATTTTGCGAAAAGGTCCAAGTAAAGGCTATCTGGCTGATGTTATTTTCGTGTGCGACAAATTTCGCACTAACGTGAGCTGTTGGGCTATAAAGCGAGCATAGAGCACACCCGAAGGCATTTATCGCTAGTAGGCAAATGACGATCAGGCGTGCTAACATTTTTATAGGCTTTTTGCGAAAATTTCAGCCGTTTTTTTCATCTCGGCTAGCCAGTTTTCAGGCAGTTGGTCTATCATGACGACCTTTGAGCCAGTCTCTTTTGCGATCAAATTTGCAGCCTTTGTTGGGAATTGTGGAGCTACGAAAATGACCTTTACACCGTGCTCTTTAGCCTCTTCGATGAGCTCTTTTAACTCAGCTGGCTTTGGCTCTTTGCCCTCTATCTCGATAGCGATCTGCTCTAAATCATAGCGCTTTGCAAAGTAGCCCCAAGATGGGTGATATACGATAAATTCGCGAGTTTTGACATCTTTTAGCTCGTTTTTGATAAAGCTATCAAGCTCGTCAAGGCTAGCTTTAAATTTAGCCAAATTCTCCTCATAAAGCTTTGCATTTTGCGGGAATTTCTCTATTAGCGCCTTTGCGATATTATCAGCTTGAGTTTTTACTAAGATAGGGTCAAGCCAGATGTGTGGGTCAAGGCCGTCATGGTGGTGGTGATGGTGCTCGCCCTCGTGGTCATGGTGCTCATGCTTATGCTCACCCTCGTGCTTGTGCTCGTGGCGCTCTTCATGTTCATGCTCATCGCTCATAGCGATCTTTTCGATGCCCTCTTGCGTCTTTACGATGCGTAAATTTTTAAATGTCTTTGAGAAGCGATCAAGCCATGCGTCTTCAAACTCGATGCCGATAGCAAAGTAAAGCTCGCTCTTTTCAAGCTCCTTCATCTGCTTTGGCTTTGGCTCATAAGTGTGCGGATCAGCGCCTTTGCCAACCATCGCATTTACATCTAGCGTATCTCCAGCGATCTGCTCGACAAAAAATTTCGTTGGCAGTATGCTAGTAGTCACAACCGGCTTTGCAAAAAGAGACAAAGCACAAACAGCTAAAAAAACGATAATTTTTCTCATTATCTCTCCTTTAAAAAATAATTGCGAAGTTTAGCAAAATGCAACTTGGTTGCAACTTAAAATGCAAAAGCCTAAATTTAGCCTTTTCTTTTAAATATAGTTTAAATCTTTTAGCGTTAATATACGCAAAATAAAAAGGGCAAAGATGAACGCGAGAAATTTCTTAGAAGAGCACAATATCAAGCCTACGACGCTTCGCATAAAGCTTGTTGAAATTTTACAAAACGCCAAAACACCGCTAAGCTACGATGAAATTTTAGAGAGCCTTGACGCAAACAAGACGACCTTTTATAGAAGTATGGAAATTTTTGAAAAAGAAAATCTCGTGATAAAAACCGAAAACAACCACAAGAGCTACTACGAGCTGGCAAATGAGGCAAAAGCCTACTTCATCTGCGACATCTGCCACAAGGTGACAAACATCGACATGCCTCACCTAAGCGTCGCTAAAAATATAAAAAGTGCCGTGATAAAGGGCGTTTGCGACGAGTGCGGTCACGAGTAAAGCGCGATGATCTCAGCTGGGATAGCTTTTGGGCGGTTTTTCTCAAGGTCGATATAGACAAACTCTGTCTTGCCAGTTGCTATTAGCTCGCCATCTTTTTTAAACTCAAAATATCTGCAAGATGTCGCCTTGCCCTCAGTCTGCGTGTAGGTGTAAATTTCTATCTCATCCATCAGCTTTGCGCTTTTTATATATTTTGCTTCATTTTTTCTAATGAGCCAAATTTCTCCCCTTTTATACTGCGCCTCGACCGTGTCGCCAACAGCGGCGGAGTGGGCAAATGCAGCCTCTTGCATAAGGGTGAAATAATAGACATTGTTCATGTGACCATGCATGTCGATAGCTTGTGGCGGGATGGTGACGTGATATATAAAATCTCTCATTTTTGACCTTTTTTGCTAAAATTATAACCAAAAAGAGGAGCTAAAATGCAAAATTTATGGGATAAAAAGGCGTCAAACTACCAAAGATTTGACGGCAAGATCAGCGCTATCCAGCAGCAAATTTTTGGTAAAGCCTTGGCTTGGGGAGTTGATTTTAGCGGCAAAGATATCCTTGATATCGGCTGTGGCACGGGCGTTTGGAGCATATTTTTATCAAAAACGGCTAAGCATATAACTGGCATCGATAGCTCAGAAAAGATGATAAAAATTTTAAACGAGGACGCAAAGAGATTTGGCGTGACAAATTTAACCAGCGAGGTTTGCTCGTGGAGAGAATTTAAGCCAGCAAGACACTTTGATATCGCCATTTGCACGATGAGCCCAGCCATTGCAAGCGATGAAGATTTTGCTAAATTTCAAAACTGCGCCAAGCAAAAGCTCTATCTTGGCTGGGACAAGCCTAGAAGCTCTGATCTGCTTGAGCCATTTTTTGAAAAATTTGGCCGCGTGCTCTCTCAAAAAAACGTAGTAGATAGGCTTGAAGCGTGGCTAAATGAGCAAGGCATCGCTTATAAGAGTCAAATTTTAAACGAAACTAGGATCGCTAGACGAAGCGTGCAAGAAGCAGCTGAAAATATCTGCTGGCACCTTGAGATAAACGGAGCTAAAAACTACGATGAAAAGACGGTTTTAGCGATGTTAAAAGAGAGATTTGAGGGCGAGTTTATAGATGAGAAAATAGACTCTCAAATGAAGCTTTTTGTCTTTTAGAGCTTAAATTTAGAGCAAATTTGCTTGCCAAATTCGCTAAAAATGACGCCAAAGATGATGAGCATGGCTCCAAAAATTTGCCAGATACTAAGTATCTCGCCAGCAAAAAAGTAGCCAATCAGCCCTGCAGAGACTGGCTCTAAGCAGAAAAACAAGGACGCCTTGCTAGCGGTCGTGTATCTTTGAGCGATAGTTTGCACAAAGTAGCAAAATATGGTGCCAATCACCATCGTGATAAATATCGCTATAAAAAAATCTCTATCGAAATTTGGCACGATACTGCCTTGAAAAAGCGCAAAAACAAGCGAAAGCAGGGCATTTGTGAGAAAGACAACAAAGACAAGCAAATAAAGCTCGCTCTTTCTTACAAAGTGACCATTTAGCGTAGTATAAAGTGCGTAAAATATCGCACAAACAAGCGCTAGTGCCTCGCCGCTCCCAAGTGCGAGCGTGGCGCCACTTAAGAGCCAAAGCCCAAAAATAGCGATCATAGCGCCCAAAATGGCAAAAATACTTATCTTATTTTTAAAAATAAAAGCCGCCATAAAAGGGACTATCACGCACTCAAGCCCCGTGATAAAGGCGACACTCGAGCTAAAAGTAAGCTTTAGGGCGTAAGTTTGCGTGGCAAATGATAAAAATAGTACCGCTCCAAGGATAATGCCGTAGATGACGCTCTTTTTATCAAATTTCTTAGTAAATTTAAGCGCGACAAAGCCCATAAAGATAGCCGAGAGAAAAAACCGGCAAAAGAGCATGACAAAGACGCCATTTGTCTTTAGCGCGTTTGCCATGGGTAAAAACGTAGCGCCCCAAACGACGGCAACTACGATAAGAGCGATGTCGGCTCTGTTTTGAGCGCTTAAATTTCTCATTTAAATATCGAGTCAAGCACCTTTTTGCCACTATCTAGGCTAAAGCCGCTTCTTAGCCCCTTTTCCTTCTCGCTCATCACGTTAAATAGCCCATCTAGCGTCTTTCTCGTGATATAAGCGTTTAGGTCTTCGCCTTCATCTGGCACATACTCGCTTGCGCCTAAATTTTTAGCTAGGCTTTTGACTGATTTTATCGTTTCGTTGTTTTTTACTGAGCCGCCGATGAAAGAATTTAGCCCATTATAGGCTGTTGCAAAGCTATTATCGCTCATCATTTTTTCAATTATCGGCGTAAATGCCGCTTTTAGCTTTTGGCTGGAGCTTTTCTCTAAATACTTCGTAACGCTGTCGCTGCCGCCGTTAAAGAGCTTTTTGACATCGGTTTCACTCATATTTTTTATGCTCTCACTAAAAATTTCAGCTGCCTTTGGCACGGCCGTGGTAGCAGCGTTGTTTATCGACTTGCTAAGGTCCTGCGCCCACTTCTCGCCGCCCACTTTTTTGGCCAAATTTGACGCCATTTCAAGGCTTTTTGGGAGTGGAATTTTAGCTGTAGCGTTGTTTATAAAGCCCTCTTTTGAAAGCTCGCTCACAGCGGCATTTAGCGCCTCGCTAACTAAGCTTTTATAGTCGCCACTTGATGCGTGAGTGGCGATTTTGACACCTTTATTTATCATATCATCCATGCTTGCGGCTTGCAGATTTAAAGCAAGCGCGCTACAAAGAATAATAAGAGATCTTTTCATCTTCTCTCCTTTTTTAAATTTAAAGCAAAATCATACAAAAAATATCTAAACGCTTAAAATAAATTTAATATTTTTGCACTAGAATTCACCCTTTTTTGAGGGGAATTTATGCAGCTTTTACTTCTTAGCTTCGCTCTTAGCATGGATAGCGCAGCACTAAATATGGCAAACGGCGCAAGGTATAAAAGCCTTGGCTTTGGCAAAATTTTATTTATCGCTTTTATGCTTGGCTTTTTTCAGTTTCTCATGCCGCTTCTTGGCTATTTTCTAGGCATTAGCTTTGCTAAATTTATAAGCTCAATTGATCACTTCATCGCATTTTTTATACTTTGTTTTCTTGGCTTTAAAATGCTAAAAGAGGCCTGTAGCAGCGAGGTGGGCGAGTCCTTAAGCATGGATATTAAGACCATTTTTGTGGGTGCATTTGCCACGAGCATCGACGCACTTGCCGTTGGTGTTACGCTTAGCTTTGAAGCAGTTAGTATATTCAAAAGCGCGCTCATCATCGGCGTAGTCTGCTTTGTGCTAAGCCTAGTCGCCTTTTACATCGGTAAATTTATGGGTGAAATTTTAGAGAAAAAGGCACTTTTTTTAGGTGGAGCGATACTTATATTTCTAGGCTTTAAAATCCTAATCACCCACCTGCTAGAAGAGGGCGTGCTCTAAATTTCTATCTCTATGCCAACTGGGCAGTGGTCGCTGCCGGTGATCTCTGGCAAGATGAAGGCGTCTTTTAGCCTATCTTTTAGCCCCTGCGAGATAAAGAAATAATCAATCCTCCAGCCTACGTTTTTCGCCCTTGCGTTAAAGCGGTAGCTCCACCACGAGTAAGCGTCCGCAACGTCGCCATTTACGGCTCTAAAGGTATCTATAAAGCCACTTTTTAGCACCTCATCTATCCACGCGCGCTCGATAGGCAAAAATCCCGAAGTTTTGGCGTTTGCCTTTGGATTTTTCAGGTCGATCTCGCGGTGAGCGGTATTTACGTCGCCACAAAATATCACCTCTTTGCCGCTTTTTACAAGCTCTTTGCAATAAGCTAGAAATTTCTCGTAAAAGTCCATTTTGTAAGCCAGCCTCTCATCGTCCTTTTGGCCGTTTGGAAAGTAGATGTTAAAAAGCACGATATCATCAAATCTATGCTCCAAAACTCGTCCCTCCGTGTCGTCAAAAAAGGCCGCTTTTTGCGTTTGCACGTCAAATTTAGCAAGGCTCATCACGCCAGAGTAGCCAGCCCTTGCGCCTGAGTTGACACTGATATCTTTAAAGCCAAGGTTGTAAATTTCTTTTGGCACGTCATCTTCTTTGACCTTGATCTCTTGAAGTCCCAAAAAATCAGGCCTAACCTCATCAAGCCAGCCAAAGCCATCTTTTGCCACGATTGCGCGCAGCCCATTTACGTTCCAGCTAATAAGTTTCAAATTTCATCCTTTTTTTAATTATAATTATGCCAAAAATCACAAAAAGGAAAGTTATGAGAAACCAGCCAACGTATAAATTTTTTAAAAATTTTAGCTACGCAAGGGAGGGTTTGGCTGAAATTTTTAAAAACGAAAAGAGCTTTCGCATAGAAATTTGCATATTTTTGATGGCTACGATCTCGCTATTTTTTTGGAAATTTGACCTTATTTTTAATCTATTTTTGATCTTTAGCATGGCATTTGTGCTAGTTTGCGAGTGCCTAAACTCAGGCCTAGAGCGAGTGACTGATCTTACAAGCCCAGACTACCACGCCCTAGCAAAGGCGGCAAAGGACGCTGGAAGTGCTGCCGTTATGATCGCAAATTTCTTATGTGGCGCGCTTTGGTGCGTAGCGATAGGATATAAAATTTGGAGCTAGAAAAAGAAATTTACAAAGCGCTTCTTGGCGAGAAAAAGGCAGAGATCATAAATTTACTTTGCGAGCTAAGCGATGAAAATGGCTTTGTCATGCTTAAAATTTCAGAAGTTTGCGAAAAGCTAAATGTGAGCAAACCAACAGTGATAAGCACGTTTAAGCTACTTGAAGAGAAGAAAATTTTTGAGCGAGTGAAAAATGGGGTTTATAGATTTAAAAATTTATAGTGGCAAGCAAATGCCTGCCACCTCTTTCTAGCCGATAGTCTCAGCAGCGATCATACCAAATGTCAAGCAATCAGTTATAGCCACTGATCCTAGACGGCTGGCTCCGTGAACGCCACCTGTGATCTCGCCAGCTGCATATAAATTTGGTATAGGCATAGCTGTTTGAGAGTTCATGACTTGGGCTTTTGTGTTGATATTTAGGCCGCCCATTGTGTGGTGAACTTTTGGCGTGCCACGCTCTGCGTAAAACGGCGGAACTGAGATATCAATGCCCTTTGTCGTAGTCTCAACAACTGGCTTGCCAAAGTCCTCATCAACGCCTTTTTTGACAAATTCATTGTATCTTGCGACTGTTTTTTTGAGCTCATCAACTGGGATCTTATACTCAGCTGCCAAAGCATCAAGTGTGTCAAATTTCTTACAAATTCCAGCTGCGATAGCTTTTTCATAGTGAGCTGGGAGCATGTGAGGAAGGGCTCTTGAGTCGCAGAAGTTGATAGGGAAGTTTTTATCATCTTCGCCTTTTTCGTGGATGACTTTAAACATCGCTTCAGTTCTTGTCCTGCGGTCAGCTAGCTCGTTCATATAGCGTTTGCCAGTTCTTGGATTGACTGAAATTCCAAACGGAAAAGAGCCATTTACGTTAAACATCGATCCCACGCCAAAGCCTGTCTCATCGGCACATCCCCAAGGGCCATACTGGATCCAGCTTGGCTGAACTGGATAAGCGCCCGCTCTAAATGCTGCTAGAAGCGCGCCTGCTGTTGAGCCTGGTTGGTTTGTCGAGTCTGTCTCAGGTGTGATCCTTGGATCTTGAAGGCGTCTAAAAATTTTATCCCTACAAAAGCCACCAGCTGCTAGTACGACGCCCTTTTTAGCTTTTATATATTTTGTATCGCCGCCTTTGTTTTCGACATCGTCACTCATCAAATTGCCATCAAATTTGTAGTTTTCTCTGACGATGACACCCACAACTGCGCCCTTGTCGTCAAAGACAAAATCATCAAATTTTGTCCTTTTTTTAATTGATGCGCCTTCTAATTTTTCAAATGTCGCAGTCATAGGGAGCACGATACCAGCACCGCTGCCAACCTCTGTTTGAAGGCTTCTTGGCACTGAGTGGCCACCTGCGTGAGTGATCTGATCAATATATTTTGCACCACAATCAAGTGTGAGTTTGTAGGCATCTTGCGCTCTCTCGCCGATCTTTGCCAAAAGATCAACGTGGTTGATGCCGCGACCTGCTTTCAAGCAGTCTTTGATAAATAGCTCGGTGCTATCTTTGATGCCAGCTTTCTTTTGCATGTCGCTATTTGGAACGGCAAAGATACCGCCGTTGATGACAGAGTTGCCACCTGTGCGGCCCATCTTTTCGATCAAGACGACTTTGTTGCCTTTTTTAGCTGATGTGACACCAGCTGCAAGAGCTGCAAAGCCTGAGCCGATGATGACTACGTCATACTCCTCGTCCCATTTGACATCTTTTTCGTTCATTGGGCTAGCCATTAAATTTGTAGCGCCCATGCCAAGTGCCGTGGCTCCGATAGCGCTAAATTTCACAAAATCTCTTCTAGATAAACCTGAATTTTTCATGCTCTCTCCTTTGAAGTAAGATATTCACTAACTAGATTATACGACTTTTTTATTAAAATAGTCTAATTAGTTTTTTAAATTAAACTTTATTAAAGCTAAGTGCGATTAGAGCGTAGTTTGGTAATATTTATTGACACTATTTTTATTCAAATTTGACTTTATATTTACGCTATATAGGCAATTAAAGTAAATTTAGTATAAAATTTGGAGATTTTATTTTTAAATTTACAAAAAATAAGTATTAATTAAATTTTTTGTTTTGAAAAATTTATGAGAGATTTTAGGATTTGATTTTAGATATTTACTTAAGTTTAGAAATTAATTTAACTAGAGGATCGGAGCAAATTTGCTCCGAAAATTATTTAACACCAACTATGATTTGAGTTGCTTTAATAATAGCAGTTACTTTGTCGCCTGCTTTTAAAGCCAAGTTATGAACTGACTCTCTTGTGATGATAGCTGAAATTTTGCTGCCGTTTGCGTCGATGATAACCTCAGCATTTACAGCGCCGTCTTTTATCTCGCTAACAATGCCTTTGATTTGATTTGTTGCGCTAAGCTTGATGCTGTCGTCTTTTGAAACGATAACGCTTGAAGCTTTGAATAAGAATATAGCTTTTTTACCAACTTTAAGATCAAGAGCTTTCTCGCTATCAACTGTAATAGTTGCTTTTAGGACCTCGCCACCTGCTAGTTTGCCAGCTATTAGCGAATTTACCGCACCTGTTCTTACTTCTGATATCTCAACATTTAGTTGATTTCTTGCACTTAGTGACATATTTTCTCCTTATTTTGATTTAATGTTTGGGTATTATAGAGTATTATTATTAATGCTAACTTATGATCAATCAATAAAATTTTTTAATATCACAAGTAAAGATTTATAATTTACCAAAGCCCAAAATATCGCAATAAATGAACTAAAATCTAAAAATTTAATTTAAATTATTTTTGAAAAATATATGAATAAATATTATTTTTTATTATAAAACAGACAAACTAAGATCGTTTCAAGATCAGATGATTTTGGATCTTAGTTTGTAGATTTTTGATTTTTAATGACTTGGTGAGAATTTATAAATTTTGCGCTTAAATGCCAGCCTCAAGCATCGCTTCTGCTTGATAGTGAGTGATAAGTGGCTCGATGATCTCGTCAAATAATCCTGCAGCCATGATCGCATCAAGGCGGTAAAGTGTTAAATTTATGCGGTGATCACTTATGCGGTTTTGTGGGTAGTTATAAGTTCTTATCCTGCCTGAGCGATCTCCAGTGCCGACTTGACTCTTGCGCTCGCTAGTCTCTTTTGCAAGTCTCTCTTGCTCTTGCATCTCGTAAAGTCTAGCTTTTAGCACCTTCATCGCAGCCTCTTTGTTTTTGTGCTGACTCTTGCCATCTTGGTTTGTCACAACAAGTCCAGTTGGTATGTGAGTGATCCTAACGGCACTATCAGTTGTATTTACTGACTGGCCGCCGTGGCCCGAGCTTCTCATAACATCAACTCTTATATCATTTGGATTGATCTCGATCTCGCTGTCTTCAACCTCTGGCATGATAGCCACAGTCACAGCCGAGGTGTGTACCCTACCCTGGCTCTCAGTCTCTGGTACACGCTGAACCCTATGCGTGCCACCTTCAAATTTTAGCCTTGAGTAAGCGCCTTTGCCCTTTATGAGCACGATGATCTCTTTAAAGCCGCCAGTATTGCCCTCACTTTGGCTAACGATCTCAAATTTATATCCACGAAGCTCTGCATATCTAATGTAAGCGTTAAAAAGATCTCCAACAAATAGTGCAGCCTCGTCACCACCAGTACCTGCGCGAATTTCTAAAAATATATTTTTATCATCGTTTGGATCTTTTGGAAGAAGTAAAATTTTGATCTCTTCTTCAAGCTTCTCTCTTGAAATTTCTAAATTTTTAAGCTCATCTTTTGCAAGTTCGCCAAGCTCAGAGTCCTCAAGTAAGGCTTTATTCTCTTCGATGTCGTTTAGAATTTGTAGATATTTTTTTGCAGCAGTTGCGACTGGTTCGATAGATGATTGCTCTTTTGAGAGCTTTGTCATCTTTTCGATATCGTTTGCTATATTTGGATCGCTTAGAAGCGTAGAAATTTCATCATAGCGATCCAAAAATGGATGAAGTTTATCAGCAAACATTAAAATTTAATAGATTAAGCAGCTTTTAGAGTATTTACTAATTGAGCAAGGCGACTAACGCGACGAGCAGCAGTTTGTTTCTTCAAAAAGCCTCTACTTACGAAGCTGTGGATGCTTTTGTTAGCAACTTTTAAAGCTTCATTTGCAGCATTTAGATCTTTAGCTTCTACAGCTACGCGCACTGCTTTTGTGATGTTTTTAAGTCTAGTGCGGTAAAATCTGTTTCTTTCTGTTCTTTTTATAGTTTGTCTAGCTCTTTTTTCAGCAGATTTATGGTTTGCCATAATATACCTTTTTTGATAATTTTAGTCCGTGATTATATGAAAAATATATTTAATTATAACTGAATTTAAGTCTGCTTTAAAACAAATAAAATTTTAGATTTTAAATTTGATAATTTCTGATAAAATAGCATCATTTTATAATAAAAAGGATAAATTGATGAAACTTTTTGGAACAGACGGAGTTCGTGGTAAGGCTGGCGAAAAGCTTTCAGCTCAAACATCTATGCGCCTTGCAATGGCTGCTGGAATTTACTTTAGAAAGACCTCAGCGACAAATGTGATCTTGGTTGGAAAAGATACTAGAAAAAGTGGCTATA
Source organism: Campylobacter concisus (assembly GCF_902460575.1). Classification (GTDB taxonomy): domain Bacteria; phylum Campylobacterota; class Campylobacteria; order Campylobacterales; family Campylobacteraceae; genus Campylobacter_A; species Campylobacter_A concisus_AW. Next base: position 523,111 of record NZ_CABPUY010000003.1, on the reverse strand, counting down.
TGATAGAAACCGCCATCGTTGCAGGGCTAACTGCAGTTGGCTACAACGTCCTTCAAATAGGCCCTATGCCAACGCCTGCGATCGCATTTTTAACAGAAAATATGCGCTGTGACGCTGGCATAATGATAAGCGCATCACACAACCCATACTACGATAACGGCATCAAATTTTTTGATAGCTTTGGCAACAAGCTTGATGAGACGATAGAGGCCGAGATAGAAAAAATCTTCTACGACGACGAGCTCATCGCAAATGCCCAAAAGACGATGACAGAGATCGGCGCAAACAAGAGGATCGACGATGTTATCGGCAGATATATCGTGCAGATCAAAAATTCATTCCCAAAAGAGTTAAATTTAAAGAATTTACGAGTAGTTTTGGACGTAGCAAACGGAGCTGCTTACAAGGTCGCGCCAACTGTATTTAGTGAGCTTGGAGCTGATGTTATCGTCATAAACAACGAGCCAAATGGTAGCAACATCAACCAAAACTGCGGTGCGCTTCACCCAGAAGAGCTAGCAAGCGAGGTAAAAAGGCTTCGTGCTGACATCGGCTTTGCGTTTGACGGCGATGCTGATAGGCTTGTCGTTGTCGATGAAAACGGCGAAGTTGTGCATGGCGACGCTATACTTGGCTCGTTAGCTGCATTTTTACACGAGCAAAAGACTCTAAAAGGTGGTGCTATCGTGGCTACGGTGATGAGTAACGCTGCACTTGATGACTATCTAAAAGCTCACAAGATCAAGCTACTTCGCTCAAACGTAGGCGATAAATACGTGCTTGAGATGATGAAAGAAAATGGCATAAATTTTGGCGGCGAGCAAAGCGGACACGTCATATTTAACGACTACGCTAAAACTGGCGACGGCCTTGTTACTTCGATGCAAGTCGTTGCGATGATGCTTAAAAAAGGCAAAAAAGCTAGTGAAATTTTTGGCGAGCTAAAACCATATCCGCAAATTTTGCTAAATTTAAAGATCACAGAGAAAAAACCGCTTGATAAGATAGAGGGGCTAAAAGAGCTTGAGGCTAGCCTTGCAAAAGAGGGCATAAGATCGCTCTTTAGATACTCTGGCACTGAAAATTTGATCAGACTTTTGCTTGAGGGCAAAAATCAAACTTTAGTTGAAAAACGCATGGATGAAGTTGAGAAATTTTTTATAAAAGCCCTAAATGCGTAAAAATTTGGTTAAATTTTTCATTGCGTTTTTTGTCATTTTTGTCGTTGATCAGGCGATAAAGATGATATTTATAGATGGTTTTTCGTGGGAGGGCGAGTTTTTCTCGCTAGTTCTTACATATAATAAGGGCGTTGCATTTTCTATGTTTGCCTTTTTAGATGAGTGGCTTAAATTTATACAAATAGCCCTTATCTTAGGCGTTTTTATCTATCTGCTGGTAGAAAAAAAGCTACTCTTTTCGCACGCTATCTGGCTTGGAGGCCTGCTAGGAGCTGGCAGCTCAAATATCACAGATAGGTTTATCCATGGCGGCGTCGTGGACTATGTCTTTTGGCACAAGTGGTTTAACTTTGCGGTCTTTAACTTCGCTGATGTTATGATCGATCTTTGCGTGGTGATGATACTTTGGCAAAGTTTTAGAAAAAGGAGAGAAAATGGGAACTAACATCTACGTCGCATACGCGCTTTGGCTATTTACTGGCTGGCTTGGGGCGCATAGAATTTACCTTGGTAAATTTATCACTGGTTTTTTGATGATGGGACTATTTTTTATAGGCTACTCTTTGCAGATCATATTAATAGGATATATATTTTTAGGCATCTGGTTCATCTGGTGGATCATCGATGCGTTTTTAGTCGGCAGTGGCGTGGATAAAAATTTACAAAAGGCCGAGCTAAAAGAGAGAGTGAAGTTAAAAGACAAAGAAGAGGACCTCAAAAGACTTTATGAGCTTTTCGAGAGTGGTGCCATCAGCAAGGCAGAATTTGAAGCAAGAAAAGAAATACTTTTTAGATAAGGAGACACCATGTCAGAATACTATCTCTATTTAAAATACCTGCACTATTTGTTTTTCATATCGTGGATGGCAGTGTTGTTTTATCAGCCAAGACTCTACGTCTATCACGTAGAAAACATGAACAAGCCAGACTTCGTAAAAGTGGTCGAGGTGATGGAGTATAAGATGTATCACTACATCGGCTGGGTTGCGCTCATTGGATCATTTGTAACTGGTGCGCTGATCATAGTCGCTATGCCTGATCTCATAAAAATGGGTCACATCCACGTTAAAATTTTAGTTGTCATCATCATGGCTATTTATCACCTAGACCTTGGTCGCTACATGAAGCAGCTCAAAGAAAAACGCTGTAACAAAAGCGGTATCTTCTTTAGAGCCTACAACGAAGTGCCGACTGTTGCGATGCTCATCATCATTTGGGTAATGATAGTAAATCCGTTTTAAAGGAATTTGATGAAGAAAATTTTAGCATTTATCGCTTTGCCTATATTTTTGCTGGCCGCAACTCAGTATTTTGAGCCCATACAAGTTAAATTTGACAACAGGCTCTACTCGCTGGCATATTCAGCCAAGCCTGTGCCAAATTTATTCACACAAGAATACTTGCTCCCTGGCGAAAAACCAGAGAGTTTTAGCTACATGCTCTCGCTAAATACGCTCAAATTTGAAGCGACGATCGAGCAAGCAGTCGAGCAAAAGATAAATGACCTAAATAAGATGAAAGAAAAAGGGCTAAAAGTAGCTTATAAAAAGGGCTCGCTGGCAAATGAAATTTATCTTGATATCACGATATTTTCAAATTTAAATGGCACTCCAACAGCCGAGCACTCGATATACCGCTACACCAAACAAGGCGGAAATTTAGTCCTTTTCACCATCCAAAGGCGTGCATATAAAAAAGAGGGCATACAAAAATTTGCTACAAATTTCACCATCGAAGCGGCTGATTTTAGCAAAAAAGCCCTAGCCACACCTTTTCCACAGATCATCCAAAGATGACTAAATTTGAGTGTAAATTTGACCTTTGCACTCAAATTTTAAAAATACTCTTAATAAATTTATCTAAAAATAAATCGAATAGTTATATGATAAGAAAAACCTAAAAAAGGATAGCCTATGATACGTAAAATTCTTATCGCAAACCGTGGCGAGATCGCAGTTAGGATAGTCAGAGCTTGTAGGGATTTATACATCCAAAGTGTGGGAATTTATACAGCGCCGGACAGCGAGTGCTTGCACGTCAGGATCGCTGACGAGGCCTATCAAGTGGGCGACGACCCAATAAAAGGCTATCTTGACGCCAAAGCGATCGTAAAGCTTGCTAAAGAGTGCGGAGCTGACGCGATACACCCAGGATACGGCTTTTTAAGTGAAAACTACGAATTTGCAAAGGCAGTCGAGGACGCTGGGCTCATTTTCATCGGTCCAAAGGCCGAAGTCATCAAGAAAATGGGCGATAAAAACGTCGCAAGATATCTTATGAAGAAAAACGGCATACCAATAGTGCCAGGCACAGAGAAGCTAAACGACGAGAGCATGGATGCCATAAAAGAGCACGCTAGACGCATAGGCTACCCAGTCATCTTAAAAGCAAGCGGCGGCGGCGGCGGCCGTGGCATCAGGGAGGTTTGGCAAGAAGAAGATATGCAAAACGCCTTTGAGTCGTGCACCAGAGAGGCAAAGGCATACTTTAACAACGACGAAGTCTTCATGGAAAAACTAGTCGTAAACCCTCGCCATATCGAGTTTCAAATTTTAGGCGACAACTACGGCAACATCATCCACCTTTGCGAGCGTGACTGTTCTATCCAAAGGCGCCACCAAAAGATCATCGAGATCGCACCTTGTCCTTCGATCAGTGAAAACTTAAGAAAGATCATGGGCGTGACCGCAGTGGCCGCTGCAAAGGCTGTGGGCTACTCAAACGTAGGAACGATCGAGTTTTTGCTAGATGACTACAACAACTTTTACTTCATGGAGATGAACACTCGTATCCAAGTGGAGCACGGCATCACTGAAGAGATCACAGGCCATGATCTAGTAGTTAGGCAGATAAGGATCGCAGCTGGTGAAATTTTAGAGATCGAGCAAAGCGATATCAAACCACGCGGCTACGCGATAGAGGCCAGGATCACGGCTGAAAATGTCTGGGAGAATTTCATCCCAGCACCAGGCACGATCGAGGGCTACTACCCAGCTCTTGGCCCATCTGTGCGCGTCGATAGCCACGTCTATAAAGACTACACCATACCGCCATTTTACGACTCACTCATCGCAAAACTGATCGTCAAAGCAACCGACTACGATCTTGCTGTAAATAAGCTTGAAAGAGCACTTGAAGAATTTACTATCGAGGGCGTGCGAACGATCATTCCATTTTTGCTAACGATCAGCAAAAGTAAGGAATTTAGAAGAGGATTTTTCGATACTAGCTACGTTGAGAAAAACTTAAAAACTATCCTTGAAAACACCTATGATGATATGAACAAAGAGCCAAATGACGACCTAGAAGAGGTCATCGTAGAGGCGATAAAAAGATATAAAAAGAAGAGATAAATTTATCTTATTGCGGCTTTGGCGATAAATTTCGCCAAGGCTAAATTTCCGCGCAAACTGCGTAAATTTTAGCTCCGTCATTTGCCACGGCGTAGAGCCTGCCACCACTTACTAGCATGATCTGATCTGCGCTAAGGCTAAATTTCTCAAACTCTATCTCTTTTAAAAGTAAGCCATCTTTAGCGCTTATCAAAACTGGCTTATTTTTGCGGTTTGCAAGCAAAATTTGACCATCGACCCAAACAAAATGCTCCGTGCCGCTGGTTTTAAACTTAAACATCACTTCGCCACTTTTTGCATCCACGGCGTATAGATCGCCGCCCTTGCCAGCGGTGCCAAAGTAAAGCACCCCATCATTCAGGCAAACTGGTGTGTAGAGATATGCGCCAAGCTTTAGCCGCCAGATGGTCTTGCCTATCCTTGCGCCCTGCTCTTTGGGCGGCAAATTAGCGTTTAAATTTTCATCTTTTGCTTCGCTTTTGAACTCTGCGCCGCCTAAAATTTCTTTGCACTCCATCATAAATGGCGAGCTCATTCGCACGCAAAAACCATCAAATTCATACGTTTTAGCGTCGTTATATATCTCTTTTATGGGCTCATTAGCAACGCCGAGCTCGCTCATCTGCCCGTTATCTATCTTTATGAGCTTTGCTGGGGAGTTTATGTAGCCCTTGTAGTATCTAGTATTTAGCACGAAGTAGCCATTTTCTAGGTAGCAACGCGCATTGCTAGCTATAAAAATTTCGCTTTGTTTATAGGTAAGCGTTGATCTTTTATGCTCGCTAAAGTCGCGTGAAAATGTATCTAGTAGCACGTAGTTTGGCGTTAGTTTTTGAGCTATCTCTAGCTCGCTAGGCACCCCAAAAGCAAAATGTACAAATGCAATGCGCTCACCCATCTCATAAATGCCAGTTACGCCGTGTCCGCGAAACTCCACGCCAGGCATATCAAGAGGATATGATCTAACCACGCTAGCTCCTTAAATTTATGGCGATTATAACCCAAATTTCAAAGCGCACTAGGCTAAATTTGATAAAATTTGCCAAATTTAGCAAATTTAAGGAGCGATATGTTTTTAAAATTAGACGAGATCGCTAGAAAACTAGATCAAATTTTCTTGCCGCTAGAGCAAGAGGGCATGACTGGTATGAGACTTTTGCCGCAAAAGGATGCTTTGGTGTTTATGCAAACACAAAAGAGCCTTGGCGTAAATTTCCCAGCTAAATTTACAGAGATTTTAAGCAAATTTGACCTTGGCAATTTTGAAATTTGCAATGTCAGTTTTGGCTCCAGAGGCGACTACGCAAGCGAGCTAGTGCGCCTAAACAGCGTAGATGAGTTTGGTGGCAAATGGTGGCAAGGTGAAGCTCGCCCAGTAAATTTGATAGTTTTTGCCGTAGGTGATCCTTGGATATTTTTGCTTGATTGCACGAGTGGTGCGGTCTATGCGTGGCTACTTGAAGATAAAAAGCTTTGCAGCAGACGCGTTGCGAGCGACTTTGAAAAATTTTTCATAGCGCTTGCTAGTACCTATATAGCAAGGCTAAATGATGAAGCCCTGCCATCAGCCAAGCAAATACTAAATTTTGTCCAAGCAGACGACACAGCACTTCCTTTTTGGCAAGAGATGGCGCAAATTTAGTAAATTTTATAAATTTAGTTTCGATATGTAACACTCTTTGCCCAAAATAAAAATATTAAAATATCTTTAAATAAAAATTTTTTCTAGCCGAGTTAATATTTAACTACAAAAAAAGGAAAAAGGAGCAAAAATGAGCGAGTACATCGAACAAACGATGGAGTGGATAAAGAAGACCAACCCAGGTCAAGGCGTCTTTGTCCAAGCTGCGACTGAGGTTCTAAACAGCCTAGAGCCGCTTATCAAAAGAGAGAGCAAGTACCAAAAACACGCGATCCTAGAGCGCATCGTCATCCCTGAGCGCACGGTGATCTTTCGCGTGACATACACGGGCGATGATGGCAGACCAAAGGTAAATAACGGCTACCGCGTGCAGTTTAACTCAGCTGTTGGCCCATACAAAGGCGGTCTAAGGCTCCACCCAAGCGTCGATCTTGGCGTGCTAAAATTTCTTGGATTTGAGCAAATTTTCAAAAACTCGCTCACTGGCGTAAATATCGGCGGTGCAAAAGGTGGCAGCACATTTGATCCAAAAGGTAAGAGCGAGGGCGAGATAATGCGCTTTTGCCAAGCATTTATGAGCGAGCTTTACCGCCACATCGGCAACACCGTGGATGTGCCAGCAGGCGATATCGGCGTGGGCGCTAGAGAGATCGGCTATATGTTTGGCCAGTATAAAAAGCTAACTGGCAGATTTGATGGCATCCTAACTGGCAAAGGGCTAAACTGGGGCGGCAGCCTAGCGCGCACAGAGGCTACTGGATACGGACTAGTATATTTCACTCAAAACATGCTAAAAAAAGCTGGACTTGATCTTGAGGGCAAAAAATGCAGCGTCAGCGGTAGCGGAAATGTCGCCATCTACACAGTCGAAAAGCTCTATCAAGCAGGCGCACTGCCTATCACCGTCTCTGACTCAAACGGATACGTCTATGACGCTGAGGGCATCGATCTAGCGGTGCTTAAAGAGCTAAAAGAAGTAAAACGCGCTCGCCTTAACGAATACACCAAATTTAGACCAAATGCAAAATATGTAAGCGTGAGCGAATACAAAGAGGGCAGAAACGGCGTCTGGGACGTGCCATGCGACGGAGCCTTCCCATGTGCGACACAAAACGAGCTTCACCTAGCTGACATAAAAGTGCTTTACGCAAATGGCTGCCGCTTCGTGGCTGAGGGCGCAAACATGCCAAGCACGCTTGATGCGATAAATTTCATGCTTGCGCAAAAAGACTTTCACTTTGCGCCGGCAAAAGCAGCAAACGCTGGTGGCGTGGGCACAAGTGGCCTTGAGATGATGCAAAATGCTGGCATGACTTCGTGGAGCTTTGAAGAGGTCGATCGCAGACTTCATGACATCATGAACCACATCTTTGAACTAAGCTACGAAACGAGTAAAGAGTTTGGCGATGAGGGCAACCTAGTGCTTGGCTCAAATATCGCTGGCTTTAGAAAAGTGGCTGATGCGATGATAGATCAAGGATATGTGTAGGCCAATTTGGCTCTGTAAATTTACGTCCAAGCTAAATTTGGACGTAAATCAATATAAGGCTGGCTGGAGTTTTAGCCAAAATAGAATTTTACCTTTTGCACGGCAAATTTTACTAGCAAGCTAGCAAATTTACGCTAGCTTGAAGCATTTTATGCGGTGTGTATAGAGCGTTCGTTTTTGACAAATTTGCGCTGGTGTGGCGAATGTGGATTTGAAGCTTGGTTAAATTTCACTAGGGTGGCAAGCAGACCACTTTTTTAGAGCTTTTGGTATAAATTTTTGTCAAAAGAGCTGATACGGCGGCAAATGGTGGAGTGGCGAGGTTTGAGCAGTAAGATTGAAAGTTTTTGCTGTGAAGCGTCCTGTGGATATTTTGCTTGATTGCACGAGTGGTGCGGTCTATGCATGGCTACTTGGCGACAAGAAGCTTTGTAGCAGATGAATTTCTAGCGACTTTAAGGATTTTTTTATAGCGCTTGCAACTTCGACATAGTAGGGCTAGATAACAAAATCCTGCCAAAAAATGAGCAAAACCTAAAATTTCTCAAGCAGATAAAAAACACTTTTTTGACAAGAAACGGCTTATGAAATTTAATAAATTTAGGCTCAGCTCAGACTAAATCCTCTTTTATAAATTTAAGCTACAAACAAGCGAATTCCTTACTAAATTTAGCCTAAAAACTCGCACACGCACCATAAATTCACAAACTCGCAAGAAGTTCAAATTTACTCTAATAGGCTGCGTTTGCTTAGTTAAATTTTAGTAAAGCACTCACGTAAGAGGCAGTAAAAGGTGGGATAAATTTTGGTAAGCGAAAATTGAAATTTACTGCATTTAACCCACAAATAAGCAAATTTCTCATCAAATTTGGTCGCCACATAAAAAGTATTATTAAAACAATATTTCTCTTGCCAAATTTAGCTAGCTCATAAGCAAAATTTAGCTTAAAACACCCGCACCGCATTTAAATTTACAAACTCACAAGAAGTTCAAATTTACTCTAATGGGCTGCGTTTGCTTGGCCAAATTTCAATAAAGTAACCCACGCTAGCGACAACAAGACAATCAAATTCGGACAAGATAATTTAAATTTTACTAAATTTAAGCTACAAACAATCAAGTTTCTTACCAAATTTGCTCATCAAATAAAACTAAAAGTAGTCAAAACATTTTGTAAAAAGTATTATTAAAGCGATATTCTCTTTGCCAAATTTAGCTAGCTCATAGGCAAAATTTAGCTTAAAAACTCTCACTCAAGCATATAAAAGACAAAATTTAAAACTCACAAGAAGTTTTTAGGCACAGCGCTTTTGCGAGTGACAGCAAGATAATCAAATTCGAACAAGGGAATTTAAAATTTGCTAAATTTAAGCTACAAACAATCAAGCTTCTTACCAAATTTAGCCTACAATTAGACAAAATTTGGTTTCAAGCGCCCATGCAAACACTTAAATTTACAAACTCACAAGAAAGTCAATTTGTCTAGATTATTTTCAGCACAACATCTATACAAGTGATGTCAAAGTATTAAATTCCAGTAAGCAAAAATCAAAATTTACTAAATTTAAGCCGCGTCTAAATTCATACTACAAAATTTAATCACAAGCCACATCAACCGCAAACGCCATTGCGTAAATTTAGTAGATATAAAAATGATAGAATTTTTGAAAATAGTTATTTGTGAGTTTTTGTATTAAAAATTTAATGAAAAAGAGCAAGCCCTAGCCTGCTCTTTGTGAGAATTTAACCCTTTTTTGGAGTTACAAGCATATTTACATAACGACCTTCTATTATAGGCTCTTTGTCGCGATCAGCTTCATCTTTTATCATCTCCCAGACCTTCTCAAGCATGGCTACGCCAGCCTCTGGGGTGCTCATCTCGCGACCCTTTAAAAATACACGAAATTTAACGTGTTTGCCATCTTGCAAAAACTCGCTTGCGTGTTTAACCTTGTAGTTTATATCGTTTTGGGCGATCTTGACAGAGAGTTTTATCTCTTTTATCTCGATGGTTTTTTGCTTTTTCTTGGCCTCTTTTTGCTTTTTCTCTTGCTGATAGCGGAATTTGCCATAGTCCATTATCTTGCAAACTGGCGGCTTCGCATCTGGCGCTATAAGCACTAGATCAAGCCCAAGCTTATTTGAGATATCTAAAGCCTCATCTCTTGAGATGACACCGTATGCCGTGCCATCATCCCCTACACATCTTACCTCTCTCGCCCTTATGTCCTCATTGAGCAATACTTCATTTTCCTTACTCAAAAATGTACCTCACTAAGTTTCTCCTTCGTTAAATTTATAAATTCCGCCAAGCTCATATCACTCTGCGTCCTAGCCTGTCTGTCGCGCAACGCAACGCTTTTGTTCGCTACTTCGTTGTCTCCTAGCACGACTATCATAGGCACCCTTTGTTTTTCTGCCGTTCTTATTCTCTTATTTAAACTCTCATTTTTACTTGCGATCTCGCTATCAACGTTGATCTTTCTTAGCTCGCGTGAAATTTCTTTTGCGTAGTCTAAATGCGCGTCGCTAATAGGCACGATGACAACCTGCGTCGGAGCTATGAAAAATGGTAGCTCGCCAGCAGTGTGCTCAAGTAAAATTCCTATAAATCTCTCAAAACTGCCAAGCAGTGCTCTGTGAAGCATTACAGGGCGCTGTCTTTCGTTGTTTGCATCGATGTAGCCTAGATCAAAGCGCTCTGGCAAGTTAAAATCGACTTGTATCGTGCCGCACTGCCACTTTCTCTTAAGCGCGTCAGTTATCTTAATGTCGATCTTTGGTCCATAAAATGCGCCGCCGCCCTCGTCGATGCCGTATTTAAAGCCATTTTCATCAAGAGCTTCTTTTAGCGCTTTTGTAGCTGTATCCCAAATTTCATCGCCACCGATCGCTTTGGCTGGCTTGGTTGAAATCTCCATCTCGTAATGAAAGCCAAAATTTTCCATTATCGTGCCAGCAAATTTTAAAATTTCTAAGATATTTTCTTTGATCTGGCTTGGCATACAAAAGATATGTGAGTCATCTTGTGCAAATTCTCTAACCCTGAAAAGTCCGTGAAGCACACCGCTTTTCTCATGGCGATGCACGACGCCATACTCGAAAAATTTAAGCGGCAAGTCGCGATAAGAGCGGATGTCACTTTGATAGACTTTGATGTGACCAACGCAGTTCATCGGCTTGATGCCATACTCTGTCTCATCGATCGTTGTAAAGTACATATTTTCTTTGTAGTTTGCGTAGTGACCGCTTCTTCTCCACACATCAGCCTTTAAAAGCTCAGGACCTCGTACTGGCTCGTAGCCGCGGTCGCGGTGAGCTTTGTATAAGAGCTGCTCTAGTTTTGATCTCAAGCGTCCGCCGTATGGTAGCCAGATAGGCAAACCGCCACCCACTTCCTCATCAAATGTAAATAGCTTCATCTCGACGCCAAGCTTTCTATGATCGCGCTTTTTAGCCTCTTCGATGATGCGGATGTGCTCTTTTAGGCTCTCTTTGTCTGCGTAAGCTGTGCCGTAAATTCTAGTTAGCATCTCACGGCTCTCATCGCCACCAAGATATGCCCCAGCCACGCGTGTAAGCTTGAAGAATTTTAAAAATTTAGTATTTGGTAGGTGTGGTCCGCGGCAAAGGTCTTCAAAATCGCCTTGTGCGTAGCTGCTCACTTCGCCATCTGGAATTCTTTTTAAGACCTCTTGTTTTAGATCGTCGTTTTTAAATTTCTCACTCATATTAGCTTTAGTTGAGCAGGTTTTAACGATGTCAAATTTCTTCTCAGCAAGCTCTTTCATCTTATCTTCGATCGCTGCTAGATCGCTCTCGCCTAGCTTCGTGCCCTCATCATCAACTCTAAAATCATAATAAAATCCATCTTCTACGTTTGGTCCGACAAAGAATTTCGCCTTTGGATAGAGTGATTTGATAGCTTGTGCCATGAGATGTGCACAGGAGTGTCTGATAACGTGTAGTGCCTCTTTTGAGTTGTCAAAATAGATAGGCTCAGCACTACTCTCACGCCCTGCGATACTTTGAGTATCGACTATTTCGCCATTTAGTTTGTATGCGATGATATCGCTCATTGTTTTTCCTTATATCAAATTGTCTTTTTTACAATAAAAGAACGATTAAGGATTTTATCGAAATGGGCTTTAAGCTAAACTTAATAATTGCTAAGCAAATTTTTATAAATTCTTTTTAAATTTAGTAAAATTTGAGCCAAAATTTTTGGTTTTTAAAATATATTTTTTTATATATAAAGATAAATATCCCTAAAATATGCATATTTTATCAATATACTTTATTATATTTTAAGATTATCCTTGATAATATTTGCTCTTGAAATGAATTTAGCAATTTCTCGTCTTTGCATTACTTAAATTCATTTTTCTCCCGACAAATTTAGTGCTAGGAAGTGGTTAGCCTAGCACTTTTCTTTTGCAAATTTAACAAACACCGGCTTTACTATCCTAGCGTAGTCTTTTGCGTTTAAAACGACTGATCTATCAAGAAGTCCCGCATTAAAGGCAATCTCATCGTTTCGCTCTAGCAAACTCTCATCCACAACAAGGTGCAAATTTTTATGAAAGCTAAATGGCGGAACCGAGCCAAATACGCAATCAGCAAGCGCTGTAACCTCCTCTGGACTAGCAAGGCTCGCTCTTTTACCATCAAATTTTTGCGTAAGCGCGTCAAGATCAGCCTGCTCGTCAGCTGGCAAGACCGCGAGCAAGTAAATTTTACCAGCCTTCATCACTGGCTTTTCGTCATCTAGCAAGTAGCCATCTAGCACATTTTCATCTTTAAAAATTTGCCCAAATTTCTCCTCATCTACGCCTTTTATAGAGCAGACCAGCGCCTTTGCGCCCTGACTCATCTTTGTGTCTCTTATCTTAGCGACCTCCTCTGAAGTCCTCGCACTCTCATGCTCTATCACTCTAAATTTAGCCCCATTTTTGCTAAGAAGATCGTGGATTTTATTAAAAATTTGCTCTGACACAGCTCTTTCCTTTGGATAAATTTAGTTAAAATTATACCGCTAAAACCAAAAAAGGGCAGGAAAATGCAGATAAATTTAGATGACGTAAAGATCGAGCCAAGCTGGAAAGAGGTGCTAAAAGATGAGTTTTTGAGTGAAAATTTCGCACGCATCAAAGAGAATTTCTTAAAAGCAAAGAGCGCTGGTGTCGTCTATCCACCAAGCGGGCTTATATTTAACGCATTTAACCTAACGCCATTTCACGCCGTAAAGGTCGTCATCCTAGGCCAAGACCCATATCACGGCGCAAATCAAGCCATGGGGCTAAGCTTTTCAGTGCCAAGTGGCGTGAGAGTGCCCCCAAGCCTTGTGAATATTTATAAAGAAATTTACGCCGATCTTGGCATAAAAGAGCCAAATAGCGGCGATCTTACAAAGTGGGCAAAGCAAGGCGTGCTGCTTCTAAACTCGACTTTAAGCGTTAGTGCTGGAGCGGCAAATTCTCACGCTGGCTTTGGCTGGCAGGGCTTTACAGACGCCGTCATAAGGAAGATAAGTGAAAATTTACAAAATGTAGTTTTTATGCTCTGGGGCAACCCAGCCAAGGCAAAAGCACCGCTTATAGACGCCAGCAAGCACCTCATTTTAGAAGCAGCCCACCCAAGTCCGCTAGCTCGTGGGGCGTTTTTTGGCTGCAGGCACTTTTCACAGGCAAATATCTACCTAGCAAACCATGGCAAAACGCCCATCGAGTGGGACTTAAACGCTCAAATTTGAGCTATTTTTTAAGCTCAGAAAGAAGCTTATTTACCTTTTCAAGCTCGCTTTTGCAAAATTTCTCATCGTTATTTTGCATTATCATCGCCTCTTGGCCGCTTTGCCTTTGCTTAAACTCATCAAATTTAAGCTCAAAAAGCCTTAGCGCTTTCTCATCACCTGCAAGCTTCTTGCTCTCTTTGGCGTAAAGCTCGTCAAGATAGAGCCTGCTTTGTTTGACATACTCCTTGCAAACCTCGCTTGCACCGAATAAATTTACGCCCAGCAAAAGGGCAAAAATGGCAATTTTTTTCATATTTTTCCTTGAAATTTTTGCGTTATACTAGCCTTTAAGCACTTAAATTTTAAAATATTTTGCAAAAAAAGGATGAAAAATGAGGCGAAAAGATAGAGAGCTTAGTCGTGAAGATGGCTTAAAAATCATAGATGAATGCGAATATGCGGTAATTTCATGCGTGGATGATGAGGGAGAAATTTTTAGCGTGCCTATCTCGCCTGTTAGGGTTGGTGAGAGCATTTTCGTCCACGGAGCGACCGCTGGCAGCAAGGCAAAACTGCTTCAAAATGGGCGAAAAGTGGAGTTTGTCTGCGTTAGTTTCAACAAAGTCCCGCACCTAAATGATAGCGAGCTAGAGGCGATAAAGGACGACGGCAAGGCGCTTGGTGGCAAGGTCTTTACGACTGAGTATAAAAGCGCCATCGCAAAAACGAGAGCCTACGAAGTGACAGATGATGCCAAAAGATATGAAATTTTAAAAATTCTCAGCCAAAAATACACCGCCTACGCGATGAGCACATTTGACGTAGCGGCCGAGTATGGGCTAAAAAATATGAAAATTTATGAGCTAAAGATAGAGAGCCTTAGCGCAAAGGCCAAAATTTTGCCAAAACCAGCAAAGGAGTAAATTTGAGCTCACTTGCACTGATGTTTAGACCAAAAAACTTGGATGAAATTTGCGGTCAAAAGGCGGTTAAAGCAGCCTTTTTAAAATTTATAGCCACCAATAAGATACCGCACTCCATATTTTATGGTCCGGCAGGCTGTGGCAAGACGAGCTTTGCAAGGGCTGTGGCAAGCGGGGCAAACTACGACTTTTACGAGTTTGACGGCGGAAATTTAAAGATAGATGACTTTCGCAAAATTTTAAAAAACTACGAAAACGCCCTAAACAAGCCGCTCTTTTTCATAGACGAGATCCACAGGCTTAGCAAAACCCAGCAAGAAGCACTGCTCATCCCCATGGAAAACTACAAAGCCCTAGTTATCGGTGCAAGTACTGAAAATCCCTTTTTCACGCTAAGCTCAGGCATCAGAAGTCGCTCGATGCTCTTTGAGTTTAGACCGCTTAGCAGTGGCGATTTTGAGGAGCTTCTTGGCAAGATAAGAGAGCAAATTTCATTTAGCATTGACGAAGAAGCAAAAGAGTATCTCTTTAAAAGTAGCGGCGGCGACGCAAGAGCTATGCTAAATTTACTCGAATTTGCCATCACGCTTGATGAAAATGTGAGCCTAGAAAATTTAAAAACACTTCGCCAAAACGCCCTAAAAGAGGGGGCAAAAGAGGATGATACGCACTACGAGCTAGCAAGCGCTTTTATAAAAAGCCTGCGTGGAAGCGACGAAAACGCCGTCATATACTATCTCGCAAGGCTCATAGACTCTGGCGAGAGTGCTGACTTCATCGCTAGAAGGATGGCGATATTTGCCAGCGAAGACATCGGCAACGCAAACCCAAATGCGCTAAATTTAGCCGCCAGCACGCTTAGTGTGGTAAAAGAGATAGGCTTTCCAGAGGCTAGGATCATACTGGCTCAGTGCGCCGTCTATCTAGCTAGCTCACCAAAGTCAAACTCCAGCTACAACGCGATAAATGCCGCCCTAAGATACGTGCAAAGCGAAGAAATTTTAAAGATCCCGTCATATCTAAAAAATCACACAAAAGAGAGCAAAGACTACCTTTATCCGCATGATTTTGGCGGCTGGGTCGAGCAAAAATATCTAGAAAAACCGCTCGTTTTTTACAAAAGCAAGGGCATAGGCTTTGAAAAAACGCTAAATGAGTGGCTAGAAAAGATAAGGTCAAAGGGCTAAATTTAGGCTTTACTCTTTTGGTTCAAAAAGGTACGCGCATGAATGAGCAAAATTTAACATATATCGCAAATTTAAAGATAAAAGACGTGCCGTGGGATAGGCTAAGCTGTAGTTACGGCACGGCGGAGCTTTTTGCGCAAATTTTAAACACACTTACAAAGGCTTTGAAAAAGTCTAAATTTGATGAAAAAGAGCTTAGCGAGCTGCTTGATGAGATAGCGGCTCAGTGCGAGTATCAAGAGACTTTTTGGCACGCAACGCCCTTTGCGCTCGTTTTTTTGGTGCGAATTTACAAAAGCGCGCTAAGCGAAAAAGGCGAGGCAGCTAAATTTATCTCACGTAAGCTTGAAGAGTTTTTTAAATTTATGCTTGAAATTTGTGAGAAGCTAGAGCAGCTTGAGCACGCAAAGCCACTTGCAAAAATGGAGCAAATGCTAGAGCCAAAGTATCTTGATATCGTGGATCAAGACGAGCTAAGCTATGATGATAAGCTATTTTACAGCTTTTATTACTACTCAAGCATGGTTTTGCAGGACGCTTTTATAAAAATTTAGCTTGACCATGATTTTTTAGTAGTTAATTTAAATTTTATATTTTTTCAAATATACTTCTCAAATCCAAATCAATCACGAAAGTTAAAAAATGCCTACAAATTTTGCTGAAATTTTAAATAACTGCGTTGAAAGTATAAATTCATTTCTTTGGGGTCCATACTTCCTAATCGCCCTACTTTGCGGCACTGGACTATTTTTCACCATTAGACTTGGCTTTGTTCAGATTTTTAAATTTAAGATGGGTTTAGGCGAACTTTTTGGAAATTTCTCACTTCACGGCGAGGCTGCTGGCAAGGCTGGTATGAGCTCGTTTCAAGCAGTCGCAACGGCGATCGCGGCGCAAGTTGGTACTGGCAACCTCGTGGGTGCGACGACAGCTCTTATCATGGGTGGCCCTGGAGCCATTTTTTGGATGTGGTGCGCAGCCTTTTTGGGCATGGCTACAAATTTTGCTGAAATTTGCCTCGCTCAAATTTATCGCACCAAAGATGACAGCGGCCACACGATAGGCGGTCCAGCCTTTTACATAAGCCGCGGATTAAAGGGCAAATGGGCGAAATTTCTAGCTGGATTTTTCGCTATCGCTATCATCATCGCTCTTGGCTTTATCGGCAATATGGTTCAAGCAAACTCCATATCAGACGGCTTTAGCGGCGCTTTTGGCATACCGCAGTGGCTAACAGGGGCGTTTTTGGCTCTCATTTGCGCGCTAATTTTCATAGGTGGCGTAAAGGCGATCGCAAGGGTCGCTGAAAAGATCGTGCCGCTAATGGCGCTACTTTATATCGTTGTTGGCGTGGTTATCATCGCTTTAAATTTTCACCAAATCCCAGAGGCGATCTCACTAATATTTAAAGCTGCGTTTGATCCTTCGGCTGCTTGGGGTGGGGCAACTGGCGCTAGCATCGCAGCTGCTATGAGATACGGCATCGCAAGAGGACTTTTTAGCAACGAAGCTGGCATGGGTTCAACTCCGCACGCACACGCTGCTGCAAATGTCAAACACCCAGTCGATCAAGCCGTCCTTGGCATAATGAGCGTCTTTATAGACACCTTTGTCATCCTAAATATAACCGTTTTTGTGGTGCTTACTGCAAATGTCATCAGCTTTGAAAACGGCAAGGCAGTCTTTACTGGCATCACCTTGGTGCAAGAGGCGTTTTCGTCACATATATTTGGCAAAACTGGCGGTTATAGCTTCGTGGCGATCTGCCTATTTTTCTTCGCATTTACGACGATCATTGGCTGGTACTACTTCGCTGAGATCAATGTACGTTACCTTTTTGGAGCAAAGGCGGTTAAAATTTTTAAAATTTTAGTTGTTGTTTTTGTCTTTTTAGGCAGCTTGCAAAAGGTTGATTTTGTCTGGAGTTTAGCAGATATGTTTAACGGACTTATGGTTGTGCCAAATTTGATCGCCATAATACTTCTAAGCCCAGTCGTGGCTAAACTTTTAAAAGATCACGACGCTGGCAAAGAGTACGACGTAAAAGAGTATTTGAAGTAAATTTAAGAGTGAGTGGAGAGAGGCTCTCCACATTAAATTTATGTTATAGGTGATCTGTCGGAGCAACAGTTATAGGCTCAAGTGGCATATAAAATGTCGTTGCTTGAGGCTCAGCATATTTATTGCCAGCCTCATCTACTGATGAAGCTTGGACTGTATATTCGTTAGTACCAAGAGTATCCAACACACTACTCTCAGCTATCCAGTTGCCATCAGCATCAGCCTTAGCGCTTAGTTTCTCAACCACATGAGCTTCGTTGCCTTTCTCTACCCAAGAGTGACCAAAGGCATCACGATAAACAACTTCAGCTTTTGTGATAACTAAATTTATATCAGCAAATGGCTCAGCCTTACCCTCGATACTTGGTGATAAGTCATATTGTTTATTGCTATCATACATTGTGTTATAGTGTGACAAGTCAGAAAAGTCATCAGTAGATATTTTTGTGATAGACAAGGTGCTATTGTCTGTATCAACAGTTATCTCTTGCGTGCTTGTGGCTTTTAGCTCTTCGCCGTTTGCAGCTACTTTGCTAGCTTCGATAGTAAATTTATGATCTCCATCAGCTAAAGGCGAAGTTGGTGTGTATGACCAGTTTCCGTCTGCATCGGTAGTTGTCGTACCAAGTAGCGGTGCGCTCTCACCTTCGCCATCAAATATGCTTATAGTAGCGTTTGAAGTAACCTTACCTACCAAAGTTGGAGTGTTATCGTTTGTGATATGCAGACCTGTTCTTTGTGAATTTTCATGCTCTAAGATATTGCCCTCGATGTCAAGGTTACTGCTTATCACAGTGTTTGTATTGCCAGTCACTACATTATCATCTACTGCTGTGACAGATACTTCTAGCGTCTGTGGCAATATATTGTTATATGCATTATCTATCGCAGCTGCAAGTGTGTCAAGACTAAAGCCCTCCTCGCTTGCGCCACCGCTTACATTTGTAAAAGCCTCTGCGCTAGCATTTGCTTGAGAGCTTAGATCGCCAAAATTTGCACTTACGTTTGACTCATGACCACCATTTGTAAAGCCAGCAGCACCAAGGCTCACGCCATTCGAGCTTACTCCGCCTGCTGATTGAGTGCCGCCAGCTGCAGTCTCTTCAAGATCTGAGATATTTTTACCATTTAATAATTGCTCTTGTAGCGATGCTATCTCTTTGCCAGTCTCATCGCTAGCATTTTCATTTTGAGTTTGCGTAGCTTGCACCTCGACCTTTACGCCGTCTTGCTCTTTTATGACCTCATTGTCATAGATCACGTCGCCTGCTTTTAGAGTTCTTTGATTTCCATTAGCATCAACTGCGACGATGGCATCCGTGCCGATTATTGATTTGATTAGTCCTTTAACTTTACTCATAATTTTTCCCCTTTGCGTATTTTATGTTGTCAATTATAAGTAAAAAATTTATTTTATAGCTATTGTACTTTGGTACAGTTGTGACATTTTAGAAATGTGAAGTTATAAATTTTTGAGTTAAATTTAGTAAAAATTTGCCGTATTTTAGAGATTGAGTTTAAAATTTAAAAATGGCAGAGTTACAAAAAATATTTTTAAATTTTATTTTTTAGTTTTTTGTGTTTTGGGGAATTTTATATAAAAATGGTGGCCCCGAATGGACTCGAACCATCGACCACTACCATGTCAAGGTAGTGCTCTACCAACTGAGCTACGGGACCAAAGATTTGGGATTATATTTCATTTTCCTTTTTATTTAGCTTAATTGCCATTTTCTTTAAAATTTAACTTTATAAAACTAGTCTATATTTTAGTACTCTAAAATATTATTAATGCAGATTTAATCAAGCAAGGACTATAATTTCATAAAAATAAGTTTAAGTAAAAATATTAGTTTTCCATTGAAATTTGATGTTTATAAAATCTTAATAGAAAGGAAAAGGGTATGAATAAGCTTAAATTCATCGCTATTTTTGCCTGTTTATTTTCGCTTCATCTCTTTGGTGCTGATATGCCAAAGGGCGATCTAAACGTCACAAAAGTAGTAGTCTCTGATGAGCTAAGAGCCAAATATAAGATCAAACCTCATCATGAACACCTAAGCTTTGACTGCGTTGATTGTCACCAAAACCAGGGCGATGATCCTAGCAAATTTAAAGCGATCGGCGACGCTGGCTGCCTATCCTGTCATAAGAGCAAAAAGCTCTTAGCCCAGAGGCTAAAATTTATGGATACTCTAAAGGCAAATCCTCACAACTCTGTTCACGATGGTCCGACTTTGTACTGCGACGAGTGCC
This sequence comes from Campylobacter concisus, assembly GCF_902460575.1. Lineage (GTDB taxonomy): Bacteria > Campylobacterota > Campylobacteria > Campylobacterales > Campylobacteraceae > Campylobacter_A > Campylobacter_A concisus_AW. The sequence goes on along the minus strand of NZ_CABPUY010000003.1, from coordinate 503,284 downwards.
ACAACGAACACAAACCATCTACAAACATGTGCTCTGAGTGCCATGAACACGAGGTGCCACAATGGATGAACGGAGTAACACCATGAAAATTTCAAAAAAATTACTAGCGCTTATAATCTTCATAAGCGGAATTGTTGGATTTTTAGTCGTTCTGCCAGTTCATTACGCACTTGATGAGACGAGTGGGGATAAATTCTGCATCGTTTGCCACGAGATGGATCCTATGGTGATCGCCTACAACGACGATATCCACAGCGGCAAGGGCAAAACTGGTATCAAAGCAAGATGCGTCGACTGCCACATACCACATGACAACATCGCAAAATACGCCCTAACAAAGGCGAAAAACGGCATTTTAGAGGGCTGGGTACATTTCTTTGGCGATCCTAATGCTATTGACTGGCACAAAAACCTCAAAAACCGCGAGCATTTTGTCTTTGACAACGGCTGCACAAGCTGCCACACAAACGTGATAGATAGCAACAACACTTCAGCGCAAGCTCAAAAGATGCACGCTCACTACAAAAAGCTCCTTGACACTCCTAAAGAGCTAAAATGTGTAAGCTGCCACTATGACGCAGGTCACGGCGCTGGTTTTAGAAACTACCTTGAGTACTGGAAGCCATCGTATAAAATTTACGATAAAAAGATGATCGAAAAGAGGATCGAAACTAAGCAAAAATTCTTCAAAGATGAGTACAAACCTACAAAAGACGAAGAGGAATTTTTAAAACAAAAGGCTGAAAAAGACGCTAAAAAGCCAGCTGGTGGCGGTCTAGCTGGCTAACAAAGAAGCTTTGCTGCTCTTAAGCGACTTTGAGCAAAATGTCATCCTAAATGCATCGCTTTACCGCTTTGGGTTTAGGATGATCCAGCTAAAAAGCGCGTGCTCAGTCATCAAGGACTTTGAGCGCGGCAATGGATAAAGAAATTTAAACCTTGATCTGGCTAAATTTATAAGAGATAGCCAAAACATCACTCCCATTATGCTTTTGTTAGATGAGAGCACCCCTAGCGTTTTTAAGAGGATTTACTACGCTAGGGTTAATGATTTTATCATTAAGCCATTTTGTCCTGAAGAGTTTTTATTTCATGTTTTTAGGCTTTGCAAGGTGCTTTTAGGCTCTAAATTTGAGCTAAAAAATGGCCTTGTTTTGACAAAGACTCCCTTTGCATAAGAAAGGATGACGAGGTCATCTATCTTGGCAAAAAAGAGAGCCAGCTGCTTGAAATTTTATGCAAAAACTCGCCCCACGTCGTCACCTACGACGAGATAGATCATCACCTATACAAAAACGAAACCTTATCGCAAGACCGTATCAGATCGCTCGTGCGAGAGATAAGAGCCAAAAAATTCCCACCATCGGCCTAAAAACCGTGCGAGGCACTGGATATAAGGTGGAGTGAGGGGGGGGGTTAGTCAAATTTAGATCTTATTTGAGAGGCAAATTTCTATACTTTTGGATCAAATTTGCTTAAATTTGTAAAAACTCTTGCCTTGTTTGGCTATTTTACTGTAACTATTTTCACAGCAGCTTTGATAAATTTGCCTGCCCTTTTTCACACTCTAAATAGTCGTAGCGCCTGCCGTATTATGTATCTGCTAAAGCTATATCATTTTTGCTATAGCAGCTTTTTAAAAATTTGCAAAGCAGTGGCCAACCGACCTTTAAAACAGCTTGTGATCGCTAATCATAACGGTTTTTCTGTGTGTATTTGTGGCGCCACTAGGTCATCAAGAAAGAATTTGTATAAATTTATAGCAAGAGCTGGCTTTACACCAACTCTCTTATGCTTTTTGTAAGCTCCAGGCTCGCTTCTATCTCGGCGCGTTTTGCCATTACGCTTTCTATATTTATGCTTAAATTTAACCCATTTTCGTCGCCAAATTTCTTTAGCTCGCACCAAATTTCTTTGATGATCTCGCAGCTACTAGCTAGGTAGTCAGAGCTTAAATTTAGCCTCTCCTCAACCGAGCTTGGTACGCTCACTCCGAGCCATTTGATAAATTCAAGCGTTTTTGCATTGCCCGCTGTGCTAAATGTAAGAAATATCGGCTCGCTTATCTTTGCAGTCGCGCAATCCTCTAAAAATTTACGCGCTAGCTGTGCGTCAAATATCGCTTGCGATATGAAAAATTTAGCCCCAGCTGCGATCTTTTCACGCATCCTTTGTGGCTCATTGCCCTTTTTGCCGTGACGCTCTGCGATACAGACGCCGCCTACTGCTAACTCTTTAAATTCGCTAGCGATCTCATAGGCGCGAGCTAAATTTAGCCTTACTTTTTGCGTGCTTGAAGTTGCCCCCACTAGAACGTTTAAATTTGAGCTTTGAGCTTTAAGTGCTGCGCGAAATTCATCCTCACCGTATCCGCTAGCCACGCGGTAAAATATGCTAGGTGTTGCGACGTTTAGGTACCTTTTGTAGTAAATTTCTGGGCTTAACGTCCCGCTAAACTCAAATGTCCTCTCGCTATCATTTCGCTCACTCTCGTCTTGCACCTCGTAAAGCACAAGCCCATCGGCCTTGATATCATTTATCCGCCCGCTCCAGCGCTCTGAGATCTCACGTAGCTTTGACTCTTCAAATTCAGCCTTTGGCGGCGTGAGGCCATATAGCACGAGCCCTTTTTCTTTATTTAAAATTTTCTCTTTTAGCATTTTCTCACTTTTGAACTAGATCAGCCCTCATCACCACACCAACAGAATTTCTTGACGACATGCAGACAAACTCGTCTTTTAGATATTTCGCGTCGGCTCGCCAAAAACTTACGATATTTGCCACGTCGGCATTTTGCTTTTTAGCAGCTATCATATATCTTTTCATGACGGCGACAAAAGCCTCTTGGCAATAGCCCTTTATATCTCCGCTATCAGTGATAAATCTTTGAACCTTTACATTTGCCTTTATTACGCTTTTATTTTGGTCGTTTGAGCCAAACTCAAGCCTCACATTTTCAAAGCCTTCTAGCTCTTTTTTGGCAGCTTCTAAATTTAAAGCCTCGCTGATACTATAGATATTTGTTTGTTTGTACGCACCTTTGTTGAGTGGTATAGAGTGGCGTCCAGAACTACATCCGGACGCAAATATAACTAATATTACAAATAGAAAAATCCTTTTCATTTTTCAAATCCTTTTTAATTAAATTTTATAGACCTCTTACGATCTTGACGGCTTCTACCATGTTTTTAAGGCTTGGCTCGACCTCTTCCCATTTTCTAGTTTTTAGGCCACAGTCTGGGTTGATCCAGAGTTGCTCTTTTGGTAAAACCTCAAGCAGAGCTTTGATCTGAGCGACGATCTCCTCGACACTTGGCACGCGTGGGCTGTGGATGTCGTAAACGCCAGGTCCGACCTCTTGTTTGTAGCCAACGGCTTTGAAAATTTTAAGTAGCTCGTTGCCACTTCTTGCAGTCTCGATACTGATAACATCAGCATCCATAGCCTCAATGGTCTTAATAATATCGTTAAATTCAGAGTAACACATATGCGTGTGGATCTGAGTTTTTGCCTCTGCTGAGCTTACTGAAAGCTTAAAGCAATCAACCGCAAATTTCTCATAAGCTGGGATATTTTCAGCTCTTAACGGATAGCCCTCTTTAAACGCTGCCTCATCGACTTGGATCACTCTGATGCCTGCATTTTGAAGGTCTGCGATCTCATCATAGATACAAAGTGCGAGCTGTTTTGCTACCTCGCTTCTTGGCAGATCGTCACGCACAAAGCTCCAGTTTAGCATCGTTACAGGACCTGTTAGCATGCCCTTCATTACGTGTTTTGTGATACTTTGAGCGTATTTCATCCACTTAACAGTCATCGGCTCTGGGCGGCTTACGTCACCAAAGAGAAGTGGCGGCTTGACGCAGCGGCTGCCGTAGCTTTGTACCCAGCCATTTTGGCTAAATGCATATCCGCTGATCTGCTCGCCAAAGTACTCAACCATGTCGTTTCTCTCTGGCTCGCCGTGTACTAGTACGTCTAGGCCGATATCTTCTTGGAATTTCACGCAGTGATCGATATATTTTTTGATGCCTGCTTCATAAGCAGCCGCGTCGATCTCGCCCTTTTTGAAATTTTGGCGAAGTACGCGAAGATCAACCGTTTGAGGGAAGCTACCTATCGTTGTTGTTGGCAAGATGCCGTATTTTAGCGTTTCGCGTTGGATTTTGATGCGGTCTTCAAATTTCTCATCACGCTCAAATTTGCTTAAATTTTTAACGCGATTTTGGACACTTTCAGAGTGGATGAGCTTTGAAGTGGCGCGAGTTTTAACGGCATTTTTGTTCTCTTCGTAAATTTTTGTTTCGCTCTCATTTAGCTTCTCGCCATTTGCTAGTTTTGTGATGATCTTGATTTCATCAAGCTTCTCAACCGCAAAGCTTAGCCAGCTTTTGATCTCTGGGTTTAAATTCTCTTCATATTTTAGAGTGTATGGTACGTGAAGAAGCGAGCATGAAGTGCCTATGTAAAAGTCTTTGCCGCCTATTTTCTCTGAAATTTCACGAACAAGTTTTACCTTATCATCGATGTTGCTTTTCCAGATATTTCTGCCGTCGATCACGCCTGCAAATAGCGTCAAATGGCTGTTTTTGATAGTCTCAAGTGCTTCGAAATTTCTCTTGCCGTGGATGAAGTCAAGTGCGATGCCGTAAATTTTAGTTTTAGCCACTTCGCTAACTGCCTTGATCGCATGCTCAAAATATGTCGCAAACACGATCTTGATGTTGCTAGCAACGCCTGTTAGCTCGTTATAAACCTTTGTGATAAGTGGCAAAAGGTCGCTTTCATTCTTGTCAGTTACGAAGATCGGCTCGTCAAACTGCACTAAAATTTCATCATCAAGCTTAGAAATTTGCTCAAGTAGCTTTTTGTACTCGCCTACAAGCGCGTCAAGGTGCTTAAATGGGCAGCTGCCGTCAGTCGTCTTTGAAAGGGCCAAAAATGTGATAGGGCCGATCAAATTTACCTTGCCTTTTACGCCGTTAGCCTTCGCCTCTTTGTATTCATTTAAAATTTTATCCGCTTTTAGGCTAAATTTACTCTCGCTGCTAAGCTCTGGCACGATGTAGTGGTAGTTTGTGTTAAACCACTTTGTCATCTCCATCGCAACGCCATTTTTGTTGCCTCTTGAGCAAGCAAAATATTGCTCTAAGCCGCTTAAATTTGCAAATCTTGGAGGCGTAGCGCCAAAAGCGATGATGTTATCAAGCATTAGGTCGTAAAATGAAAAATCATTAACGCTAATGGCCGAAATGCCAGCGTCTTGTTGATATTTCCAGTGTCTTTGGCGAAGCGTCTTTGCAGTCTCTTGCAAATTTTCTTCGCTAAAGCCCTCTTTGCCAGCCCAAAAGCCCTCTAACGCGCGCTTTAACTCTCTTTTCTCTCCGATTCTTGGAAAACCTAAAACATAACTTTTTATCATTTTTATCCTTTTTAAATTTAAATTTGCAGACGAAAATTCGCTCTGCGGACTACTATAAAACTGTGCCATGCACAGCAACCTTGAATATTTTTATGCAGGTATATCCCTGCGACCCAAACCCCCAGCACGTTCAATGTTGTTGTGCTGCGCACAAGTCTGGATTACCCCACATGTGGTGGATGACACCCACTTCTTCTTAAACTAAAGTAAAATTTATAAAAAACCCTACTAAAAAGGTCTTTGCCAAATTTCAAACACTGCTTCGTTTTATTTTTAAAAATGCAGTTACAATGCAGCGGACCTGCTAGCAAAAATGGATTAATATCAATGTGAAAAAATGTAAAATCATTTAAAAATTTGCGTGTTTTTTGAAAATCGCTGATATGTTTTTTGCCGAGATTAACGAGCTTTATGCATGGGACAAGGCATCAGCATTTTTTCCTTTGTAGTGAATTTTTGCCGCATTATAAACGCTCTTTGCCAAATTTTTGTTTAAATTTGGGCGCTACTAAATTTCACGCCCAAAACCTTTAGTCTTTTTTGCCTTTATTTAGGGATTTTAGCTTAGCATCCATATCGGCTGTAAGCATAGTAAAGACTTTGTTTGTAAGCTCCTGTGTTAGATCTTTAGCCTCTTGCATAGTCTTTTGACTAAATTCATTTAAGAGTTTGTCCGCTTTTTTCTTATCTTTTTTATAAAGCTTTACGTACTCATCTTCAAATTTAGCCTGTTTTACAGCCAACTCTTTTTCAAATTTAGCGTAGGCCTCTTTTACCACTGGCGAATACTTCTCATAGTCAGTCATCACAAGGGTTTGAAGCTTTCTATAAACCCAGTATATCGAAGTATCATCAGCGTCGTATGAGCCATCTGAGTAGCCTTTTATAAAGCCATCAAGCCCCTCGTAATACGGCAAATAAACGCTAAGATCAGCCATACCAAGAGCGACGTAGGTCACACGGCCGATCTCTTTTGGTAGCCATGGGCGCACCTGCATGACGTGAGACTCGTACGTTCTAAAGACGCTTATAGCGCGGTAGATGTTTTTCTTATCTTCGTCTTTACTAGCGTAGTTATCAAACGCAGTGCCGTCGTAGTGAGCTCTCATCGCAGCTTTTAGGTCTTCTACACTTAGTTTTTTCTCTGGTTTTAAAAATACTGGAAATTTCTGACCGTCAGCGAAGTCTTGTTTTAGACTTGGGTTAAACATGCTTTGCACCCAGCAAACACGTGGATAGTTGTAAGTCACATCTCTCTCATCGTCCCTTGTATAGGCCTTTGTGAAGTTAAATTCTCCGTCTTTTGCAGGGTCATAAGTCTTGTTATCGATCGCAAATTTAATCACATCTTTTGCTCCCATGAAATTTGGATCATTCTCTTTATAAGCGTGAAGTCTGCCTTGGTTTGCAGTGACGAAGTACTCATCTTGTGGGATCTTTGAAGCGATCCACTTATGGCCTGTGCCAGTTTCAAAGTACCAAAGCTCGTTTGCATCGACAAATACCACGCCAAAGCCCTCGCCAGCGCCTTTTGTCTCAACTATCTCGCCAAGAAGCTTAACGCCCTCTTTTGCGCTCTTCATACGTGGCAAAAGCACGTCTGGGATGTCATCTTCTGTGATGCCGGTCTCTTCGTTGTATGGATCAACTTTTAAAAGCTCATCTTTTGCGTAAATGGTCTCAGTGCCGCTTAGTCCAACGCCAGCCTCGTTGTAACCGACTGCTCCGTGAAGCTTGGTGTGTGAATTTGCGATGGTTGTGTATCTCATGCCATCTTTTGGGAGCGGATAAGTAAAGTCATTTGCGCCGTCATGGGCTTTTGAGCTATGCATGCCAGTTTGGTTTTTCGTAGCTGGATGGATCAAAAAGACTTGAGCTTTTATAGCCTTGCTATCAGCACTTCTAGCCACTAGCATAGAGCCATCATTTGAAGCTTTATCTCCTACTAAAATGGTAGTGCATGCCAAGCTACTTGTGCCTAAAATCGCACTCATAGCGACGATTGATGCGAGAATTTTGCCTTTCATTTTTACTCCTTTAGTAAAATAAAATTTTTATATGTGATTATATTTCAAATTTAATAAATTAGTTCTGATTTTTAAAACTTTTTTAAGTTAAATGTAAATTTATTGCAAATTTTGTCTAAGTGAAATTTAAATTTTCTAAAGGATTTTTCGCTATAATCCAAATCTTACGCACTTGCGTATAAAATTTCAAAAAGGATTAGCATGCCAAAGATGAAAACCGTTCGCGGTGCTGCTAAACGCTTTAAAGTAGGTAAAAATAAGATAAAAAGAGGCTCTGCTTTTAGAAGCCACATCTTAACAAAAAAACCTACTAAGCGTATGAGAGACCTTCGTGGCCCACACTACGTGGATAGCACAAACGTCTCAGCCGTTCGCAAAATGCTCGGCGTATAAAGCAGCTGTAGATTTAAGTTTTTGACAAAAAGTCATTCAAACTCCCCCAAATTTAGGGGCAAGACTCACTTTGTGAGCGCCAATTTGTAAAAGGATAAATATGGCAAGAGTAAAAACAGGCGTAGTTAGAAGAAGACGCCATAAGAAAGTTTTAAAGCTAGCACGTGGCTTTTTCAGTGCTAGACATAAACACTTTAGAAAAGCTAAAGAGCAACTAGAGAGAAGTTTAGTTTATGCATATCGCGACAGACGCCAGAAAAAACGTGATTTTAGACGTTTATGGATCGTTCGTATCAACGCAGCTTGCAGACTAAACGACATTAGCTATTCAAGATTTATCAACGGCTTAAACAAAGCTAACATAGAACTTGATAGAAAAATTTTAGCTGATCTAGCTATGAATGACGCGAAGGCATTTGCGGCACTTGCAAAACAAGCAAAAGATGCTTTAAAATAACACCTTTTCTCCGCTTCGGCGGAGATCTTCTTTTTTACACACTTTAAAATTTAATAACAAAAACTCTAAAACTCTTTGTTTTACACAAAATTTGATATGAAATTTAGCCCACTACTTTTACAAACTACTAGCCAAATTTAACTACCAGCAGCCAAAATAGCTAAATTTCAATACTCGTATCAAAGCAGTGTTTCACCGCTCCGCTAAATAAGATTTTGCCGTTTTCTAGCCTAAGACCAAGCTCTTCGCCGCTTTTTGGATAGACTTTTAGGCATTGCGCTGCGTTTAAATTTAAAGTAGCGCCGTAAAAGCAAGCCGCCATGCCAGTGCCACAAGCTAGCGTCTCGTCCTCCACGCCCCTTTCGTAGGTTCTCACCTTTAAAACTCCGCCATCAAATTTGGCTAAATTTACATTTGCATTGTATTTTTGACGAAGTGCCCTGCACTCTTTGATATCAAATTCATCTAAATTTTGTGTGAAATTTACAAGATGTGGCACGCCAGTATCGTAAAAATACCAAGTTTTGCCACCTTCATTTAGTGGCTCGCTTAAAATCTTTGGACTTGTTAGCACGACCTCGACGCACTCACCTTTCACGCTTGCCATCACCTCGCCGCTACCAGTTAGCAGGGCAAATTCGCTCGAACTTACAAGGCCGTTTAGATAGGCATATCTAGCAGCCGCGCGAGAGCCGTTGCCACACATCGCAGCGTAGCTTCCGTCGCTGTTGTAAAACTCCCATTTCACGCCCTTTTCATAAGGCAAAAGTACGATGAGCCCGTCAGCTCCCACGCCGTTTGTTCGGCTGCAAATCTGCCTTGCAAGCTCGCTTCTATCTTTGCTCAAAAATGTGTGAAATATGACAAAATCGTTGCCGCTAGCGTTATATTTTGAGACTTGCATGAGCTATCCTTTTATTTTTTGCTTGATTTTACTAAAATTTAGATAAGAGTTATTAATAAATTTAAAGGAGCCACTTTGAAGAGCTACATCTTAAATTTAGAAAAAGAGCTTTCTTTGATAGAAAATGGCTTTAAAGAGCAAGAAAGAAGGGCTTTGGCTGACTATAAAGCAAAGGGAGCTGAGTACTGCAAAGGGCTTGCATACCTAGCATACGGCTCGAAGCTCTATCAAGTGCGGATGTATGCTGTTTTTCTCTTTGGGCACCTATCAGATCGTGAAGAAATTTTGACGTTTATGAGGGATGAAGTCTCAAAAGATGAAAACTGGAGAGTTCAAGAGGTGCTGGCAAAGGCATTTGACGAGTTTTGTAAAAAAATTGGCTACGAGCAAGCACTTTTAACGATCGATGAGTGGCTAAAAAATGGCAATGCAAATGCAAGAAGAGCCGTAACAGAGGGGCTTAGGATATGGACAAATAGGCCTTATTTTAAAGATAACCCAGATGAGGCGATTAGGCGCCTAGCCAGCCTAAAAGAAGACGAAAGCGAATATCTTAGAAAGTCGGTTGGCAATGCTCTAAAGGATATAAGCAAGAAATTTCCAAATTTAGTAAAAGTCGAGCTTGATAGCTGGGATTTGGGTAGTAAAGAGGCCATGCAAACATATAAATTTGCTAGTAAATTTATCAAGAAATAGCGCAAATTTGCTTTAGAAATTTCTCTAGCTCAAGCTTTAAATTCTCCATGTCGCTGCTATTATCTATAACAAATTTTGCCATTTTTCGCTTTTTCTCGATGTCCATCTGAAGCTCTACTCTAGCTTTTGCATCCTCTAAATTTAAACCATTTCGGCTCATTAGACGGCTTAGTAAAAGCTCTTTTGGCGCATAAATCACGGCTACATTTTTAAACTCATCGTAACGCTCCTTTTTTTCAAAAAACAAAGGGATATCGACAAAATAAATCTCCCCCAAGCGCTCAAACTGCGAAGCTTTGAAAAAAATTTCAGCTTTTATCTTCGGATGTAAAATTTGCTCTAAATTTTTAAGCTTTTTTGGCTCGTTAAAGACGATGGCGCCCAGTTTTTTGCGCTCTATCTTGCCATTCTCATCTAAAATTTGCTCGCCAAAAGCTTCTATTATCTCTTGCTTGCAAATTTCAAGCTGCTCGTGCGCGATCATATCAGCGTCGATCACGCTAAAGCCTCGCTCTTTTAGTAAATTTACAACCGTGCTTTTGCCGCTGGCGATCGAGCCTGTGATGACGTAGGCGTTTGGAAATTTCTGCAAAGTCTCTCCATTTTTGAAAATTGATAACAATTTTAGCAACTTTTGGCTAAAGTTTTAAAAAATAACCAAAAGGGCGAAAATGATAAGTTATAAAGATGCCGGAGTTGATATAGATGCCGGAAATAGCTTTGTTGAGGCGATTAAGCCTTTTGTAAAATCGACACAAACACCAAACGTCATAGGCGGTATCGGATCATTTTCAGGTGCGGTCAGACTACCAAGCGGATATAAAAATCCAGCCATTTTAGGCGCGACAGACGGCGTTGGCACGAAGCTACGTCTTGCTATCGACGCTAAGAAATTTGACGGCGTGGGCGAGGATCTAGTCGCTATGTGCGTAAACGACCTCATCTGCAACTTCGCCACACCACTCTTTTTCCTCGACTACTACGCGACTGCAAAGCTTGAGATCGAAAGCGCAAAAGAGGTGGTAAAAAGCATAGCAAATGGCTGCAAAAAGGCTCAGTGCGCGCTGATAGGCGGTGAGACAGCCGAGATGCCGTCGATGTATGAAAAGGGCGACTTTGACCTTGCTGGATTTGCCGTGGGTATCGCTGAGGCTGACGAGATTGATAGGAGCAAATTTGTAAAATCTGGTGACGTTTTAGTCGCACTTCCTAGCAGTGGCCTGCACTCAAATGGCTTTTCGCTTGCAAGAAAAGTAGTAAGCGAGCTTGGGCTAAAATTTGATGAAAAAGTGGGTGAGCGCAAACTTATCGACGTTCTTCTTGAGCCAACTAGAATTTACGTGAGCGACTTTTTAAACTTAAAAGATAAGATCACCGCAATGGCGCATATAACTGGTGGCGGCATAGTTGAAAACCTGCCTCGCGTCTTTCCTGCTGGGCTTGGTGCGAAGGTGCAAAAAAGCACTATAAAAACGCCTGAAATTTTTAAAATCCTCGCACAAAAAGTAGAAGATAGCGAGATGATGAGGACATTTAACATGGGCGTTGGCATGATCCTTGTTGTGCCTAAAGAAAACGTTGATGCTGTGCTAGCAAATAGCGATGGCTACGTGATCGGCGAAGTGGTAAACGGCAAGGGTGTTGAGCTAGTTTGATACAAGAATTTAGCGAAAAACGTCTGCTAAGGACCGAAAATAAGAGCTTTTTTGATCTTAGCATTTATGAATATATAGGCTATTTTGGTGTACTAGAAAGCGATATCAAAAAACTTGATCTCTATAGTCACTGGTGCAAGGTCTCGCGCACCTCTACTATGCTTTGCGTCACGCATGATAACGGCGAGAAATTTAGCCAAATTTTTATAAATACAGGAAAGTAACTTGGCAAAGCAAAAGGCGAAAATCGCACCGATCTGGGCTAGAGTAAAGGCTTCTATCATCGATCTTTTCATCATCGGTATGCCAGTATTTTACATCAGCACATATCTCGTTCTTGGCGGTAAAGAGGCCTTTTTAAACAACCAGCTTGCTATCTTTGTGGTAAATAGCATCATCTCACTTATAATGTGCCTCTTTTTTAGCATAAAGGCACAAACTCCGGGCTACAAAGCACAAGAAATTTATCTCATAAATTTACAAACCGGTAAAAAGCTAAGCCTTCTTCACGCGATCTTGCGTCAAATTTGCTTTGCATTTGCCGGCTTTAGTATCATCGGACTTTGCCTTTGTTTCTTTAGAAAAGACAAGCTAAATTTACACGACATCATAACCCACTCAGCCGCCGTGCAAAAAACAGCTTAAATTTACTTCACTCCGTGCCAAAGTAGGCGGTTTTTGCATAGCTTTGTGTCGATACTCTCTTTTATAATGGAGCAGATATACTCTTTAAAAAACCCTATGGCTTACTTTAGGCTCTTGTCCTTTGCAGGGTAGCAAGAAAGTGCAACCAGTCCCACTCATCACAAGCGGACTAATCTATGCTCTTAATTTTTTATCTTGGCAACAGCTTTATCACAAAATAATGTGCATTTATCAATGTAAATTTAGCTGATGAATTGTTGTTTCAAATTTTTGGTCATAAATCGCCCAAACTAGCTAGATAAATAGAGAAAATCAAGGTCAAAATTGAATAAATTTAACTACAAGCTACGAAAAATTTTTGATTAAATTTGAATGAAATTTAAGCGCTTTGTGAGTAGAGTTTGACCTCGTTTATCAAAAACTCATAGACTCTTTGCTGCACTAAAATTTCCTCCTCGCAGCCACTCATCAAGCGGCGAAGGTGCGAAAAGTCTATCTTTTTAGCATATCTTTTGTGGTCTTTCATATCTTTATCTATGCTTAAAAGAAGTGTGTCAAGCGTGATCCTATCGTTTCTTTTGACCCTTGCCACGTACTCTCTAACGGTTTGGATTAAGAAGTCTTTTCTGGTCTGATCGTTTTCATAAATTTCATTTACGATGTCATTTAAAATGAAAAAATCATCCTCATCTGGGTCAAATTTAGCCGAGATAATAGCAGCAAAAATTTTGGCACGAAACTCTAAAGACTTGTGATGATAGACAAAAAAATCTCTAAAGGCCGATAAAAAACGAAGTTTGATCTTTCCTGACATTGCCCTACTTTTGGTGAAATTTATGTGAGATTATATACTCTTAAAGCTAAATTTTTAAAAATGTAACTATAAAACTAAATTTAAGTATAGTTTTTGTATGATTGCGAAGCTCCTTCTTAGACCTGTGCAATGCTTTTTATGAGCACCGCTTCAGGGTGGGAACACAGCAGAGCACTTGTATTAAGTGTGTGCCGCAGTCATCTGAGAGGGGGTCTTTCTAAACCAAAATGCTCGTTAAAATCATCGCAAATTTCTAAAAAATCCACTCCGTCGATCTTAGGTTTTTCGCTAAAAAATTTATACATATTATTAAAGCCATCAGTTAGCTCTTTTGACTTCACACCGTAGCTTATAGAAATTCCAGCTTCGATATAGGCTGAGAGTTTGTCACAGTATTTTAGCGCTTTGCCATCGATCGGGTTAAATTTATCCTCATTTACGTTCTCCATAGTCCCTTCGTGGCAGATGATCTTGCGCTCATAAGTCCTATTTTCAAACTCATCTTTTATAAATTTCTCGCCATCTTTTCTGATGCCAAGGATGTAGCTAAACTCATCTTTGATCTTTTCTGGCACAAATGGCAAAATCCTCTCATCAATAAGCCTCATCTCATACTCGCTGATGATCTCATTTAGCCCCTTTACGCCGTATTTTACAGGGCTTATGATATCCCTTGTGAGGCTCTCTGGCAGGTCGTGAAATAGTGCGCAAAAGAAGTTATTTTCTAAGCGTTTTTTACAAGCTTTTGCTTTTAGTGAGTAAAAGTAGCTAAGTATCGCAACAACTAGCATATGTCCTAAGACTGCAGTTTCAGGGATGCGAGGCGTTTGTGCCCAGCGCTTTTGAAATCTTAGCCTGCCACTTAGATCAACAAGACGGGCTAGTTTTTGATTCATAGCGATCTTTCTAACGCCAATTAACTCGTAATAATCCTCCATCTCCTCCTCAACCTTTGCCTTAAGTTCGTCGATATCGCTTAAAAACTGGCTCGTTTGATAGACGATAGAAAATTCCCACCTCGTGGCAAGATAGCTGGCTGCTTTTAGTATAAGGCGCTCTTTTTCGTGAGTTTTGTCGTTTTTATAGTGGTTTTTAAACCTCTCCAAAAACTCGCCGCCCTCGATATCTGAGATGAGCGTCTCAAGGTTGCTTAAAACCCAGCTATTTATCTGATCTTTTTTTGTCTTTTGGATGTGGTGAAAGACGTCAGGGCGTATGTCTGTGACTACAACCCTGCTTAAAAACTCAAAAATTCCAGCCTCGATGATGTAGTTCATATCGGCATTTTGTTCTTGTTTTGCTATGAAATAAGCGATGATAAATTTATGAGCCTGTTTGTCAAGCTCGACTAAATTTGTCATCTTTGGATAATCGTTCCAACGTGATATAGATGCTGCTTTAAAGATATGTTCTATAAGCTTAGCACTTATCATTATTTATCCTTTTTGACTACTTTTGGCTTCTTATCATCGGCATAGCTTATCTTTCTAAAGCCCTCTTTGTTTGAGCTTCTTCTTGGTTTGTCATCTTTTTTAAATTTATCATCTCTGCTGCCTCTGCTGCTAGCGCGATCGCTTGAGCTACGTCTCTCACGTGGCTTGTCGCTAAAGCTTCTCTCCCTACTTCTTGGAGCGTATTCTTTCTCTTCAGCTGGTTTTTTTACCACTAGATCAGAGCTGATCTCGATAACCGTATGGACATTTCCACGTGGGTTAAAGTCACCAACTATCTTCATAAATTTAGGCTCAAGTTTTTTCTCTAAAACAGAGTAAATTTCATTTATACTATCTTCGTGGCTGATGTTGCGGTTCATAAAGCTATTTATATAAAGCTTTATCGCTTTTAGCTCAACAACTAGCTTATTTGGGATATACTCAAGGTATATGGTCGCAAAGTCAGGATAACCAGAGCGAGGGCAAAGGCAGCAAAACTCAGGCAGAGTGATCTTTATGACATAGTCCCTTGTTTGCTTATTTTCCCAGACCTCAAGGTCACTCTCTACGTCAAATTCTTTTAAAATTTTCTCGCCATACTTCATCTCTTCACTCACTCTTTATCCTTTATATTTTTGCTAACCAGGTCAAATTTAAATTTGATCACCTTTTTATATATCCAAGTGTTTAACGTCTTTTGCGTGGTCTTGGATGTAGTTTCTTCTTGGCTCGACCTCATCGCCCATGAAGAGATTAAACGTATCAGAAGCGCTTATAGCGTCGTTTATATCGATCTTTAAAAGTCTTCTATTCTCAGGGTTCATCGTAGTCTCCCAAAGCTGCTCAGGGTTCATCTCACCAAGACCTTTGTAGCGCTGGATATATGCACCTTTCTTCGCATTTTTCTCAACTTCATCAAGCACATCTATAACGTCACTATGCAAGTCTAGGCCACGCTCTTTTATCTTTTGGCTGATGTAAAGTGCCTCTTCGTAGAGTGGATTTGTAAATAAATTTTCATTTACCACAAGCTCTTCTAGGCCGCTTTCAGTTTGGACATAAATTCTAACCTCATCATCGCTAACGTAGTGGTTTAGGATGTTGTGACCCTCAGCTTTTAAGAAGTCTCTTAAAATTTCAAAAATTTCATTGTAGCTTTTTGAGACGATGTCTGGATTTTCTATCATATAGCGGATCGCTGAAAGGACGTTAAAGCGTTTTTCAAGCTCTTTTAAGACGCTTCTATAAGCTGCAACGATCTTTAAAAAGTCGATCAAATCCGCACTACCAATGCCCTCTATATCAACGCCCTCGATGCCAGTTTCGATAAGAAATTCGTTTAGTGCCTTTTCATCTTTTAGATAAATTTCTTTTTTACCTTTTTTATAGCGGTAAAGTGGCGGCTGAGCTAGGTAGATGTGGCCATTTTCTACAACTTTATTTAAAAATCTAAAGAAGAAGGTTAAAAGTAGCGTCTGAATGTGGCTACCATCGACGTCAGCATCGGTCATGATGATGATCTTATGATATCTAAGCTTTTCAGCGTCAAATTCATCTCCGATGCCGCAGCCTAGAGCTGTTATCATATTTTTTATCTCATCAGATTTTAAAATTTTATCCAGTCTTGCCTTTTCAACGTTTAGAATTTTACCCTTAAGCGGCAATATCGCTTGAAAAACTCTATCACGCCCTTGCTTTGCAGAACCGCCCGCAGAGTCGCCCTCCACTAGATATAGCTCGCTAATTACTGGGTCTTTACTCTGACAATCAGCTAGTTTGCCAGGGAGTGTGCCTACGCTCATGCTCTCTTTTTTGCGAGTTAGATCCCTAGCTTTTTTAGCGGCCTCGCGACCACGAGCTGCCATTAGAGCTTTATCCATTATCGCTCTTGCTTCGATAGGGTTTTCTTCAAAATACTTTGTAAGCACGTCAAAAACCATCTTTTGAACGATAGGTTTTACGTAGCTTGAGCCTAGTTTGCCCTTTGTTTGTCCCTCAAACTGCGGCTCTGGCACCTTTACGCTTACAACTGCGATAAGTCCCTCGCGGATATCTTCGCCAGTTATCTTTGTATCTTTTTCACGTGCAGCAGCGTTTGCTTGAACGTAGTTTGTGATAACTCTTGTAAGGCCCGCTCTAAAGCCAGCTTCGTGCGTACCGCCATCTGGAGTTTTGATATTATTTACAAAGCTTAGTAAATTTTCACTATAAGTGTCATTATAAAGCAGCGCAAAATCAACCATAACATCATCTTCACCGCCGCTAAATGAGACAGCTTTGCTGACAGCGTTTGCCTTGTTCATATCAGTTACAAAGCTCTCAAGTCCGCCCTCAAAATGAAAGCTCTCGCTTCTGCCATTTCTTTGATCTTTGAAATTTATAGTTATCTTTGGGTTTAGATAGGCTAGCTCACGAAATCTTTTTACTAAAATTTCATCGTCAAATTCAGTCACTTCAAATATACTATCATCTGGCCAAAACTCAACCTGCGTACCTGTGCGGTTTGTAGTCTTTATAACTTCAAGATCGCTTTGTGGGATGCCTTTTGCAAATTCTTGTCTATGAAGCTTGCCATCACGTTTGATATTTACGATTAGCTTTTTAGAAAGGGCATTTACGACAGATACACCAACGCCGTGAAGACCACCAGAGACTTTATAAGTGTCCTTGTCAAATTTACCACCAGCGTGAAGCACAGTTAGAACAACAGTCGCAGCTGAAATTTTCTCAGTCGGGTGCATATCTACTGGGATACCACGACCATTATCACTAATGATCGCTGAGCCCTCACGTGTAAGCTCAACATCTATCGTATCGCAGTATCCTGCCATCGCTTCGTCGATAGAGTTATCAACGACTTCGTAGATCATATGGTGAAGACCGCTTATGTTAGTATCGCCTATATACATGCCTGGGCGCTTCCTGACCGCCTCAAGACCTTTTAGTACTTTAATATTTTCTGCGCCGTAATTATTTTCCATCATAAACCTTTTTTAACTTATATATTTAATGGACTTATAACCGTTAAAAGCTCTTTTGAGCTAACAACGAAAGGTAAATTTTTATCTTTAAATCCAAACTCAAATTTCTCATCTTCTATGCTTTGTAAGAAGTCTATTAAATTTCTATTTTTTACATTTATGCTGATATCTTCTTCAAGTCCAGTTTGAAACTCTATCATCGTTTTGGCTTCTGAGTTGTCCTCTATGATGCTCTCAAATGTGATGCTCTCTTTTGAAAAAGTTATCTTCATCTGATCGCTTAGCATAGAAATAGTCTTGATACCCTCAACCATCTTATCTCTGCTTAGCTCAAATCTTATAGCAATATCTTTTGGTATAACGCGCTCATAGTCAGGGAATTTGCCATTTATCAGTTTTGTGAAAAACTCAAAATTTTGGCTTTGAGCGATGAGGACGTTTTCATCATAGTAAATTTCTATCTTGTCGAAAAATAGCTTTTGAATTTCATTTATCGCCTTTTTAGGGATGATCAGTGAAAATTCATTGCTCGCTTCATTTGCAAATTTAAATACAGCTAGCCTTTTTGTATCGGTGCCTACTATATTTATATAGTTTTGTTTTATATCTAGTAAAGCGCCGTTTAGCTCAAATTTAGGGTTATTGCTATCAATGCATGGCAAAATTTTCTTTAAGCTTCTGCCTAACATTATGGCGTCTATGTTAAATTTAGCCTTGCCTTCTATCGTTGGAAACTCTGGGAAGTCTTCAAATTTATACATAGGAAGTTTGTATTTTGAGTTTTTTTGCTTGATGTAAAGATAGTTATTAACAGTTTCAAGCGTCACCTCTTCATCTTTTAGGCTTTTTATGATGTCAAGTAGCTTTTTACCATTTGCAGTTGCATAGCCCTCATCAACGATCTTTGCGTTGCTTAGTTTATATGCTAGTCCTATCTCGTGATCAGTCGCTTTTATGTTTAAAACCCCATCTTTAACTGAAATGTAGATGTGAGAAGTGATAGCACTAAGATCTCTTTTTTCGAGATATGGATTAGTGTTTGTTACTATGCTCTCAAGCATATTTTTGTTTATTAAAACCTTCATTAAATACTCCCTCTTATTTTTAATTTTCTTTTTGTTGTATTAGTTGGTAGCGTGAAAGTGTGAAAAGCATCTTTTCTCACGCCAGCATCGTTATTTAAAATGTGAAAAGAATTTTTCATTTCTTCACATTTATTCACGAATTTCATTCTGTTTTTATCCTTTTGTTAAAATTTTGTTCTTTATCTCAGTCACTCTGAGGTTGAAAATTTCGTTGCTCTCCATGAGCTCGTTTATCTTTTTTATATTGTGACTAACGGCGCTATGGTCTTTCATACCAAAATAGTTTGCGATTTGAGGCATTGAATTTGTAGTAAGCATCTTCGCAAGGTAGATGATGATACGTCTAGCCTCTACGATGTTTTGCACTCTTGACTTGCTTTTTATGTCGCTTGGCTTGATGTTTAGCTCTTTGCTAACGATCTCTATAATGGTTTCAAGATTTATATTTTCATGCTTCTCTTTGATAAGATCTTTTAGCGTGTTTTTAGCAAATTCAAGCGTTATATCAACTCTCATCAAGCTTGCGTAGGCGTTTAAATTTATGATAGCGCCCTCGATCTCACGGATATTATCGCCCATGTTTGTAGCGATGTAGTCGATCACTTCTTTGTTTAGATAAATTTTGTCAAATTCACACTTTTTGATGATGATGGCTATCTTTGTATCAAGCTCAGGTGGCGTGATATCAGCCATTATGCTTTGTTCAAACCTAGACTTTAGCCTCTCATCAAAGCCTTTTAGTATCTTTGCTGGGCGGTCTGAGGTCATGACTATCTGACCTTTTTTGGCGATGAGCTCGTTAAAGGTGTTGAAAAACTCCTCTTGAATTTTATCGGTTTTACCTAAAAACTGAACGTCGTCTATTAGTAAAACGTCGCAGTTTCGGTATTTCTCACGAAATTTAGTCATCGAGTGGCTATTTAGATGTGTGGTAAAATCAATCATAAACTGATCGCTTGTCACGCAGATAACGACCTTGCCTTGATCTAGGCAGTAGTTGCCAACTGATTGAAGCAGGTGCGTCTTACCAAGACCAGTTGTGCCATAGATAAAAAGTGGGTTGTAAAGCACGCCAGGCTTATCTGCGACTGCCTTTGCGTTTAGAAATGCAAACTGATTTGAGTCGCCGCAGACAAAATTTTCAAATGTATATCCAGGGTTTAAAATGCTGCTTTGCGCCTTGATCTGCTTTACATTTACTTGGTTTTGCTTTATGTTTTTTAGCTTTGTTTGGCTAGTTATCTCGACTTCTGGCTTTTTGCCGGTTTTTACTTCGTAAAGGTAGGCGATCTTTTCTGCATATCTAGTTTTTATAAATTTAGCCATCAATTCACTCGTGGCGTTAAAAACTATAAAATCTTCGTTTGAAGCCTTTTCGTTAAATTTTAATTGTTTGATGTAGCAGTCAAATTCATTAGCGGATATTTTTGTCTGTAAAAGCTCTAAAATCTCGTCTGCTAGCAAATTTAAACCCTTTTGAAGTAATTAATTTTATTAGCGATTTTATCTTAAATTTAATAAAACCTTTGTTAAACTCCGACAAACTTTTTCACGGCGTGAAAAAGTCGTGAAAAAGTATTGAAAAGATTGTGATGAAAATTTTAGGAATCGATCCAGGCACGAAAAATTGCGGTTACGCGATACTTGAAAAGAGTAAATTTAAAACTATACTTCTTGAAGCTGGGCTTATAAAGATAAAGCCAAACACGCTTCAATACCAAATAACAGAGCTTTGCGAGGGGCTTGATCTTATCTTTAAAAACCATAAATTTGACGAGGTCGCGATAGAGGACATCTTCTTTGCCTACAACCCAAAAACGGTTTTAAAGCTAGCTCAGTTTCGCGGGGCACTTAGTCTTAAAATTTTGCAGCTTCATGGGGACTTTGCCGAATATACGCCGCTTCAGGTAAAAAAAACTGTCACTGGCAAGGCAAAGGCTGACAAAGAGCAAGTGGCATTTATGGTAAAGAAAATTTTAGGCATAAACAAAGAGATAAAACCGCTTGATATCACCGATGCCATCGCGATCGCGCTAACTCACGCGAATAATTTAAGAATAAACTAAATTTGATAGGAAAAATATGGCAACACTAAAAGCTTTACTAATCGGTGATGTGAAAAACTACGGCTCGCAAAATGCAACTGATAAGCTAAATTTACCTTGGAGCTCAGCTATTTTTAAAGTGGCTCAAAATGGCGAAATTTTCGCAAATGAGCTTGGCTTTGAGGGCGATAGCGTCGCTGATACGAAGCATCATGGCGGCCCTGAAAAGGCAGTCTTTGCAAATTCGTTTGCAAACTACGCCGAGTGGGAGAGATTTTTAGGATTAAAAAATATGGCTTATGGTGCGATGGGGGAGAATTTATGCGTTGATGGGCTTGATGAGAGCTGCGTCTATGTGGGCGATATCCACAAGGTGGGCTCGCTTGTGCTTCAAGTCTCGCAGCCTAGAAAGCCATGCTTTAAGCTCTCAAAAAGATGGGGCAATGAAAATATGGCTACTCACATCTTTGAAACAGGCCTTACTGGCTGGTACTACCGCGTCCTTACGCCAGGATCGTGCAGGGCAGGCGACGCGATAGAGGTTGTAGAGAGTGACCCAGTTCATATGAGCATTTTAGAGATAAACAGGCTCTTTTACGCGCCAAGTGAAAATTTAAATTTACTAGAGAAATTTAACACCCTCACCACTCTTACAAATGGCTGGCATGATGATATGAAAAGACGCATCGAGGGAATTTACAGCACCGAATTTATGAGAACACTATAAACATTTATACTTTTGCTCCGATTTTGTTTTACAAATGAATTTCAAACAAAATTTAAAGGAGCATAGGTGTTTAGGTCTATCACAAATAAGATAGCACTCGCCTTGATGATCTTACTCATCATCTCGTTTTGCGCTATCTCGGCGGTTAGTTATTTTACTTCAAAGGACAAGATCGTTGAGCTTGTCAGTGGCAAAGAGGATCAGGTTCTCAAAGATATAAAGAGTGTTTCAAACACTTTTTTTGATGAAAATTTAGAGCATATCAAGAAAATTTCATCAGTCGTTGAAGGCGCTCAAAGTGGCGATGAGATAATGAACTTTGTCTTATCAGAAAAAAAGGTCGCAAACTCTGCGGTGAAATATGTCTATTACGGCGATGAGGATGGACACTTCTTCCAATCAGATGGTAAAAGAACAACCGTAGCTGACAACTACGACCCAAGAACTAGAGGCTGGTATAAGAGCACAAAAGAGAAAAATAAAGAAATTTATACCGAGCCAAGGGTCACTTCTACAAATGATCTTGTTATGAGTTTTACTGCTCCTGTTACTAAAAATGGTAAATTTGTTGGCGTTGTTGGTATAGATATAGATGTAAAAAAAGTTAGTGACAAGATCATTGAGATAGGCAACACTGGCGATGGCGGATATGCCTATATAATGAAAAAAGATGGCACTATGCTCTTTTCTGACGTAGCTTCAGAAGTTGGTACTATCTTGCCAGCTACTAAGGTCGTCTCAGAAAAATATAACAATAAAGAATTTGACGAAAATGGTCTGATCTCATATAAAAACTCTAAAGACCAAGATGTGACGGCTAAAATTTTACCTATCAACGATGATGGCTGGCTAGCAACCGTTGCCATAGGTGCGGATACTTTTTCAAAGCATACTATGCCTATCTTAAAAGCTCAGCTAACCCTTGCTGTGGTATTTATAGTAATACTTTCAGCCATTGTATTTTTCCTACTAAAACGCTCGCTTAAACCTATCAGCGTTATCCAAGAGAAGCTTTCTGATACGTTTAAATTTATCACTTATGAGAGTAGCACTGCTCCAAGCAAGCTAGACATCCACACGACTGATGAATTTGGCGTGATGAGCGAGGAGATAAACAAAAACATAGACAAAGTCATAGCTGGCATCAAAAAAGATAACACCATGCTTGAAGAGCTAAATGTGGCTGCAAATAACATGATAAGAGGAAATTTAGGCGTCAAACTAAGTGAGAATCCAAACAACCCATCACTTATCAAGTTAAAAGATCTGCTAAATACCTTCTTTAGCTCTATCAGCCAAAATTTAGGTAGCGTCATAAATATCCTAAAAGCCTACTCAAATAACGACTACACCGCTAAGATCGAGCTAAGAGATGACATAGAGGCTGATCTAAAGGCTATGATAGTTGGCATAAATAATGCAGGTGATGCTATAAGCGCTATGCTAAATAGCAACCTAAATCAAGCTCAAATTTTAGAAGAAAAGGCGACTATGCTTGCTGAGTCTATGAGAAATTTAACTGATGGTGCGAGCAAACAAGCTGACTCTATCCAAGAGAGCGCGGCTGCGGTTGAGCAGATGTCAAGCTCTATGAATGCTATCTCACAAAAGACAGGGGACGTCATAAGACAAAGTGAAGAGATCAAAAACATCATCGTCATCATCCGTGACATCGCTGATCAGACAAATCTGCTTGCTCTAAATGCCGCCATAGAAGCGGCTCGCGCAGGTGAGCATGGACGTGGCTTTGCGGTCGTGGCTGATGAGGTTAGAAAGCTAGCTGAAAGAACACAAAAATCTCTAGGCGAGATCGAGGCAAATACAAATGTCCTTGCTCAATCAATCAACGAGATGAGTGAAAGCATAAAAGAGCAAGCTGAGGGCATAAATATGATAAATAGAAGTGTTGCCCAAATAGATAACGTCACAAAAGAAAATAGAAGCGTTGTTAGTAACACAAACGACGTAACTAGCGAGATAGATGGCATGGCGAAGGTCATACTAACAGACGTTAGAAAAAATAAATTTTAATACCCAAAAATACTACTAGGCTCATGTAAATTTACGTGGGCCTTTAAATTTTTAAATCTTTTTTACGCTAAAATTACCAAAAATTTAAAGGAGAATATATGCCACTACTTGATAGTTTTTGCGTAGATCATGTAAAGATGAAAGCCCCAGGAGTTAGACTAGCAAAGAGTATGAAGACCCCAAAGGGCGATGATATCAGCGTTTTTGACTTGAGATTTTGCAAGCCAAATGAGGAAATTTTGCCAGAAAAGGGCATCCACACTTTAGAGCACCTATTTGCGGGCTTTATGAGAAACCATTTAAATGGCAACGGCGTGGAGATCATAGACATCTCGCCGATGGGCTGTAGGACTGGCTTTTATATGAGTGTGATCGGCACACCTAGCGAAGAAGCTGTAAAAAAGGCATGGCTTGCTTCTATGAAAGATATCTTAGAGGTCAAAACTCAAGATCAAATTCCAGAGCTAAATAAATTTCAATGCGGCACTTACAAGATGCACTCACTTGATGAAGCACACGCCATAGCAAACAAAATTTTAGCACAAGGTCTAGTCATCATAAATAACGATGAGATCAAGCTTGACGTTGATGCTATGGGACTAAAAAAGCACTGATTTGAAACCAGCTAGACAAGAAAATCAAGCCTATCTAAAAGAGCAAATTTTAACCTATCTTGGTAACAAACGCTCTCTTTTAGGCTTTATCGAGCGAGGCGTAAAATACGCAAAAGATGAGCTTAAAAAAGAGAAGCTTAGCTGCTGCGACCTCTTTAGTGGAAGCGGCGTGGTGGCTAGGTTTTTAAAACAAAATAGCGAATTTATAGTCGCAAACGACTTGGAGCTTTACAGCTTCATCACAAACTCATGCTACCTACAAAACGCCACAAATGAGCTAAGAGATGAGATAAATTTCTGGCAAAAAAAGCTTGAAAAAGAGATAGAAAAGAGCCTTTTTGAGGGCTTTATAACAAGGCTTTATGCCCCGCAAGATGATGAAAATATAGCTTTTGGCGAGCGGGTCTTTTACACAAGGAAAAATGCCAAATTTATTGACACCGCAAGAAGGCTCATAGATGAGATGTTACCAGCTGAAATGAGAAAATTTTTCATAGCTCCACTACTTTATAACGCAAGCGTGCATGCAAATACGAGTGGGATTTTTAAAGGTTTTCATAAAAATAAAGAGGGCATCGGTCAGTTTGGTGGCAGGGGGCAAAATGCCATCTCAAGGATCACTTCTGATATAAATTTGACTAAGCCTATTTTTTCAAATTTTAGCGTGCCATTTGAGGTCTATCAAAAGGACGCAAATTTGCTGGCAAAAGAGCTTGATGGCCTTGATCTAGTCTATCTTGATCCGCCTTATAACCAGCATCCATACGGTTCAAACTACTTCATGCTAAATCTCATCGCAAGCTATGAAGAGCCAAGTAAAATTTCTAAAGTCTCAGGCATCTCAAAGGACTGGAATAGATCAGTTTTTAATAAAAAGTCATCAGCGAGCGAGGCATTTTTCGAGCTCATAGCAAATTTAAAGGCTAAATTTGTGCTCATCTCGTTTAACTCAGAGGGCTTTATCAACCAAGATGAATTTGATAAAAACCTAAATAAAATGGGCAAAGTTCATCTACTTCGCCAAAAGTATAATGCCTACCGCGGCAGCAGAAATTTAAAAGCTAGAAACATCCATGTAGACGAACTTCTTTACGTTTTGAAAAAGTAAATTTAGCGCTCATTTCATCACTTATAAATCGCACTAATGTAAATGTTAGTTTTGCTCATCCTCTGGCAAGCACTTCTCAAAGATAAATTTATGCTCATTTGGCAAGGCGTCGTAGATAGCATTTGCTAAATTTCTTATCTCCCAAAGGGCTGACTTTGAGCTTCTAAGAGAGATGAAATTTTGCAAGCTTCTAGCGTTTATGCTCCATGTAAGCTCAGTTTTATAGCACTCTGGCAAGCAGTATTTAACGATATCAAGGCTTTTTGTGGTTGAGGCTAAAATTTCACGTAAATTTTCAAGCGCTTTTATGCTTGCGTTATCGACCATTTCGTCATTTGTTAGCACGATAAATTTAGCCGCACGTTCAAACTGCCCTACTTCAAATTTCTCCTCCTTTTTTAGCTCTTTTAGCGTGTAGCGGGTTGATTTGACGCTTAGGCTTGCTATGCGGTGACGGGCTAGCTCTTGAAGCAATGCGCGCGAGATGCCTTGGATGTAGAAGTTGTAGTAAAGATGCTCTAGCGTTGAAGCGTGTTTAAATTTATTACCCACCCTGTCTATCAGCTCGACATCTTTTTCGCCGCCATTATCGCCTTTTTCAAAGCTTTGCCAGCATGTGCGGATCGCGTGAGAGCAGATATTTAGTGGAGTGTGATTTAGAAGTGTTACTTGCATATTTTCTCTTTTTGTGAAATTTTTTAGCATTTTACAAAAAGAAGGCTGATTTTATTTGTAAATTTAAAAGGGAGCGAGCGCCCCCCCTATGATTATTGTTTTAGTTGAAGAAGTGTGTTTAGCATCTCATCACTTGTCGTGATCGTTTTTGAGTTTGCTTGAAAGCCTCTTTGGATGACGATAAGATCTGTTAGCGCACGGCTTAGATCGACGTTACTTGCTTCTAGTTTTGAAGCTGCGATCGTTCCTTTATCGCCTGTGCCTGCTGCGCCGATGACTGCTTCGCCTGAGTTTGCAGTTTGTGAAAAGACGTTTCCGCCCTCACTTTGAAGACCCTCGTTGTTTGTAAAGCTAGCAAGTGCCACTTGAGCTAGACCAAAGCTTTGTCCGTTTGTAAATGCACCGATGATCGTACCAGTTTCGTCGATCTTTAGGTCATTTAGCGTGCCACCTGTGTAGCCATCTTGTGAGATAGACTCAGTTGATGAGTCTTTATCAAAGCTTGTTAGTCCGTTAAAGTCTGTTCCCAAGCCAAAATTTAAACTAACATTTTGACCACTTTGTGAGCCGTTGTTAGCTGAAAATGTTATCGTAGCTGGGTGAAAGCTAGCTAGTGAGCCGTTTGAATTAAATCTCAATGAACCAGTTACGACGTTGTCTGGACCCTCGCCTGTGTAGTTTATCTTAGCAGGCTCTGGCACTTGGATGATCATATTCCACTCTGTACCACCATCTGTTGTAGTGCCTGTCTTTGCCCATCTGATACTAACTGTGTGTTTTGAGCCAAGTGAGTCAAAAATTTCAGCTGTTGAGCCGTGGCTTGACATCATCATCTTACCACTTGCTCTTAGAGCTTGACCTGGGCTTAGTGCGCCATCAAGTGCTTTCATGATATTTGTAAAGCGAACGTTTTCGTTTACTGCTGCGTTGTTTGTGCCTTGAGCTGGTTTTGTAAGACCAGTTGTAGTCATATAAAGGGCTTGATCAGCCATTTCGTTTGTAGGGTTTTCTAGTTGAAATTGACCTAGTTTATTTACAGTGATCTTTACGCCGTCGTTTGTATCATCTCCAGCGATTGCTTGAAGTGCTGCGATACCGGCTGCGTGTTTTTGATCAGGTGTGCCTGCTGCTGCTGCGTAAGCGTTGTTATATGCTAGTGCATAAGCTGGATTTGTTATAGCTGCGCCACCTGTACCTGGAGCTACCTTATGAGCAGCAGTTGCAAGTTTTGCTGCATCAAGTGCGTCAGAATTTGCATTGATCTGACCATCGCCGTTATAATCAACGTGGTTTCTAGCATCCTCTTGCATAGCTGCACGAAGATCTTCTGTTGTTGTTATTTGTCTTGCGATTTTGTCGTTATTTGGGTGAACAGCTGTTGTTTGTGAGCTTGTATAGACATATTGATAAGCTGTGATGATATCTTTACTAGCTAGACCGCCAACTGTGTTTCCAGCATTTACTGTTAGGTGGATGTTTTTTGTCTCTTCGGTTGTACCTGAGTTGTTTCTGTTTATAAGCGTTAGTTTGTTACCCTCTGAAATTTCAGCTCTAACGCCAGTTTTGTTGTACTGAGCGTTGATAGCAGCGGCAACGTCACTGATACTTGTCATCGTGCCAGCTTGAGTTTTGATATTTTGTCCATTTAGTGTTATATCAAGCGTAGCTGGTGGGTTGATCTGACCGATATTTTGTGCTAGAGCGCTACCTACGCTAAATTTCTCAGTCTTAGCATTTGCGTAGCTTACCCAGATACCTTGTCCATCTCTTAGTGCAAGACCGTTTCCAAGCTCGTCAAATGTAACACCAAGATCGACGCCACGCTCTGTTAAAATTTGCTCGTTTCTTGAGTTTGTATAAAATTCGTCGTTGTTTGTATCGTTTTCGTTATGAACTTCGTTTGCATTTAAAATTCCATCGTTATTGTAGTCACGTCCGCCTGCAACTGAGTCAAGTGCATATATAGGCGTGCTTCTTTGACCGATGGTGTTACCTGAGTCAAGGTTGCCTTTTATTTTAACTTCTGTTGTCGCTCTTGCTGGAGTTGTAAGACCTTCTTTAATGACGATGTTGCTTATAGGACCTGTTGAGTCGATAGTGCCAGTCTCATCATCTCTAGTCCAGCCTTGAACGATGTAGCCACTATTATTTACAAAGT
Organism: Campylobacter concisus; assembly: GCF_902460575.1. Classification (GTDB taxonomy): domain Bacteria; phylum Campylobacterota; class Campylobacteria; order Campylobacterales; family Campylobacteraceae; genus Campylobacter_A; species Campylobacter_A concisus_AW. Next base: position 475,414 of record NZ_CABPUY010000003.1, on the reverse strand, counting down.
TACCAGCCTTATCACGGACGAAGTCGCCGTTTCTTGTATAGTATCTTGTCGTTCCGCCATCTGGAGAGACGACAAAGAAGCCATTTCCTTGAAGAGCAAGGTCGGTTTGCTTATCAGTGGCTGTTAGTGTGCCTTGTGAGAAAATTCTTGTAGTTGAGTTTATAGTCGTTCCTAGACCTATTTGCATAGCGTTTTGACCGCCTAGCTGACCTTGTGGAGCGGTAGCAACTCTTGGAGTTTGGCTTAGTATATCAGCAAAATTTGCGCGGTTGTATTTAAAACCATAGGTATTGACGTTTGCGATATTGTTGCCTTCTACGTCCATGGCTATCTGGTGGGCTTGTAGGCCTGAAACACCAGACCAAAGTGATCTCATCATGAGCTTATCCTTTTTCTCGTTTTAAAATTTTTTATAATCTTTCTAAAGCAAAAGATGTTCCAAAATTTATATCGGCAAAAAGAGAAAAATTTGAAAATTTTTGTGTGATCGTATTTTTTAGTATGCTTTTTCTCGTGATGAAATTTCTATTATCTCAATAGTTAAAATTTCATCTTGCTTAAGCCCTATTATGCGGTAATGTATGCCAACTCTCCAACGCCAGCGATTATCATAGCCTTGCATCTTTTCTGCGTTATTTGTTGCAAAAGGATTTTCTACTTTTTCGAGCTCTTTTAGAAAGGTACGTATTTTTAAAGCTGCTCTTAGATCGCCTTTTGAAATTTTATCTAGTTGCTTGTCGGCAGAGCGCTTAATGGCTATTTTATACACTAAACACCCATTTCAGTTTTAACTTCAGCTATTAGTGCTTCCTGCTCTGCTTTTGAGAGTTTTTTAAATTCTATATCAAGTTTTTTTATGCTTGGAGACTTTAAAAGTTCATAATCTTTTGGCTCATCAAGTTTGCTTTTTATCTTTTTTTTAAGATAAAGGATTAGTTCTGATTGTTTTTTTAAAGTATCTTGCAATGAATTTAGTTTTTTTTCTTCTTTTTCAAGAGAATTAAACAATGCTTTACGTGTCATAGTCTCATATTTTGCATAGTCAATATTTGTTTGCATCGCATTTTCCTTTAAATTTTTTAATGATTTTAACACATTTATCCAAGTATCATGGCTCCTACGATGCCACCGATGATTAGCGGGATGTTGAAAAATATAAATGTAGGCACGCAAGTATCATATATGTGGTTGTGCTCACCATCAGCATTTAGACCGCTCGTTGGTCCAAGTGTGCTGTCGCTTGCTGGGCTTCCAGCGTCGCCTAGAGCCGCTGCTATACCAACTAGCAAGATGATAGCTGGCACGCCAAAGCCAAGGCTAAGACAAAGTGGCACGTAGATAGAGGCTAAAATAGGGATAGTGCCAAAACTAGTGCCTATGCCCATCGTGACTAAAAGTCCGATAAGTAGCATCAAAAATGCTCCGCCTATCTTGCCGCCAGAGACCAAACTAGCGTATTTTACAAGCTCGTCTATACCGCCACTCTCTCTTAAAATGGTGCCATATCCCGCAGCAACAAGCATGATAAATGCGATAAAGCCCATCATAGCAAGGCCATTATCCATGATCTTATCTACTTTTTTGTATTCGATGCCTCCAAAAACGACCATGACCAAAAGCCCAAGTAGTGCGCCAAGTGGCAAGAGCGAAGTGTAAATTTGCACGACAAAGGCGACAACCGCACCAGCTAAGACCGCCCACTCTTTTTTAGTCATCTCAAGGCTTTTTGCGCGCTCGATCTCATCAAGCTCGGCTTTTTCAAATTTAGATGTTTTATAAATTCTTTTTTTACTATAAAAAAGTATGGCTAAGATGAGCCCCACAAACATCGACGCACCGCCTATCCACATAACTGATGAGATGTCTGAGATGGTTGTGTTTATGCCGTTGTTGGCTAGCTCTTTTTTAAGGATATTGTGAAAAAGCAGACCAAAGCCAACGCTAATGCTCACATATGGCGCTTGAAGTCCAAATGTAAGAGCGCAAGCCACCGCGCGTCTATCTATGCCCATTTTATTCATAAGAGCAAGAAGTGGCGGGATCAAGATAGGTATAAAGGCTATATGAACTGGGATCAAATTTTGAGACAAACAAGCGATAAATGCGATGGTTAGCGTAAAAATGACCTTGTTTGAGCTAAGAAATTTACTCATTGCATTTATCAAAATGGCTGTTAAATTTGTATTTGCGATGGCAGCTGCAAGAGCACCTAGCAAGATGTAGCTAAGCGAGGTTTCAAGGTTGCCTTGCATGCCGCTTATGAGGCTTTGCGTGGTCTCTTTTAGAGCTGTAAAAAAGCTCTCAAAACCGCTTGCCAAACCACTTTCAAATCCACTAAAACCATGCTTATACATAACCCCAGCAACAAGCGCAGAAACGAGGATAGAAAGCAGGATGTTAAAACGCAGCAAACATAGCACCGTCATCACCAAAATGCTAAAAACAACAGGGTTAAAGAGAAGCATGAGTGTCCTTTTTGTATGAGTGCAAGAATTATACAAGCGCAGGGCTTATTAAATTTTAAAAAGAGTGGCTTAAGTGGGTATGTGTTAAGATTTTTGGCAAATTTTAAAAGGAAAAAGCGATGGATTTAGAGAAAATTTATAAGGATGCTGGGGCGTATTTGGAGGGACACTTTTTGCTAAGTAGCGGCAACCACTCGCAGTTTTATCTGCAAAGTGCAAAGGTGCTTGAAGACCCAGCACTTGCTGGAGAGCTAGCAGATGAGCTAGCGCGCGTGATAGAGAAATTTGGCATTAAATTTGACAGCGTTTGCTCTCCTGCACTTGGTGGGATTTTAGCTGGATATGAGCTAGCTCGCGCGGCGAAAAAGCGTTTTATATTTACTGAGCGCGTTGATAGGGTGATGAGCCTAAGGCGCGGCTTTGAAGTGAAAAAAGGCGAGAAATTTATAGTTTGTGAAGACATCATAACAACTGGTGGCTCTGCACTTGAAGCAGCCCACGTGATAGAGAGTCTTGGTGGCGAGGTGATTGGCTTTGCAGCACTTGCGAACCGCGGATTTTGCAAGGTTGCAAATTTAGGCAATGAAGCTAAAGCAAATGCAAAACTGCCAAGCGATAAGCCATTTTTTGCTTTGGGGAATTTTGAATTTGAAATTTACGAGCCAGAGCACTGTCCGCTTTGTAAGAGTGGTAGCAAGGCGATTAAGCCTGGAAGCAGAGGCAACTAAATTTTTATAAAATTTAACACTCAAAGCTTAAAATAATAATATTTGTAACTTATTCATTATTTTGGGCTTTGAGTAAAATTTCTCATCAAAATTTCTCTTTTTTCCTTAAATTTTAAAAGTTAATTTATAATTAAGATTTGAATGTATAAAATGGCACGCAATTTTTAGGAAATCCCAAAATGCAAGGATGTGTGCTATGAAAATATCTACAAAGATAATTCTCACTTTTATTTTCTCAGTTTTGCTTGTCAGCTGTTTGCTCATCTTTTTAAATAGCAAATTTTCAAGCGATCTAACTCAGTTTTTCACCCATAAGTCCTACGACGAGCTGGTAAATGCCAGAAAAGAAAATTTAAAAGATGACGTCGAGACGATCAATCAAATGATGCGTGAAATTTATAATGGCGGCAAAGAAAAAGGGCTAAGCGACGATGAGATAAAAAAAGAAATTTTTAGAGTCGTCTCAAAGCTAAAATTCTTTAGCGACAAGACCGGCTATATCTTCATTTATGACTATGACGGCGTTGTTTTGATGCACCCTGAAAAGCCATCGCTTGTGGGTAAAAATTTAATCGGACTAAAAGATCCAAAAGGGCTACTTCTTATAAAAGAGCTCATCGAAAAGGCTAAACAAGGCGGCGGGTTTGTTACATTTGGCTGGGCGAAAAAAGAGGGCGAGGAGCCAGTGGAAAAGCTTGGCTATGCTGCAAATTTTGAGCCATATAAGTGGATGCTAGGAAGTGGCGTATATGTCGATGACTTAGCGGACGAGACAGAAAAGACAAAGGCCGTGCTAAACGAGCAAAATAGCCAAAATACAAAGACATTTATCATCGCTTGTGCCCTGATCACGGTTGTTTTGATAGCTATCGTGCTATTTATCTTAAGTAGAGCGATCATCAAACCTATAAAAAATATCGTTGCAAATTTAACAGAGATGTCAGATGAGATAAAAGGTGGCAGAGGCGATCTTACTAAAAAGCTTGAAGTTAGTGGCAAAGATGAAATTTCAAACATCAAAAGCTCTATAAATGACCTAACAAGCGAGCTAAGATCTGTGATAGAGAGCGTTAAAGGCTTGGCGCATGAGAACTCTTCTATTGCCGAGCAACTCTCTTCAACATCAGCTCAAACTACAAATTTAACCAACAAATCTTCGCTAATCGTCACAGATACGACAAATATGGCAAAAAATATGTCAGAAGAGATAAAGAGCTCATTTGAAGAGGCTAAGAAGAGCAAAGAAAATCTTGAAAGAACCTGTCTATATATAAATGAAGTTTCAAACGATGTTTTGGGGCTTAGCAAAAATGTAGATGAGGCTGCAAATAGCGAAATTTCACTCGCTAGCTCGATGAAAAGCCTAGCTGATCAAGCTAAAAATGTAAAAGATGTCTTAAATATCATCGACGACATCGCTGATCAGACAAATTTACTTGCTCTAAATGCCGCCATAGAAGCTGCTCGCGCAGGAGAGCATGGACGTGGCTTTGCAGTCGTGGCCGATGAGGTTAGACAGCTGGCTGAACGCACGCAAAATAGCCTAAGCGAGATAAATGCGACTATAAATTTAATCGTTGAAGCGATATCAAACTCAAGCCAAACCATCGGCGATAACGCTAAAAAAGCTGGCGAACTTTGCAAAAAATCAGCCCAAATCAATGAAAAAATAGAAAATATGAATCAGCTAATGAACGAGAGCGTTAGCTTAAATGAGACCTCTACGAAGGACTATCTAGAGACTGGACATAAGGTCGAAGAGCTGATAAAAGGCATCGTAAATATCGATGAAATTTCAAAACAAAACTCAAAAAGCATGGATGAAATCTCACTTGCAGCCGCTCATCTTTCAAAGATGACTGATAATCTAAACACTAGCCTTTCAAAATTTAGAACCTGATAAATTTAGCCAAATATTTGGCTAAATTTAACTTTATCTTTTAAATTTATCACTTAAGTAGCGAGCCGATTTTTTACTTTAAGCTTACGATCATGATGTAAATTTATGAAATAATTTTTATTTTGTGTTATTTAAGTCGGCATTTTGGCTTAAGAGATGAGATGACGTATGCAAGAGTATGATATTTTAGATGTTTTATCAAACAAAAAGGTCCTTTGCTTAGAGGATGAAGAGGCGATATTAAAAAACATTTGCGCCTCGCTGGAGCTATTTTTCGCAGAGGTTAAAGGCGTCACAGATGGCTTTGATGCGCTTGAGCTTGCTATGAGCGGGGCGTATGACGCTTTAGTGCTTGATATCAGCGTGCCAAATATCGACGGTCTTGAGATCGCTAAAAAAGTAAGAGCTATCAATCAAAAAATCCCTATCGTGATCTTATCAAGCCACGTCGAGCAAGAGTATCTGTGGCGCGCGGTTGAGCTAAAGATCACAAGATATCTTGCAAAACCATACGATAAAAAATCTTTTGTTAAAGCGCTTGAAGATGTGGCTTTTGAGCTAGTTGGGCGAACGCCAACCATCAGGCTAAATGACGAGCTTGAGTATGATTTTGGCAAAAAAGCGCTTTACGTAAATGGTCAAATTTCTCATCTAAGCAAGAGCGAGAGCAAGCTTTTGGAGTACTTTTTAAACAACAAAAACCAAACTATCACTTATGAGCAAATTTTTGACTATATCTGGGACTACGAGCAGCCAACAAAAGAGGCGATAAAGACCATCGTAAAAGAGCTTAGAAGAAAGCTTGGCAAAGATGTGATAAAAAATTTATACGGCGTGGGCTACCTTTGTGAGATATAAATTTCAGCTAATAGTCGGTGCTTTTATCTTTGTCTATCTACTAGTTTCGGCACTTGTTTTAAATTTTTATAACGATCTTGCGATGAAGGATGCCAAAAAAGAGGCGTATTATGTTTTAGAGGGCATAAATTCTGTAAGAGAGTATATCGCTGGAGTTCAGCGCCCACTAATCGAGCAGTTAAAAGAGCAGGGCATCTTAAAAGAGGACTTTTTTGACGAGAGACTTCTATCATCTTCATATATAAGCCGTGAAATTTACAACATCCAAAAGAAAAAATACAACCTTGAATTTGACTACAAGCTAGTTGCTATCGCTCCGCTAAATAAAGCTCACCAGCCAAATGAATTTGAAGCCGGCGTCTTGCACGGCTTTAAAGAGAATAAATTTCAAGAATTTGTAAAGATAATAAAAGATGAAAATGGCTCACAGCTCTTTGTGGGTCTGCCTATAAAAAACCAAAGTCCAAGCTGTCTAGCCTGTCATAGCAGTGCAAATGCCCCACAACAAATGCTAGAAAAATACGGCATGGAGGGCATAGAGATCCCAGATGTGAACGAAACGGTCGCGATGATCTCTTTTAAGATACCAATCCGCGCCATTTTTACCTACCACTTGCAAGAGGTCATCGTCATAATGAGCGCCATAACGCTTATATTTGGGCTATTTTTACTACTTGTTTATAAGATGCATAAGCGTGGCGAGGAGAGTAAAAGGCAGACTGAGCAGCTGATGATACATCAAAGCCGCCTAGCCTCTATGGGCGAGATGATAGGCAATATCTCGCACCAGTGGAAGCAGCCACTAGCTCAGATAAGCTCAGCTTTGATAAATTTAGAGCTTTATCAGGAGAGAAAAAAGCTTGATGAGACAAAAATTTATGAGTTTATAGAAGAGACAAGCAAGCAGATAAATTTCATGTCAGAAACCGTTGATGACTTTAAAAATTTCTTTAGTCCAAATACCTTGAGAAAAGAGTTTAAGGTGCTTGAAGTGATAAATCAAACGATAAAAATTTTAAACGCAACTCTTAAAAAGTATCAGATCGAAGTGCAGTTAGACGTGAGAGAAAATTTTGAGGTATTTGCAAATTTTAATGAGATAATCCAAATTTTAATAAACATCATAAACAACGCCAAAGACGCATTTAAGCAGAGCTACACAAAGCCAAGAGTGATAAAGATAAGCGCCTTTTTAAAAGATGATCGTAAGAATTTATGCGTGCAAAATAACGCAGGAGCGATAAAAAATTCATTTTTAAAGGTCATCTTTGAGCCACACTTTAGCACAAAAGAGAGCGGTAGCGGGCTTGGGCTATATATGAGCCGCCTTATCGCTCGCAAAAACAACGCCCTAATCTTTGCTAAAAATGTGGATGAAAACCACGTTGCATTTACAATTAGTTTCGAAAATTTATAATTTGTTAATTTTCCCCCTTTTCTGCCCTTTTTTGGTGTTAAGATTATCAGTATGAAATCATTTTGATTTTAGGATAAAAATTCAAAGGAGGAGACGTGAGAAACTTACACAAAGCCTTAGCAGGCTTACTCATGGGTGTTAGTATCTTTGCTTCACAAGCCTGTTGCGAAGAGCATAATATGCAGATGTCCGATAAAGCACGTGATGTTATCGCAAATCCTAAAGGCACACTGCAAAGTAGAGGTGTTGTCTCCTTGCAAGACTACGTCGTAGAAGAGCAAGAGATGTATAACTGGCTATTTAAAAACCACCCTATTTTTACAAAGTATGGTGGTAAAACCGTCGGCAAAATGGTCGTTCACGACCGTGGCTTAGAGTGGCTTGCTGAGGGACATGGCTTTGATATGTCAAAGCTTAGTAAAAGAGATGGTGGTAAGGGCTATAGTTCTATGATGTATAGAATTCCAGCCACCTCATCACTTCAGTTTCCTAATAAATTTGTAGGTCCAGAAAAGTGCGGTGAGTGTCACCCAGCTCAGTATGAGGTCTGGAGCAGATCTCGCCACGCAACTACTATGCGCTTCCCTGGCGAGCACCCAGAGGTTAATAACAACCTAACTGAGCCAGTATTTGACAAAGATACCGCTTCTATCCTTCCAAAAGGTATCACTCCAGATGTCATCTACGCAACCGTTGGTCACTTAAGAACTAAGATGGGCTACGTCGATGCATGGCTACTTCGTGGTACTTACTACGTTGAGGGTGGTTTGCTAAGAGATGGCACAGGTCAGATCGTAGCTGGCGGTAACCAATGGCAAAGAACATGGGCGTTAAATTTAGACGACGCAACTGTTAAAAAGATAAAAGAGCTTGTCCCAGAATTTCCTGGCACGCTTGAAGAGTATGGCGATAATGGCGGATATGTCAGAGGTCTTGCCTCATACGCCGCAAAACATAAAAAATCGATGTTTTTCCAAGCAAACTCATCATATTGTGAGGTTTGCCACCCAGTTAAATTTGACTTTAAGTCAAAAGCAGAATTTTACGCAGCACTTGGTAATGCCAAAGAGCTTCAAAAACACACTATCTCAAAAGGCGTAAGCTGTGAGGAGTGCCACGGAGCTGGCGGTCACCTTGATGGAGCTACAAATTTTAGAACATCAAACTGCGAACGCTGTCACCAAAGATTTAACTTTAGCCCAGATCTAATGCGAGCTAACCCACTTAATAACGGCAAGCTTGACCTATCACTAAGCTCTAAATTTAAATCAATGGGACCAGGATGTGGCTCAGAAGGCTCTCAATCATACTTTACCGCTCACTACGATAAAGGCATGAGATGCGTCACTTGCCACGATCCACACGACAACACAGGTAACGTTGTAGGCGATAAGAGCGTAACTGGCATGAACTACAACCCAGATCAAGGCTATCTAAGTGCGTTCTACACTAAACCAAAGATCAAAAAAGATTGTAAAGATTGTCACGAGACTCAAGCATATATCGCATCAAAAGCAGATACACACAAAAACAACACTTGTGCATCTTGTCACATGCCATTTATGATGAGCTGTGAGAATTTCTACGCTGTTCAGTTCCAAGACAACGCTGGCTTTGATACTCAAAGACGCTCTCACATCTGGAAGATCATGGTCGATCCAAAAGAGAAATCTCTAGTCCCAGGCGACGCTGCTAAAGGTCCAAGAGATGCTAAAGATTGGCACTTTGAGAGAGATAAAAATGGCCACAACTATGTTGATTTGATGTGGGCATGCGCTAGAACATCTTGGGCTGATAAAGATATGAAAGATAATAAAGGCTGCCATAGCCCAGTGCTATCTGAGCTAAAACCAACACTTCATTTTAAAAACCAAAAACAAGTTTATGATGAGGTTATGGGATGGCAAACTCCAGTTAAGAATGAATTCTCAGAGGTCAAAATAGGCATCGAGGGAATTTACTCACTACTAGAGACTAAAAAGCTAGATCCAAGTGATAAAGCAAGAGTTTATGAGCTTGTCCAAAACGCTCAAGAGATCATCGATATGGTCGAAAAAGATGGTTCGTGGGGTATGCACGGATTTAAATTTACTAAACAAAGACTAGATGCATCTAAAGAGTATATAAAAGAAGCTCAGAGAATTCTAAACAAAAATTTATAGCATTTAGGGGCTAGTTTTAGCCCCTTTAATCTTAAGGGTTTGAAATGAAAAATGGGTTTTTAAAATGTTCGCTACTTCTTAGCCTAAGTGTGGCTAGCCTCTTGGCAAATGTCGATACAAACGACTCTTACGCCATAGGCGCAACAAGCGGTGGATATGTTTTAAAAGGACTGCTAGATCAAAAGCAACTAGGTGTTGGCTATGACGCTGATGCAGTGATAAAAGGCTTTAGTGATGCGCTAAAGAGCGAGCTAAAACTAAGTGATGATGAGATAGCAAAGCTACTAAACAAAAGGGCTGAAAGCTTAGATAAGATAGTAAAAGAAAAAGAGGCTGCCAAGCTAAAAGAGAATTTAGCTCAAGGCAAAGCCTATATGGAAAAAAATGCAAAAAACAAAAATGTAAAAACAACAAAATCAAATTTACAATATGAGATCATAAAAAGTAGCTCAAAAGGGGCTACTCCAAAACCTGAGAGCATCATCATAGTAAATTATAAAGCAAGTTTTATCGATGGCAAAGTCTTTGACGAGACAAAAGAGGCTCCAGCTCATCTTTCGATGCTAAATTTGATCCCTGGACTTGAAGAGGGACTTATGCTTATGAAAGAGGGCGAGAAGTTTAAATTTGTCATCCCGCCTGAGCTTGCATACGGCGATAGCGGCATGGAGGGGATACCTGGTGGCGAGACTATCGTTTTTGAGATAGAGCTTATTAAGGTCTTAAAGCCTGGCGAACTAGCTGAGGCAGCAAGAAAAATTCATGAAAAAGAGCAAAATGAGGGCATTAAAAAGCCTCATTAAGGCATAAATGGAGTTAAAAATGCAAAATCAAAATAGCAGAAGAGCCTTTTTTAAACGCATGGCAGTTGTGGCTGCTGGTGCTAGCGTGGCAAGTAGTGGTTTTGCTTTTAAGAGTGAAGAGAGTGCGAAAAAACCACATTTTGGCATGATATTTGACCAAAACAAATGCGTCGGCTGCACGGACTGCGAAGTGGCATGTAGAAAGGTAAATTTAGTCCCAAAAGGACAGATGAGACTTTTTGTAGAGGATAAGACTGATCCAAAGAATTTGCTCGATAAAAGATATGTAAGAGTATCTTGTCAGCAGTGCGAGGATGCGCCTTGCGTGGCTGTTTGCCCAACAAAAGCCTGTCACAAGGACATAAAAACTGGCATCCAAACCACAAACATAGATGACTGCATCGCCTGTAAATACTGCATCGTAGCCTGTCCTTACGACGTGAGATATATCGATAAAGTCAATCACTCAGCCCAAAGCTGTAACTTCTGCATAGATACAAATTTAAAGGATAAAAAAGATCCAGCCTGCGTCGAGGCGTGCAGATATGAGGCTTTGGTATTTGGCGATTTAAACGATGAGAGCTCGCACATTAGCCAGTTACTAGCTGTCAAAGATAGCATAAGGCTAAGAGCAGAACTTGGCACAAAACCAAGCCTTAGATATATTCCTAAAGTAAAAGCGGGGGTGTAAGATGGATGGTGCATTAAATTTCACTGCGACATTTTCGCATGGAGTTGAGTGGGGCTGGCCGATCGCTGTTTATCTTCTGCTAGCTGGCATGAGTGGCGGAGCGATAATAGCTGCCATACTTCTAAAGCGCTACAAAAGACAAGAGAGCTTTAGTCCATTTTTCAAGGCCGCTTCGCTTTTGTCGTTTGTTAGCATCATGCTTGGTATGGTTTGCTTGATAGCTGACCTTGAAAAGCCACTTTTGTTTTGGAAAATTTTGATTAATTACAACTTCACGTCAGTTATGTCTATCGGTGTAGCCGCGCTTTGCGTGTTTATACCGCTTAGCTTTTTGATGTGTCTATACGCCTTTAATGCGGAGCTAAAGTCATTTTGTGGCTTTTTTGATGGCGTGATGAAAATTTTATCGCCACTTTATCCGCTCTTAAGCGCGCTTTGCCTGATTTTTGCGGTTATCATTTGCGCATATACAGGCTTTTTGATCTCGGTGCTTATTAGATTTCCACTTTTAAACACCGCCGTTTTACCAGCGCTTTTCATAGCTTCAGGGCTTAGTGCTGGCATAAGTGGTAGCAGCTTGATAGCGGCACTATTTTTTAAAGAAGATCCACACTCAAGCGACCTTAGCTCGCTTCATGGCGTGGAGTTTTACGTCTTATGCGCTGAAATTTTACTCATTTTAATGCTTTTTGTATCGCTTTTGCTTGGCTCAAGCTATCAACAAGTTGCAGCAGTTGCATTTTATAGTGGCGTTTGGGCTAAATTCTTTTGGCTTGGGGTTGTTTTAGTTGGCTTTGTCTTGCCTCTTGTTTTAAATTTCGCACTTGGCAAGATGAAATTTAGCTTCTACCTTGGCTCGTTTGCAGCAGTCGTTGGCGTTTTATTGCTTAGGGTTTTTATACTTTATGCAGGACAGACTTATAGCATTTAAGGCTTAAGGGCAAGTGATGAAAATTTTAAACATTTATCGCTTGTCTTTAATATTATTATTTATCCTTGCTTTTGGTGCAGGGGTGGCGACCTTTTTGGAAAATTTTTATGACACACAGACGGCTAGAGTGCTTGTTTATGAAGCGCTCTGGTACGAGTGCGTCATGGCAGCTTGTGCTATTTGTTTAGCTATTAGCACCCTAAAAACCAAGATGTATAAGAAATTTGGCGCATTTTTGATACATCTTGCTTTTATTCTGATATTCATCGGTGCTGCGCTTACAAGATACTTTGGCGAAGAGGGTGTATTGCATCTTAGAGTGGGCGAGAGCGGCAACTATATGCAAAGTACAAAGCCTTTTTTAAGAGTGCAAATTTCAAATGAGAGCTTTGAATATCCACTAAAACTTAGCCTACTTGGCAAAAACGACTTTCGCTTCAAAAAAGATATAAACGGCAAAGAATTTATTATAAAGATAGTTGGCTACAAAAAAGATGAGAAAAACGCTCCAGCCACGCTTAGCATAGAGGCTGGCTTTGCTAATGAAAAGAGCAAAAGCGCCAAGCTAAAAGGTGGCGCTGGATACGATCTTGAGCCAAGCATTTTGAGCTTTGACGGGCAAGAGACGAAATTTTACTTTAGCTCAAGGGCGATAAATTTACCATTTTCACTAAGGCTTGATAAATTTATCCTAGAGCGCTACGCAGGGCTAAATAGCCCATCATCTTACACGAGCAGGGTAAATATCGCAGGCAGCGAGCATGAAATTTCGCTAAATCACCCACTAAGCATCATGGGCTATAAAATTTTTCAATCATCATACGACGCTGACGAGCTTGGAAGCGCCTTTGAGATCAGCTTTGATCCTGGTAAAGTGCCAACTTATATCGGATATTTTCTACTTTGCCTTGGCTTTGTGGGAAATTTATTTAGCAAAAAGAGCCGATTTTTTAGACTTTGTAACTTCATAAAAGGCACGCAGTTTGCGTTTTTGGCTCTACTTTTACTAAATGCCACGCCAAATTTCGCAAGCGATGAAGCCATAAATTTTAAAGCTCACGCAGATAAATTTGCCAAAATTTTAGTTCAAACTGATAGCAGGATCGCCCCAGCTAGCTCTTACACAAGGGCGGTAATAAGCAAAATTTCAACCAAAACGACGCTCTTTGGGCTTAGTAGCGATGAGCTCATGCTCTCTTTTGCCATCTCGCCACAAGAGTGGATGGATAAAAGGATGGTAAAGATCACAAGCGATCGTGTGGGCGAGCTTCTTGGCGTTAGTGAGAAATTTGCTAGCTTTAAGGACGTTTTTAACGAAAATGGCGAGTATAAGCTGGCTAAATTTGTAGAGGCTGCAAATGAAAAATCCGCCTCAAAAAGAGATAAATTTGATAGCGACGTCATTAAATTTGATGAGAGGCTAAATGTCTTATACCTTGCACTAAAGGGAGAAATTTTAAAATTTATCCCCGCTAAAAATGGTGATACTATCACGTGGCTATCAGTCAATGAAGCCTTTGGCTCAAATGAAATTTCAAACGAGTTTAAGAGCGTTTTAGGCGCTTATATAGAAAATTTAAGCCCTTGCGTAAAAAGTGGCGAGTGCAAAGAGGCTGATAAGAGTTTGGAGCAAATTTCAAACTATCAAAGAAGCACTCTAGGCTCTCTTGCGCCAAGCGAGGCAAAAGTCGGCCTTGAAGTGCTTTACAACCAAATGGAGATATTTAAATTTCTTATCTATTTTTACATGATCCTAGCTCTTGCTTCGCTCGCTCTTGGCTTTTATAGGCTCTTTTTTGGAAGGAAATTTAGGTTTGAAAAGGCTTTGAGCCTTGCGTTTTTTACCGCATTTATAGTGCATGCTCTAAATTTAGCCCTACGTGCCTACATCTCAGGTCACGCACCTTGGAGCGATGCTTATGAGAGTTTAGTCTATATCTCGCTTATAAGCGTGCTAGCTGGAGTGCTATTTTTCAAGCATCAAAGCTTCGCACTTGGCGCTGCTTCGCTCTTTGCAAGTGTTAGCTTGCTGGTTGCTCATCTAAATTTCATAAACCCACAAATAACAAATTTAGTCCCAGTTTTAAAGTCATTTTGGCTTAGTGTGCACGTAAGCGTCATCACAGCAAGCTACGGCTTTTTGGGCTTTGGTTTTGTGCTGGGGCTTGTGGGACTTATCTTGATGGCTCTAAAAAATGACAAAAACGAGCAAAAGCTTAGCGAGCAGATAAGATACCTCGCCGCAACCGACGAGCTAAGCCTTATTATTGGACTTAGCTTGCTAACTATAGGGAATTTCTTAGGCGGCGTCTGGGCAAATGAGAGCTGGGGCAGATACTGGGGCTGGGACAGCAAAGAGAGCTGGTCATACATCACGATCATCGTCTATGCCATAGTGCTTCATCTAAGGTTTATACCAAAGCTAAGGGGCGTTTTTACCTTTTTAACAGCTAGCGTGCTATCATTTGCTTCGGTGCTTTTTACATATTTTGGTGTAAATTTCTACCTTAGCGGGCTTCACTCATACGCAAATGGCGAGAGCTTTGGCGTTTCTTGGCTAATATACTTGATCTTGGCGGCTCTTGCCTTGCTGATCGCCCTAGCCTACCGCGGCAGAGATATAAAAGTAGTTTAGGAGATATGATGAAGAAGAGTTTGGTTTTATTGGCTGCTAGTTTGTGCGTTTTAAATGCTGGCTACATCAAAGAGGCTTTAAGCGCAAAAGATGATCACAACAAACTAGCGCAAATTTATGAAGATGCTTGCGATAAAGAGAAAAAGGCATCAGGCTGCTACAACCTAGCTGTGCTTTACAGCAGGGGTGATGGCAACGTCAAAAAGGACGAGGCAAAGGCGGCTATGCTTTATGAAAAGGCTTGCGATCAAAATTTCTCTATGGCTTGCAGCAACCTTGGCTATGTATATGAAAAGGGCAAAGGCGTAGAAAAAGACCTAACAAAAGCGGTCAAACTATATGAAAAGGCATGCAGCGACAACGAGGGCTGCACCGAGCTTGGCTTGCTTTATGCAAACGGCACTGGCGTGGAAAAAGACCTAAAAAAGGCAAAAGAGCTCTATGAAAAGGCTTGCAAAGCAGGTGATGGCATAGGATGTAGCAACCTTGGCTACTTGTATGCTCAAGGCGAAGGCGCCGAGAAAGACTACGCAAAAGCCAAAACATACTACGAGATGGCCTGCGCAAACGAAGCTGGCATAGGATGTGATAATCTTGGCTTTTTATATGTTTATGGGCAAGGCGTTGATCAAAACCTTACAAAAGCGACAAAACTTTACGAGCAAGCGTGCAAATACGCCTATGAAAAGGGCTGCAACAACTACGCTATTATGCTAGCTGAGGGCAAAGGCGTGAAAGAGGACGTGGAAAAAGCACGTGAAATTTTCACTAAAAGCTGCAAAAATGGCTTAAAAGAGGCGTGCGAGAATTTAGAAATTTTAGGAAAGAATTGATGAGTTTTAAAAACTGGGGCAATAAAGAGGCAAGCCTAGAGGCGCTATATGCGCTTGATAGTGCTTTTTTGGAGCCAGATGAAGAGTATCTACGGCTCATTTCAAAAAGAGAGGATGAAAATAGCCTAAGATACGTGGTAGATAACGGGCAGGGCGATCTACTCGATGTGATATTTACGCGTGAGGCGGTGCTTGTTAGAGGGTTTGATCATGAAAATGAGTTAAATTCGCTTAGAATGGCAGACAAAAGCGTGATAGAGCAAATTTATGGTGGCGAAGCTGCTAAATTTCGCTCTTACTTCTTGCCAGATGAGATAGAGCAAACGACCTTTTTTATCTGGTATGACGGGACGGAGCATCAAAATTTAGTCGGTGGCAATAACGGTGGACGCTGGCTGCTTGGGTATGCCTTTGATGAGTTTGATAAATTTAGCGAGTTTGTAAAGGGCTACTACGAGATAGACTTTGATGATGAGATGTTAAAAAAGCTCTATGAAAAGGGCGAGTTAGAAAAAGAGAAACTAAAGGAGATAAGATGAAATTTATAGCTTTGTTGCTTAGTGCGGTTTTTGCCTTGTGGGCTGGAAATTTGACGAGTGAGGCAAACATAAACGCCTATAAAGGGGCAAAAGAGCGCATCGAGCTACCAAAGGATGCAAGATGTGCGGTGTGTGGCATGCCTATAAAAAACAAGCAGTGGGCGACGCTTATCAAAGCTGGTGGCAAGGACTATTACTTTGACGGCGTAAAAGATATGGCGCACTTTTACTTTGCTGATGAGATGGCAAAAGAGGCCTATGTGAGTGATTATTACACGCTTGAAAAGCTTGATGCAAAAGAGGCGTTTTACGTTCATGGCTCAAACGTTTTTGGACCGATGGGCGAGGAGTTTATCCCGTTTAAAGACGAAGCAAAGGCAAATAGCTTTATGAAAGATCACGCTGGCAAAGGTGTCATAAAATTTGACGAGATAAAGACATTTATCGGTAAATAAAGTGAAATTTCTAGCATTTTTGGCGTTATTTTTTGGGCTCTCTTACACGCTTTTAGCGGCGCACTACCTTAGCTTTGACCACAAAGCAAAGCAAGATGAGCTAAGAGAAATTTCAAAGATAACAAGGGCAAATTTAGCTTCTAGCTTTAGCCTAAAAGAGCAAAAGGGCTTTGTCTATGATAAGTAGAAATTTCATAAACTACGCCGTGATCTTGCTTTTTAAAGACAAAAAGGATCATCTCTTTAGCTTTTGCCTCTTTGCGCTCATTATCTTTGTGCTAAGCTCGGTGCTTTTCATCTCTGGCTCGATCCAGCATGATCTCATAAGATTAGTAAAAGATAGATCAAGTATCGTAGTTAGTGCCTTTCGTGCTGGTAAAAACGACCTCATGCACCCTGGCTACATCTATGACATCTCAAAGATCGATGGCGTGGCTGACGTTAGAGGCGTGGTTGATGGGGAGTACTACTTCGTGCAAAAGCGCGTTTGGTTTCATCTATATGAGGATGATAGCCTAAAAGAGGACGAGATGATCGTGGGCGAGGGCGTAAAAGCTGCTATTAACGAGCTTTACTACGACGAGAGCTTTAACTTCTTAACAGAAGAGCGCATGATACCAGTGAAAATAGTAAAAACCATGCCAAAACAAAGCGGACTTATCACAAATAACGCCATATTTTTGCATCCAAAAACGCTAAGAGCTATCTTAAATTTAAAAGATGAAGAATACACAAAGCTCTATGTCGATGTGCCAAATAGCGAAGAGATCAGCCAAGTGGCTTTAAAGATAGAAAATTTATATCCAAATTCATTTGCCGTTAGCATAGAAGACGAGGTGGCAAACATCAGGCATCTTTACTACTATAAGGGTGGAATTTTTATGAGCATTTATGTTAGCGTTATGCTAATATTTTTTGTGCTACTAAAAAACCAAATTTCGCTGGCTTACGGCAGTAAAAAGCGTGAGATAGCCATTTTGCGAAGCATCGGCTTTAGTATAAAAGAGATCATATTTTTAAAATTTATACAAAATTTCATCGTTAGCGTTAGCGCCTTTTTGCTTGGCGTTATGTTAGCTTATCTCTTTGTATTTGTTTTTAATGCTCCTTTTTTAAAGGGGATATTTTTAGGCGATGAGCTTTTAAATTTTACAAATTTCACGCCTATTTTGGAGTTTGATAAGCTTTTTTTGATCTTTGTCTTTGGCGTCATACCATTTTTGGCATTTGTCCTTATCCCGTCGTGGCGTGTAGCGTGTGGCGACATAAATGAGGGGCTAAAATGATAAATATAAGAGGAGTTAGCCTAGTTTATAACCAAGGCAAGCAAAACGAGTTTTGCGCTCTAAAAAATATAAATTTAGACGTTAATAACGGCGAGTTAGTGATACTAAAAGGCGTTAGCGGAAGTGGTAAAAGCACCCTGCTCTCGCTCATAGCCCTACTTCAAAAGCCAACTAGCGGAGAAATTTTGATAGACGGCACTAACATAGCAAAGCTGCCTGACGCATTTTGCTCTGAGTTTAGACACAAAAGACTTGGACTTGTCTTTCAAAATTTTAACCTCATCGAGGGCTTAAGCGTCTATGAAAATTTGTTAGCTCCGTTTGCTCTAACAAATTTCAAAGCAAACGTGCGTGAAGAGATGATAAAAAAGGCTCTTGAGCTTGCAAACATCACACACAAAAGAGATGAAAACGTATCAAATTTAAGCGGTGGCGAGCGTCAAAGATGTGCGGTGGCTAGGGCTTTGTCAATGGACGCTGATATCATTTTGGCTGATGAGCCAACGGCAAATTTAGATAGGCAAAATGCACGTGCATTTTTAGGATTGCTAGAGTCATTTAAGGCGCTTAAAAAAAGCGTCATCGTCGCCACTCACGATAGCATTTTTGACGAGCTAAGCGCCACAGATAGAGTTGTTAGCTTGCAAAACGGAGAGATAGTATGAGCGTATTTTTATCAAACGCCGTTATCGCCTTTTTGTTAGCGGAGTTTGTGCTGTTAGTTTTGATGAGTATTTCGCTATTTTATGTCGTGAGGATCGTTAGATCGTGGGACTATAACGCGCTAACATCGCTTCAATACTCACTTGAAAAGCAAAACTACCTTGTAAATACGATCTTGCTCTTTAGTGTCTGCACAAAGATCGTTTTGTTTATATTTTTCGCACTTTGTCTAAACGAGCTCTCTGACATCGTGCCAGGGGCTATGTGCTCAGCTGGCGTGATCGGCTCAAATAAATTTGGCGGCATCTTGATGCTCACTAAAATTTTGCTCATCTTTGGGCTTGGTATCTGGCTGGTTATAAACAAACTTGACTTGCAGGCTCTAAATTTCCCATATCTAAAGAAAAAATATGCCATTTTCATCTGCCTTTTTGTGATGATACTAATAGAGCTTGGCATAGAAATTTCGTTTTTTTATAACATCCCACTAAAAGTGCCAGTCTTTTGCTGCTCGGTCACTTTTCAAGCTCCAAAGCTGCCATTTGGCTATACAAATTTTGGCTTAATAAGCGCCTTTTTCGTGCTATTTTTTGTCATTTTGGCACTAAATTTCTTAAAGCAAAGTATGGCAAGCTTTGTGGCAAATTTGCTATTTTTGGTGCTTAGCTACTACGCTATCACCTATTTTTTTGGGCTTTACGTTTATGAGCAGCCAAATCACAAATGCCCATACTGCATGCTAAGAAGCGACTATTTTTACGTTGGCTACCTCATCTGGGGCACTCTGTTTTTGGGCATTTTTTATGGTCTTATGCCATACCTTGTGGAGATCATCACAAAGACAAACTACTCGCACAAGCTTAAATTTTCATCGATCTGGCTAAGTGTTTGCGTGCTGATATGCTCGCTTTACGTGCTCAAATACTATTTGTTAAGAGGATTTTTATTTTGATAAAGCAAATTTTTTCTCTTTGTTTGCTAGCTCTAGTTTTAGCCGTGCTCGCCTATAATGCCGACATAAGCGATGATAAAATTTTAGTCCTAAATAACGGTAAATTTGAGCCCATAGAGCAGCTAACGCCAAATAAATTTATATGTTATGAGAGCAGGACGCTCATCGCTGATAACAACGACACAGCTCAGGCGATCATGCCAAATGGCGACATCTACTTTTTTAACGACATCACAAATTCTTTCATCTGGTATATGGCGCAAAAGAGCAAAGATAAGATCAAGTTATATGTCTATTCAAGAGATACAAACCGCTACATCCTAGCGCAAGATGCATGGTACTCAAGGGTCGATATCACGCCGATGGGATACGGCATAGGGGCGTATGAGTTTCACACTTACGGCATAAACGACAACTACTTTAAAGAGGTCTTGCTCTACGCAGCACGCGGCGAAACGCTGCTAAATCCATATATAAACATCCTACTTTCAGAAAATAAGATATAAATTTATGAAGCTCTAAATTTGCTAGAACCCTGTTGGATTATTTTTAGTATTAAAGGCCTTTTTCGTTTAACTTTTTATAAACGTCACACCCTGGTTGAAGCCCTAATTCGCAAGCTTTATAAAAATATTCTTTTGCTATGTGGTAGTCTTGTTTTGCGCCTTTGCCTTTTAGATAAAAAGCTCCTAAATTAAAACAACCGCGATTGTATCCATTATTGCAAGCTTTTTCATATAATTCTAGGGACTTACTGTAGTCTTGCTCTACACCTTGACCGTTTTCATATAAAATTCCTAAATTAGAACAGCTATCACTAACTCCATCGTCACAAGCTTGTTTGTATAGATCAGCCGCTCTATAATAGTCTTGTTTCACACCTTGGCCATTATTGTATGAAATTCCTAAGTTGTAACAACTCATACTGTATCTGTCATTGCAAGCTTTTTGCCATAATTGAGCTGCCTTATAATAGTCTTGCTCTACACCCAGACCATTTACATATAAAACTCCCAAATTGTGGTAGGCTTGGGCGATATTGCCATCGCAAGCTTTTTCGTATAGTTTGATAGCTTTGGTATAGTCCTGCTCTACCCCTTGTCCTCTTTCATAAAAATTACCTAGATTATAGCAGCCATTAGCATATCCGCCATCACAAGCTTGTTTATATAGATTGGCCGCTTTATAGTAGTCCTGCTTTAGATATTTGCCTTCTTCGTATAAATTTCCTAAATTAAAACAACCTATAGCATTTTTACCGTCACAAGATTTATTGTATAGCTCTATGGCTTTGTTATAGTTTTGTTCTACACCTTGGTTTTTTATATATAAAACACCTAGATTAGAACAGCTTAGTGCATGTCCATTATTGCAAGCTTCTTCGTATAATCTAGCCGCCTTATTGTAGTCTTGCTCTACACCTTGACCATCCTCATATAAAAGCCCTAAATTATAACAACCAATACTATATTTGGCATCACAAACTTTTTGCCACAATTGAGCAGTTTTATAGTAGTCTTGTGTAGTGCCTTGACCGTTATAGTATAAAAATCCTAAGTTATAACAAGCTTGAATAATTTCACCATTACAAGCCTTTTCATATAATTTAGCTGCTTTATTGTAGTCTTGTTTTACACCCTGGCCATTTATATACAAAAGTCCTAAATTATAGCAATTGCCATTATTTCCATCATTGCAAGTTTTAGTAAATATCTCGACTGCTTTGTTGTAGTCACCTTTGCTGTAAGCCTCAAGTCCAAGTTCTACTAGATCCTTGGAGAATCCAATAGTTAGTAAGATTGTGTATAAAAAAACAGCCTTTTTCATTATTTTCTCCATTTTACAAATTCGTAGTTATTGTGGTCTGGCCTGTCTCTTTGTTATAGAAACAAGCCTAATGTTAGTATCTAACGTTATTAACTTTTAAAAAGTCTCTTAGGTCTTCGTATTCGCTATTTTCGAAGTAGCGCCATTTGCCAGGCTTTAGCATATCAAGGCTAACACGCCCAAAACTAACACGTTTTAGATCCATCACTTCAAGATCAAAGTAGCCAAAGAAGCGACGAAGCTCCCTATTTTGACCCTCATTGATGATGACCTTTAGTTTTGTGTAACCACCGCTTGAGCCAAAGACTTTATAAGCTAGAAATGGCTTAAATTCCATTGATTTTATAGTTGTTTTTGCGTGAGCGCCCTTGGTGGCGTCCTTGGCGAAAAAGCCATTTGTCATCGCCTCTATCACCTCTTTTGTTACCTCGCCTTTTACCTTTAGGTAGTATTCGCGCTCTAAGTCGCTATTCATTAGCGCTGTGGCGATCGCTGGGGCGTCAGTTAGTAAAAGTAGCCCCTCGCTTGCATAGTCTAAGCGCCCTACGCTAACAAATTTGGCAAATTTCTTATCTAACGTGTCATATATCGTCTTTCGTCCGCGGTCATCTTTCTTGCTAACGAGCTCACCCTTTTGTTTGTGATAAACGATAACGGTAAATTCTTTTTTTAGCTTTATCAAACGACCATTTATACGCACTTTGTCATCTTCATCCACGCTTGTGGCAAGGTCGCTAACCACACGTCCTGCTATGCTAACCTTGCCAGCTTTTATCAGCTCATCTGCCTCACGGCGTGAGTAGTTTGTGTTATGTGAGATAAATTTATTTAGTCTTGTTTTTTCCATTTTATAGTCCTAAATTTGCAAGGTCGTGGATATGTAAAACGCCCACGGGTACGCCATTTTCTACAACGGCTAGAAGCTGAATTTTATACTTTTCTATGAGGGCTAACGCATCTACGGCTAACATCTCTTTGTTATCTATCTCTTTTGGATGCAGTGTTGCAAATTTCATCGCTGGCTCTTCTAGGTCAAAGTCCTCTCTCATAAGCGCACGCCTAAGATCGCCGTCACTTAAAAGGGCGTCTAACACGCCATCTTTATCGACTATTAAAACCGTGCCAAGCTTGCCATGCGTCATCGTATCGATCGCACTTTTTAGGGTTGCATTCCAGCGGACTATTGGTAAATTTTCGCTTCTCATCACATCTTTGACCTTTAAAAATAACCTCTTGCCAAGGCTGCCACCTGGGTGAAAATTTGCAAAGTCTTCTTTCTTAAAGCCTCTCTTTTGCATCAAACAAACAGCTAACGCATCGCCAAGAGCTAACGTTAGTGTGGTTGATGCCGTTGGAGCGGCATTTAGTGGGCACGCCTCTTTTTCTACATTTATATCTATAAAAGCGTCGCTAAATTTACCAAGCGAGCTTGTTTTGCTCCTTGCCATGGCGACGATTTTTACGCCAAAGCGCTTTACGTGAGGCAAAATTTTGACAAGCTCATCGCTCTCGCCACTAAAGCTAATGGCTAACAAGACATCGTCCTTTTCTATCATGCCAAGGTCGCCGTGCATAGCCTCTGTCGGGTGTAAGAAAAAGCTTGGCGTGCCGGTGCTTGCAAGCGTGGCAGCGATCTTTGCGCCCACGTGACCGCTCTTACCCACGCCTGTTACTATAACTTTGCCCTTTGCGTTATATATCAAATTTACAGCATCTTCTATCTCTACGCTTTTAGCGTGTCTTAAAAGCTCGTTTGCCTCTATCTCTAAGACTTCAGCGGCGATTTGGTTGGCTTTTTGCATAAATTTTCCTTACATTAGATAGATGATCGGCACGATAGTTGGGTACTTTTTGACCTTTCTAAATATGTGCTTTCTGATCACTTGGCGCACTTGTGACTCGAGTAGTCTGCTATCTTTTAAAAGCTCCTCTTTGACGTTACTTAGATACTGCTCTAGCACGCCCTCCATCTCTTTTCTAAACTCGGCGTCTTGCTTGTCGCCCACAAGGCCGTAGCTGATGACGCGAGGCTTGTTGATGAGTTTTGCGCCGTGACGTGAAATTTGAGCGATTATCATGACGACGCCTGCTTCAGCGAGGTTTTGTCTGTCGATGACGACGTCGTCTGCGATTTGTTTATTTATTTGATTGTCTATGAAGACTTTGCCAGTTTTTACCGTTTTTACACGTTTTAGGTACTTTTGACAAACCTCCATCTGATCGCCGTCGCTCATTAGATAGATATTTCTCTCATCCACACCACAGCTGATGGCCGTCTCTTTGTGCTTTGCGATGTGGTTGTACTCGCCATGCACTGGCAAGAAAAATTTTGGTTTTATGAGGCGAAGCATCAGCTTTTGCTCTTCTTGCGCTGCGTGACCGCTGACGTGGATCTCACTAAAGTCTTGATAAGCGACATTTGCGCCTGATTTTAGTAAGAAATTTAGCACCGTTGAGACGCTGTTTTCATTGCCTGGGATCGCTTTTGAGCTGATTATGATCTGATCGGTCGGCTTTATCTTTATATATTTGTGCTCGTCTGTCGCCATGCGGTAAAGTGCGCTCATAGTCTCGCCCTGAGAGCCAGTAGTGACGATAAGCACCTCGTCATCTTTAAATTTACCAACCTCGTTTGCATCGATAAAAATTTTCTTATCAAGTTTGATGTAGCCAAGCTCCATAGCAGTGTATAAATTTCTCTCCATTGATCTGCCGATGACACAGACTTTGCGGTTGTATTTTAGACCCCACTCGATCGCTTGATAGACGCGGTGGATGTTTGAGCTAAATGTGCTCATTATGACGCGGCCTTTTGCCTTTGAAAATATCGCGTCAAAGGTCTTGCCAACGCTGCTTTCGCTCTTCGTAAAGCCCTCTTTGTAGCTGTTTGTGCTGTCGCTTAATAGACAAAGCACGCCACGCTCGCCATAATACGCTAGTCTGCCAAGGTCAGTTGGGTAGCCATCTATCGGTGTGTGGTCTATCTTAAAGTCGCCTGTGTGGATGATTGTGCCAGCTTTTGTCGTGATCGCAAGTGCTGAAGCGTCGATGATAGAGTGGGTTATATGTATCCACTCGACCTCAAAGTCACCTATGAGATATGGTTTTCTTTTTTCGACCGATCTAAAGAGTGAGCGCTCTTGCTTTAGTCCGTGCTCTTCAAATTTATTATTTATCATGCCAAGTGGAAGCGGTGTGGCGTAGATAGGAAATTTAAACTCTTTGTAAAAGTAAGGCACCGCACCGATGTGATCTTCATGCGCGTGAGTGATGATGACGCCTTTTATCTTATCTTTTATCTTGCGAACGTAGTCAAAGTCTGGGATGAGGATATCCACGCCGTGCATGCTCTCGCTTGGAAAGCTCATGCCGATATCAACGATTATAGCGCTAGTTTCAGTTTCAAAGACCGTCATATTGCCGCCGATCTCGCCAAGACCGCCAAGTGGAGTTATGCGAATTTTATGCTCGCTTGAATTTAGATATTTTAGTGGCTCAAGTCTTAGCTCGTGAGTGGCTTTGTTTGCCTCCATCGCGCTTGCGATGTCTTGCTGCCACTGCTCGTTGCCATTTAGCTTTGCGGGTAAATTTTTCTTTGGTTTTTTAGCTTTTTTGGGTTTTTCTTTTTGCTCTTTTGTCTCGTTTTTAACTTCAGTTTTTTGCTCTTGTTTTGGTTTTTCTTTTTGCTCTTTTGGCTTATTATTTTCGCCATTTTTGTTTTGATTTTTATTATTTCTTTGCTTTTTTGGGCGAGGATTTTGACTCTTTGGCTCGGCATGCGCTTCAGCCTGCTCTGCTGCAAAGAAGTTATCTATCACACTTTTGCTTGCTAGTGATGTTTGCTCGGTAGTTTCGCCCTCTTGTTTTGGCTTATTTTTTGGTCTAAATCTTCGTCTTTTGTTGTTTTTACTTTGGTTAGTTACAACTTTCTCTTCGTTTTTGTCGTTCATTATCTTCCTTTAATCTTTCAAATACTTTTAGATAAGAATCGACATCTAGCTCATGTGGACGTAAATTTTGAGCTAAGCTTAGGTCTTCAAAAATTTCTTCTAACGCCTTTTTGTCAAAATTTGTGGATAAATTTTTCAAAAGCGTCTTTCTTGGCGAAGCAAACGCAGCTCTTAAAAATGCTTTAAAAGCCTCGTATTGTTTTGCATCTTTGAATATCCCGTCTTTGCCAAAAATCTTTTTTGTTTTTTGTAGTTTGATGACTGAAGATGTGACCTTTGGAGGTGGATTAAAAAGCTTTGCATCCACGTCAAACAAAAGCTCACACCTGCCTTGCAGTGATGCGAGGATCGATAAAGCGCTAAATTCTTTATCCTTGCTCTTTGCACTAAATTTAAGAGCAACCTCTTTTTGTATCATCACAATAAGCCCAAGGCATTTTTCGTCATCTATCGCATTTAGTATCATCTTCGTAGCAACGTAATAGGGCAAATTTGCGACCAAAAAGTAGTTCTGGCTACTTAGTCCGCCCTTTTCTTGCCACTGCTCTAAAGCATCTTTACAAAAAAGTTTTAATTGTCCATTTTGGATCTCATTTGCAAATTTGACCTTTAAAATTTGAAACAGCTCACAATCTATCTCAAAAGAGGTCGTCTTATAAATTTGCAAAAGTCTAAATGTCAAATCACCTAAGCCAGGCCCAATCTCAACGACGTTTGCTACGTCCTTGGGTATCGCTTGGATGATCTTATCTAGTGTCGCTTTGTCTTGTAAAAAATTCTGTCCAAAGTGCTTTTTTGCCTTTATCATAGCCGCGATATTAGCCAAAAATTACTTATACAATGATTACAAGTTTAGTTTAATCATATATAAAATGGACTATAATCACTAAATAACAACAAAATAAGGCGCAAATTTGAGTAGGGCAAATACCTTAAAATACTTTTTATTATCACAATATTTAGAGCCAAAAACCTTAGACGAACCAAAAAAGACAAATAGCAAATTTAAAAAATCAATGGACCTTGAGATCGCAAATTTCGATGAGAAATTTCTACAAATTTTAAGAGCATTTGACAGGTCGCTTTTAAAAAATGGTGTAGAAATTTCAATTTATGGCGGCATTTTTGAGACTGACTTGCTCGCCCTTGCGATATCAAAGCTAGCAAAGGTGAAATTTGAAAAAGAGCAAATTTTAGAGGAGCTACGCTCTGAGCAAACGAGCTTTGAAAAGGCATTTTGTTATAAGCTTAAGCTCTCTGGCGATCTAGTCTTTTGCAAGAATGAGCAAAATTTTGCTTTAAAAGATGCAAATTTAGATGATGAACTAAGCCCATTTTTTACGCCAAACTCCTCAAATGAGCTCTTTATCCCAACAGCTCCTTGGGCGATGGTGCGCCTAAATCACCTAAAAGAGATCAGTCAAAACGACTTTAACAAAGAGTGCGAGCACATCAAGGATAAAATTTCTATCCATAAAGAGAAAATGAGGCTTAGTGACTATGTAAAAGCGGTCCATGAGGAGCTAAAAAGCTCGCTAAAGACGCCATTTTGCAAAGACGTGATCAGGCTTGAAGTAAGGATCGCTGACCCAAATTTTAAAGAAAATGACGCCCTTTTAAATAGCTTTTTTATAGATGATATAAATTTGCTTATCAAATTTTACGAGTCAGGCAGGACGCACGAGCTGACGGATCAGTTTTTAGACGAGGGCAGTGAGAATAAATTTGAGAGGCTTGATGTTAGAGATGAGCTAAATCAAAGGGCAGTGAGGGACTTTTTTAAAGCTGAGCGCTACCCAAGATCGGCTTTTGCGAGTGATTTTGCCCTAAATTTCTCACAGCAAATGGCGCTAAATAACATCATAGAGAAATTTAAAGAAGGTAACGGCGGGATTTATAGCGTAAATGGCGCTCCAGGCACTGGGAAAACGACACTTTTAAAGGATGTGATGGCTGAAGTGGTGACACTTAGGGCGATGAAGCTCGCGCAAATGAGCAGGCACGATATCTTTGAACCAGTTTATGACAGCGACGAAAAGGCGCTTTATTTTAGACTAAATGACGAGCTGCAAGGCTACGAGATGGTCGTTAGCTCTTGTAATAACGGCGCAGTTGAAATTTTGAGCAAAGAGCTAAGTCAGCTAAAGAGCATAGGGGATTATAAGGGCGAGATTGATTATTTTAAATTTATAGCCACAAGACTGCTCTCGGCTGACGAAAAGAGCAAATTTGGCGAGAAGTCCTTTATCTCAAAGCCAGCTTGGGGGCTTTTTTGCGTGGCGCTTGGCTCAAAGCAAAACAAGTCAAATTTCGTTTTTAATGCAATTAACGGCGTAAAGATCGAGGCTACTCATAGCCAGTATGACAAGATCACAAAAGAGTATGGCGAATTTTTGGAGCAAGATGGCTTTTTGATGGGGCTTGGCAAATATCTGGCAGTTGGTGAAGGGGTCGATGATTTTGACGTGGCGAAGGAGAAATTTAACCTCGCGCTTCACGAGGTAAATTTACTTTTTAGTGAGATCAGGATCAAAGAAGAGGAGCTAAAGAGCCTTAAAACAGAGCTAGCTGACGTCGATAGAAGGCTAGAGAGCTATAACTCAGCCAAGCAGATAGATGAGCTTTTATCTCCGCTTGAGAGCGAGTTTGCTAGCGTTAGTGGCGAGCTTGAGGATAAAAAGGCTGAATTTAGCGAGCTAACAAGAGTTGTTAGTCAAAATGAAGCTTTGCAGGAGTATCTAAGCACACCAGAAAAGCCGCCATTTTTTCTATTTCAGCAGATTTTTAAGACAGAGGCCTTTGAAAAGTATAACGACGAGGCGTTAAAGGTTGGTGAGATAAACCGCCAGATAGCCGAGCAAAATTTAAAAGCTAGCAAGCAAAATGGCGAGAGTAAAGAGAAAAATGAGGCAAGGCTAAATGAGCTAAAAGACGAGATAGTAGGGCTTGAGAGCAGGGCAGCAGAGCTAAATACTAAGATAAATCTCTACAAAAGGCTACAAAGCGACTTTGCTAGACGCCAAAGGATACTTGGCAGGAGCGAGGAGCTAGATAGCTATCTAAATGGCAGCTTTAGCGAGAGCAACGAAGAGATGCAAAAGAGTATGCCATTTATGATGGAATTTGGCATAGATCAGAAATTTCACAAGACAAAGCTTTTTAAGGCTAGGATAGAGCTTTTTAAAGAGGCGCTAAATTTGCACAAAGCTGCCATTTTTGCCTGCAAAGAGGCTGTTAGGACAAATTTACGTGCCATTAGCGTTATCTTTAACGATGAAAAGATGGCTGAGAAAAACGGTTTAGAGGCAAAGCATAGACGTGAGATCATTAAGGGGCTCTTCTTGCTAACGCCAGTTGTTAGCTCGACTTTTGCTTCGTTTAATAACACCTTTAAAGAGCTTTTAAATGGCGATATAGGCATGCTTTTGATAGATGAAGCAGGGCAGGCAAATTTAACTAACGCGTTAGGTGCCTTGCTTCGCTCAAAGATGGCCGTGGTGGTTGGCGACCCACTTCAGCTTGAACCAGTCGTAACGCTACCTGTTAGTTTAAATAACGCGATCCTTAGCTACTGCGAGGCAAAAGAGGAGTTTAACTTGCTTAAATCCTCTGTGCAACTAAGAGCCGACAAGGCTCAAAATATCGGCACATATATAAAAGGTAGCGGCGAGAGTATCTGGGTCGGCTCACCACTGATCGTGCATAGAAGGTGTGCTAACCCTATGTTTGAGATATCAAACGAGACTACCTACGATGATATGATGATACTTGGCAGAAGTGCAGCTAGTAAATTTGCAAACACTAACGTGCAAACAAAGTGGATAGATGTTAGAAGCGAGGAGTGGATAGGCAACTACAACAAAGCCGAGGGCGAGGTGGTTAAAGAGCTCTTGGCAGGCGAGCTAGCTAGCCAAAATTATAACATCAGGATAATAACGCCATTTAAAGATGTTTGTAGAAATTTAAAAGGTGCAGGCACTATCCATACTATGCAAGGTAAAGAGGCCGATGTTATCGTGTTTGTGTTAGGTGGAGCTACAAAGGGCGCTAGAGCATGGGCTGCTAGCAAGCCAAACCTGCTAAACGTGGCGCTAACAAGAGCAAAAGAGGTTATTTATATAGTTGGAAACCGAGAAAATTGGGCTAGTTTGCCATATTTTGAGGTGGCAGCTAGAAAGATAGACAAAGGATAAATTTGAATCATTTTGCAAAACGCATAATCCCATGCCTCGACGTAAAAGATGGCAGGGTCGTAAAAGGTGTAAATTTTGTTGGACTTGTCGATGCTGGTGACCCAGTCGAGATAGCTAAAAGATACAACGATGAGGGCGCTGATGAGCTTTGCTTTTTGGATATAACAGCCTCTCACCTTGGCCGTGATACGATAGTTGATGTAGTAAAAAAGGTCGCAAGCAAGCTTTTTATACCCCTAACCGTTGGCGGAGGCATACGCACGATCGATGATATCTCTCGCCTTTTAAATGCGGGCTGTGACAAGGTGAGCCTAAACTCATCGGCGATAAAAGATCCAAATTTGATCGACGAAGCGGCTAAGAAATTTGGCTCGCAATGTGTCGTTGTGGCTATCGATGCCAAAAAGATCGAAAATGGTTATAGTGTTTTTATAAATGGCGGCAGGATCGATACCAAAAAAGATGCCTTTGCTTGGGCAAAAGAGGTTGAGTCGCGAGGAGCAGGGGAGATATTGCTAACGTCTATGGATAACGACGGTGTCAAGCAGGGCTTTAGTCTGGAGCTGACAAAGATATTTAGCGTGCTTTCTATACCGACTATCGCAAGTGGCGGAGCAGGGAAAATGGAGCATTTTAAGGATGCTTTTGAAGCCGGAGCCGATGCGTGTCTTGCTGCTTCGATATTTCACTTCGGCGAGATCGAGATAAAAAAGCTAAAAGAGTATCTCAAGGCAAATGGCGTTGAGGTTAGGCTTTGATGTTAGTTATCTCAGCTGGAAAAAATGAAATTTTTGACTTTGCCTTGCCGATGGGGGTGGGGCTAGTCGATATGGCGATAAATTTGACAAAGTTTTTGCAAAAAAGATCGTGCGTGGGAGCAGATGAAAAGAGCATAAATTTAAAAAATATTGACCCGCACTACCTCGCAAAGATCGAGGCTAAATTTGCAAACTCATCAAACCCAGAGCTGCAAAATCTAAGCCAAAATTTGACAAAAAATCCTGAGCGAAATTTATATCAAATGCCAGAAAAGATAGTTTTTGTTGGCTCTGCAGGTCTATATAAAGATGGTGAAATTTTGCAAATTTATGAAAGCTCGGTTGGGGCAAATGTTGAAATTTCTAGCATAGAAAATAGATCTTATTCGCCCATTGAGTGTGAAATTTCTTCTATCGTTTCACGTGGAACTATCAAAACAAATTCATCAAATTTCATAACGACAGACAAAAATTTGGCTCATAAGATGTTTGAAAATGGATATTTTTTAGAAAATATGGAGTTTTTTTCTGTTCTAAAAGTGGCTCAAATTTTTAAAATTCCAGCTTACGGAATTTTTATAGCGACAAATTTTTGTGATGAAAATGCGCATGCTGATTTTATAAAAAATCACTCTGCGGCCAAAGAGCTACTAACAAAATATGTAAAGGAAAATATGTGAAAAATTTGCTTGATCTTAGCATCGAAGAGTTAAAAGAGTTGGTCTCTCCCTCTTTTAGAGCGACGCAAATTTATGAGTGGGTATATAAAAAAAATGCTACTGAATTTAGCCAAATGCTAAATTTGCCAAAGGATATGCGTCAGGATCTGACTGAGAAATTTTATTTTGATCCTTTAAAATGTGTGAAATTTGAGCAAAGTAGTGATGGCTCGATCAAGTATCTTTTTGAGCTAAAAGATGGTCTAAAGATAGAGAGCGTTTTGCTACCGATGAAAGAGGAGATTAGCGACGAAGATGGTAAGATTAGTCGTCATGCTCGTTACACTGTTTGTGTTAGTTCGCAGGTTGGCTGCAAAATGGGCTGTGCTTTTTGCCTAACAGCAAAGGGTGGGCTTGTTAGAAATTTGACTGCTGGCGAGATCGTAGGGCAAATTTTATGGATAAAAAGGGAAAATAACATACCATACGAGAGACGCATAAATGTCGTTTATATGGGTATGGGCGAGCCGCTTGATAACCTTGCTAACGTTAGTAAAGCGATCAAAATTTTAGCTCTAAATGAGGGTCTAGCCATATCGCCACGCCGCCAAACCGTTTCAACTAGCGGCCTTGGTAGTCAGATAAAAAAGCTTGGCGAAATGGACCTTGGTGTCTTGCTGGCTATATCGCTACATGCTGTTACTAACGAGCTTAGAAGCCGCCTGATGCCGATAAATAAGGCGTATAATATCGAGGCCGTTATGGATGCTGTTAGGGGATTTCCTATCGATATGCGAAAGCGTGTGATGTTTGAATATCTTGTTATCAAGGACTTAAACGACAGCGTTAGTGATGCGAAAAAGCTGGTTAAACTGCTGCATGGTATCAAGGCAAAGGTAAATTTGATCTATTTTAACCCGCATGAAGGTAGTGAATTTGGACGACCTGAGTTTGCTAGCATGCTAAAATTTCAAGAATATCTAAGGGATCATGGCGTCACTTGCACGATCAGACAGAGCAAAGGCCTTGATATAAGTGCAGCTTGCGGACAGCTAAAACAGCGAAATGAAAATCCAAAATTCAGAGCTAACGTTAGCGATAAGAGTGCAGCTAAAGCAGAAGAAAAACCGACTAACGATAAAACTAACGTGAGTAAAAAATGACAGCTCTTGATATCGCTGAGATAATTTTTATAGTGTTGGTTGCTGGTGTTGGACTTGGGCTGATCATAAAAGTTTTGAAAGAGGAAAATAAAACTTCAAAATAAAATCTGAAAAATTTGGCATGAAATTTTGTGGATGAAAAACAAAAACACAAAGTTGATTGCCAAAATTTAATTCACAATGTGGCGACACTAAAAATCTAATTCTATCTTTTAACAGAAATTCTATTTCAAATTTAAAAGCAAAATTACGAAAAATTTTTGTAGATTATTTTTACTAGAAAGACTTTTTAAAATTTAAATATTTTGATTATTTGCTTCTTTTGCAAATTTATAAAACTCACTTTTGGCGTCAAATTTGCTTTTTATGGTGTAAAAAATTTCATTAAATTTAAATGAAATTTCATCCGAGTGAAGCAAGAGTCTTTTCGCTCCAGTTAAATTTATCCGTTCACGCTCGCCCATCTCTTTGTCTAAAATTTTCTCGATCTGCGGACGAGACAAACCATAAAGTGGTTCGCCAAGGATCTTGTGTTTCACATGAAACAAATGCAACCGAATTTGATGCTGCCTGCCAGTGAGTGGGATAGCGCGAATTAAAGTAGTATCGATATCATCAAAATACTTTATAGGCAAAATTTTAGTCACAGCACTTTTGCCGTTCTCACAAATTTGCATTCGCATTTTCACATCGTCGTAGTTGTTTGCTAGATCCATCTTAGCGTCGATCGTAAATTCTCGCTCGATCTTGCCTTGCACCATCGCAACGTAGCTTTTAGAAACCTCTCTGTTTTCAAA
Source organism: Campylobacter concisus (assembly GCF_902460575.1). Taxonomy (GTDB): domain Bacteria; phylum Campylobacterota; class Campylobacteria; order Campylobacterales; family Campylobacteraceae; genus Campylobacter_A; species Campylobacter_A concisus_AW. Next base: position 442,749 of record NZ_CABPUY010000003.1, on the reverse strand, counting down.
GATTTTCTTTAGCTTTATCGTAGAATTTCTATCTTTGCCAACAACTATCACGCCACTTGTTTCGCAGTCCAGCCTATGTGCTACGCTCGCATCTCGCCCAAAAAGTGTGTAAATTTCATCGTTTAGCGAGTAGTCGCAGTGCCTGCCATTTGGGTGGCTCAGCACCCCACTTGGCTTGTCAAATACCGCAAAGCTCTCGCACTCAAAGATCGGCTTTAGCCCCTTTGGTTTGGCCTCATAGTCGATCAAAAAGACATCGCCGCACAAAATGGCATTTTTCTCACTCACGATACTGCCGCCACAGATCAGCCTGCCTTTATCGATGAGGCGCTGGGTTTGGCTCATGCTAAAGCCATTTTGCAGTAAAATTTCGTAAGCTTTTTGATGATCTGCAGTGGCGATAAATTTATTTACGTATGGCAAAAATGATCCTTTGAAAAAACGAGTGAGCTATCTTAAGCCCAAATTTATAAGCGTATAACCGACATTTCAGCCCGGATTTTATATAATCAAAACTTAAATTTAGAGAAATTGCACGACGTGATTTCTGGCTCAAAAAGCCAAATTTATACTTTCAGGACAAAAGCAAACTAACACAAAAGGTTCAACAATGGTCGAAAGATACTCACGCAAAGAGATGGCTGAAAAGTGGAGCATACAGGCAAAATACGACGCTTGGCTCAAGGTAGAAAAAGCTGCTGTTAAAGCTTGGAATAAGCTTGGCTTTATAAGCGACGGCGACTGCGAGAAAATTTGTAAAAATGCTAAATTTGAGGTAGCTCGTATCGACGAGATAGAAAAGACGACAAAGCACGATGTTATCGCGTTTTTGACAAGCGTCAGCGAGAGCCTTGGCGAGGAGAGCAGGTTCGTGCACTACGGCATGACCTCAAGCGACTGTATCGACACAGCCGTCGCACTTCAGATGAAAGAGAGCCTAGAGCTCATCATCAGCGACGTTGAGGAGTTTATGCAGGCAGTCAAAAACAGAGCAAACGAGCACAAGCACACGCTTATGGTCGGCAGAAGTCACGGCATCCACGGCGAGCCGATAACCTTTGGCCTTGTGCTTGCCATCTGGTACGACGAGATCGCAAGGGCGCTAAAGCTCATCAAAGACGCAAAAGATACGATCAGCTACGGCAAGCTTTCAGGTGCTATGGGAAATTTAGCCCACGCTCCGATGGAATTTGAAGAGCTGACATGCGAGGAGCTAGGTCTTAAAGCTGCCCCGGCGTCAAACCAGGTGATCCAGCGTGACCGCTACGCCCACGTGGTAAGCGCTATCGCAGTGCTTGCTTCTACTTGTGAGAAGATCGCAGTTGCTATTAGACACTACCAAAGGACCGAGGTTTATGAGGCGGAAGAGTATTTTAGCCCAGGACAAAAGGGTTCAAGCGCCATGCCACACAAGCGCAACCCAGTCCTTAGCGAAAACATCACCGGTCTTTGCAGGGTGCTACGCTCATACGTCACGCCAGCGCTTGAAAACGTCGCCCTTTGGCACGAGCGCGATATCAGCCACAGCTCGGTTGAGAGATTTATCCTGCCAGATATGTTTATCACGGCTGATTTTATGCTAGTTCGCATCAAAAATTTGATAGCAAATTTAGTCGTATATCCAGAAAATATGATGAAAAATTTAAATTTAACAGGCGGCCTAGTCTTTTCACAGCGTGTGCTTTTACAATTGCCACAACGTGGGATTTCTAGAGAGGACGCCTACAAGATCGTTCAGCGCAATGCCATGAAGGTCTGGGCGGACTTACAAGAGGGCAAAAAAGCGATCGACGAGCAAGGCCATAGCCTATTTTTACAAAATTTACTAAACGACGAGGACCTAACTAAGAGCCTTAGCAAAGACGAGATCAAAGAGTGTTTTGACTACAACTACTACACTAAAAACGTAGATAAAATTTTCGCCAGAGTTTTTGGCAAATAAATTTAAACGCAAGGGGTAAATTTAGCCCCTTGCAAATACCCTAACACAAAATCCACCTTAAATTTAGCTCGCAAAATTTATCAGCCAAGGGCAGCACTTTTCAAGTAGCTTTTACAAGCGCCAGTAAAATTTATCGGTAATGTTGGCGCATTTAATCTTTGGTAGCCAAAGCTAACCCAAAAGCTCGCCACGTTTAACGTTTTTTATCACCCTCGCGCTAGAAAAATAAGAGTTTTTGGCAAGCCTTTCTCTTTCTCATTTTGGTGGTAAATTTTATATTTATTGAGTAGTTTTTGGCAAAGAGAGTTTTTATCTCTTTTTGGATAAAATCTCAAATTAAAATTTAACACGGAGAGATATTTTTGAAAGTTATAAAACGTAATGGCAGAACAGAAGAGCTTGATATCAGCAAGATCAAAAAATACACAAACGAAGCGGTCCTAGGGCTTAGCAACGTAAGTCTTAGCGAGCTTGAGGTAGATGCAAAAATCCAGTTTAGAGATATGATAACGACTGAGGAAATTCAGCAAACTCTTATAAAAACAGCAGTTGATAAGATCGACATCGACCGCCCAAACTGGACATTTGTCGCTGCGAGGCTATTTTTGTTCGACCTTTATCACAAAGTGACTGGCTTTAACGGCTACAACCACCTAAAAGACTACCTTGCAAAGGGCGAAAAGGTAGGCCGCATCATCCCTGGGCTAAAAGAGAAGTACGACCTTGAGGATCTAAACGCTTACATCAAGCCTGAGCGCGACTTGCAGTTTGCATACCTTGGTATCAAGACGCTTTATGATCGCTATCTTATCAAAGATAAGAGCGGTATGCCCATCGAGCTGCCACAGCACATGTTTATGGCGATCGCGATGTTTCTTGCGCAAAACGAGCTAGATAGCCAAGGCTGGGCTAAGAAATTTTACGACCTCATCTCTAAATTTGAAGTAATGCTAGCCACGCCAACGCTCTCAAACGCAAGGACTACACGCCACCAGCTAAGTAGCTGTTACGTAGGCAGTACGCCTGATAATATCGAAGGCATTTTTGATAGCTACAAAGAGATGGCGCTACTTTCAAAATTTGGCGGTGGTATCGGCTGGGACTGGAGCAAGGTGCGTGCGATGGGTGGCAGTATCGACGGACACAAAAACGCAGCTGGCGGTATCATACCATTTTTAAAAGTGACAAACGACATCGCAGTAGCGGTCGATCAGCTAGGCACTAGAAAGGGCGCGATCGCTGTTTATATCGAGCCTTGGCATATGGACGTGAGCGATTTTCTCGATCTTCGTAAAAACTCAGGCGAAGAGAGACGTCGCGCACACGAGCTTTTCCCTGCGCTTTGGATAAACGACCTATTTATGAAGCGTGTCAAAGAAAATGGCCGCTGGAGCCTCTTTGACCCAGCTCAAGTAAGCGACCTTTGCGACCTTTATGGCGAGGAGTTTGAGAAGAGATATTTGGAGTATGAAAACGATGAAAATATCCAGAAAAACACCATTCTCGCAAAAGAGCTTTGGAAGAAAATTTTAACTAGCTATTTTGAAACGGGCATGCCATTTTTGTGCTTCAAAGACAATGCCAACAAAGCAAATCCAAACGACCACGAGGGCATCATCAGAAGCTCAAATTTATGCACCGAAATTTTCCAAAACACAGCGCCAAACTACTATAAGATCAAGATCACTTATGAAGACGGCGGCGAGGAGCTATTTGACGAAGAAGAAGACGTCACGGTCGATAGCGGCATAACTAAAAAAGCCAAAAAGCTTAGCGCGCTTGATAGCCTAAAAGGCAAGCAAATTTTCATCGTAGAAAAAGAGAGTATCGAGGGTAAAACGGCAGTTTGCAACCTTGCAAGTATAAATTTAAGCAAGATAAACAGCAAAGAGGACATCGAGCGTGTCGTGCCGATAGCTATTAGGATGCTTGATAACGTTATAGATCTAAATTTCTATCCGCACAAAAAGGTAAAACACACAAACCTAGCCTCTCGCTCGATCGGCCTTGGCGTCATGGGCGAAGCGCAAATGCTAGCTGAGAAGAACGTAAAATGGGGCAGCTATGAGCATTTGGCGCTCATTGATAGCATAATGGAAAACATAAGCTACAACGCCATCTACGCTAGCTCAAATTTAGCCGTAGAAAAGGGCATCTATCCAAAATTTGAAGGCTCAAAATGGAGCAAAGGCATCATGCCGATAGACACCGCAAACGAGAACGCAAAAGCGCTTTTAAACGACAAAGGCGGGCTATTTGACGAAAATGTCTGCGACTGGGACAAGCTAAGAGAAAAAGTCAAGCGCGACGGCATGAGAAACGGCTACCTAATGGCGATCGCTCCAACTAGCTCGATCTCGATCCTTGTTGGCACCACTCAGACCATCGAGCCAGTCTATAAACGCAAGTGGTTTGAGCACAACCTAAGCGGTATGATCCCAAATGTCGTGCCAAATTTAAGCCCTGATACTTGGCAGTTTTACACGCCAGCTTACGAGCTTGATCAAAGAATTCTTATAAAAGCAGGCGCGATCCGCCAAAAATGGATCGATCAAGGTCAAAGCTTAAATATTTTCATGAGCTTAGATAAAGCAAGTGGCGGATATCTAAGTGAAATTTACACGCTTGCATGGGAGCTTGGACTAAAATCAACCTACTATCTACGCTCTGAAAGCCCTGACAGCGAAAAGCTAAACGACGTAGCAGACCGTTCGATCGAGTGTGAGGGTTGTCAGTAGTTAAATTTAAGAGAGAAATTTCTCTCTTAAATTTTTTAAATTGTCTATTAAATTTATAAATTTACGGAAGTGTCACAAAACTTAATTTTATACCAAGCTCATCTGCTAGCTTGCTTAGCTTCTCGCTCTTTTCTATTCCTGCTGATATACAAAACTGCATACCATTTACGTTACGCTCTTTTAGTCTCGTAAAGACATTTGACATGAGTGACTCCGTTTTCATCCCACTTTCGCCGTAGATGACAAAGGCATCCACACCTTCTTGTATTTTATCCGTTAGATTGTTGTAAAAACCTCCGTCGTTGTTTGAAACACTAGTTGTTGCGCTAGCTATTGCGTCAGCAAGAAAGCCACGACTTGGTACTAGCATAATGACTGTGCTATCTGATTTTAGGGCGCATTTTGCAAAGCTTTTCATCATGCCATCTTCGGGTGATTTTACACCGTTGGATGATGCACAGCCAGCTAAAAGTAGACCTAGGACGAGCGTTGTGATTTTTTTCATTGAAACTCCTTTTTTTGAAAATCGACTAATATTAACATAAATTAAATAAAGAT
>NZ_CABPUY010000003.1:398077-436233 GCF_902460575.1 Campylobacter concisus | reverse complement strand
AATTAAATAAAGATCTATATGGAAGAAAAATTTAAATCCACTATTTTAAAAACTAAAATTAAAATAATTATTTAAGTAAAAATAATAAAATTTTAGTTAAAAATGCCTAAAATACGTAAAAATATACTTAATAAAACTCTCTAAAATTTTATATTTTTTGATAAATATTATTAAACAAAATAAAATAGTTATCTATCTTTTAAGCTTTCTTGTCCTATACTTTTAAACTCCATATCAAAAAAATAATCAGAAAAGAGCAAGTGATGCGTGAAATTTTAAAACGAGATGGCACAAGGCAAGAATTTGTAGCATACAAGATAGTAGATGCTATAAAAAAGGCATTTGCCAGCGAAAATAAAGCTTATGACGAGCAAGTTTTTACAAATGTAGTCCAAGATATCTTTCAAAAATCAAGTGCGATAACAGTCGAAGACATCCAAGATGCGATAGAAAAAGAGCTATTTGACGGCGGACATTTTGAAGTTTTAAAGAGCTTCATGCTCTACCGCCACACTCACAAGCTCCAACGCGAGCAAATTTTAGGGCTAAACGAAGATACGACCTATATAAACTCAACCCAAACGATAAATGAGTATATAAACGGCACCGACTGGAGAATTTCTGCAAACTCAAACACAAGCTACTCAAACGCAGGCCTTATAAACAACACCGCTGGCAAAGTGATAGCAAACTACTGGCTAGACGCTGTTTATAGCAAAGAAGAAGGCCTAGCGCACAGAAACGGCGACTACCATATCCACGACCTTGACTGCCTTACAGGATACTGCGCTGGCTGGAGTTTGCGAGCCTTGTTAAATGAGGGCTTTAACGGCGTTCGTGGTAGGGTCGAGAGCAAGGCACCAAAGCACTTTAGAGAGGCGCTATATCAGATGGCAAATTTCTTAGGCATTTTGCAAAGCGAATGGGCGGGCGCTCAGGCGTTTTCTAGCTTTGACACCTACCTTGCGCCTTATGTTTTTAAAGACGATCTAAGCGACGCCGAGATCAAAAAGGCGATCACTAGCTTTATTTTCAACCTAAATGTCCCTGCGCGCTGGGGACAAAGTCCATTTACAAACGTAACCATAGACATCACATGCCCAAGCGACTTAAGGGATCAGATCCCAACGAGCGATGATATACACCTCTTTACAAATGTAAAAGATGAGAAAATTTTGAAAAAAGCAAACGAGCGTGGCAGGAAAAATTTAGTCGATATGACCTACAAGGACTTTGAGCCTGAGATGGCGCGCATAGATAAGGCGTTTTACGAGGTTTTAACAGCTGGGGATAAGTGCTCGCAGCCTTTTACATTTCCGATACCGACTGTAAATATCACAGAGGATTTTAACTGGGATAGCGAAGTGGCGGACGTGCTCTTTGAAAATACCGCAAAAATGGGTTCAAGCTACTTTCAAAATTTCATCGGCTCACAATACACTTATGATGAAAATGGCAACAAGATAGAAAACGAAAACGCCTACAAACCTGGCCACGTGCGCTCTATGTGTTGCCGCTTGCAGCTTGATCTAAGAGAGCTTTTAAAGCGTGGTGGTGGTCTTTTTGGAAGTGCTGAGATGACTGGCTCAATAGGCGTCGTAACTATAAATTTAGCCCGCCTAGGATACAACTACAAAGGCGATAAGGTCGCACTTTATAACAGACTAAGCTACCTTTTAGAGCTAGCTAAATCAACCCTAGAGAAGAAGCGTAAATTTATCCAAGAGATGTATGAAAGAGGGCTTTATCCTTACACGGCGAGGTATCTAAAGCACTTTAACAACCACTTTAGCACGATCGGTATAAATGGCATGAACGAGCTACTTAGAAATTTCACCGACGATAAAGAGAACATTTCAACTAAATTTGGACGAGAATTTGCCCTTGAGATGGTTGGCTTTTTACGCGATAAGATAAGGACATTTCAAGAAGAGAGTGGAAATTTATACAACCTTGAGGCCACACCAGCTGAAGGCACTACCTACCGCTTTGCCAAAGAGGATAAGAAGCGCTATCCAGACATCATCCAAGCAGGCGAGGGGGATAATATCTACTACACAAACTCAACCCAGCTACCTGCAAATTTCACAGACGACGCTTACGAAGCGCTTGATCTGCAAGATGAGCTACAAAGCGCCTATACTGGCGGCACCGTCTTTCACCTATATATGAAAGAGCGCATAAGCTCGGCTAAAGCTTGCAAAGAGCTTGTAAAGAGTATAATCTCAAACTACAAACTCCCATACATCACGATAACGCCAGTCTTTAGCGTCTGCTCAAAACATGGCTACATAGCTGGCGAGCATGAGTTTTGCCCACTTTGTGATGCAGAGCTGATAGAAAATGAAAAGAAAAAATCCAAATAAGGAGAGGAAATGACAGAAAAAGAAATTTTAGAAAAAGTGCAAGATAAACGCACAAGATGCGTTGTTTATACTCGTGTTATGGGCTATCACAGACCAGTTGAGAGCTTTAACCTCGGCAAAAAAGGCGAGCACAAAGAGCGAATAAAATTTGACGAATACGCGAGTTGCTGCAAGAGATAAATTTCTTGCCAAAAAACAAGAATAAATTTAAAAAAATAAACTAAAATGCAAGCCAAAGGCACGCCCCTTGTGCCTTTGAATTTAAAAAAGGGGTCAAAAACTTGCAAAGAGTCTTTAGTATAACGCCATTTACGACGCTTGACTATCCAGACAAAGTGGCAGCTGTCATTTGGTTTGCTGGGTGTAATATGCGCTGTGGATACTGCTACAACATCGAGGTCGTAAGGTCAAATGGCACTATAAGCTTTAGCGAAGTTTGCGACTTTTTAGACCGCAGGGTCGGCAAGCTAAATGGCATAGTCTTTAGCGGCGGCGAATGCACAGCAAACCCTCTCTTTTTAAGGCTAGCACGCGAGGTAAAGGCACGCGGTTTTAGCTTAAAGGTAGATACTAACGGCTCGTATTGTGACGTCTTAAAAGAGGCGATAGATGAGGGGCTGATTGATTACATCGCGCTTGATTTTAAAGCTCCAAAAGAGAAATTTATCGGCATCACTGGCTCAAATTTATATGAGAAATTTGCTGCCACGCTTAGATACTTGCTTGAGATAAATTTTAAATTTGAAGTTAGAACGACCGTGCATGCGGACTTGCTAAGCGAAAAGGATATCTCTGAGATGTCCGAGCTACTTTTTGAACTTGGGTATAGAGGGGAATATTTCTTACAAAAATTCTTTAACACTGGCGAAAATTTTGGAGGCTTAGGCGATCCAAAAAACAGCTTCGATCCAGACAAAATCACATCAAAACTACCTATCAGACTAAGAAATTTCTAAATTTAGCGCAGATAAAAATAGCTAAAAATAAGAAAATTTAACTAAAATTTACCTCAAATCACAAAAGCAAACAAGGAGAAAACTATGCAAAATTTTAGCTTTTTAAACCCTACTAAAATAGAATTTGGCAAAGACAAAGAGCAAAACATCGGCAAATATATGAAAGAATTTGGCGCAAAAAAGACGCTCATCATCTATGGCAGCGACAGGATCATTAAAAATGGACTTTTTGACGTGGCGACAAAGAGCCTAAGCGCAAATGGCATCGAGTTTTGCAAGATAGGCGGCGTGAAGTCAAACCCAGTGCTAAGCAAGGTAAATGAGGCTATAAATTTGGCTAAAAAACAAGGCGTCGATAGCGTGCTAGCCATAGGCGGTGGCTCGGTGCTTGATAGCGCCAAGGCTGTGGCTGCTGGAGTTAGATATAACGGCGACGTTTGGGACTTTTTTACTGGCAAAGACCCAAAAGAGGCGCTTATGATCTTTGACATCATAACGCTTGCTGCAACTGGCTCAGAGATGAACGGCGGCGCAGTCGTCACAAACGAAGCCACAAAAGAGAAATTTGCCATGCACGGCGCTTGTATTTACCCAAAGGTGTCGGTGATAAACCCACTTCTTCAAGCAAGCGTTAGCAAGGAGTACTTGGTCTATTCAGCCTCAGACATCATCGCTCACAGCATCGAGGGCTACTTTACGGCGAGCATCCAGCCTGAGATCATAAATTTATACATCGAAGCAAACATCAAAACGGTCATGAAAACGACTGAAATTTTACTAAAAGAGCCTGAAAACTACGACGCTAGAAGCGAGTTTGCCTGGGCTGCTACGATGGCGCTAAATGGCCTAACTTACGTCGGCACGGCTGGCTACTCATATCCAAACCACATGATCGAGCACGCCATAGGTGCGGTGGTGGACTGCGCGCATGGAGCTGGGCTAAGTGTCGTTATGCCAGCTTGGATGAAGTGGTATAAGAGTAGAAATTTAAAGGCGTTTAAGCGCTTTGGCAAAGAAATTTTTGGCGTAGATGACGCAGACGCAGGCATAGAGAAGCTAAAAGAGTGGTTTAGCAAGATCGGCACACCAACAAGCCTCATAGAAATCGGCGTTGATGAGTCAAATTTAGACGAGATCATGGCGCTAGTTTATGACTACGCCAAGGGCAGGGGCTTGGAGCAAATTTATACAAAAGAGGCCATAAGCGAAATTTTTGCCTTAGCGAGATAGAATTTATCCAAATTTTACAAAGGATAAACATGAAAAAAGTCGCCCTTATAGCAGGAGCCAGCGGCGCTGTAGGAAGTGAAATTTTAAAAGATTTATGCGAGAGTGAGCACTATAGCAAGGTGGTCGCTCTCGTTAGGCATGAGCTAGAATTTGCTCATGAAAAGCTTGAAGTAAAGATAGTAAATTTTGATGATTTTAAAGATGAGGTGCCATTTATCGCTGATGACGTATTTTGCGCGCTTGGCACGACGATGAAGACGGCAAAGCACAAAGAGCAGTTTTACAAAGTCGATGTGACCTATCCTATAAATTTCGCCAAATTTGGCTTGGAGTGCGGTGCAAAACGCTTTGTCTTGCTCTCGGCTGCAGGGGCAAACAGAAAGTCAGGCTCGTTTTACCTAAAGGCAAAAGGTCAGGCAGAAGCAAAGATAAAAGAGCTTGGATATAGCTCATTTCATATCGCTAGGCTGCCACTTATCGAAGCTGAGAGAAAGGAATTTAGACTTGGCGAGTATTTGGCGATAAAGGCGTTTAAATTTATCCCAAAAGGCTTTTTTGACGAGTATCGTCCGATGAGGGCAGCTGACATCGCTAAGGTGATCGTGGAAGTAGCGCAAGATGACCACAGCGAAGGTGTCAAAATTTATAGTCCGGAGGAATTTACAAAATGAAAAAATATATAGTGATCACTGGGGCAAGCTCAGGCATAGGAGCGGCCGTGGCAAAGGCATTTGCAAGGCGCGGGGAGAATTTGATCCTTGTTGCAAGGCGCAGGGAGCTTTTAGAAAATTTAAAAAGCGAGATAGCTAAATTTGCAGACGTAGAGGTTTTGATAGAGCTTTGCGACCTTTCAAAGCAAGAAAATGTCCTAGCTCTTTGGCGTAATTTAGAAAAATTTGAGCTAAAAGCGCTTATAAACAATGCTGGCTTTGGCGACTATAACAAGGTCGGCGAGCAAAATTTAGACAAGATCACGCAGATGATAAATTTAAACATCATCTCTCTTGTGACGCTCTCAACGCTCTTTACTAAAAAATATAAAGACAAAGATACGCAGCTCATCAACATCTCTTCGATAGGAGGCTACAAGATCGTGCCAAACGCCGTCACATACTGCGCTAGCAAATTTTTCGTAAGCGCATTTAGTGAGGGGCTTTACCACGAGCTAGCACAAGACAAGCAGGCAAAGATGCAAGCAAAAGTGCTGGCCCCAGCTGCCACAAAGACAGAATTTGGCATGGTGGCAACTAGCAAAGAGAGCTACGACTACGACAAGGCGTTTAAAAAGTACCACACGAGTGAAGAGATGGCGGAGTTTTTGCTTCGCCTTTATGATAGCCATTACTGCGTTGGTGCGGTGGATAGAGATAGCTTTGAGTTTAGTCTAAGTAAGCCAAAATTTGACTATGCGGTCAAATACGAGCCAAAAGATAACTAGGCGTTAAAGCCTTGGTAGCCTACGCCAAGGCTAGCGAAACAAAAAGTAGGACAAAATAAAAAGGCAGATCATGAAATGCGTTAGAGTTGCTATTTTAGGGGTTTGTTTAGTAGGCGCTTGCTTTGGGGGCGAGCTTAAATTTGATGAAAAGAAATTTGAGCTAAAAAGCGTGCAAGTTGGCGAGAGGACGCTTAAATTTAGAGCTTATGAGGGCATAGTCTATGTGGCAAAGCCAGCTAGCGACTATGAGGTGCTAAATTTTTATGTGCCAGAGGGGAAATTTAGCGACCAAAAAGGGGCTATCTTTATGTCAAACGCGATCGGTGGCTACATGAGCGCAAAGCCTCAAAAGCCAGAAGTCCAAAACGAAAAACCAAATGCCACCCTCGAAGCGCTTCTTAGAGGATACGTCGTGGCAAGCGTTGGCGCTAGAGGCAGGACGCTAAAAGATGGCGAGAAATTTATCGGCAAAGCGCCAGCTGCGATAGTTGATCTAAAAGCGGCCGTTAGATATCTTAAATTTAACGACAAATTTATGTCAGGAGACGCAAATAAGATCATCTCAAACGGCACGAGCGCAGGCGGCGCGATGTCAGCACTTCTTGGCACGAGCGCAGGGGCAAAAGAGTATGAGCCATATCTTAAAGAGCTAGGCGCTGCAAAGGCGGACGATCAAATTTATGCCGCTTCAGCCTACTGCCCCGTGACAAATTTAGAGCATGAGGACGAGGCGTATGAGTGGATGTTTGGGGATTTGGATAAATTTGAAAGGATTGATTTTTCAAGCCTTGATGCGGGCACTTTTAACGACAGAAGCAAAAAGCCAAAGATGATCACAGGCGAGCTAAACTCCACGCAAAAAGAGCTCTCACGCGAGCTAAAGAGTAAATTCCCAGCCTATCTAAACTCGCTAAATTTAAAAGACGCCAAAGGTCACGTGCTAAGCCTTGATGAAAATGGCGAGGGCAGCTTCAAAGAGTATATAAGTGCTCTCATCTCAAGGGCATTTACCGCTACAAAAAGCAGCGACAAAAGCACGCTCACACCTAAATTTATAACTCTTGATACGCAGGGTTGCTCGCTTGGATATACATTTAAGCTAGAAGACTTCATTGCCTCGCTAAAACGTGCCAAAGCGCCAGTTGCCTTTGACGGCCTAGCTCTTGAAAATGCTGAAAACGACCTTTTTGGAGATAGCAAAACGCCTGCAAAGCACTTTACTAAATTTGCAAAAGAGCGAAGCGTGGGCGAGATGGCGGAGGCTAGCGTCATAAAGATGATGAATGCGATGAACTACACCGCAAACAAAAACGGAGCGAAATTTTACCGCATAAGACAGGGCACAAACGACACCGACCTAGCCCTTGCCGTGCCTGCTATGCTCGCACTCTCGCTTAAAAATGCTGGCAAAGAGGTTGATTTTGAAGCGGTTTGGGGACAAGGACACGGCGGCGACTACGACCTAGACGAGCTTTTTGCTTGGATAAAAAGAGTTTTAGAAAAATAAAATTAAGGAGAAAGTATGAGAAATTTTAAAATTTTCAAGGAGAGTAAAATGAAAAATAAAGCATTAATTGCAGCATTTGTTGTAGGATTTGTTGGTTGCATAAATTTAAATGCCTATGGATCTGATGTTTTTAATAAACATTTAAGGGGAGAAGCTAAAGAAGAAGTGGTTGATTGTGATGATCCAAAAAATAGACCTAATTATATTGGTGGGGTAATGGTTAGTGGCAAAAAAGAGTGCATGATAAATAGAGGAGGAAGAGAATTTGATGGAACTATCGGTAGAAACCCAGTTACTGGTAAAGTAACCTCAAAGGCTGAGCTACTAGGTGGCAATAAAGCTACTAATAACCTTGAAAAAGCACAAAAGAACTATGGTGATAAAAAAATTAAGCTAGAAGAGGCAGAAAAAGCCTATGATGATAACCCAAGTGTCAAAAACTCTAACCGCTTAGAAAAAGCCCGCAAAGCCTTTAAAAAAGCACAGCTTGACCTTGAGGCAGCAGAAGAGATAAAAGCTAAGGCTGATATGAAAAAGGCGAAGTGATAAGGGGAATTTGATGTTTAAAAAGCTATTTTTACTAGCGGTTTTGGCGGCTTTTGCCTTTGGGGCGGAGGCGAAAGTGAGCTTGCAGGAGCTGCTTGTGACGCCAAATAACAAGACTTTGTTAAAACAGCTTGGTAGGGAAAATATACTAAGCTCAAAGAGCGAGCCAGACACACAGGCTATCTTTTTTGTGAGCGCAAAGAGCAAGCCAGAGCTATTTTACCTGCTTGAGTTTTACAAGGACGAGGCGGCTTATAAAAAGCATATAAGCTCGGCGCACTATAAGAAATTTGTAAGTGCGAGCGCTGAAATTTTAGCTAGTAAAAAGGCTATAAGCTTGAAAAAACGAGCTACTTTTTCTAAAAATTTAACCCCAGAGAGGCTAAAAGATAGCTACTTTCACATCACAAATTTAAGCCTTAAGGCAAAGAGCGATGCGAAATTTGATAAGCTAGTGAAAAAATATATGCAAAAAAGCGTCGATGAGGGAGCTTATGCGCAGTTTGCCTTTAGTCAAAAAGACGCGCCTAACAAGTGGGTGCTGGTTGAAATTTATAAAGACGAAGCTAGCTTTGAGAGCTACCGTCACAGCGCAAACTACAAGGCTTACGCCAAAGAGCGAGCGGGGCTAATAGATGAATTTGATGGCTTTGGTTTAAAAAACGAGACCTCATTTAGCAAGGTAAAATTTTAGGAGATGTCATGAAGAAAATTTCACTTTTTTGCGCCTTAGCACTTTTTGGTACTGCGGCATTTACCCTTGATAAGGCAGGATGTGAGAGTTTAAAAGATGTGAAAATTTTAAACAACGAGATGATAGACGCGGTGTGGAGTGAGAGTGGCGAAGTATCAGCCGATAAGATGTCTGCGCTAACTGGTGGCAGTAAAAACACTATCAAAGCAAAGCCTCACTGCGTGGTGCATGGCAAACTCTATAAGCGCACCGGCAGTGACGGCAAAGAGTATGCGATTGATTACGAGCTAAGGCTGCCAGAGCAGTGGAATGAGAAGTTTTTATTTCAAGGCGGAGGCGGTATGGACGGCTTTGTAGCGCCTGCTCTTGGTGCAGTTCCGATACACACAAGCACAGCCACGCCAGCGCTTCTTAGAGGTTACGCGGTAGTTACTACAAACTCAGGCCACCCAGAGCCAACGGCTGAGTTTGGGCTAGATCAGCAAGCAAGGCTAGACTACGCCTATCAGGCGATCGGCAAGGTCACGGACGCAGCTAAGCAAATTTTAGCCACCGCATACGCCAAAAAGCCAAAACATAGCTACTTTATGGGCTGCTCAAATGGCGGCAGCGCAGCACTCATGGCAGCGCAGCGCTATCCACTTGAATTTGATGGCGTCATCGCTGCAAACCCTGGCTTTAGGCTATCTCGCGCGGCGATCGCTCAGCAGTGGGACAACCAAGCCCTTATGAAGATAGCTCCGAAAAATGAAAAAGGCGAGAAAATTTTTGCAAATGCCCTAACGCAGGACGACCTTGACAAGTTAAGCCACGCCGTACTAGAAAAATGTGACGCCTTGGACGGACTAAAAGATGGGATCATTAATGCGTGGGAAGCGTGCAAATTTGACCCAAAAAGTCTAAATTTAGATAAGCAAAAGATAGAGGCGATAGAGAAAATCTTTAACGGAGCTAAAAACAGCAAAGGCGAGCAAATTTATAGCGGCTGGTTTTACGACTCAGGCGTGAGCGCTGAGGGCTGGAGGCAGTGGAAGCTGGGTGACTCACAAAGTGCTAAGCCAAACGCTAGAAACATCACGCTTTCAAGCGGCTCGGTGAACTACTACTTTTTAACGCCAGCGCAGCCAAATTTTGACACGATAAATTTTGACTTTGACAAAGATACGCCAAAGACTTTCGAGACCGCAGCGATAAATGACGCTATCTCAACAAGCCTTAGCACATTTAGCGCAAATGGCGGTAAGCTCATAATAGTAACTGGCGTTTCAGACCCAGTTTTTTCGGCAAAAGATCAAAGGGATTGGTTTAAAAAGCTAGAGGCTGATAATGAAAATAGCCAAAATTTCGCGGCATTTTTTGCGTTACCTGGGATGAACCACTGCGGTGGCGGCAACGGCATAGATGACGTCGATCCGCTTAGTGCGCTTGAAGCGTGGCATGAAAAGGGCGAAGCGCCAAAGAGCATGCTAGCAAAAAGCAAAAGCTACGCTGGCAAGGAATTTCTAGTGTGTGCCTATCCAAAAGTGGCTACTTACGTGGGCGGAGATGCTAGCAAGGCAAGTAGCTTTGTTTGCAAGTAAATTTAAGAAAGTAAATTTAAGGGGCAAAATGAGTGAAATTTTAGTCGTATCAGGTCACACCGACCTTGAAAATTCTTTTGCGAATAAGATCATCTTGAGCGAGCTAAAAAAGCACTTGCCAGAGGCTAAATTTGACATACTAAGCGAGCTTTATAAAAACTACACTATCGATGTAAAAGCAGAGCAAGAAAAGCTAGTAAAAGCTGATGTGATCGTGCTTGTTTATCCATTTTTCTGGTACGGCGTGCCATCACTTTTACAAAAGTGGCTCGAAGATGTGCTAGTTCATGGCTTCTCTCACGGCAGCAAGGGAGATAAGCTACATGGCAAAAAGCTAGTGCTTTCATTTACCTCGGGCGCGCCTGAGGAGCTTTATAAAAAAGAGGCGCTTCAGAGATATGAGATAGAGGAGTTTTTGCCGCCACTTAAGGCGCTAGCAAATATGTGTGGCATGGAGTTTGCGGGCTATGTTTATAGCGGAGGGCTATCATATCAGAGCAGGCACGATGAGGCAAAGCTTGCTTTGATGAGGCAAAAGGCGCTTGATCATGCAAAGAGGCTAGAGGAGCTGATAGGTAAAATTTCATGATACCAGCGAAATTTTATAGATATGTTTTTGCGTTTATAATGTCAGCATTTATGGCGTTTTTTATGTCATTTGTGCTGACATATCTAAACCTTGGTTTTGTTGATGGCTTTGTGAAAATTTGGCTAATCGCTTATGTAAAAGCCTTTGTAGTGGCGTATCCTGTGCTTTTGCTAGTTTCGCCGTCTGTTGCAAAGATCGCGCAAAATTTATGTAAAAAAGAGGGGTAAATTTGAAGTGTGGCTAGAGAGCCTAGCCACATGGAGTTTTATTTTAAAAGACCTTGTTTTTTCATTTGGTCCATTACTTGAGCAAACATCTCTTTAGCTTGTTTGCAAGTAGCATCTTGTTGCTCTTTTGGTAAAGAAGCTAGTTGATCCATTGATTGTTTCTTTTGATCTTCATACATTTTTACTTGTTGCTCTTGACCAGCTTGTTTGTAAGCTTCGACCATTTTGTCGATGTCTGAGAAGTAAGACTTGCAAGTATCTGTAAGATCTGCAGCGTTTAGGCTTAGTGCAAAGCCAAGAGTAGCTAAAACTAAAAGTGATTTTTTCATCTCTTTCTCCTTGTGAAAATTTAAGGAGATTATATAACTTTTTTATTTTAAATAGATTTAAATTTATTAAATTTAGCCAAGACTGGCGCCTTGGCTAAATTTTTTGGCTTTTTAGCCTAAGAATTCGCGCTTAAAATACTCTTTTGGAGCTTTGCAAAGTGGGCAAGCGCCTGGAGCTTTTTTACCTCTGTGAACGTGTCCGCAGACCTCACAAACCCAGATATCCTCTTCGTCGCTCTCAAAAAAGCCCTCTTCATCAAGCATCTTTTTAAGCTCTAAATACTCTCTTTCATGCTCAACTTCGACCTTGCCAATCGCGTTAAATAGCCTTTCAACATCTCTTAGCTCTTCTTCTTTTGCGATCTTTGCAAAGTCGGGATACATCGTCGTATGCTCGTAGTTTTCGCCAGCTGCAGCGTCAAGTAAATTTTTATCCATCTTATCGATCGGATCGTTCATCATCTCGTGATATTTCTTAAATTCAGCCCTTGCGTGCCATTTCTCGTTTTCAGCTGCTTCATAAAAGTGTCTAGCTATCGCGTGATAGCCTGCTTCTTTAGCTAGGTCGCCGTAAAGCTCATACTTGTTTCTAGCCTGTGACTCGCCAGCAAATGCCTTCATCAAATTTACCGCTGTTAAATTTTCAGTGATGCATTTCATCTCTTCGCCGCAACAGGTTAGTGTGCCGCCGCCAACCTTTTGAACCTCGATCTCGTTGCCGCATTTCTCGCATTTGTATGTTTCGTACTGTCTCATTTTGACTCCTATTTTGATAAAATTCGAGCGGATTATAACCAAATAATTAAAATATGTAAATAATAATTTTTATTGATAACGTATATTATTTTTATAAATTTAACAAAAAACCAAATCCATCATCATAAATTTAAAATAGATAAATTTCAGCCAAAATTTATTCTAGCGTTAAAAGTGCGGTTGAGCTTGGTTGTAGAATAACTCAAAATAAATCATCCAAAGGAGATCATCATGAGTTTTCTATCTAAATTTAGTAAGGCTATCTTTGCAGTTGCGGTAGCTGGTGCGATCAGTGCTAGTGCATTTAGCGAGGGCGAGGACTACGTCAAGCTTGAAAAGCCACTAAGTGTGGGACAAAATACGCTAGTTAAAATTTTTAGCTACGCTTGCCCATTTTGCTACAAATACGACAAGAGCGTCACTCCAAAGGTAGTTGAGAAAATTCCTGGCCTAAAATATGAGCCATTTCACCTAAAGACAAAGGGCGATTACGGCGAGGTTGCGAGCAAGGTCTTTGCCGTGCTTATCGTTATGGACGAGGCAAAGGGAGTGAGCTTATTTGATGAAAATTCGCTATTTAAAAAGGCTAAATTTGCCTACTACAAAGCTTATCATGACAAAAAAGAGCGCTGGAGCGATGGCAAAGACGCTGAAGGCTTTTTAAAGACTGGGCTTGATGCAGCTGGCGTTAGCAAAGCAGACTACGAAAAAGAGCTAGCTAATCCAAAAGTGACTGAGCTACTTAAAAAGTGGGATGAGAGCTATGACGTGGCTAAAATTCAAGGTGTGCCAGCATTTGTCGTAAATGGCAAATATCTCATCATGACAAAATCAATCAGCTCGCTTGACGGCATGGCAGCACTCATCGAAGAGCTTCTTAAAAAATAAGGCGCCACATGAGCTTTTTTAAAAAAATGGCTAAATTTCAAGACTCACGCATCTCTTGGGCGATCCTAGTCTTTGTAAGCGTCGCGCTTGTTGTTATCGCGCACTCGCTATTTCAAAACTACGCCTATATGCCTCCTTGCGAGCAGTGCGTCTATATACGTTTTGCCTTTTTGTGTATGGCACTTGGCGGCGTGATCGCTATCATAAACCCTAAAAATTTGCTCTTTGCTCTAGTTGGCTACGTCTTTGCCTTTTGGGGAGCGGTGCAGGGCATAATGTATAGTGTAAAACTAGCCAAAATCCACGATGCAGTGCATGGCGACGATCCTTTTGGCGTGCAGGGCTGCTCGACTGAGCCGCACTATCCATTTGGCTTGCCACTTGAGAAGTGGGCGTCAGACTGGTTTATGCCAACGGGTGATTGTGGCTATGACAGCCCTATGGTGCCTGATGGCGCGGTGCTAAGCGATTTGCAAAAGAGCATAGTGGATCTTTATGCAGATGGCTGGTATCTTGTGCCGTCTTCTAAATTTATGTCGATGGCGGATTGCACGCTGCTTGGCTTTAGCATTTGCTTTGTTGTGCTTGCACTTATGCTTGTTTCAAAGCTCTTATCTTTTACGAAATAAATTTTAGTTAGCCCTATTTTTGGGCTAACTTAGGATATACTGCGCGCATGGGTATTAATTTAAAATCACAAAATATTAAAATTTATGCGATCATCTTGCTAGCAAGCCTCTTTGTTGTGCTTCTTGGGCTAAATAGCTACAACAATGCAAAAGAAAAGATCATCGAGCTATCTGATAAAAACAATATCGCAGTTAGTAAAAATATCGTTAGCAACTTTCAAATTTGGCTTGATGAGCGCTTAAATTCGCTCATCCGTGCATCAAAATTTATCCAAAACTCTGGCATCATAGATGACGATGCTAAGGTGGCAAATTTCATAAAGCTCTTTAAAGAAAATGCAAAAGAATTTGATCTCATGCAGCTTCTAAGAGAGGATGGCGAGATCTTTGTAGATGGGCAAAAGATCTCAGAAGAGGTGATGTCAAAGCGTGAGCGAGCGGGGCTTATCTGGTATGTCGAGACAAAAAATACAAATGCCCCAAGCGTAAATTTCATGCAAAATCACAAAATTTTAAAGGACTCTACTTTAAATTTATGCGTGCCAGTTGAAAAAGACGGGAAATTTGAAGCAGCACTTTGTGGCGTCGTGCGAATAGGCACTATCTTTGATAGCATCAAAAACTTTAGTCTTGCGCCAAATTCTTACTCATTTTTGGTAACTCACAGCGGCGAGATCCTCACATCGATGGCTGATGCGACGCTTAAAAGAGAGATCGAGGAGAAATTTAAAGAGATATTTTTAAAAGATGAGGACATCACCAGCCTAAAGATAGGGCAAAATTTGATCCAAGTAGCCGAGATACCGACGATGAACTGGTTTATCGGAGCTGGCACAAACAACGAAGAAGAAATTTTAGCCATGACAAGAGAGGCACTAAAAAACGCCCTAAATTTACTCTTTGCCTTCGTCGCACTTGCATTTTTGGCAAACAGCCTGCACAACTTTATGTATAACAAGATAAAAAAGGTGCAAGATGAGTACGAGACCTTGCTAGCGCACAGAGCCAAGATGAGCGAGGCTGGGGAGCTGATAAGCGGCATAAGTCATCAGTTCATCCAGCCAGTAAATTCGCTAAAACTGATGCTAAGCTCGGCGATAATGCTAAAAAAAGAGGGCAAGCTAAGCGATGAGGAGCTTTTAAATTTATTAAAAAAAGGGCAAAGCTCGATCGAGCTTCTTTCAAAAACAATCGAAATTTTTAGAAATTTTTACAAAAGCGCTGAAAATGTGAGCGAATTTGACATCCAAACAAGCGTGAAAAACCTGCTAACGCTCATGCACACGGAGCTTAGCCGTGCAAATGTGAGCGTGAAATTTAGCGGATTTGAAGAGATGAAGGTCCGCCAGATAGAAAACATCATCCAGCAAATTTTACTAATCCTAATCCACAACGCAAAGGACTCACTAGTTGAGAGCTACAAAGATGAGCCACTAAAGCGCGTGATAGAACTAAAATTTAGAAGCTTTGAAGATAAGTGCTACATCGGCGTTTATGATAGTGGCGGCGGAGTGAGCTACGAGATGAGCAAGAAAATTTTTACCTGGCTAAACACGACTAAAAAGCAAGGAAATGGCATAGGACTTTACTTTGCTAAAAAGCTCGCACGTGAGAAACTAAATGGCGATATCACGCTTGCGCACAACTTAAAGCCAACGATTTTTGAGCTAAGCTTTGAGAAGAATTTAAAGGGATAAAAGATGCAAGAGGCACTAGAAATTTTAAAGAAAGTATCTATATTGGTAGCCGAGGACGACGAGATGGCAAGGGAGCTCATCATCACTGGACTTAAGCCATACTGCGGTCAGGTCGTAGGCGCAAAAGATGGACAAGATGGGCTGGAGAAATTTAAAAAACAGGGCTTTGACATCGTGATGAGCGACATCCACATGCCAGTACTTAATGGCTTTGAGATGATGAATGAGATAAAAAAGCTAAAACCTCATCAGAAATTTATCGTCTTTACCTCGTATGACAGCGATGAAAATTTGATCAAAAGCTATGAGCAGGGCGCGACCTTGTTTTTGAAAAAACCTATCGATATAAAGGATCTTAGATCTATGCTAATAAGCCTAAGCTTTGAGCGAGATGAGAAGCTAGTGCGCCTAAGCGATGAGGTGAGTATAAATTTAAAAAGAGAGAAAATTTATAAAAATGGCAATGAGCTATATCTTAGCTTCTTGCAAAATAAGATATTTTGGCTATTTGCCTACAACCTAAACAAACTCGTGACCTATGAGATGATAGAGGAATTTGTCTATGAGAGCACCGAGGTGAGTAAGGCTGCTATACAAAATGTTGTACTTCGCCTAAAACGCGAGCTTGGCGTTAAATTTAAAAATATCAGCGAAAGTGGGTATATCTTAGTCGTCAAGAGCTAAAAAGTATAAATTCAAAATAGTAAAATTAATATATTTATCTAAGAATATCTTAAAAGTAGTGATAAATTTATGTCACAATAGGCTAAAATTTATAGAAAAAGAGATAAAAATTTACAAAATTTGATAGATAAACTTAAGAAAATTTATGTCACAAGTGGATATAAATTTATGGTAGTTATAAATAAAAAACATTTTGATATAAAAGGGCTAAATTTAGTGATAATAAGGCTAAATAAAGGCTTTTTTGATTAAGAATTTATGCGTTTAAAATGAAAAAAATTTTGTGACATTTTTGGGTTATTTTATCAACTACTATACCATTTTGATGAACAAAAACTTAAAATTTTAAAATTTATATAGATAAATATAAAAATTTTCACACATTTATAAAAAATTTACACATTATCAACCCCTAAACTTAGGCTTTTCTTAAGGGTATTGTACCAAAGTACAATATAACTAAATTTTTTTCTTAGCTAAAATCTTGATATAGATCAATAAAATCAAAAGGGAGGCACTAAGATGCAAAAGTTAGGCGTTATTAAAAACATCCTAGGCGGTGAAATCGTAGCTGTTGATAAAAGCGGCAACGAAAGAGTCTTAAAGGTGGGCGACAGCATTTTTGAAGGCGAAACTATAAAAGCTAATGGCTCTGCAAAAGCAGTGATCGCAGGAAACGACGGCAAAGAGGTGAACTTACAAAACGGCGAAAGTCTAAGCTTAGACAAAGAGGCAAATACACTTAGTGACAACCCAGAGATAGCCTCTATCCAAAAAGCACTATTAAACGGCGCAAACATCGCAGACCTTGAAGAGACCGCAGCAGGTGGTAACCAAGGCGGTGGCAACGCTACTGGAGATGGCGTAAGTTTAGGTGCTGCTAGCTTTGCCGAGGGAGGCCACTACTCAAATATCAATGAAAATTATAGAAATTTAACCGACGCAAATAGAGCTTTTCAAACACCAGAAAACTCAATAGGTGGTTATAACGATGCAGGTACAGATGCAGATACGACAACTCCTATCTCGCCAGCTACACCTGTCACGCCAAGCATCCCAGTAACGCCACCAACTCCGAGTACTCCAAGTACTCCTGGCGTCACCGTAACCCCAGGTACTCCTTCACCTGCTGATCCTCCAGTCATCACGCCTCGCCCTGGTGCAGTAGAGATCACTACTAGCATCGATCCTGCTACTAGCGAGGTAAGAGAGAGTGGCGCGGGAGCAAACGGCGAGGGCGGACACTATCTTGTTTATAAACTAGGTCTATCAGGCACTCCAGTAAGTCCAAGCGGCGAGACTACAGATTTAGGTTTAAATTTCCTCGGCGGCACTAGAGGAGAGGATTATTCAAGCGTAGTTGAGTACTCAACTGACAATGGAGCGACATTTCAGCCACTAACAGGCTACACGATAACTGGCGTAAATATAGAAGATATCTCAAAAGTGCAGGTAAGGATAAAAGTACTTGACGACGACGGACAAGATACTACAAAAGGCCCATTACATCACAATCAAAACGAAGGTGACAATACTGGCCCTCAAGGCATGACTATCGACAATGTACAAAAAACTGATATGGTTGATAACTTTGCTGTATTTAAAGAGGGTGTGAAATTAAGTGTCACACCAAGCAGTAGCTACCTGCTACCAACAACTAATGCAAATATGGCTGAAGGCAAGATCATAGACAACGACGACAACATCGAGCTAAATAAAGATATCAAAGGCAATATCGCAAACCATACCAATTTAAATACAAATGATGGCGATGATACGGTCAGCATAAAGGCAAATTTAGAGAATTTACACTTAAATACCGGCTCTGGTAACGACGTGGTAAATTTTGATAAAGAGGTTACTATTAGCGGCACAGCAAATAGCGGCTCAAATGCTAATAGTACAAGTATAGATCTTTATAGTGGCGATGACGTAGTAAATATCAATGCTGATCTAACCATGAACAAAGCTTCAATTAATCTTGGAGCAACAACAAATGATCCAAACTACAACGCACATGATGCCTCAGGTACTAATGAGCTAAATATCAATGCAAATATTATCGGTCATGCTAACGACTGGAGAAATGATAACACTGTATTTATGGGCGATGGCGAAGATACTCTAAATTTCAAAGATGGTGTCAAAGTAGAAAATGTATTTATCAATATGAACGCTGGAGAAAACACCGCTAAAGGGAATGGCATAACCCTAGAAAACGTTCGCTTAGATACAGCAACTAGCTACACAAAAGCTGGCGAAACTAGCAATATTGATTTTTCAAATTCTAACTTTACAAATGTAGAGATAAATTTTGGTGTAAATACCGCCGCAGACGTCAATCTTGGTGTGCAAAATGTCAAACTTACTAATATCATAGGAGATCACGTCACAGCTAAAGCACAAGATCATCTTGAAGTAAAAGGTGGATCATACACCGGTGGGGCTAACTACTTTTCATCTAAAGATCTCATCATAGACAATATCACTGTTGATCAAGCTAGCATAGGTGCATTTAGCGACGTCTCATCGGTCGCAAATATATCAAATTTAGTTGCAACAAATAGGGTTGGTCTAAGATATGGAGATGGCGACGATACGATAAATTTAAATGGTGGTAACAACCTAAGCAAGGCTGACTCTTCAAGCTATGCCGATATAGATACCGGAAAGGGCAATGACACTATAAATTTTAATGGCGAAAACAAATCTGGTGGCTTAAGCATAGATACTGCTGATGGCAACGATACTATAACATTTGGTGCAGGCACTACACTTGGTGGTACTTATACGAGTAGCGATAATAACCTAGTTAGCCACTATGTTGGTGTAAGAATGGGCGCAGGAGACGATACGCTAAATATCGACAAGGGTGCTGTGCTTAAAAATGCTGGTATAGAAATGGGTGATGGTAATGACGTTGTAAATTTAAATGGCGGTCTAGAAAAAGCAGGGGGCGGTATGTATAGCCCTGGCGTAAGTGCTATTAACCTAGGTAGTGGCGATGACATCATACATATCGGCAAAGATGCGGTGGTTAATGATGATGCTATGACTTTTCAGGGTGGCCCTGGCAAGTTGGAGCATGGCGGCATTATCATTCAAGGTGGAGCAGGCACTGATACGCTAGATATTGCTGGAAATATCGACTTTAGCAAGGTAGCTGGCTTTGAGAAAATTACCCTTGGTGGAAACGCAAACAAAGTAACGCTAAATTTAACACTAGATGATGTGCTAAATATCACAAATAGCAACGGCACTAACCGCACTCTAAGGATAGATGGCGAGGCGGGTGATCAAGTAGATATGTCAGCCTTTAGCAAAGGTGGGGTAAATTCTGAAGGGTATACAGAGTACTCAGCTACGTCTAATGGTACGACATTTACCATCGAGATAAAAGACGAAATAGTCTTACACTCTTAAATTTCATGCCCTAGTATCCCAAAACTAGGGCAAATTCTTACAAAATTTCAAAATTTAGTACCATAGTACAATTTACAAAGCTTTCTCAAAATATTAAAATACGTTCAAAATTTTTAGATAAGGAAGTAAAATGGCAACAAGGATAGGCGTAATCAAAAGCATCTCACAAGGAGCAAATGTAATCGCAACTGCAAAGGATGGCACACAAAGAGTGTTAAAAGTAGGCGATGAAATTTTTCTTGGTGAGACTATACAGACAACTGATTTTGACTCAAAAGTAGTCATAACTGCAAACGATGGCAAAGACATTGCGATCATCGGAAAAGATACCCTAAATTTAGACAAGAGCGTAGCTCACAACGAGAGCTTTGGCGACGATAGCGTAGCTGATGTAAGTGCTATACAAAAAGCACTTCTTGATGGTGCAAACATCACTGATCTTGAAGAGACTGCAGCTGGTGGTAACCAAGGTGGTAATGCTGGCGGAGACGGTGTAAGCTTAGGTGCTGCAAGCTTTGAAGAGGGCGGTCACTACTCAAACATCAACGAAAACTACAGAAATTTAACTGATGCAAACAAAGCTTTTCAAACTCCAGAAAACTCAATCGGCGGTTATAATGATGGCAATGACGCAGGCAACGCAACTCCTGTTGCACCAGTCATACCTCCAATCAGCGTTGATATCAAAACTTTAACTGATGATTTTGGCACTATAACTGGGGATTATAGCTTAGATGCGCCAAGCGTACCTCGCACAAATGACGCTACTCCAACTATAAGCGGCACAGTTGAGCCTACTGCTGTAAGAGCGGTTGTTAGCGTGCTTGACAAGGACGGACACGAAGTCTTTACAAAAACTCTAAATCCAAGCGACTATGCTGATGGTAAATTTAAATTTACAACTGATGAGTTAAGCGTAGATGGCAAACATGATGGCGATTATAAAGTAAAAGTAGTAGCTACAGGGATAGACGGCAATACTGCAACCGATACTGGTAGCTTCGTGCTTGATACAGTTGCAAAAATAACTATAAACGTTGAAACCGAGATGAGCCTTGTTAAAGAGTCTGAGATGAGTAGCGGACTAAAAGGAAATTTCTGGTTTAACCACATCTATGAAGAAGGCGTAAGAGGTACTGAGCTAAGACCTTATGCCTTTAATAATACAACATACGCTCATAACGGCATGAAGCAAAATGATTTTGTCGAATACTATATGAACAACACTAAGCCTTGGGCAAGCTTTAAAGCAAAAGAGCTAAATTTCCAACAAGGTAAAGGCGGCGATAGAGATAATGTTGATAGCGATGCTGGAACAGTCTCAGGACTAGATGGCGCTCATAATAAGATAGGCACGGTCGATCTTGATGGTAATGTAGTAACTCCAAATAATGAGTGGGTAGCTCCAAATTTCAAAGCGCTTGAGTACTTTATCGACAACGCAAAAGGTAGCGATATTCATATCGTAAGAGATGCTCCTAATGGCAAAAATACAACAGCTGGTGCGATGGTAAATTTAAAAGGCACTATGTATCTTGAGCCAGGGGATTATAAATTTGACGCAAAAGGCACTGATGATAGCGTGAGATTTAAGGTTGATGGCGTTACTATGGTTGATTATGACACTATCCACTCGGGAAATAGAGCCACAGTTACAACTTTACACGTTGATAAAGCAGGTTACTATGACTTTGATATGAGCTATGCAAACTATATCTTTTGGGGTAAGCTAAAACTAACAG
Organism: Campylobacter concisus; assembly: GCF_902460575.1. Taxonomy (GTDB): domain Bacteria; phylum Campylobacterota; class Campylobacteria; order Campylobacterales; family Campylobacteraceae; genus Campylobacter_A; species Campylobacter_A concisus_AW. Next base: position 414,952 of record NZ_CABPUY010000003.1, on the reverse strand, counting down.
TTTCAAAAGATGGCGGACCTGAGAGCATACTTGGCTCGGAGGCAAGTGGCATAAAACTAAATTCAACCGACTTTGACAGCTATGTAGATACAGTAACAAGAAATGTCTATAAAGTAACTCAAAAGATCACAGGAACTGTGGATAATGTAGAAGACGGACAGATCGTAACTGTCACGTCAAGCACAGGTGAGAGCCATACAGCTAAAGTGGTAGATGGCAAATATGAAGTTGAGTTTAGAACAAGCGATCCAAAAGCTACATATACAGCAAAGGTTAGCGACCTTGTAGGTAACGAGGCGCAGGCATCATCAGCTAAGATAAATGTCGCCACAGACCTAATAGACGCTATCGATAATGACGCAAGCATTGCAAGTGCGAATACAAATACAGGTATAAATGACGCAACTAAATATTATAAATTTACAACTGACGACATCGCTCAAACTGATAAATTTTCAACCAATGCGCCATTACCAGTGCTAAGCGACAAAACTCCGACATTTACAGGTAGCATAGATAGTAGCGCAACTAAAGCGATCATCACTGTGCTTGATAAAAATGGACACGAAGTCTTTACAAAAGAGCTTAGCCAAAGTGAATTTGCAAATGGTAAATTTGAAGTCACATCTGATAGCTTAGAGGATGGCAACTACAAGATCAAAGCAACTGCTATCTTTGAAAATGGCGAGAACAAGACAAGTAGTACGGTAGTGAGTGATTTTGTGGTTGATAAGACACCAGTTACTATAGAAAACATCAAGATCATCGAAAATGACAATGAGGGGCTACACCATACGATCAATTTTAACCTCAAAAACTATGAGGATGGCGATAAGATCGAGAGTATAAAAGTAGTAACAGCTGATGGAAATACTAACATCATCTCTGTTGGCACAACTAAGCCAACCAATGGCGTGCTAAGCTTTGAGTACGATCACAAGATAAAACTAGGTGATAAGATCGAAGTTGAGATGACTGATAAAGCTGGTACAAAACATACTCATGTAAATGAAATTTTAGTTCCAACTATGACGCAGTTTGAAAACGGCAATGACACAACTACAAATGCAAATAACCGCTCAGCTGAGAAGTTATGGGGTACTATGGAGATGAGCGAAGATGGCTTTAGAGCTGATGGCTCAAGGATCGTTTCAAATGACGCTATCCCATACCTAAGAGCTGTGATCCCAGAAGATACAACAGCTGGCAATGCTAGCGACAATCAAACTGTAAGTGAGTTTTTAAATAGTGGTAGAGGCATAGCATGGGGCACTGGCGATGTTAGATTTGTAGCAACTAACGTTGATACAGGTGTTTCAAAAGATCTATTATCTCAAGCGATAGAAAAACCGATAGGCAATGTAACGCCTGATCACTACAATAGACTTACAGGCTATAATAACAGACTTGATGCCGCTGGCAAGATGGCTGATGGCGTTTATAAAATTTCTATCGATGGTAAATATCAAGGTGGAGATGAGCTGCTTTACAACTCTATTAAATTTACGATCGATGCAACAGCTGCAACGATAAATGAGTCAAAATTACACTACGATGCAGCTGCAAATAAAACCACATGGAGTGGAAATTTAAGTGAAAATGGAGTTGGTGCAAGCTACACATTAAGAGAACACTTTGAAGAGGCAGTAAAAGGCATAGCTCTAAAAGATAGCATCACACTAAGAGGTGCTGATGGACACATCATAACTGCAAATTCTGTAACGCTTGATGATAATGGAAATTTCGAAGCAGTATTTAACGGCGATGTAAAAGCAAGTGATGTCTATCTACAAATTTCTGATATCGCTAAAAATACAATAGTAGATGCAAAAAATAACAACAATAACAATGTCATCACAACAAGTGAAGGCAACGACATCATCAATGTTGGAAATGGCGATAATGTCATACATGCAGGACGCGGTGAAAATGAAATTCGCACAGGCAATGGCAACAACGTAATCATCACTGGCGATAACAACGACGTCATAACCACAGGAAGTGGCAACGACTACATAGACGCTGGCAGAAGTGGCTATACTGGCATGAACAAAGGCGATATAGTAAATGCTGGCGCTGGCGATGATAAGGTTGTATTTACCTTTGATAATCCAAGAGCAGCTCTATCTCAAAGCCTAGATGGCGGTACTGGCACAGATACGCTTATCATGCGTCCAGTGGCAAAGGATGGCACTATCGACTTTGATAAGATAGACAACAAAGGTTTGAATAACGCGATCAAGAGTTTTGAAGAGATCCAACTTGGCATGGATGAGCATGGCAATGACAACCAAGCTGTTAAGCTACTAAATTTAAAAGCAGATAATGTATTTAGCATCACTGATGATGTAAATACTATCTTAAAAATAAGTGGCGACAACAAAGATAGCGTTTCATTAAAAGGATTTACTGAGGCTGCAAATCAAAATGGTGTCGAAGCTGGATATACAAGATATGAGGGTCAAACAAGCTCAGCTACTCCGACAACTATCTACATAGATGTCGATAACGATATAAACAAACAACTTGTATAAGATTTGGGCTTTTTAGCCCAAATTCTTCTTTTAAATTTCTATTTTTACTCCCAAAAAACGCTCTTAAAACCATCTTTGTACCAAAGTACAATATACAAATTTAATAAAAAACACTAGAATAAATCAAAAATAAAAATAAGGAATAAAGATGGCAGCTGTAGCCGGCAAGGTAAAAAGCGTCACATCTGATGTTATAGCGATAGATAAAAACGACCGTGTAAGAGTTCTAAACGTAGATGATGAGGTTTATATCGGAGAGAGTATAAAAGGTGAGAGCCAAAGTGCGAGCGCGATTATCACAGCAGTGGATGGTAGCGACATATCTCTAAATGGATATGACACGATATGGCTTGATAGTAGCGTGGTAAGTGCTGATACTAGCGCTGAAAATAGCATAGATACTGATGCACTTTTTAGAGCGCTTCTTGGAGAAAACTACGCTGAGATACTTGATCAGATGAATGAAAAAGTAGAAGATATGTTTGCAAAAACGCAGCCAAATGAGGCTGAAAATGGCTCAAATAGCCTTGAGAGCAGTGAAAATTTAGCGCACAAACATAGCACCAATGATGAGATTTTATCTGACTCAAACGAGCTAAAAGTAGATAACTCTTACGAGCATGCAAATTTTGACGCAACTACGATATATATCGAGATAGATAACGATCTAAACAAACTTTCATAAATTTGAGCCGCTTGGCTCAAATTTCTTATCCCAAAAATTAACTAATATCCCTTATAATAAGCCAAAATTTACAAAAGGAAAACGATGAAGAAAATTTTAATCATCGCAGGCTCTTGCAATAGCGGCACAGCAGGGCTTCAGGCTGATATAAAGACATGCGCTAGGCTAAACTGCTATAGCGCAACGGCGGTCACTTCGCTAGTTGCTGAGACCACAGACGCGATAAAAAGCGTAGTTTGTTTAGAGTCTAGCTTTGTTAAAGACGAGCTTAGCACGCTGGCGGAGGAATTTAGCTTTGATGCCATAAAGATCGGCATGCTCTTTAGCGAGGAGATAATGGACGTGGTGCATGAGTTTTTGCTCACCCAAAAGTGCAAGATCGTGCTTGATCCAGTCTGCGTCTCAAAGAGCGGCCACAAACTCATAAAAGATAGCGCAGTAGAGAAGCTAAAGGAGCTAATGAAGCTTGCTACCGTCGCCACGCCAAATTTAGACGAGGCAAATGTCCTTTTTGGAGGAAATTTCAAAGATCTGCCTTGCGATATCATCGTGAAAAAACATGTAAGTGAGGATAGTAGCATAGATACGCTTTATAGAAAAGATGGCTCACTGCAAAATTTCAAAACTCCGCTTGCTAGTCCGCTTGTAATGAGCGGCACTGGTTGCACTTTCTCAACGGCGCTTGCTTGCTACCTTGCAAAGGGCAAGAGCTTGGAGGAGGCCATAGGGCTTTCAAAAGAGTATATTTGTGAGATTATAAAAGAGAGTATCGACACAAAGCTAGGCAAAAACCGCCTACTTTGGCACGGAGCGAAGTAAATTTAAGCCTAAAATTTAGGCTTAAATTTGATAGTTTTAGCTTACGCCTCTAGTATCGCTCCGTTGCTTGCGTTTGTGACTAGTTTTTGATACTGCCTTAGCCAGCGAGAGGTTAGCGCCTTATCGACTGGTTTAAATTCCGCTCTTCTTTTTGCGATCTCAGCTTCGCTTAGGCGAACGTTTATCTCGTACTTATCGACGTCTATATCGATGATGTCGCCATCTCGTAGCAAGCCTATCATGCCGCCCTCGGCTGCTTCTGGGCTTACGTGGCCGATGCTTAGACCCCTTGTCGCCCCGCTAAAGCGGCCATCTGTGATGAGCGCCACGTCTGCACCAAGGCCTCGTCCCATGATGAGCGAAGTAGGGCTTAGCATCTCTTGCATGCCAGGGCCTCCGCGTGGGCCTTCGTAGCGGATGACGACGACGTCGCCTTTATCTACTTTGCCGCTTGAGATGCCAGCTATCGCTTCATCTTGCGAGTTAAAGCAGACCGCTTTGCCGCTAAATTTACGCTCGCCAACGATGCCAGCTGTCTTGATGACACAGCCTTGTTCGGCTAAATTTCCAAACAAAATGGCAAGTCCGCCAACTTGCGAATAGGCATTTTCCACCTTGTGGATAACGCTCTCGTCTTTGATGTCACTAGATTTTACGCGTTCACCCAAAGTCTCGCCGCTAACTGTTAGATTGTCCAAATTTAGCATGCCGTGGTCTCTGCGTGAAATTTCTTTTATAACCGCATTCATACCGCCAGCTCTGCCGACATCCTCCATATGCACGTTTGGCAAGCTTGGGCTGATCTTAGCGATGTGAGCGATGTTTTGGCTGATCTTGTTTAGCTCTTTTATGTCTAAATTTACGCCAGCTTCTCTTGAGATGGCTAGCATGTGAAGGACGGTATTGCTGCTGCCACCCATCGCCATATCAACGACAAGAGCGTTGCGGATCGCCTTTTCATTTAGTATGTTTCTTATCTTAAATTTCTCATCAAGGGCGATCTGGCAGATCCTGCGAGCAGCTTGCCTGATGAGCTCCTCACGCTCTGGAGTTAGCGCTAGGATGGTGCCGTTGCCAGGGAGCGCTATGCCCATCGCTTCGCAAAGCGTGTTCATAGAATTTGCCGTAAACATACCGCTGCAGCTGCCGCCACTTGGACATGCGTTGCACTCGATATCTCTTAGCTCAGCCTCGTCTATCTCTTTGGTCTCAAATTTGCCAACCGCCTCAAACGCAGTCGCAAGATCGATCGGCCTGCCATCTTTTGTGTGACCTTTTTTCATAGGGCCGCCGCTTACGAAAATGGTTGGGACATTGACCCTTAAAGCGCCCATAACCATGCCAGGGACGATCTTATCGCAGTTTGGCATACAAACAAGCGCGTCAAGTGCGTGCGCGTTCATCACGGTCTCAATAGAATTTGCGATGATCTCGCGGCTAGGCAAGCTATATAGCATGCCCTTATGCCCCATCGCTATGCCGTCATCCACGCCGATGCAGTTAAACTCAAACGGCACACAGCCATTTTTGCGAATTTCATCTTTTAAAATTTGTGCGTATTTGTTTAAGAAAAAGTGCCCAGGGATGATCTCTATAAAGCTGTTTGCAACACCGATAAATGGCTTAGCAAAGTCCTCGTCTTTTAGCCCAGTCGCACGTAAAAGTGAGCGGTGTGGGGCTCTTGTGTAGCCTTTTTTTATTATATCGCTTCTCAAATTTGATCCTTTTTTTGAAATTTGAGAGGATTTTATCACATCTAAAGTATCAAAAATTTTAAAGCTTGGCCGCACAGGGCAGCCAAGTAAATTTTAGTATTCGTCAAAGAATTTTTGAATTTCTTTGGTGTCGCTCGTCTTTGTGAGGGCTAGCATGAGTAAAATTCTAGCCTTTTGCGGGTTTAGATCGCTTGCGGTGATGAAATTTCCATTATCATCCATTTTTTTGTTGCTATCTACGTAGCCACTGCCAACGATCGCGCTTCTTACTATCTTTATGCCTTTGGCGTTTGCCTCTTGAAGCACGGTAAATACATTGTTGTGGATGCTGCCGTTACCTGTGCCTGCGTGGATGATGCCCTTTGAGCCAACATCTATCAGGTGTTTCGCGATATCACCGTAGTCATTTGCGTGTGAGTAGATGATATCAACCCTTGGTAAGGCCTCTAGCTTGCTTACGTCAAAGACGCTGTTTGCAGTGTGTTTTTTGAGGCTTTTTGTGCTGTAAACGACCTTGCCATAATAGACCCTGCCGATGGCGCCGGTGTTTCTTGACTTAAATGTATCGACTGATGAGGTGTTTGTTTTTGTAACCTCTCTAGCGGCGTTGATCTCGTCATTTAGCACGACTAAAACGCCATTACCTGCGCTTTCTTTGCTAGCTGCCACGCTTACTGCGTTATATAAATTTAGCGGACCATCAGCGCTCATAGATGTGGCACTTCTCATAGCACCTACTAAAACTACAGGCTTATCTGACTTGACGACCAAATTTAAGAAGTAGGCGGTTTCTTCGAGGGTGTCGGTGCCGTGAGTTATGACGATGCCATCCACGTCTTTGCTGGCAAGTAGCTCATTTACGCGTTTTGCAAGCTTTAGCCAAATTTCATCAGTCATGTTGTTTGAGCTGATGTTGGCTACTTGCTCGCCTTTTACATTTGCTAAATTTGCTATCTCAGGCACGGCTTTGATGAGGATATCGACGCCAAGTTGGGCCGCGTCGTACTGGGCATTTGTCGCGCCACTAGCACTTCCTGCGATCGTACCGCCTGTGGCTAAGATGACGACGTTTGGCTTTGCATAGAGCGAAGCAACTAGAATGCAAAACAATAAAACTAGCTTTTTCATAGCTATCCTCCTAGTAAGAATTTTTACGCATTTTTAAATTTTCGTAACACCAAACCAAGCAAATAGACAAAAAATAAAGTAGCTCAAATAAATTTTTAAAATATTTTTATAAATTTAAAAATATTATTTTTGCTCATTTTATCACAAAAAGCACACGTTAAATTTAACTCTCTCTTAAAAGATAAGACAGATAAAATGAAATTTGCCTCATTTTGATCAAAATGATATATAAATTGATAACGTAAAATTGTCATACATGTGTCACAAATGCCGAATTTAAGGGCTTTATTGTACCTGGGTACAATATACATGAATTATAAAATTCATTAAAATGCGACAAAAAATTTAACAAGGATGAACATGGCAGCAAAACTAGGAAGTATAAAATCAATTTCAGGTCAAACTGAAGTGATCGCAGTTGATAAAAGTGGAAATGAGAGAATTTTAAAAGTTGGCGATAGCTTGTATGAGGGCGAGAGCATAAAGACAACTTCAGCTGATGCGAAGGTAGTCATCGTTGCAAATGACGGCAAGGAGGTCTCAGTAGTAGGCGAAGATACTATCTCGCTTGATCCAAAAGAGGTAGCAAACGCACAAAGTGCTAACCCAGAGATCGCAGCGCTTCAAAACGCTCTTTTAAATGGCGCAAACATCACAGATCTTGAAGAGACAGCAGCTGGTGGTAACGCAGCAGCTGGTGGAGCTGGCGGAGATGGCGTAAGTCTAGGCGCTGCTAGCTTTGCTGAGGGTGGCCACTACGCAAATATCAATGAAAATTTTAGAAATTTAACCGATGCAAACAGAGCTTTTGACTCTTTTAATAGCCCAATCGGCGGTTATGCTGATAATAACGACAATGGCGAGGGCGATAGTGTTGTACCACAAAACCCAACAAACCCAACAAACCCAACAACCCCTGTTACACCAGTAACTCCAGTGACACCTGTCACGCCACCAACTCCAGTCACTCCAGCTACACCTGTTGCACTAAGTGTATCACTTGATGGTAGTGGCGAGGCAAGAGAGGCAACTCCAAACGAGTATCTAGTCTATAATCTAGGCCTATCAGCTGCTACAAGCTCAACTACACCTACTGATCTAACGCTAAATTTAAGTGGTGCAAGTGCAGGCAGAGACTACTCAAACGCTATGGAGTATTCACTTGATGGTGGAAATAGCTGGACTGCGATACAAAATGGCGGCACGATAAGTGGTGTGGTACCAAGCGATATCGCAAATGTAAAGGTTAGGGTGCAAGTGATAGATGACTACGGTCAAACAGCTGGCAACCAAAACGAGGGCGCAAGCAGCGAGGATCTAGGCGCAAATATCGCTCCTGGCATAAAAGACTACGGCGTTTATAAAGAGGGTGTAACTCTTAGCGTGACTACAAACAACGCTGCTATCACATCTGGCGAGGCTGAGGGCAAGATCATTGATAATGATGATAATGTAAATATCACAGAAAATATAGATGCGACTACAGAGGGTTTAAACCCTGCTCTTGTAAATTCTGATCCAGACAATGGCGATAGTATGAAAACCATCATAGATACAAAAGATGGTGATGATACTATAACTATCAAAGAGGAAGTTGTTTTTTCAAGTGGTGTAAATTGGCTAAACAAAGATGCTAATGATGTTATAAAAATGGGCGATGGCGACGATGTGTTTAACATAGAAAGAGAAGCTGTTGTAGAAAATACTAGGATAGACCTTGGAAATGCTGGTGGAGAGAAAAATCAAGATACACTCAATATAAATGGAGCTGTCGTAACAGGTACAAGATTTACAAGCCACGATGGTAATGATGTATTTACTATAAAAGATAATTCTGGCCCAAGCCTTGGCAGTACGATTTTGGACGATGTCTTGTTTAAAACAGGGAGTGGCAACGATACTGTAAATATCGAAAAAAGCGATAATCATCAGCTTATAAAAAATACAAAAATAGATACTGGTGCTGATAATGACACTGTAAATATTAAAAGCGATATGTATGCTTATGTTACTAATAACGGAACAACTGATCTAACCGAGTATGCAGGAAGCAGAACTGATAGCTTTATAAAAACAGGCGAGGGCGACGACACTATAAATGTTACTGACGCAAGTATCAGCAGAGTTGATATCGATACAGGCGACTCAGACACGGGCGACATGCTAAATTTCATCAGTGCAGGCATATATAACTCTGAAATAAAAAGTGGCAATGGTGATGATAAGATCGTACTTCAAGATACCAAAGCAGATGTTATGGATATCTACACAGGTGAGGGTAATGATAGCCTAACTATCAAAGGTAGCACTGAAATAAAAAATAATAGTGCCGCACACAATGACCCTATAAGCTCACCAGCTCATGTGGCAAATCCAGTAGCTAACCAAGCTGGAATTCACTCAAACTACATAGAGATGGGCAAAGGTCGCGACACACTAACTATCGAAAGAGGCGCTGAAATTTCAAATACTAAGATAAACACTAGCTCAGCTGATGCTGGAATAAGTGACGATAGAGATAGTGTAGATGTTGCTGGCGCTAAATTTAACAACGCTGCCATTGAGACTGGATATGGTGATGATGAGATAAATTTAAAAGATGTCACCATGATCTCAAACGATGGATATAGCACATATATCGGCGCAGGCGGTGGAAATGACACTATTAACGTCTCTGGAAATAGCTCATTTGACAAGGCTATCATCTACACAAACGGCGGAGATGACCGTGTAAATGTCGATGGTGATGTTTCTATGGTGGATTCAAACATCATGCTTGAAAATGGCAATGTAACACTAAATGTTGCAAAGGCTACTGGTCTAGTTGATACAAATATAGAGGGTGCAGGCGTTGGAAATGCTGGCGTAAAAACCGTAACTATCGATAACGCTGAGCTTAGTAGAGTTACTATAAATACCGCAGATGACGGCGATAGCGTGACTATCGGAGCTGGCACTCATGATAATACTGATGTTAAGATCTTCACTCAAGGTGGAGACGATACGATAAATATCAACGCTGATCTAACTGGTACATCAAATGTAAATTTAAGTCCAGCTGCAGGCGAAGCTGCGCATGACCACGATGCATCAAACATCAACTCAGGCAAAGGCAACGACACTATCAATATAGCTGATAATGTAACACTAACCAACACCTACCTTTCAGGTGGCGACGGCAGCGACTTAGTCGATCTTGGCAAGGATGTAAGCCTAAATGGCACAGCTATAAATGGAGGCGACGGCATAGATACGCTAAAAATACACGACGGCTCGTTTAATACGACAAATGCCGGCAAGATAAGTGGCTTTGAGGTACTTGATATGTCAGACGCTAATGAGGACTTTACGTTCTTCCATGCGTCTGATATCGCAAATTTCATAAAAAATGTCGGTGGTGAAGGTGCGACATCGCTAATCGTAAAAGGCGTAAAAGGTGTTGGCACATTTACAGAGGGTTCATCTGAAGTAGCAGATGCTTCTACTGAAATTAGCAATGGATATGTATATAACGTAAATGAAGGCGGTCAGACATTTACGCTTACTATACAAAATGTCAATGTAAACGAATTAATGTAAATTTTAGACCCATTTTTTGGGTCTAAACTCCCCTTGCTTCATTTAATAAAATTTTTTATACAAAAAGCCTAAATTTAGGCATTTCTTTTGATAATCAATATAATTTATATTTCAATGTGATTTAAAAACGCTTATTAAAATCCAAAAGTCAATTTTTTTAAGAAAGGATTAATATGAGCGTAGAAGTAGCTGACAAAGAGGGGTTAAATTTAAGCGGTGGAGTGAGCCAAAATGGCGGGCAAAGTGACCCTCACGTGAGGATCATAGAGGAGGTAAAGTCGCTTGAGATACTTGAGCCCAAGAATTTTCTTGCTGAGCTATACGGACGAAGGGTGGCAGATGCAAGGCCAAAAGCGCAGGATCAAATTTTAAACATTGCAGACGCAACCACGAGTGCAAATGATGTGCGTTTTGACAATGGCAACGATATAGTCGATATGACAAGATCTATCGTAAATGATGCCAAGATAGACGCAGGAGATGGCGATAATAAGCTAAGAATTCACGATAATATCGAGGTTAGAGGGCTGAGATTTGACGCTGGAGCTGGCAACGACGAGATAGAGATAAGAAACAATGTCGGCATAAAAGATCATACGCTTTTATATACAAATGACGGCGATGATAGCGTGAAAATTTATGGTGCAACGATGGAAAATGCTGCCATTCATACAGGTTTAGATAACGACATTATAGATATCCAAAGATCTGAGATCAAAAACGGTGCGGATATAAGACTTGGCGGAGGAAATGACACTATAAACACCGACTGGGTGGGCTTTTTTGGTGATACGAAAATTTCTCTTTCTAGCTTTACAAATCCAAACGAAGTAGATACGCTAAACATGGACAACACTATCTTTAACGGACACACTACTATCGAAGCGAATGATGGCGAAAAGACCACTATGAATATAAAAGTGTGCGGTGGAGACGGCGAGATAGATATAAAAGGCTCGCATGCAAATTTAGACCATACGCCGCTTTTTGATATGAATTTTCTTGGGCCAAAATTTATGGGTGACGTTAAATTTGACGGCAGAAATAACAAGGTCAATATGCACATAGACGACTCAGAATTTCATGGTAAAAATAACGAATTTTACTTCTCAGATAATCAAAATGATACTTTAAATGTGACATCAGCTATCATAAAAAATTCTAAATTTTATCTAGGTGGCGGAGACGATACAGTTAGTTTAACTATGACAAGAACAGATATAGATAATAATACTCAAATATTTGGTGGCAAGGGCTATGATACTCTTGTGCTTGATAATAATATCGACTTCTCAAAGGTCTCTGGCTTTGAAGAATTAAAAGTAACGAGCGGTGCTTATGTGACATTAAACGGCAATGATGTGGCTCATTTGAGTGACATTTTAGACAATGGCTCTAATGTAGTTAAATTTAGTGAAGCCCATGGTACTGTAAAACTTAATGGTTTTATCGAAACTAGCGGAGCAGAAAATGGCTACCACAGATATGAAAGTGCCTATAATACGCACTTAGCAGACGGTAGTGATCGTCAAGGCACAGTCTATATAGATATAAAAGAAGACATTCACGTCGATCTTTAAATTTTAGATCCCTTTTGGGATCTTGCTTATATTTATCAAAAATTTAATTTTTAAAACCCACTGCAACAGCGTAATCTTAAGAATTAACATCATATTTATATTACTTTATATTTAAAAGAAATATTTATAATGTGTCAAATTGATTTTAAAGGAGGCAGCGATGGCTGTTAAAGTAGGTGTTATCAAAAACATTCTTGGCTCCAAGGAAGTAGTAGTTATAGACAAAAATGGCAACGAAAGAGTTGTTGTCGCGGGAGATAGTTTATACGAGGGCGATGTCGTTAAAGCAAACGGCGCAAAGGTAACTATCGCATCAAACGACGGCAAAGAGTTCGAGCTAAAAGATGGCGAAATTCTAAATTTAAATAACGACCTTAGCTCAGACAAAGAGGTAGCAGCTATACAAAAAGCCCTTTTAAAAGGTGAAAATTTAGCAAATCTCGAAGAGAGTGCTGCTGGTGGTAATAGCGGTGGCAGAGGCGGAGATGGCGTGAGCCTTGGCGAGACGAGGTTTGAGCATGGCGGTCATGAAAGCTCTGATGTATCAGCTAGCTTTAGATCACTTTCAGATACTTTTGGCGCTGTAAAACTAACTAACCAAGAGGTAAAAGGTGGCGGTAGTGATGTTTTTGATGGTTTAGATAGTGATATAAATTCTGCCATTGCACCTGTAGCCCCAGTTGAGCCATCACAACCAGAAAATCCAACTCCAACCCCAGCTCCAACTCCGCAGCCAAAGCCAGTAGAGCCTAAACCAGAGCCAACTCCAGAACCAAAACCTGAACCAACTCCAGAACCTGAAAAACCACAGCCACAGCCAGAGCCAAAACCAGAACCTAAACCTGAGCCAACTCCAGAACCAACTCCGCAGCCTGAACCTAAACCTGACGAGAGCAAAGATATAGTTAAAAATATCTCAGTTGAAAACAAGTTAGAATTTGGCTATGAAAAGAGCTCAGACCCAAGAAGCTCAAATGACAAATCATACTTAGAGTACAACCTAAAAGGCGAAGTAGCGGAGGCTGATGCTGATAAAAAGGTAGATGTGACGCTTAAATTTGGCGGAGAGGCAACTGCTGGCAAAGACTATGAAAACGCAGAGTACTCGCTAGATGGCGGTAAAACTTGGCAAAAGCTAGATGATAGTGGCGTGATAAAAGATGTAAGAGCTGGCGATATAAATAAAGTAAGCGTACGTGTTGAAGTGGCAAACGATCACGACCAAAATGAAGGCACACTTGATCCATCGGAGAAAATTTTCACAGATGCAGATAAGGGCGTAGAAAATAATGGCTACTTTAAAGAGAGCGTTTCGCTAGAAGTTAGCATAGGTGGCTTAAAAGCATCAAATAGCGAAAAGATCGTAGATAATGATCATGATATCACTGTAAATAACCAGTTTAATAATGATAAATCTTTTGACGTTACATTTAAAGATAATGGCGACAATACACTAAATTTCAAAGATGCGACGATAAACCACAAAGCTGGTGACGTGGCTAGCACTATAGTCTTTGGCGATGGCAGCTATCTTAATGAAGGTAAAGATACCATCAATGCCGATAACTCAAATTTAAACTGGCTAAATATCAACACTCAAGGCGGAGATGACACTATAAATATAAATGGTGGAAGACACGAGAGACTTCACGTTGAAACTGGTGCAGGCAACGACACTGTAAATTTAAACGGCGGAACTTACATAGGCACCGATCCTTATCAAAGTGGCTTCACGCTTGATAGTGGAAACGATGTATTAAATTTAAATGGCACAAAAGATGATCATGTAAAAATGACAGATATGTACCTAAGAACTGGCTCAGGCGAGAGAGACGAGATAAATATCAAATACGCTGAGATCGACTCAACATATAAAAATTCAGCCAACCACATCATCGCCGAATCAAAAAACAACACCGTAAATGTTGAAAACTCAACTTTAAAGAGTATCAACATAGGTACAGAGACCAACACAGGTACCGATGTAAATAGAAATCCACTAAATTTCGATCTAAATTTAAAATCATCTACTCTTGATGATGTAAATCTCAACACTATCTACAAAACTCACGTAGTAGTTGAAGATACAAAAGTAAATGGCAGCTACCCAGAAAATGCCACAAAGTGGAATTTCGCAGATACAGATGATACTTTAGAGCTAAGATCAGGCACATTAAACGATATGACGGTTAATCTTGGCAACGGCGAAGATAAAGTCGTCGTCTCAAAAGCTATGAAGCTTGATGGATACACCATGATAAATGGTGGCACTAGCTACGAAACCGATACACTTGTGATTGATGGCAATGTTGATTTTAATAAATTTAAGAGCTTTGAAGAGCTACAAGTGGCTGGCAACGAGAAGGTCAACCTAAAACTAGAAGATCTATATGATATGCTTGACATTAAAAATAGCGATAGCAAACATATCTTGACAGTCACAGAGGCAGCTGGCGGAGTAGAGCTAGCAGGCTTTAAGCTTTCAGAGTATGGAAGAGGTTTAAAAGAAGGCTTTACAAGATATGAGGCCGACTTTGGTTTTCAAAATAACGGTAGATCTTATACGGAGAAAGGCTATATAGATGTAAAAGATGGTATCAATGTCGATCTTGGTGCTAAGCCAGAGCCTACGCCAGTTGAGCCAGTCGAGCCTGTAAATCCAGCTCCAGCTCCACAACCTGAACCTAAGCCAGAGCCAAAACCAGAACCTAAACCTGAACCTAAACCTGAACCACAGCCAACGCCTGATCCAGAGCCAGAATATATAAATGAATACGACTCAAAATATGTAAAAGACATAGGCATATATGGCAAACGAGGCTTTCAGATCGAAAACCATGAAAAATCGAATATGTGGGAACATAACAATTTAATATTTGAGCTAAGGGGTGAAGTGGCAGAAGCCGATGCGGATCAAAAAATCGATGTGAAGCTTAAATTTAGTGGAGAGGCGACTTACGGCAAAGACTACGATAAAATTCAGTACTCACTTGATAATGAAAACTGGATAGACCTAGATAGTAGTGGCGTCATAAAAGGTCTAAGAGCGGGCGATATCAACAAAGTAGTTGTTCGTGCAAATGTAATAGACGATAAAGAGCTAAATGAAGGCAAGCTTTTGTCTGAAAATAGTGAAAAATTTTATGAGAGCTGGGATAAAGAAAAGTTATTTAAAGATGCAGATAAGGGCGTTGAAAACAATCACTACTACAGCGAGAGTGTGATCTTAGAATTTAGTATAGATAACGCTAAATATACGTATGAGGGTGGCATCATAGATAATGACCATATAACAACTGTAAATAGCGAATTTCACAACGACAAACGCTTTGATGTAGAGTATCTTCAAAATGGAGATAATGTCTTAAATTTCAACAATGCAACCGTAAGTCATAAAGAAGGAGAAGAACCTAGTAAGATCCATTTTAGTGAAGTATATAGTAACTCTGGAGACACTGAGGTTAATATCAATAGTTCAAATTTAAATTGGCTTGATATTAGAACTAATACTGGAAAAGATAAGATTGATATCAATAACTCAAATTTAAATAATGTCACTATCGACACCCGTAACGGGAATGATACTATAAATATAAATGGTGGAACGCACGAAAAAGTTGAGATCAATGCGGGCTTTGGCAATGATGTCATAAACATAAATGGTGGAGTTTTTAACAAAGAGACCATCTATCTTGGCATTAACAGCGATATCTTAAATATAACAGGTACAAAAGCTGATCATGTAAAAATGACAGATATTGACATAAGCACTAATGCTAATAAGCTTAATGGTGCCATACAATGGGTTGGCAATGAATTAATTAAAGGCGATGAAGACGTTATAAATATCAAATACACTGACATTAACTCAACAACATCAGCAGAAAAAAGTGCGATCTATGCAGGATCATCAAAAGGTACTATAAATATAGATAGCTCAAACCTTGATAACGTAGAACTAAATGGAGGCAGTAGAGTCCCTTCATTTGGAGAAACTTATCATACAGATATAAATTTAAAGTCATCTACCCTAAAAGATGTAGATATCATGGCTTATATAAATGAAATGCATGTGGTAGTTGAAGATACTCACGCATCAGCTACTGGTTTGCCAGCTGAACACCATGCGAACTGGATTTTGAGTGGACATGAAAATGCAAAAGATTATTTGGAGCTAAGATCTGGAAGCTTAACTAATATTAAAATAGATCTATCGGATGGCAGTGATAGTGTCTTTATATCTAAAGATATGAAGCTTGAGGGTGGCACTAGCATTCTTGGTGGATACTCAGACAATAGAAGTCGCTATGATCACGATACGCTTTTGGTTGATGGTCAGATAGACTTTACAAAGGTTAAGAGCTTTGAAGAGTTAAAGGTTACTAGCAATGAAAAGGTCACTCTAAAAGCTCTTGATATAGCTGATATGCTTGATGTCGGACACGAACATAGTAATAATTTGCTTCAAATAACTCAAGCAAGTGGCGGAGTAAAACTTGAAGGCTTTAGTAAATCTGCTGCTAACGCAGTAGAGGGCTTTGAAAGATATGAGGCGAATTACGGCACAACTACAGCTTATATCGATGTAAAAGAAAACATCCACGTCGATCTTTAAAATTTAGACCCTTTTTGGGTCTAAATTTCTTTCTATATAAATTTACAAATCTTTTTTATAAATTCTATTATTCTTTTAAAATTTAGTGCAATCAAATAAAAACATTTATAACTTAAAATATCATTAATCAATTCTTACATGAAAATTAAATTTTATATAAGTGTTATATAAATATCACCTAATAACTACAAAAAATTCTATAAATGTAACATATAATAAA
>NZ_CABPUY010000003.1:395669-396855 GCF_902460575.1 Campylobacter concisus | reverse complement strand
AAGCTGGTGACAAAGATGCTGGTAAAACAACAGTAGAAGTTACTATACCAAAAGATGGTTCAGTAAAACCAGGTGATAAAGTAGTAGTTACTGATGACAATGGCAAAAAGACTGAAAAACCAATCAATCAAGATGATATAGATAAAGGTAAGATTGATATCCCAGTTGATCTAAACCCAGGTAAAGACAACAATGTAACAGCAGAGATCATCAATCCAAATAACCCTAACAACCCAGGCAAGGATAGCAAGGTGATAGGTGAGGATAGTGAGAATACTAAAGCTCCAGAAGCTCCAGTTATCACAGAAGTAATAGATGATGCTAAAGGCTATGGAGAAGATACTAAAGTTGGTAACGTTCTTGATGTTAAAGGTCATCTAACAAATGATAAAACTCCAACTATCAAAGGCACTGCAAAAGCTGGCTCAAAAGTAGAAATTTATGATAATGGCGACAGAATAGGCGAGACAACAGCTAAAGCTGATGGTTCATGGGAATTTGCAGCTCCAGAACTTACTAAACAAGGCGAGCATAAATTTACAGCAACTGCTGAGAATAAATTTGGTAAGAGCACACCAAGCAATGAAGCTATAATCGATCTAGACTCAATCGCTCCAAAACTTGACAATGTTAAAATCACTCCAATAGATACAAATAGCAAAGCTGATGATACAGCAGAGCTAACTATGGGAACAGGTCATACAGATACTCCAAATGCTGAGATATTATTTAGAGATGTAGATAACAACATTATAGGAAAAGGTCACGCTAACAGTGCAGGTGACTTCTTAATTCAACTAGATAAAGCTGTTCAGCCAGGTACTCCGGTATTTGTTCAAGCAATAGATAAAGCTGGTAACGCAGGTACAGAAATGGCTACGGCTGGCAATATAGAGCATCCAAATGATCATACAGCTCCAAAAGTAGATATCGATACTGTAACTCCAGTAGATGAGACTAACCCATCAGATGGTACTCCAGATAAAGGTATCGTAAAAGGTAAATCAGATGAGCCAAATGCTCCAGTAGTTGTTACTGATGAAAATGGTAAAACAATAGGTATTGGCACAACTGATGATAAGGGAAATTTCGAAATCACTACTGATCCAATCGAACCAGGTGATAAAGTAAAAGTTGAAGTAACTGATAAAGCTGGTAATAAAGGTAGTGATACAGAGACTGCAGG
>NZ_CABPUY010000003.1:391777-394311 GCF_902460575.1 Campylobacter concisus | reverse complement strand
GATACTGTAACTCCAGTAGATGAGACTAACCCATCAGATGGTACTCCAGATAAAGGTATCGTAAAAGGTAAATCAGATGAGCCAAATGCTCCAGTAGTTGTTACTGATGAAAATGGTAAAACAATAGGTATTGGCACAACTGATGATAAGGGAAATTTCGAAATCACTACTGATCCAATCGAACCAGGTGATAAAGTAAAAGTTGAAGTAACTGATAAAGCTGGTAATAAAGGTAGTGATACAGAGACTGCAGGTGATACAGAATTTGTTGATAATACACCTCCAAGCGTAGAAGTTAAAGAAGTAACTCCAGTTGATACAAATAACCCAGCTGATGGTAACCCAGATAAAGGTATAGTAAAAGGTCATTCAGATGAGCCAAATGCTCCAGTGGTAGTAAAAGACAAAGATGGCAAAATAATTGGCACTGGCACAACTGATGATAAGGGAAATTTCGAAATCACTACTGATCCAATCAAACCAGGTGATAAAGTAAATGTTGAAGTAACTGATAAAGCTGGCAATAAAGGTAACGGCGAAGGAACAGCTGGCAATACAGACTTTACTGATAAAACAGCTCCAGATGCTCCAGTCATCACAGAAGTAATAGATGATGTTAAGGGTGGTAAATTTAACGAAGACGTTAAAGGTGGTACTACAAACGATAGCACTCCTACATTTAAAGGTACAGCTGAGGCTGGCTCAACCATAACTCTTAAAAATGGCAATGATATCATCGCTGAAAACATCCCTGTAAAAGCTGATGGATCATGGGAATTTACACCAAAGAGCTCACTTGCTGAAGGTGAATACAGCATAACAGCAACTGCAACAGATAAAGCTGGCAATGTAAGCAATGCATCAAATGTAGCTACTGTAACAATAGATCTTCATACTTCTAAACCAGTAATTAATGAAATTATAGATAATGTAGAAGGGGATACAGGCAACGTGAAAAACGAAAGAATTGGCTGGACAAATGACAATACCCCAACATTAAAAGGTAGTGCTGAGGCTGGTGCAACCGTTGATGTCTATGTAGATGGTAGAAAAGCAGGTAGCGTAAAAGCTAATGAAAAAGGTGAGTGGGAGTATGCAACTAGCAAACTAAGCGACGGCAAGCACTCATTCTATGCTATCGCAACAGATGAAGCTGGCAACGTAAGCGAGAACTCAGAAATTTCTTGGATAAAAGTAGATACTAATCCAGGTCAAGTAGTAATCACTAGAATAACAGATGACAATGGTGATGACGTACTAAATGGCTCTTATGAAGGTGCTACAAAAGACAATACTCCTACTATTTGGGGTACAGGCGAGCAGTACGCAACTGTAACTGTTAGCGTAAAAGATAGTAGCGGTAAAGTAGTATGGAGCGATGAAGTATATATAGAAGATAGCCTTGGCGATTGGCATATTGACGTACCAGTAGCATTAAATGATGGCGACTATACTGTTGAAGCTATTATGCAAGACTATGTCAAAAACCCAGTTCAAAACTCAAACGTTGTAAGCTTAACAGTTGATACTGCAACAGATATACCAGAGATCAAAGAGATCGTTGATAATGTAGCTGGTGGCGTAGAAAATGGCGATGTTAAAGGTAAGGTCACAAATGACAACACTCCAACACTAAAAGGTAGCGCTGAAGCTGGTGCAGATATAAAAGTATTTGTTGATGGTAAGATAGCAGGCACTACAAAAGCTGGCTTTGATGGTAGTTGGGAATTTACTCCTAGAACTAAACTTGGCGACGGCGAGCATAAATTTGTCGTAGAAGCGACTGATAAACTAGGACATAGTGCTAAATCTATTGAGGCAAGTGTGGATGTTGATACAACAATAGGCAATCCAAAAGTTAGATTTGTAGAAGATACAAATAACGACGGTGTCTTAAGTGTTGCTGAAGTAGCTGCTATAAAAGATGGCAAAGCTCACTGGGTGATAGATATCCCAACAGACGGTAGCGTAAAAGCTGGTGATGTGATCCAGTCAATAGATGGCAAAGGTAATTGGGTTAAATTTGTTGAGATCACTGATGAGATGATCAAAGATGGTAGATTTGAAGCTACATTTAACGTAGGTATCAACAAACTAAAAGATGGAAAATATGAGACTCCAGAGTATAGATTTGCTGATGAAGCTGGTAATGTTAGCGACTCATCAAAAGCTACACTTACACTTGATAGCGAATTTAGCAGAAAACCAAGCAACCCAGAAATTAAATTCCCAGAAGATACAAACAAAGATGGCAAAATTTCTGATGATGAAAACAAAGCTGGTGACAAAGATGCTGGTAAAACAACAGTAGAAGTTACTATACCAAAAGATGGTTCAGTAAAACCAGGTGATAAAGTAGTAGTTACTGATGACAATGGCAAAAAGACTGAAAAACCAATCAATCAAGATGATATAGATAAAGGTAAGATTGATATCCCAGTTGATCTAAACCCAGGTAAAGACAACAATGTAACAGCAGAGATCATCAATCCAAATAACCCTAACAACCCAGGCAAGGATAGCAAGGTGATAGG
>NZ_CABPUY010000003.1:362769-390572 GCF_902460575.1 Campylobacter concisus | reverse complement strand
AAGCTGGTGACAAAGATGCTGGTAAAACAACAGTAGAAGTTACTATACCAAAAGATGGTTCAGTAAAACCAGGTGATAAAGTAGTAGTTACTGATGACAATGGCAAAAAGACTGAAAAACCAATCAATCAAGATGATATAGATAAAGGTAAGATTGATATCCCAGTTGATCTAAACCCAGGTAAAGACAACAATGTAACAGCAGAGATCATCAATCCAAATAACCCTAACAACCCAGGCAAGGATAGCAAGGTGATAGGTGAGGCTTCAAGCACTGTTAAAGTAACAATTGATGAGATCATCGATGATGTAACTGGTGGTGTAGTAAATGGTGATGTTAAAAATGGTCTAACAAACGATAATCTACCAACATTCAAAGGTAGTGCAGCACCAGGTGCAACAGTAGAAATTTACGAAAGCTTCTACACAACTACAGAAAAAACTCTAGTTGGTAAAACAGTAGCTGACGCTAATGGCAAATGGAGCTTTACACCAACTGAAGCTATGGGTGATGGAGAGCACTACTTTGAAGCAGTTGCTACAGATAAAGTAGGTAATAAATCAACATCTGATAGAGTTTCACTTGATGTTGATACATTTGCAGATGCTCCTGTAATAGATGCTGTAAATGACAATGTAGATAGCCAAACTGGCAACGTTTTAGACGCTAAAACAAAAGTTGCTCTAACAAATGACAGCACACCAACTCTTGAAGGATATGCTGAGCCTGATTCAGTTATCACTATCTATGAGATTAGTGAGCTAAATGGCGAGAAAACAGCTATAGGAACAGTCACAGCTGATAATCATGGTGGTTGGAAATTTGAACTACCTGAACTAGGAGATGGTGAGTATAAATATACTACAAGAGCACAAGATAAAGCAGGAAATATCTCAGACTTCTCAGAAGAAGTAGTAGTCAATGCTGATCTAATAGCTCCATCAGAACCAACAATCACATTTGTTGAAGATGTAAATCCAAAAGATGGCAAGCTAAATAAAGCTGAAAATAGCAAAGATGGCGATAGTGCTAGCACAAAAGCTCAAATTTCTGTCCCAGGTGATGCTGAAGAAAATGATGTGATCCACTACACTGTAAATGGTGAGGAAAAAACACATACTATTACTTACAATGACAGAGTAACTGGATATGTAGAGATCAAAGTACCAGTAGTTGATGGCAAAGCTTCAAGCGTAACAGCTAAGATCGTTGATCAAGCAGGTAATGCTAGTAAAGAAGTGTCTAGCAGCATAGATGTGGATATTCATATTG
Organism: Campylobacter concisus; assembly: GCF_902460575.1. Taxonomy (GTDB): domain Bacteria; phylum Campylobacterota; class Campylobacteria; order Campylobacterales; family Campylobacteraceae; genus Campylobacter_A; species Campylobacter_A concisus_AW. The sequence goes on along the minus strand of NZ_CABPUY010000003.1, from coordinate 389,300 downwards.
ACGCTCCAGTAATCACCGCAGTAACAGATAACTGGTGGGGTGGTGTTGAAAATGACGGAAATGTACTTGGTGCAAATGACGGCTTTACAAATGATACTACACCGACATTTAAAGGCAAAGCTGAGGCTGGCTCAACTATCGTTCTTAAAAATGGTAACGATATCATCGCTGAAAAAGTTATTGTAGATAGTGATGGCAACTGGGAATTTACTCCAAAATCTCCACTTGCTGAGGGTGAGTACAATGTAGTAGCTATCGCAACTGATAAAGCTGGTAATGTTAGCGTTCCATCAAATGTTGCAACTGTAAATGTTGATATAAGCACTACACAGCCAGTTATAACTGAGATCATCGATGACGAGGCTGGTGGTGTTGTAGGTAACGTTAAAAATGCTCTAACAAATGACAACTTGCCAACATTAAAAGGTACAGCTGAGGCATTCTCAACTGTTAAGATAATGGTAGATGATAGAATGGTATTTAAAGATGGCAAAGAAGTAACAGTTACGGCTGATAAAGACGGCAACTGGGAATATACATTTGAGGCAAATTTAAACTGGGGTGGCAAAGTACATGCTGCACTAGAAGATGGAGTACATACTCTTAAAGTTCAAACAACCGATAGAGCAGGCAACAGAAGCGCTGTATCAGAGTGGTCAAGTGTAGATGTTGATAAAACTATTGGTATTCCAAAAGTTAAGATAACAACTGATACAAATGGCGATAAGAATATAGACATAGATGATGCTTCGGCTCTAAAAGATGGCAAGCTTAAATGGGTTATCGAAATTCCAGAAAACACTGTAAAAGCAGGCGATAGAGTTCAAATTCTTGGAAGCGATGCTAAAACTTGGACAGATATCTTTAAAGTAACTGCGCAAGATATAGCTAAAGGCTTTATAGAAAGAGATGAATTTAGCATCGATATGCCAAAATCAAGAGGCTTCCAAACCCCATCTTATAGACTAGTTGATGATGCAGGTAATGTAAGTGAAGGTTCTATGGATGCAGTAAAAATAGTAGGTTTTGCTCCAAAAGCTCCAACTATCATAGCAGTTCTAGATAACGAGTATGGTATAGATCCAAAGGACCCAATCAGCATAAATGCTGGAGATACAACTGGTAATGTCTTGGAAGGAGTTATAGCTATAACAAACGACAATACCCCTACGTTAATGGGTAAAGCTGAAGCTGGTACAACCATCACTCTTAAAAAAGGCAATACTGTAATCGCTGATAATATCCCAGTGGATGCTAACGGTAGTTGGCATTATGAACCAGAGGAGAATTCTCCATGGGCTGATGGCGACTATAAGATCACAGCAATTGCTAAAAATATCTTTGGCAAAGAGAGTGAGTCTTCAAGTCCAATTACTGTAACAGTTGATACTACAGGGCCTGAGGTAACTTTGACAAGTATCGAAGATAGTGTAAAAACCAACGATGTTGTTGATTTTACAGGAAACGTTAAAGACAAGGTTACAAATGACAATACTCCACTTCTAAAAGGCACAGCAGAGGCTGGATCTGTAATCATCATAAAATATGGTGAGCATCATGAGAATGAGGTTACCACTAAAGCTGATAAAAATGGTCATTGGGAATACAAGATCACTAATCCTCTTAGCGATGGTGAGCATATAATTTCATACCAAGCAGTAGATAAAGCTGGTAACACTAGCCTTGAATATGTAGCTAATGTAACAGTTGATACTAAGATAGCAGATGCAAAAGTTGAGTTTATCGAAGATACAAATAACGATGGTAAATTTAGCTGGAAAGAAAATATAGAAAATACTCACACAGGACGTCTATCATGGAAGGCTCTTATACCAGATGATGGTAGCATAAAAGCTGGTGATATATTCCACTATAAATGGGATGAAACAGGCTGGCATGAGCGCGCTATAAGTCAAGCTGAAATTGATAGAGGCTACATTGGTGAGATGAAAAATAACCAAATTGGCAAAGATCAGCCGGATGCTGGTAAGCCTATGCCTTATGGTAAAAATGCAAACGGAAGCGTTTATGTTGCTGAAGCATTCTTTAGTGATGCGGCTGGCAATAAAGGTGCTAAGGGTAGCGATAAAGTGGTATTTGACTTTAGTGATAATACAGATAATAAACATATTGCGACAACTAACGTTAAGATCACAAGCATATATGATGATGTTAGAGGCGGCCACTTAGGCAACCTTATCACAAATGAGGCTGCACAAGTTGCAGGCTTAACAAATGATAAGACACCAACTATAAGTGGAACAGCTGAGGCTAATGCAAGCGTAAAAGTATCTGTAGTTGATGGTAAGTTACATAGCGTTTGGGAGAAAACTATAACAGCTGAAAGTGATGGTAGCTGGAAGGTAACAACTGATGATATTGCCGACGGTAACTACTCTGTAACAGCAGTAGCTACAAATAAAGCTGGTGCGGTTTCAAATCCTTATGTAGTATCAAATCTTGAGATAGATACAACTATTGCTCAACCTAACATTTGGATTAAAGAAGATGCAAATCAAGATAAAATCTATGATAAAGCAGATTATGAAAATCCAGCAAATGGCAACGGTGATATAACATTTGTTGTAGATATACCACAAGACCGCGTAACTATAAAAGCTGGGGATGTTTTCCATTATATGATCAATACTAATAATCCAAAATGGGGCAATATAAACGGTTATACCGAAGATATTACTATAACTGAAGCAGATATCAAGAGCGGTAGCATAAGTCGCGTGGTAACTCTTTGCGATGATGGTAAAGACTTTAATATGAGCCATAACGGTATGATAGTATCTATGAATGGACAATTTAAAGACCTAGCCGGTAATGCACTTTCTAATGATACAATGGTAAGGTTTGATCTAAAGAACACTTATGGTGGTAAAGTAAGAAGCACTAGAAGCTTGCCAGATGATATCTTAGACAATGATAGTGTTGATCTAAGCAATGCTGCTCGTATAAATGAGCCAAAAGCTGAGCTAAATGTTCTAAATAATAATAAAATAGGCGTTAGCGCAAATGATCTGTTAGAAACACCAAAAGATCATATCATGAATGAAGGTAAGTCAGAAGCTAAACCTTCTTATGCTACTGCAAGCTCACATGCTGGCGAAGAAAATATAGCTACAACTCATCCTATCCAAATCGAAGAGAAAGTAGAAAACTACTTCTAATTTCTTAAAAGCAGGGCGGATAAAGTCTGCCTTGCTTCGAATTTGTTTGCGGTGAAGGGAGTTTGTATGCAAAGCGAGAAGACAAAAAATTTACTCGATGAAGTAAATGAAACAATAGATTTTATATTTAGAACATGTAACAGAAATGGTGGCACAAAGAAGGCTTTAGAAGATAAAAAGCTAAGTAGAGAAATTTTAAAAGATAAATTTAAATCGATCTTTTTAAAATTTGGCCAGATAGATGAGGCTAGTTTTAAGAGTGCGATCCTTGCAAATGAGGAAGCAAAAGAGCTAAATGAGATAGCGATGGCTCTTGAGATAGACAAAGATGTAAGCTTGCTAGAGCTAGAGCGAGCGATAAATTTTGACCTAACTAGCGTCAAAGAAGAAATTTATAAATTTCAACATAATAACTAATACACTTTGGTGTGAGAGGGGGTCTCACACCAAAATTTAATAACTAAATACTTCTGGATCGATAACCATCGCTCTATAAGCGACATCATCTCTTGAAGCAGAATCCACATCCATCTCAAATTTTATATCATTTGTCTTTGGGTCGATCTCAACTAAGACCATTTTGATAGTCTTGTCAGGGCGAAGTAAATTTACGTTTGAGCTTGAGATAAAGTAGGTGCTTTTATCCTTTTGCCACTCGACGTTGCTGGTGACTGCGCTGTAAAAGTCAAAGCCACGCTCCTTGCCAAACTGCCAAGTCTGCTCAACCGTGCCCTTTTTCTCATCTATTTTATACTCAACCGCGCGGGAGTATTTGTCCTCTTTAAAGGCTGGCTGCTCCATGCCTCTAGCATCGCCATTGTCAAAGACGCTTATATGCTTTATGTCGCCCTTGTTTTCATATCTTGGCGTTAGCCACGCAGTGTGCTGAGTCCATGACCAGTCAAATTCGCCCTCGCATTTTGAGTTTTCACATTTTATCTTGTTGCCTTTACTATCGACTGGAGTTAGCACTTTTGCTTTAAAGTCCTCGCTCCAACCCTCGGGCGAGGCTAATATCCATTTTACTTTCTTGTCACGTCCTATCTTTACGATGCCTTGGTGACGAAGCGAAAGGATGATGCTATCATCGCTCTCATCGTATGAGATCGAATTTACATGTGCCCAGTTTCTGCCTGTGCCAGTGGAGGTGACATCGCCAAATGGCTGATCGTCGCTTATCTTGATCTCTTTTGCGTCCATATCGATGTTTAGGCAAACAGCCCTAGCATCAAGCGCTTTTATGAGGTTGCTACGATAGACGTTGTTGCCAAAAATTTCGTTTAGATCCCACTCTTCGACCACCTTGCCGGTGTTATCTACCTCGATGATGTGATCTCTTATTGTGTGAGAAATTTTGCCGTTTTTGTGGTGGTAGTTGTATTTTGCTACTCTAAGAAGCGCGTGATCATCTTTTAGTGGCATCACCTCGTGGCTTAGGTCGATGTAGCCTCTAGGTAGTGGGCGGTTGTAAATTTCTTTTCCCATTAGATCATATCTAAGATATCTTTGAGCCATGCCAAAGCTGATATCGCCGTTTTTTAGCTGATGAAAGCCCATCATCATACCCCCATCCATCACTCTTCTCTCGCTACGGTCGTAAAATTTCTGATAGTCAAGGTACCATCTGACCTCACCTTTTGTATCTACGATGTAGTTTTCGGTAAAGTCGTTCCAGCTAGCAGCTCCACCATTTTTCCAATCGAGCGGTTTATAGACGCTTGTTATTGTATTGTTTATGAGATAGAGCCTATTTTTAAAGGCAGGATCGACCTTTTTGACGCGAGTTTTTTGCATATGCGAGAACCTAAAATCACGGCTATATGTGACGATAGGTTGGGCGTAAATTTTATATGTCTCAACCTTTTTAACTCCGTTAAATGTGTAGCTAAGCTCGACCTCATTTAGATAGTCAGGATAAAGTCCCCAAATAGGCACACCGTCATGCGTGAGCAAGGCATGCTCTGAGACGTTGTAGTCGATATCGATACCGCCATCTGGCTTGCCTTTTACTTTGACGTGGATATCTTTGATATCTTTGCCAGCTCTATCGATGATAGCAGTTAGCGGCGATACGTCGTAAGGGTTTATAAAGACTGAGCCAAGCTCTCCTTGAACCTTTACTTGATGAGCCAAGACACCAGCGTTTAGTGGAGCACTAAAGCCAAAACCACTCACCAAAACAGCCGCAAGGGCAACAGAACCTAAGAAATTCTTGCTCATTTTCGCTCCTTTGTGAAATTTAATGGTATCTTACTCCTCAAATTTCACACAAAACTAACGCTTATATGAAAATAGGCTTAAGTAAATTTATAAAGAAGTCGTTTTAAGAGGTAAAAATAAAAAGAAGAATTTAGGAGCAAAAGCCCCTAAATTTTAGTTGTTTGCGTCAAATTTCTTTAAAGCAAAGAGTACAAATTTATAGCTAGCAAACAATGTCACTGGCCAAAGTACCAAAAAAATTCCTGCTTCTAACATCTTTTATCCTTAGTATGCGTGATGATCGTTTTTGATCTCATCTTGCGTGATCTTCTTGCTATCTATCGCTCTCCAGACGACGAAGATATAAGCAAGTACGAAAGGCACTAACAAGCTAACATATGCCATAACGCCAAGTGTGTAGTGGCTTGAGCTTGCATTTTTGATAGTTAGCGAACTAGCAAGGTCGCTAAATGACGGATAAAATGCTGTGCCATTTAGTCCTGTTATCAAAAATAGTGCAGTCACAGCTAGTGTAACGCCAATGCCATAAGCGAAAATTCCGCGAATACTCTTTGTAAATGCCCCTTGGAAAATTCCAACAAGCACCAAAAGCACGCCAACAAGTAGTAGTGCGCCAGCGATAGGCATCTCGATCAAATTTATAGCGTATTTGTAAGGCACAAGGCTAACTACGCCGTTTGCGTCGTATGCAAAGCCATCTTTTGTAAGTATCCACGCAAGAAATCCTAAGAAAAATGGCAAGAATAGCACGGTGTTGATAATTAGCTGTTTTCTAGCGTTTTGTATAAATTCGCCATCAGCAATGTTGTTCATAAGATATAAGCAGCCGCCTATGCGAGATAGGAAAAACATCGCTATGCCAAGCAAGTACAAGTAAGGATTTGATAAAGCTTCAAGACCACGAAATGGAGTCTTCCACTCGACAAAGTTATGTTCATTTAGCACAAAATCACTACCGCTAAAAAATGTGCTAACCGCCATGCCGATAAGGATAACGCCAAGCGAGCCATTTATGAAAAGGAAAATTTCATAAGTTCTAGCGCCTAAGAAGTTATCAGGCTTTTTGCGGTACTCGTAGCTTACAGCTTGGATGATAAAGCAAAATAAAATAGCCAGCCAAACCCAGTAAGCGCCACCAAAGCTAGTAGCGTAAAATAGCGGGAACGCCGCAAAGCACGCACCGCCAAACATAACAAGCGTTGTAAATGTAAGCTCCCATTTTCTACCGATAGAATTTATGAGCATATCTTTTTTAAGCTCGTCCTTGCCAAGGCTAAAGATGAGCGACTGGCCGCCTTGAACGAACATCATAAAGACCAAAAGTCCGCCAAGAAGGCTAACTATAAACCACCAATAAATTTGTAAATTTTCTAAGCTTAAACTATGCATGATCGTTAAATCCTATCTTTATTTGCTTAAGCATGATCTTGATCTCGGCTATCAGCAAGACCGTAAATAAAACAGCAAATAATATAAATGAAATTTTGACATTTGAGTCAGATAAATTTGTAGCTCCTACGCCAACGGTCATGAGATCTTGTATCGCCCATGGCTGACGGCCGACCTCTGCTACTATCCAGCCAGCCTCAGCTGCGATGTAGCCAAGCGGTATGGTAAAGAGGCAGATCCACAAAAATGCTCTTATATTTTCAAATTTATATTTTCTTGAGAGATTTAGATAAAGAGTGATAGCAAAAAGAGCTATGAAGTAAGTGCCAAGTGCGACCATGATGTGGAAGCTATAAAATGTAAGTGCAACTGGTGGCACAGCATCTTTTGCGTCCTTAAGATAGCCATATCCTAAGAAATTTAGGTTGCTCTCTAAATTTGAAAGCGAGCTTTTCATTAAGCTCTCGTCATTTGCTTTTTTGGCCTCTTTGTAGTTTTTAAGAGCTTCGATAGCTACTTTGCCCTTTGCCATCTTCTCTTCTACGCTTATTAGATTGTGCTCGCTGTTGCCGTAAAGTAGATCGTTTATGCCTGGTGTAAATGAGTTAAGCTCTCTGTTTGCCATGATGCCAAGTGCGTAAGGCACCTTTATCTCAAGCAAAAAGGCATCGTTCTCATCGCCAAGTTTTTTAGCTGGGTTTAAAATGCCAGCGGCAACTAGGCCAGCGTTTTTCTCGCCCTTGTAAAGTCCCTCCATGGCTGCAAGTTTCATAGGCTGCTTTTGAGCTGCAAGATATGCACTCTCATCGCCGCTAAGTAGCAAAAATGCCGAAGTGATAAGGCCAAATGCGCTAGCAACGACGATGCTTTTTTTAGCAAGTAAGATGTGGCGTTTTTTTATCAAAAACCAAGCTGAAATTCCTATCACAAAAATAGCTGAGATAGTGTAGCCGCTAGTTACTGTGTGTAAAAATTTAGTGATACCAAGTGGATTTAGCGCGACTTCGAAGAAATTTTGCATCTCCATTCTAGCGGTGTCTGGGTTAAATTTCATGCCTATTGGGTATTGCATCCAGCCATTTGCGATTAAGATCCAAAGTGCGCTTAAATTTGAACCGATCGCAACAAGCCATGTTGAAAGCAGGTGAAATTTCTTACTAACCTTTTCCCAGCCAAAAAACATAATGGCAAAAAATGTACTCTCCATGAAAAATGCGAGCAAGCCTTCAATAGCAAGCGGAGCACCGAAGATATCGCCTACAAACCAGCTATAATTCGCCCAGTTTGTACCAAACTCAAACTCCATGATGATACCAGTAGCCACACCGATAGCGAAATTTATACCAAAGAGCTTTAGCCAAAATCTCGTTATCTCAAGCCAGGCCTTATCGCCAGTTTTGACATATATCGTCTCCATAATGGCGATGATAAAACTTAGCCCCAACGTAAGCGGGACAAACAAAAAGTGGTAAATGGCAGTCAGCGCAAACTGAGCCCTAGACCAATCAACAAAATCCATCTCAGACATTTTATTCCTTTATTAAATTACGAATTACAAATTCGCTTTTTTCTTCGTCGGTTTGAAATTTGGTATTAAGAGTTTCATCAAAGATGAAGACCTTTAATATCCCAAACATAATGATAAGCTTTATCGCTATGAGAAGCCATAGTTTCTTGCCTATTTTCATATTTTAAAGCCGTCTATATATAAAGAGGCGATATTTTTTAAGCAGTTTTTAATCATGATGTCGAAGTCTATAACAAAAAAACTTAAAGAATAATTTTTAAAAATTGCACGATTAATGCCTTACTAAATATTTAAGGGGTATAATCGGCAGATTAAAAAATAACTAAAGTTAAGGAAATTTTGATGGCAAAAGAGACGAAGTATATTTTTATCACAGGTGGCGTTTTAAGCTCACTTGGAAAAGGCATCGCAGCTGCGTCTATCGCGACATTACTTAAAAATTCTGGCTTAAAGGTGAGCGTTTTAAAAGCTGACCCATATATCAACGTAGATCCAGGCACGATGAGCCCACTAGAACACGGCGAAGTCTTTGTCACAGACGATGGCGCTGAAACAGACCTAGATCTTGGTCACTACGAGAGATTTTTAGATGAGAGCCTAAGTCAGGATAATAACTTCACAACAGGCAGAGTTTATAGCTCGGTGATCGAAAAAGAGCGCCGTGGCGACTACCTTGGAAAGACTATACAAGTGATCCCTCACATCGTTGGTGAGATCGTTGATCGTATCAAAAAAGCAGGCGAGGGCAAAGATGTACTCATCGTTGAGATCGGCGGAACCGTTGGCGACATCGAGGGACTACCATTTTTAGAGGCGATAAGAGCGCTAAAAGTAGAAGTTGGTAAAAAAAGAGCGCTAAATATCCACCTAACGCTCGTGCCATTTATCAAAGTAGCTGGCGAGCTAAAAACAAAGCCAACCCAGCACAGCGTAGGCGAGCTAAGACGCATCGGCATAACTCCAGATATCATCATCTGCAGATCTGAAATGCCACTAAACCGCGAGCTAAAAGATAAGATCGCAGCAAGCTGTGGTGTGGAGAAAAACTGCGTCATAGAAAGCTTAGACAGCGCAAGTATTTATCAAATTCCACTTTCATTTTTAAAGCAAGATATATTAACACCGATCGCTGAAAATTTAGGCTTTGGCGAGCTAAAACCAGACATGGCAAACTGGGATAGTCTAGTAAAAAGGATCATCGCCCCAACAAACGAAACAACAATCGCCTTTGTAGGCAAATATATCGATCTAAAAGAGAGCTACAAGAGCCTAACTGAGGGCATCATCCACGCTGGAGCAAATTTGGACGCTAGGGTAAATTTACGCTGGATAGATAGCGAAAAGATAGAAGAGAGTAATGTAAATGAGCTTTTAAAGGACGTGGATGGCATCTTAGTAGCTGGCGGCTTTGGAGAAAGAGGCGTTTTAGGCAAGATGCAAGCCATTAAATTTGCTCGTGAAAACAAGATCCCATATCTTGGAATTTGCCTTGGTATGCAGCTGGCACTAATCGAGTTTGCAAGGGATGTTTTGGGCTTAGAAGATGCAAATTCTATGGAGTTTAACAAAGAGTGTAAAAATCCTATCATCTATCTAATAGATAGCTTCATCGACGCTCATGGCAAAAAACAGATAAGAACGCACACAAGCCCGCTTGGCGGCACGATGAGGCTAGGTGCTTATAACTGCGACATCAAGCCAAAGACGCTTTTGGCTGAAATTTATGGCAACGCAAAGAGCGTAAAAGAGCGCCACCGCCACCGCTACGAGGCAAATCCAAAATACAAAGAGACCTTTGAAAAGGCTGGTCTAATAGTAAGTGGCGAAAGCGACGGACTAGTAGAGGCGATCGAGCTAAAAGGCCATCCGTGGTTTGTAGGCGTGCAGTGTCACCCTGAATTTACTAGCCGCCTGACTAGACCAAACCCTGTGATACTGGGATTTATAAAAGCAAGCTTGGCTAATCACGTAAAATGATAAATTTGGCAAGCTTTCTTGCCAAATTTTCTTTAAATTTCTCTCAAATTTATATTAAAAATAAAAGTAAACGTATTATTGATAAAATTTAAATCATTTAAGTATTTTTTAATCTTGCTAAACATACAATGCTTACGCAATCATTTATAAAGGAGAAAAAATGAAAAATTGCGTTTTAAAAGGTGTTTTGGCACTTTCGCTTGCTAGCTCATTTGCTTTGGCACAAGGTGGATTTGTCGGAGTTGAGGGTGGCTATGATTTTAGCTCAAAGCTAAAAGACAATGATGGTCTTAGTTTTAAGGATAATAGACCAAATACTGGCATTAAAGGCGGTTATGACTTTGACGTAGCTAGAGTTTATGGTGGATATTTCTATCACACTGAGTCAAAAGATAACTTTAACTACACAGATGATGGTGTAAAACACGATGTTAGTATAAAATGGACAACACATAAATTTGTAGTAGGTGGTGATTATACTCCAGCTATAACAGATAACTTTAAGTTGATAGCTGGTCTATACACTGGTGTTTCAGTTGTAAATTTTAAAGCAAGACTTTATACAAATACACTTAAAGCTACTTATGATACAACAAAGGCTGGTTGGTTAGTTGGCACAAGACTTGGTGCAGAGTATAGCTTTGATAAAAATAATGCACTTGAATTTGGTATAAAAGCTGATAGATCTTGGTATAGCACTGATGAAGATCTTGATAACCTTAAATCAACAGATATTGGCGCTTACCTAGGCTACACATATAAATTTTAATTTTTGGGGTCTTATGACCCCTTATTTTTACTTAAAATTTCCCTCATTTTTTACTTCAAATTTACAATGGCTAATTTATAAAGAGTATCAATTTAACAAAAGTTTTTTGCCCTAAAAATCTTACTTTCAATGAAAATTATAAGAAATTAAATTTCAAAAAGATATAATCAAAGCATTCAAAATAAAGACGAAAGATTACGATGAAAAAAAAGCATTTTTGTTGCCAAATTTTTGGCAGTTTGGGCGTAAATTTAAGTGAGCAAATAGCATTAGTAAAAGTTGGCAGGGCGTCAAAAAGTCCTTGCCAAAGCTATGTTAACTAAAGAGGATATTAGGAATTTACTAGCACGTAGATTTTGTAACGATATACACAAAAAACTTAGTGAAATTCCAACGCCAAGCGCCTTAAAAGATATCTACAAAGGCGCTAATCGCATCAAAGAAGCGATCGAGAGAAACGAACATATCGCTATTGTTGGCGATTATGACGTTGATGGCGTGGTTTCAAGTGTGATTTTAGCTGAGTTTTTTGATGATCTTGGTGTAAAAAACTACCTAGTAAAGATCCCAAATCGCTTTAAGGACGGATACGGCTTAAACCCTGAGATCATCGACGAGCTGGCAAGCGAGGTGAGTCTAATAATCACCGTCGATAACGGCATCTCAGCCAATGAGGCAGCTAGCATTTGCAAAGAAAAAGGCATCGATCTCATCATCACAGATCACCACATGCCACCAGCCATTTTGCCAGAAGCCTACGCCATAATCAATCCAAAACAAGAGGACTGCAACTTTCCAAATATCGAAATTTGCGGTGCTGAAGTGGCTTGGTATTTGGTTGGAGCGCTAAAGGATGTTTGCAAGCTAAACTACGATATGAGCAAGTTTTTAGAGCTTTTAGCCATCGCGATAATAGCTGATATGATGGAGCTAAGAGATATGAACAGGATGCTTGTTCGCATGGGTATTTGTAAGCTAAATGCCTCGAAGCGCTCGGCATTTTGTGTCATAAAAGAGTTTTACGGCAAGGATAAATTTGAGTGTGATGATATCAGCTTTCTTATAGCGCCCCTTATAAATTCAGCCGGACGCATGGACGATGCGATGAATTCATTTAACTTCTTGCGTGCAAAGAGCATCGAAGAGGCTTACAACTACCTTGATACGATCATTGAATTTAACAACTCCAGAAAAGAGGAGGAGCGCCAACTCTTTGAGTGTTCGCTAAAGGACGTAAAAGAGGACGATGAGGTCATCATCACTTGGGGAGAGCAGTGGCATGAGGGCGTGATAGGCATCGTGGCTAGCCGCCTCGCAAAGCACTTTGCAAAGCCAGCTATCGTCTTTAGCATCGATAAAGGCCGCGCAAAAGGCAGTGCTAGAAGCGTTGGTAAGCTTGATATTTTATCACTCATCGCAAGCCACGAAGATCTGCTAACAAGCTACGGCGGCCACAAAGGTGCAGCTGGACTGACACTCGCACCTGAAAATTTGGAAAAATTTAAAGATGCGATAAATAAAAGCTGCTCATGCCTAAATATGCAAGAGTGCAAAAGCTCAGATGAGCTACTTGGCGACATAATGCCAAGCGAGATAGACTTTGAGCTACTTGAAATTTTGGAATTTTATGAGCCGTATGGACAGAAAAATCCGCGCCCAGTCTTTAAGATAGAAAACGCTGTCGTAAAAAACGAAAGGCTCATAGGTAGGGATCAAAACCACTTAAAACTTATCTTGCAAAAAGACAATAAGACGCTTGAGGCGCTATTTTTCAACTTTACAAAGCACGTTAGAGTAGGCGAAATGATAGATATCATCTTTTGTGTATCTAAAAATTCGTTCCGCGGGCTTGTTACGCCACAACTTCTCATAAGAGAAATTTTGTAAATTTGAGATGAAAATGGCTTTAAATTTTGCTCTTTTATTAAAGTAAAAAGATGGACAAACTAAGAAGAAAAAGAACAAGTAAAGTTAAAAATAAAAAAGAGGCAGATCCTTCTAATGCCAAACTAAGCACTACTCATAAATTTATAATATCGATTGCGCTTGGCATCTTCTTGGCCCTTTGCGAGGTAGCTTATAAAGAGGCTAAAAAACATGAATGCGAGGATCGCTGGGATAGATCATTAGGACCAGAAGCGCTTGGCGGCGGCGGTATAGTGCGTGGCCTTTTAAAGGCTGGCTGTGGTGCTGAAAGCAGCTACGAGCATCACTATATACATCATAGAAGAGGATGGTAAATTTAATACTTCGACTAGCTCTTTGTCCTCTTGCATTACACTTGCAAATGCTTCTTAGGATGCCAAATTTTTAGATATTTTTTGAAAGTTATAAATTTTATCTATTAAATTTAATGTGTTATTTGATAAAAATACAGAAAAGCTAGAAATTTAAGCTCTTTTAGAAATAGTTTATCTCTAAAAATCATTTAGCTGACCTCCTATGTCGCAGCTTCTCGTGCGAGAAATTTTATAACATTTTTGAAATTTAACGACTAGGTGTTACTTTTTAATAATTCAAAATTTTATAAATTTATCTTTATAAATCCATAAAATACGAACTTTATAAACAAAGTAAATTTATCAATGCTCATTTAATATTATAAATTAATAATATTTTAAATAAAAATCCGTAAAATTACATTTACATTATATTTTTAAAGGATTGAAAATGAAAAGTTCATTTTTGAAAGCTAGCATGATTGCATGTGCGGTTTGCTCATTTGCTATGGCAGAGGGAGCATTTATTGGTTACGAGGGCGGATACTCTTTTGCGTCAAATGTAAAGTTATCTGAGGCTAACGATGGAGCAAGACTTAGGAAAGGTCAATTTAACAGCGGTGTAAAAGCTGGTTATGATTTTGACAGCTTCAGAGCTTATGGTGCTTATTTTTATAATTTTCAGACTAAAAAAGAGTTAGAAGATGATGGTGAAAAATATACAATTAAGTGGAATAAACACAGCTTTCTAGCAGGTGCTGACTATACTCCAAGCATTACCAGCGATGTTAAGCTTGTAGCAGGTGCTTACACTGGCGTTTCAAGAATAAAATTTAAAGTAGATAATTCAGATAGTGCACAACACTCAACTGGTTTTGTGTTGGGCACAAAATTCGGTGCTGAGTACCTGCTTGATCAAAACAATATTTTAGAGGCTGGCGTTAAGGCTGACTATACTTTTTATAGAAAAATTGAAGAAGTTAAAGTTAGAGAGAGCAACATCGGTCTTTACGTAGGCTACACTTATAAATTTTAATATTAAACATTCCCTCCTTAAGAAATTTGCGTCCTAGTTTGGGCGCAAATTTATCTCTAGTATTTTTACCATTAAATTTAATATACTTTTCAAAAAGGCTACAAAATGAAGAAAATAATATTGTCTCTATTTATGCTCTTAACGGCTACGTTTGCGGTTGATTGTGATAACGCATTTATTAAAGCTGTTGTAAGCATGATCGATGAGCCAGCTCCCACAAGAGTCGATGAAAATAGCGTAATAACAGGTGCTACATGCGAAAATGAGACCCTAAAAACCACCTTTGTTATAAATGATAGCGAGGATATTAAATTTAGTAAATTTACTAAAGAACAGATAGATGAGTTTAGAAAGTTGCAGACTGAAATGCTAAAAGAGGACTTTTGTAGCAGTAAAAACCCTCTTATCGACAAAGCTTCGTGGATATACAACTACGAGAACGGCAAAAATTTTGCTGTGATAAATTTGACAAAAGAGGATTGCAAGTAAATTTTCTGGGGTTGCCCCCAGAAAATTTAAGCTTTTTTGTCTTCAAGCTCTTTTAGGTGTGCTTTTACAAACTCACCAAATTCGTCTTGAGTTAGCACTCTTTTAGCAAGTTTTTCCTTGCATTTTTTGCCAAGCTCACCAAGTATTGCTCTATTTTTTTGGCTTTGTGATTTGCCAAATTTTGAAAGGATCGCATTTAGCTCATGCTCTTCACCGAAATTTACTAGCTCTTTATCTAGTGCCATTTTCTCTCCTTTGATGAAAATTTCTTCTAATTTTAAAATTTAATAGTAAATATAAATAAATTTAAATTTTAAAGGCTGAAAAGAGCGAAAAATAGGGCTTTGTTAAATTTAAATTTCATATAGATTAAACGCGTAATAGTAAAATCACGAAAATTTTTAAAGGAGAAGTATGAAAAATTTACTTGTAAAATCAAGCTTGGTTTTAGCTTTAGTTAGTTCAGCTGCACTTGCGCAAGGTGCATTTGTCGGCGGCGAGGGCGATTATTCGTTCAACTCAAAGATAAAAACTAAAAATATCGCAAAAAGCGAAAAAAATAACTTCAACAAAGGCCACTACGGACTTGGCTTTTATGGCGGTTATGATTTTGACAGCTATAGAGCGTATGGTGGCTACTACTACGACTTTAAAGCTAGAAAAAATGCTGGCGAAGCAGATGCAAAATGGAGCAAACATAAGCTTTTAGCAGGCGCTGACTACACTCCAAACATCACTGAAAACTTTAAAGCTGTGCTTGGCGGTTACGCTGGTCTTGGTTATCTAAGTGTTAGACAAAGCTTTGAAAACGAAACTAGCAAGAAAAATTTCAAAGGCTTGCTAGTTGGCGCAAAAGCTGGCGGTCAGTACTCATTTGACGCTCACAACGCGCTTGAGTTTGGTCTAAAAGCTGATAAGACATTTTATAAGAAAAATAGCGGCGCTCAGCTAAGAGATACAAGTGTTGGGATTTACACAGGCTACACTTATAAATTCTAAAAATCTAAATTTATGGCAAGGCTTAGGCTTTGCCTCTCCTAAAAACTCACATTTTTATAACTCATGCAACCTTTAAGTGATGTGAGGTAGAATGGCTCTTATCTAAAAGGGAGAAAAATGAAAACAAAATCGCTTCTTGTCATTGTGTTTTGTGTCGTTTTTGGTAGCTTTGCCTTTTGCGAACCAAAAAGCGAGCCAATGCTAACAAAAAGTAGAAATTTAGTTGGTCAGACGGTGCCAGGCGCTATTTTGGGCGTTAAGGTGCCAAAGGAGTATCAAGCGAAATTTGACAGCGCAAAGCCTAGGATGCAGGAATTTTTAGCAAATATGGCATGCTATAAGGCTAATAAAAATGATAAATTCATGGAAGGTGGCACAAGGGCACCTGCGCTAAGAAGAGATGATAGCCATTTGAAAAGGGCTAGTGGCACTTGTAGCGATAACGTCGATATCTTGAGTATAGAAAATGTGAAATTTATCGCCAAAAATGCATTTAGCTTTAGCGTTACATTTATCACAGCAGATGGCGAAGAAACTACAAAATTTGATGATATTATATTTACGCAGCACCCTAGTGGTGAGTGGCTGGTTAGGTGGTAGTTGTAGAGGTAAAGCCTCTACTCTCTGCCATCAAGAAGTGGCACAAAAAGGCACTCGTCTAAAAACTCTTTTTCTAAATTTCCACTCTCATCTTTTCTAAATTTAGCGATAAACTGCTTGCCATCTTTTTTCATCGGAGCGACCAAGATGCCACCATTTTTTAGCTGGCTAAATAAATTTGGCGAGATCTCATCAGCAGCAGCCGAGAGTAAAATTCTATCAAACGGCGCATAGCTTCGCCAGCCGTTGTTGCCGTCATCATATCTTACGTGTACGTTTTTGATCTTTAGCGCCTCGAAGCGTTTTTTTGCCTCCATGGCTAGCTTTTCTATGCGCTCGACGCTAAAAATTCTATGTGCGAGCTTGCTTAATATCGCTGCTTGATAGCCGCTACCACAGCCTATTTCTAGGATGTTATCCACATTTTCGCACTCTAGCGCCATCGTCATCTTTGCCACCGTTAGTGGCGAGCTGATCCACTGATTACCCAGTATCGGCTGCGCGTCAAGCTTGTAAGCATGCGCAGGGATAGGCACGAAAATTTCACGCTCGGTTGTTGATATCGCGTCAAACAAAAGCGGACTGAGCGTGATCTCATCGGCTATGTCGCTAGCTAAATTTTGGCATTTTATCGCTTCTAATTGGGTCAAAATTTCTATCCTAAACAAATTTTAAATCGTTATTATACGATTTAAAGCTTATCTTAAAATTTATAAAAGCCCTAAATTTTTCTTTATCTGCGTGATCAAATTTGCGTCAAAAACTGCGCTTTGCTCTAGCGTGCCATCTGGCAAAAAGATCCCAGCGAGCTCAAGATCAAGCGAGCTTGAGATCATGACGTAGCAGTTATTTGCGATCGCAAGTGCCTTGCAAAGGCTAAGGTAGGCCTCTTTTCTAGCCTTGCCCCACATGGCTGGCACCATGATGATGTCGCATCCTCTTAGCTTTGCCCAAAGCCTGCTATCACGCAGCTCAAAGCATATCAGCACGCCAAGCTTTAGCCCTCTAAAATCAAAAGCATTTATATCGCTCACTTCGCCAGCAGTAAAGATCTCGTGCTCTAAATTTGGCCTAAAAAGCTCGGCCTTAAACTGCGAATGAAAGACGTTGTTTGAGTTAAGAAGTAAAAATTCGTTATAAATTTTTGGTTGGTGCGGATTTAGATTTGAAATTTGAGCGAGCCCTGCGCTTTTGTTTAGGCTGCTAAGGTGTGTAAAACCAAGAAATTTATCTGGGCTAAGCGCCTCTTGCAAGCGCTCAAGCAGCATCGCATCAAAGCTGCCTATCATGCCACCAAGCATCGCCTTGTTCGCCCCAGCAAAAAAGCCGTCAAAATCATAGCCGCTTATGCAAAGCTCGCTTGCAAGTAGGAGAGAGTTTTCAGGCGCAGCCTCAACTAAATTTGCAAGCTCTTCTAGCCGATCTGTTGCATTTTTTGCCTTTAAAGTTAGGCTTATTAGGTTTAAATTTTCACTCATTTATTTTTCAAATACAAATTTTATAGGTTTTTCATCGTGGCAGTCTTTTGGAATTTTGCAGTTTATATCCGTGTCACCGATGTTTGGTGTAGCTTTTAAAATAACGCTTATAGCTGTGATCTTATCATCACGCTGCGAGAGCGGGTCGTTAAAGACCCAGACTTCAAAGCCTAGACCTCTAGCCTCATCATGTGAAACTACTCTTACCTCTTTTAGGTCTTTTGCCTCAAAGCCACACTGCTTGTTTATGCCAAGCATCACGTCATTTCCTAGCACTGATCCTAGTGGAGCAAAACTTGGTGCAAGTTCGCCGTTTGGCATCTCTTGATAGACTTCCGCTTGGCTTGTCTCTTTTATTTTGACAAGCTTGTAGGCGTAGAAATTTTCGAGATTATTTTTATTTGCTTGATCAATTATCCATTGATTACTGCTCGCACACCCCACAAAAAGCACGCAGGCAAGGGCTAAGATGCCATTTTTAAAAGTCATCAAAGCTGATACTTCCCTTGCTGTAGTTTGTCACCTTTGCTTCAAAGAAATTTGACTTTTGGTCGTTAAATTTAGCAAAGTCATCGACCCATTTGATCGGATGAGTGACGTTGTATTTGCGTTTTAGGCCGATCGCAACTAGACGCTGGTCGATGAGATAGTGGATGTACTGCTCGATGATATCATCTGTAAAGCCCATTATCTGGTTTTGGGTGATGTATTTGCCCCATTTGATCTCTAAATTTCCAGCTTTTTCAAACATATCATAAATTTTTGCCTCAGTCTCGGGAGTGAAAAGGTCGGGTCTTTCTTTGCGGACTGAATTTATCATGTTTTGAAACAAAAGCAGGTGTGTGATCTCGTCGCGTTGGATAAAGCGTATCATCTGCGCTGAGCCTAGCATCTTACCAGCGCGAGCTAGAGCGTAGATCGCTGTAAAGCCACTGTAAAAGTAGATGCCCTCTAAAATTTGGTTCGCAACCATCGCAAGAAGTAGCTTCTCGTCAGTCACTTCGCCTGCAAGCTCCTCATAAACGCTTGAGATATAGTCGTTTTTCTCGCGCAAGACGTCGTCGTGCTTCTCCATCTCGTAGATGAGGTCGGTGTTGTCGCAGATCGCCTCGACCATGACAGCGTAAGACTTGCTGTGGTTTGCCTCTTCGTAGGCTTGGCGGCTTAGCACGGCGTTGATCTCTGGTGCGGTGATGTAAGGGTTGATGTTGTCAGCTAGGTTATTTGTCTGGAAGCTATCCATTGAGATGAGCTGGCTCCAAACTAGGTCATACATGCGTTTTTCGGCCTCTGTGAGGTTGTAGGCGTAGTCGCGCACGTCGTCTGTGGTGTCGACCTCTTTTGGAAACCAGGTATTTGCCTCCATGAGGTCCCAAAGCTTTAACGCCCACTCGTATTTTGCCTTGGTGAAATTTAAAATGCCGTGCGGGTTGCCGTTAAAGACTCTTCTGTCGGTCAAATTTTCATTTGAACTTGGGTTATAGATGCGTTTTCTATTCATAAATTTCTCTCTTGTTTGTAGTAAAAATTTCTCAAAATCTTACCCAAAGCAAGGTAAAAATTTACTTTTATTTATATGGCTTTGCTCCTTTTTATGGTCATCAAAAAGCCAGTTATGATAAGCAAAACGGCGATCACGCAAGAGATGGCAAAGACGATTTGACCGATCTCGCCAAACATCTCTCCAGTGTGCAGGCTAAGCACCTTTCGGCCAGCCTTTTTTGCCTCTGGGATGCTCTCAGCCTTGCTAACAAGCTTGTTTTCTTTGATCTTGCCAGCGCTCGCGTCAAGCTTTAGTTTGCCCACTTGGCTCTCGCTAGTTTCGTAGTTTATGGTGTAGGTGCTTTGGTTGTTTTCAGGCACGTTTATCGTGAGTGATTTTAGATCTAGCGTGACATTTTCTTTAAAAATTTGCTCCGCAGTCTCGATCTCTTTAAATTTATCATCGCTTATTGGGATTAAATTTCTCTGAGGCATTGCCCTTTGCGCTTGGCTTGGTTTTAGCTCGAAAAATACGCTATTTACGCTGTTTCTGACCCAGCCATAAGACCAGTAAAGGCCAGTTAGCGACATCACGACAAGCAGGATCGCCACGTAGGTGCCAAGGCTCGTGTGGAGGTTGTAAAAGCAGGCGTAGCCCTTTGCGTTTGTTTTGATCTTTAGCGAATTTAGTAAATTTCGCTTGATCGCTGGGGCGTAGAGGATGAGACCGCTGATGGCAAGAAGCGCCATGATGATGGAGCTAATGGCGACTATTTGCTTGCCGATGTTGGCTGGGACTTTGCTATCAAGCAGAGAAAGGCCTAAATTTCTATGTAGGCTTAGTATTATCATGCGAGTTTTCTCGCCCCAGTCCTCGCTGATCACCTCGCCGGTGCGGGGATCGACAAAGAAATTTCGGAGTTTTTTGTCTTTGGTGACGCTGATGCTATAAGCTTTGTTTTCGCCGCCGATTTGCACGTTTTCAAGAGTGTCAAATTTGATCTCACTTTTTGCTTTGGCGAGGATCTCGCTTAAGCTTAAATTTGGCTTTTCGCTAGGTGCTAAATTTGTATATTTTTCATTTATCGCAGACTTGATCTCCTCTCTATAAGAGGCAAATGGCGCTGCAAGTGTCATGATAAGTAGCGGTATAGTCGCGATCAGACCGATTATTAGGTGGATGTTGAAAATGATTTTGTTGCGCTTAAAGAGCATATATCTCCTTTTAATTTTAATAACGAATATTAATTTATTTTTTGTTAAGCAGAGATAAAATTTAGAAGATTATTTTTAAGTTATCTGGATGTGATTTTGGATTTTGCGGCTGGCAAAAGTAGCTCAAATGTTGAAATAGCTGCGTTTAGATCCTTTTTATCTAAAAATTTAAACGGCTTTAGCAGGTAGTAAAGTGGCTTAAATTTCACTATTAAGCGCAAAGAGTGCTCGTAAATTTCACTACCATTAGCCTTAACGTACTCATCAATCGCCTCTTTTACAAGCTCGTTTGAAATTTTTTGTCGGTAGAGCTCGTGGATGAAAACTAGCAGATCACGGCACTTTCTAAGCTCTAGATCATCGCTAAAAAATTTTGACTCAAAATCAATAAATTTTATATCGTCATTTTTTATGGCGATATCCCTAAGTGCTGGGCGTCCGTGTGCGAAATTTAGTGCGTGAAGTCCAGCTAATGCGCGGGCTACTTTTAGTAAAATTTCATGCTTAAATTTTTCATCGGTGCTATATTTAAATAGTCTAGCAACTGGCTCACCAACATCTTCTATAACGAAAAATTCATCACTTTTTAGCACGAGTTTTGGAGCAGGGGCATTTGCCTCGTTTAAAATTTCAAGCTTTTTTATCTCAGCCGCAAATGACCTATAAGGGTTTGGTTTAAAAATTTTAGTTAAAAAGCTGCCTTCGATGCTCTTTTCAATGCGTTTTAACCAAAATTTTTGCCCATCAAATTCAAAGCTAAATACACGCTCATCATGGTGGTTTTTTAAGATTTCATTTACATATTGTTTTAAATTTTGCATGTTGTAAATGTAGCGAAAGAATTCTAAATTTTTACATATATTTGACGTAAAATTTCATGAAAAACGTGAAAATATTTGTTAGCAAAAAAAGAGAGGAAAGTCATGGTGGAGTTAAGCGGGATCGAACCGCCGACCTCTTGAATGCCATTCAAGCGCTCTCCCAGCTGAGCTATAACCCCAAAAGATTTGGTATTTTATCTTTTTATGGCTTACAATATTTTGAAATTTGTATTTTGCAAAATAAATTTTTAAGCAACTTTTGGGTAACATTGCAATCTTTAATGCGGGAATAGCTCAGGGGTAGAGCACAACCTTGCCAAGGTTGGGGTCGCGAGTTCGAATCTCGTTTCCCGCTCCATTAAATTTTGCCCGAGTGGCGGAATGGTAGACGCAAGGGACTTAAAATCCCTCGGTAGTTTTTACCGTACCGGTTCAAGTCCGGTCTCGGGCACCACCAAAAAAGTGGCGACATGGCCAAGTGGTAAGGCATGAGCCTGCAAAGCTTTGATCCCCGGTTCGAATCCGGGTGTCGCCTCCAGACTTCAAAAAACCAAATTAAAGGATTAACAATGAAAAAGTTGCTTTTAATCGTATGTGTGGCATTTTTTGCGGTAGGTTGTTCAAACACTTGGCACGGCGTAAAAGAAGATAGCCACAACGCCAAAGAATGGACTAAAGAAAAGATCAATGACGGCGCTAGCTACGTCAAAGAAAAAACAGAATAATTCTTAGTGGTTATAGCAAATTTTAAGCAAAGTTGGCTATAATCACAAATCTTTAAATCGGGAGATGGCTGAGCGGTCGAAAGCGGCGGTCTTGAAAACCGTTGAGGTGTGAAAGCCTCCTGGGGTTCGAATCCCTATCTCCCGGCCACAACCACTCTTAAAATATATCTTCAGATATCTGTATTTCAGCATTTTTAAGCAGTCTATATCACTATATTTTCGTCTCAAATTTCGGACGATTTTATTTTGTTACACTGAATTTGGATTTCTGTTACATCGTTTGCTTATTAGATTAGGAGTTTGCAATGACTTCTAAATTAATAACTCGAATCAAAAATAGACCAAGCTACTACTATTTCGATAAGGCCTTGAAAAATGATAAAATTATCACCGTCAAATATTGTCTATTTACGGACAATGAGTTTGAGGCCAAAGCCATCGCTTTAAAAATAAAAAACGAAGCCGATAATAGACGTAATTCTGTTCAAACCAAAAAATTTATTGATTTACCGTTAAGATACAAGATACGCAACATTCAAAAAAATATTAAAAACAAATCGCATCGACTATCGACGACCGAATATAAAGAAATATTTGAAAAAGTTATATCGGGTATTTATGGGATTACCAAAGCCGACAACGATATGTTTGTCAATAGAAAAGAATGTCAAGAAAACGATAGGCCAAATAAAACACGAAAATCGATAAAATTTACGGATATAGCATCCAGATACGCTCAAAACGAAAGTAAGAAGTCAAATAGTAAAAATACCGGATACTATCAAAGGGTAGCCAAAGCACTTGACATTTATTTTAAGCACAAGCAGATAACCCAAATTTCTTACCAGGACTGCGAGGATTTTCAATTACATCTCTTAAATAATAAAAGGCTTAACAAAAAGACCATCAATAACTACACGTGCTACGCAAGTAGAATGTTTGACTATGCTATCAAAATAGGCCTTATATCTCAAAACCCGTTTAAGCTTTTAAGCTCGTTTAAAATTTCCAAAGATCAAAAATCGCCGAAGGATAATTTTAGCATGGACGAACTGGTTAAGATTTTTAAGACCGATAAAAAGGAGCTTAAAGATTATATGGCGTTTGCCTTGCACACTGGACTTAGGCTTAGCGAAATTTGGAGCTTAGATGAAAGTAGCGTAAGCGAGCGAGACGGTATTAAATTTATCAAAGTTCAAACTGCCAAGCAAAAAGGCGGAGATGTTAAATTTAGAGAGCTGCCGATACATAAAAATATATATCGTCTAAGCGATATGAAGTGGTTAACGAAAATAAAAAAAGGCAAAAGCGATTGTAATTATCTTGGAAAAAGGCTTAACAAACATATTCATGCCGTTTTACCGGACTCCAACGTAAGCTTTCATAGGCTAAGGGCAAATTTTGCGTCCGCTATTAAAAATTACTCCTTAGAAAATGGTTTTACGGATGTTACCTCGGTACTACTCGGGCACGCTACCGATCTAGCAACAGACGTATACGCCAAGGATATCTCGCTAAAAGCAAAGCTAAAAGCTATGAATGGTCTAAATATATTTTCCAATCTCTAGCGATGAAATTCTATTGAATATCTTTGGCTAGTTATGTATAATTTGGCAAAAAGAGGTGAAATATGAATAAAGAGATTTTAAATTTACTTGACGAAGAAAACGTAGACTTCGGTAGGCTTTTTGAGTTTTACTCTGGCATAAAAAAGGATTTTATCAACAAAACAGACAATATCAAGATGGGCTTTATCGGAAACGCCCTAGATAAGGAGCAGCTTGAGAGAGATATGGACTATTGCGTAAAGAATTATGCCAGAAATACAAAACACAAAGATAAATGGCTAAAAAGAGCGGATATTTTAAAAAAATTAAACGGCTCAACGCCTACCAAATATTACATGCAAGTCGTTTTCAAAGATACTGCAATGATAATTCAAAAAAGCATCATGAATTCGGTTAACGAACTTGATATGCAAAATGAGCCAAAAACAGGCGTAATAGATCTTGAAACTTACAATATACCAGAAGAAGTAATAAAGTACGGCATTTTTACGGATGAAAAAGTAAAAGGCGGCAGATTTATTAATAAGCATTTTGTACCCGACAATATTGCAGGGTACTTAGAAAGCGAAACGCTTAAAAAATTACCGAAAAAGCAAAAAGAGCTTTTACCGAAAAATCAAGAACTAAAAATAAATATAAATTTGCTGGATATGCGTGATAAATTTATAAAAAGAGAAGGCAAGAAGCAAAAGTATGAGGAGGAAACCAAAAAAAGATATATAAACGATATAAATCAATTCATCAAATATATGGAAGATAACAACATATATGAGATCGAAAAACTAGATGTAGAGGAGTTTCAAGAATACATAAGTGCAAAAAAGGGTAAACAAGGCAACCCAATAAGTGAAAAAACCGTAAATAATATAATAGGTAGAGTAAGAACATTTTTTGATTATGTGGTATCAAAAAGGTATATGAGCTTTAATCCGTTTGAAAAACTTAGTAACTACGGGGTAAATAAAAACGTAACGGATAAAAGAAATTTTACCCTTGAAGAGCTCAAAAAGATATTTAGCGGCAAATATGATAATGCGCGCAAAGAAATTTTAGACTGTTTAAGATTTCTACTAACAACTGGCATAAGAACGGAGGAATTTTATAACTTAAATAAAGATAGTTTTTATACGGATTGCAATCATCCGTTTTTGAAGGTAAAAACCGCGAAGCAAGGTGCCGATAAGATATTTTATAGAAACATACCATTGCATAAATTATTAAAAGATCTCTACAAATACGACTGGATTGCAAAAATTAAAAAAATATATTCAAATAAAGGAACTTTGTCAAAAGCTCTCAATGCCGAAATAGATAAGGTAATAAAAGATAATACGGTAAGCGTCCATAGACTTAGGGGAAATTTTGCTAACGCGATCGATGAGTGGCTGGTTCTTGCTGGCTTTAAGGACTATGTAGGTACGGATAAGAAATTGCTCGGGCATTCGGAAAATTTAAAAAAAGATGATATCGAAGATCAAGTAAAATATAAAATAACCAAAACTATACTGGGTTATGCACCAGATATGACACAGGGTACATATGCGAAGTCCGAATACATGGACGCGAAAATTTTAGCGATACAAGGACTTGACGCCTTTGAATATATTTTTGAATATTTGAATATCCCAAAAAATCAAATCGGACACGTAAAGCCTAGAAAATCTAGAAAAACAAAAAATAAACCCATCGCCATGACTGCAAAATGAAATAAGACACCGTAATCTGCCGAATTTTGATAAAACTTAGTATGTAGACATGGGTATAAAATCGGTTTTTCGGTTTGACTGGTAGTCGCAAGCCCAAATTTAAAGCTATACTCAAATAGCCCCGCTATTATGACAAAGAGTTCGCTTCCGGCTACCACTAGCTCGGCTCCGTATTTTATATCTCTTAGCACGGGTTTTATGGAGGCTAGTTTTATTTTTGAGCTTGCGGTTTTTTGTCTTTGCTCGGCCCTTCGGCAGCTTTTGCTATGCTTGCGTATTTTTTTATCGTTTCTATTACGTTTTTGATCTCGGCAGGCAAATTTTCGTCAAACTTTTCAGAAGTCAGAATGTATAAATTTTCCTTGCTTCTAGTTAATAAAACATAAATTTTTCTATAAAATAGCTTGCGGTCGTTTTTTAGCGTCGTTTGCAGAAACAGCAAAAAGTTGTGTATAACGATATTTTGGCACTA
The DNA here is from genome assembly GCF_902460575.1 of Campylobacter concisus. GTDB lineage: Bacteria > Campylobacterota > Campylobacteria > Campylobacterales > Campylobacteraceae > Campylobacter_A > Campylobacter_A concisus_AW. The sequence continues at coordinate 363,428 of NZ_CABPUY010000003.1, read as the reverse complement.
TTTTATAGATACGCTTGTCAAACAAGAAGTAGAGCCAAATATCATAGCTCAAATAGTAGGACATGAGAAGCAGTATAAAATTTTACTCGGAACATATGCTACAAATATAAATGCCAGTGTTTTAAAAGCAAAAGTTGAAATGGTGTGCTATTAGATATTAGATGTATGGTTTATAATGGATACATGCTTTTTTCTATAAACCATAATCTATTACTTGATATTAAAGTGTTAATCCTTTATATTATGCTCTTTTGCATAGCTTAATATCTTAGCTCTAAGATCTTCAGGGAAGCTATCTCTATACATCACTGGTGTTAGAGGGTTTAGCTTTTTATCTAATTTACCAGCCTCATATAGTCTTGTTAGCTCTTCTGGTGTGTTGTAGTATGGAGCATTTGGATATCCCTCTGGTGGGGTTAGGGACATTATTTTAGCTTCTAAAATATTAATATCTCTGTTTAAAATCACTTGCCTATATTCTTGATCATCTGGTTCAGCTACATCAAAAGGAAGCATTTCATCTTTTAGGACGTCTTTCATTTTTGTCATAAATTCTTCCCTTGTAGTCTCATTTGCATCTAGGTCTCTAGGGTCTAATAATTTACCTTCGTCTTCAACGAGTTTTCTAAAATACCGCATAACCCTACCATCAGTATCAA
>NZ_CABPUY010000003.1:360674-362698 GCF_902460575.1 Campylobacter concisus | reverse complement strand
CCATCACGAAGTAGCTTCCTACTATCTCATCAAGATAAGGCATCATCCCATATTCATCTAGTGGAGGATTTTTAGCTAGTTTTCTAAACTCTTCAGCCATTTGTAAATTTTTATTTAGACCTACTAAATAGGTAGAGTATTCAAATAAATCAGCTAATGCTTCTAGGGCTCCGTCTTGACCAAGCTGGGCTGATAGAAACATTGATTGATATGCTCTTGCTTTAAATCCTGCATAACCTAATCCAACACCTCCTACAAATCCTCCCATATCTCCTAATACTCCTGCACATATATTCCACTCTGCTGCAAATAGTTCTGATTTTAGAGTACCTTTGTGAGCATTTACTTCATCATAAATTTCAGCATACTCTGGCTTTGTTAGTTTGCCATTGCTATCCACTCTACCTATTGCATCTTCTGGGATATCTATCATAGTGCATTTTAGATTACTTCTTTTTACTAGATAGATATATCTATCTCTCTTATCTTTTAAACTTTCATAGTAGGCTTTTTCTGATTTAGTCCAAGGTGATAGTTTATTTGAGCTTGGTTTATAACTAATATCTAGCCATGGTTTAAAAGATAGATAGTCTGTTTGACCTAGAGAATTTGGTTTAGGGTTATAGTATAGGGGTTTATAGTTTTTATATAAAGATGAGTCTAGGATGGAGCGAGCTTCAAGTAAATATTTAGACTGAATTTCTAAGTATTCCTTATTTGTCCTAGGTTTTTTATAATTGTCATTGTTTGGTATCATTAAATTTGTCTTTTTATCAAATGGTATTTCCATTCCATTTGGAGCTATAACTGTATATGTATTAGTGTTATCCATTAAATTTCCTTTATCTTGTAATTTTCCTTTGCTTATTACCACTACTGCTGTGGCTACTAAAAGAGCTATGATGATAAATATGATCTTTTTCATATCTTATCCTATATATAGACCATCTTCCATTACTATGGTAGTGGCTAAACGACCTACTAGGCGAGGTGGGATAGATGATGTGGTTTGAGTACTCTTGTCTTTTCTATCTGACGATCCGAACTCCTTACACCCCACATATATACCCTTTATGTTATTGTTGCCAATAGTATCAAGAGCTTCTACTAGATCTCTTGAGAGGTTACGGTGAGTATTGTCATAGTTGGTGTTAAAAATTCCTAGTCTAAGCATATATATAATATTTGCAGCCTCTTGATAGGCATCTATCGGATATTTTGGTTTGCCTGCTGCTTTATTTGGCAATGCGCCATCCTTGTAATTATTATATATCTCTTTCTCCTCTTTTACATCCAAATTTAACTCCCTTATCTCTACATCAGATTCAGTGTATCTACTTCTAGCATATTTAAAGTAGTTTGCATCTATCTCATTACCAGCTCCTCTTAGCTCATCTAAACATAGATAGGCACTTAGGTTATTTAGTGCTAGTTTAGAAGCTAGGTTAAAAGATAGTTTGTTTTTCTTATGGTCTATGTCATAGTATATAAATGAGTTATAGTCTAGTCCCCCACTACTTATATTAGCTCCTAGAAATAGTCTATTTAAATTTAGGCTTATATAGTTTTGATAGATCATTACTGGATAGTAGCAATAGCTATTTGTACTATTTTTATCATAAGCTTCTTTTATAGACATAGGTTTATATGAGATATTATTTAGTGCGTAAGCTTCATTAAATTTATATGTATATCTTGTGTGCATTATCTCGTTGTAGTTCTCTTCTAGTTTTTCATATGATGTTTTCCAAAGTTCTAATGCACCACTAACCATAGAAGCACCTATGCTCTTGCCTAATGATCCTGCATAATCTTTTATTAGTCTCTTTATCTCTTGAAAATCTGTATAGCTAAACCTATGAGTATATCTCATAAAGGTATATGTTGTGATCTCTGTATAAGTTATACTTAGTTTATAATACTCCATCGCCATATGAAGCCTAAAAGCGTTTGAAGCTTGAATGATTAGATTAAGCTTTGAATGTTGTAAAACTACGCTTGTAGTTTTTAGACTCGTTATTAGC
>NZ_CABPUY010000003.1:329414-357956 GCF_902460575.1 Campylobacter concisus | reverse complement strand
ATTTAGCTTACTATCAGTAAAGCTATCTTTATCTATATAAAAGTCAGATACGATCGATACATCTTTTTTATCTCTCTTCTTAGAAAATATTAGATTAGATATGATCTCATTAGCTATGCCGTTAGAGTACGATGTGAGTGAATTCAAGCTAGACGTATAAAGCGTCACGCTCTTTGCATCAGCCATATACTCTTTTATCTTTTTTAATGTCTCTTCGCAAGAGTAGGTTATATTTATTTCGTTGTTTTGCATATTAAGCCACCACTACTGTTTTAGATATTTTATTGTGATTGTATTTATAATATTATTAATTTATTATTGGTTAAGGAAAAAGTAGGAAATGCTTGATACTTGGGCTTGCCTTTTTTAGTTTGTCAAGTTAGTTGGACAAGCCATCTAAATTAATATCACAATTATGCTATAATCATGTCATATTATTAAAAGGAAAGTATATGCCTCAAATAGTACCTATAAAAGAACTTAGAAACACAAATGAAATTTCACAGCTATGTAATAGCAAGGATGAACCAATATTTGTAACTAAAAATGGCTATGGCGACTTGGTCGTGATGAGTATAAAGACATACGATAAACTAGTAGCCACAGCCGATATAGATAGCGCCATCGCATCGTCTGAAGCCAAGATAACAGCAGATACAAAGATGCTAGAAGCAAAAGATGTTTTTGCTAGTTTAAAAGATAAGTATCTTGAGTAAGTATAAAGTTCTTATCTCACCACAAGCTTATGAAGAGCTTGAGGCTATTTATAAATATATCGCACTATCTTTGCTCTCGTCAGGTGCTGCAAACTCTACGCTAGAGGCTATCAAAAACACTATTCTTAGCCTAGATGAGATGCCAAATCGTGGTGCTATCAGGAAAGTTGGCAGATATGCCAATAATGGGCTATAGACAGCTATTTGTTAAAAACTACACAGTGATTTATAGGGTCAATGAAAAAGATAAGGCTGTTATAATCATCACTATTAGATATACACCAAGTGCTTTTTAGACATACAACTTCAATAATATCTTTCTAAAAATAAATATCCACCAATCTAGCACTCTTTTTTTGTGAAAATATACATAAACATCTTTTAAAATTCCAGCCGATGAGAAGTCACCGAAAGACAACTTTAGTCTAGATGAACTAAAAATAGTTCTTGATACAAAAAGGCTTGATCTACGAAACTATATGATGTTTGCTCTTCATACTGGGCTAAGGCTTAATGAAATTTGGCAACTTGATAGCAAAAACGTAGGTGAAGAAGATGGTATAAAATTTATAAATGTTAAGACCGCTAAACAAAAAGGAGGCGTTAGCAAATATAGACAAATTCCGCTACATAAGAATATTGAGCATTTGGCTGACTTAAAGTGGTTAGAGCAAATCAAGAAAGGAAAAGAGAGTAGTGATTATTTTGGAAAGCGCCTAAATAGACACATTCATAAATCTATCCCAAGTGCAAATGTTAGTTTTCACAGACTACGTGGCAATTTCGCAAAAGCCATTAAAGACTATTGTTTGGAAAATTCTCTAGCAGATCTTACTTCCGTTCTTTTGGGTCATAGCATAGACCTAGCAACTGATACATATGCAAAAGGAGTGCCCTTGAAGGCTAAAAAAGAGGCATTAAAGGGGCTCGAAATCTTTAATTTTTTGATTTTTAGCGCTAGCAAAAATTTTTTATCGCAAAAGATATAATTACTAGTATAAAAATTTTAAAAAAGGATTTTTTATGACAAAATATATTAAACAGCAACTTGAAGTTGATGATTTCAATGAATTAAATCATCTAGGAACAAAGTTTTATTATCAAGACAAGATAGAAGAACTATCTGATGATATAAAATATTGTCTCACAAAGGGATATGGGAGAGCCACAAGTGATAAGAATAAAGATTACTGGCTAAAAATATGCTTTAATCTTTTTGGTCTATTTCCATACTCTGTCCATTTGCCTGGAGCTAAAAAGCTTGATAAGATAATAGATGAGCGACTTAGTGCCTTAAAATTCAAGACCGATACTACCCAAAGACTTGCCGTCCCGATAGATGATGATCTGCCTGTAGAGGAGTTAATAAATAGTTTTTGTCCAGCTGCACCAGAGAAAAAACCAGCCCATAAGAAAAAGAATGCTAAAGAAATTCCTAGTGGCAATACAGTAGAGGTAAAAGATGGGCTTATTGCTTTTATACCACATTATATCGTGTCAGAGATATTAAACTATAAAGAAAAGAAAAAGAAAACCAAAATAAAGCCAATCAAACCTAACAAAGATTCACTAAATATAGCAACGATAGAAGATTTAGTTGAAAACTATTTAGAAAGTGTTGGATCAAGACAAAAGTTTAGCGAAAGCACAAAAAAAGAATACAGATTTGCATCAAAACTACTTCAAGAATTTCTTGATAGTAAAAGCATTGGGATAAATGATATAAATTTAATTGTAGCTGAAAAATTTCAAGGTAGTCTTTTAAATTCTAAAGATGGAACACAGAAACGTGGCGAAAAAAGAGTGAATAAGCAAGCATATAATTGTGTCATTATAGATACAGCAAAAGGCAAATATAGTAGCGAATCCAAAAGAGTAATTGTCCTACATGAAAATATCAAAGACTTACATAATTATAAATGGGTTAAAGCCATAAAAGAACAATACCCTACAATAAAGTCTTTTAATAAAAAAGCCAATGGCTGCATAAGAAAAGTTATAAGTGATAAAAAAGTTAGTGATCATCGCTTGAGAGGCAACTTTGCTAAGAAATTAGTAGAATACGATCATATAAACAACATAAGTGACTCCATTGTAAATGTTGCAGATGAATTAGGCCACAATACAAATAGAAACAATAGAAAGAATCTTGAACAATATAACGACCTAGTTAGGGGAATGATGGGTTACAATCTCTCTGACGCTCTTGACATATACGCCCAGTCTAAACTTTTGAAAACTAAACTAAGAGACATAAAAGCATTTGATGAATATTCAGGTATTTTCAAATACTTAGATATACCAAGTAATAAAATACCCCATATTAAATCAAATAAAAATAATAAAAAGGATAAGAAATGATAGTAATTCAGAACAATGAACTTTTGTTCAGACCTGCTTACTCAGACGAACTTTATATATTTGATGATCCGTTTGAGACTATTAATGATTGGCTTGATGCGACGATCATGGGCTTAAAACAAGAATGCCCTTTTGTTTTAAGCGGTTCATCTCTTGGCGAATTTACTACAGAAACGAGTGATTTCACAATAGGTGGCGAACAAGGCGAGGCATTGACTTACCAAAATGTATTAGATTTTTGTAAAGAGCTATACGATGAAGTCTTTAAGATCAGGGGCAAGCTAGTTGGGCTCTTTTGTCAGTCCATAGGCTGCACAGACAAAGAGGAATTTGATGAAATTTATCAAAAATTCAATAAAAAACTTGATGAGTTTAAAAAAATTCTAGACGAGTTTAAAATACCACAAGGCTTAGATATGCAATATGGCTTCAAGCAGTCCATGCCTTCTTATATTTATTAAAGCAATGCTTATTTTTAAGAATGAGCTTAGTAAAAGTTAAATAGAATTATTCACTTTGAATAATTCTATTCTTTAAAAATAAAAAAAGGAAAGTAGTATGGAGACTAAATTTTGTCCATTTTGTGGTGAGACAATTAACAAAGATGCTATTAAATGCAGATTTTGTGGTAGCTTCTTAAATGAGGAAGCCAAAAATCAAGCAAGAGAACAAATGAATAGCCAAAAAAATATGGCGAATAATTTCCCGTATCAAAACCAAGCAAATAGTAATGAAATCCCGCTTGGTTTTATAAGAACATGGGATGGAGAAGTAATCCTAAAGCCACAAGGTTTTAACTTTTGGGCATTTATATTTGGGCCTCTATACTATACTGGATATGATAACCTGCTATATATATCTCTAGCAACTATATCAACAGTTTTATTATACTTCTTGATTAGTATAGGCATAAAAAATGATAGTATGGAAATGATTAATATTGTTTATGTGGTTTATTCAATCGGTTTGACCGTGGCACAAATCATAGCGGGTGCAATAGCAAATAAGGTTCTTCCAGTAAAAACAGTTAAATTTAATTATGGCTGGGCAATTGGTGCATTTTTAGTATTGCTTATTGCACAATTGATATCTCTAAGACTATTTTTTTAGTAGGATTTGGGCATGAATAACAATCTAGTCAAATGTCCTTTTTGTGCTGAAGAAATAGAAAAAGACTTGGAGTTTTGCCCTATCTGCGATACACAACTAAAAACGCAGTGCCCTTTTTGCAAAGAAGAAGTAAAGACAAATGCTACCAAGTGTAGATTTTGTGGTGAAACTTTGCACTTTATGCCAAAAACCAAAAAAGAGATCATTAAAGAGCAAGAAGAGAATGAAAGAAAAAGGCTGCGAAAGTTAGAAGAAGAAGCAAGAGAGGAGCAGCTAAGAAAAGAAAAAGAAGAAGAGGCAATTCGCTTGAGAGAGCAAAGACAGCGTGAGTTAGAAGAAGCTAGACTTGCCGAAGAAGCCAAAAAAAGAGAAAACAAAGAGCAACTAAAAAAGCACATAAAAAACTATAAATTTATATATGCTATATCTATTTTTATACTTGCTGTAGCGGTAGCTTCTGCATTTATATTCTTAGGAAATCCAAGTAGATATGAAATTTATAGCCTAGAAAATGAATGCGAAAATCAAAATGGTGATAGTTGTATGAAGTTGGCATACTTTTATAACAAGGAGCATGACACTGCAGCAAAGCTGTATGCAGACAAAGCGATAAGTCTTCTAAAAGAGAAGTGCAAATCTGACTCTAAAGCCTGCTATCAACTAGGCCTGCTTTATGAACATGGAGACTATCAAACTAGTAGTTTTACTTTAGAGAAGATAAAAAATGTAGATTATAAAGAGGCTTATGAATACTACAAAACATCTTGTAAATCAGATAATACGCAAGCTTGCGATAGGCAAAAAGCACTTGAAGACGATGCAAAAATTGCTTGCGAGATAGGGATAAACGATAGCTGCATAAAACTAGCTAAAGATTATGAACAAAAAAACGACCTAGAGCATGCAAATGAGATCTATACAAAGCTATGCAACAATAATAACAAAGAAGCTTGCAAGGCTTTAGCTGGCAATCTACTAAAAGGTAATCCCTCTGAAAAAAATATAAAAGTAGCTTATGAGATATATAAAAAAGTTGATGTCTCTAAAGCAAATACAGTTTTTAACGGCGAACATGGATGCCTTCTAAACAATAGTCTTGCTTGCTTTGAAATGGGATTAGAATATAACAGCAATGGTAATTACAAGAAAGCGAATGAATATTATGAAATGGGGTGTAATTTAGGAAATGGCGAATCTTGCACTAATTTAGGCGTTAATTACCAAATGGGAAAAGGAGTCTCAATGGATATAGACAAAGCAAAAGGGTTTTACCAAAAAGCTTGTGATATTAAAGATGGTTTTGCTTGCCAAAACCTAGCTTTTGTATATTATATAGTTGAAGAAAAGATAGATAGTGCTGCTATAAATTTTGAAAAAGCTTGTAATCTTGGTATGGCTAAATCTTGTGGGTATGCAATCGAACTTTTTAAGGATGACGCAAACATCTTTAAGGATCTAAAAAAAGCTATCGAATTTGCTAAAAAAGGGTGCGATCTAAAAGATGGCAAGAGCTGCTTTATCCTTGGTGCTGGATACGGAGAAGGTGAAGGTATAAAAAAGGATCTTAAAGAAGCTAATAAATACTATCAAAAAGCTTGCGATCTAAATAACGATGCTGATGGATGTGCAAGTCTTGGCTATAACTATAAATATGGCTATGGGATAACTAAAGATCTAACTTTGGCTAATAAATATAATAAAAAAGCTTGTGACGCAGGAAGTGGTAGAGGTTGTAACTATCTTGGCGTAAATTATAGAGATGGCGCTGGCTTTGAAAAAAATATGCAAAACGCATACTCTTACTTCAAAAAATCTTGTTATGACTACAACTATGCTAGGGGATGCACAAATTTAGGCGAAATATTATGCAAATATGGCAATTATACCAATGCAAAACAAGAGGCACAAGACGCGCTAAATAAAGCATACTATAAACTAGGCGACAAAAAAGCACTAGATATACTTAATCAATATTTTAGCTACTAAAAACTCATGGGAAGCTCTCCCATGAGTAAATTTACATCTTATAAAACCCCCTGCCAGAGATCTTCATCTTCGTCTTTTGACTCTTTTGCTTCTTGAACTAAAGCATTTAGTCTTTTAAGCAGTGCATCAAGTTTTTGATTTAGCACTGGCACTTCAGACTTCTTCTTTGTCACTATGTCTTGCTTTATGAGTAAAGAGCGCCTTTTAAATAGCTGCTCGTTATATACCAAAATTTCATTATCCCCAAGAGTTACATTAGTAAAACTACTACCGATGCCAAGCTCTTTTTGGTAGCTTAGCTCAGCCTTTAAAAGGTCATTTTCATCTATAAATATAGGCGAAGCTTTATAAATTTTACCATCGTGGTAATACTCAAATTTTTTTAACTTGCTAAAGTCTTTATCCTCTCCGCTGGCGTATTGTCTGACCGAGTTTTTAAAGAAGTATTGATTGGTTAAATTTCCCACCAGCTCTTTATATCTTGAGTCGCTACCAAGGCTACTTTTTAGCACATCTTCGTTTTGAAAGGCAAGTATTAGCTCAACCCTAGCCTCTCTTAGCACGTCAGCGTGCAGGTCCGTTGAGGGATTTAGCACACGCTGCGCTTCATCTATAAAGATACTAACTGGCACCTTCTCTTCGTTTGCTATGCGTTGCGCCATATTTGAAAGGGTGGAATTTAGCATAAGCTCTACCGCACTATCTTTTAGTCCTTGAGAATTTACAACGACTATCTTTCCTTCATTTAGTAGCTTGCTTATGCTATTGCCATGATAGTTTAGCATCTCATCGTCAGCTATGCTTTGCAAAGCAAAAAGCATAAATGTGTAGTTTGAGAAAAGCCTTGCTTTTTGTGACTCTTCATCATTTCTTACACCTTCATACTCCTTAAAAGCTTGTATGAAATTTTCAGATTTTTCATTAAACTCGCCTAATGCCCAAATTTTCTCATTTAAAGAGCTAGCCAAATGTCTTCTTTTGCTTATACCTTTTGCAAATGCCGTGTCGCTTTTTACATGATCATCTACCAGCTTAACTAAGGCATAAAATTTTTTAAAGTCGCCTAGCTGCTGGGTTGATTTGCATAAATTTGCAAAGCTTGGCTTTATATCTTTTGCTCTATTTTCTATATATGGGGTGCAAAAACCTTGCTCTGTAAGGTCACATATCGCCTTCATCGTTGAAATGGACTTTGTAGCGATATTTGCTGCTAAATTTCCCCAAAATGGATCACGCTTTGTGCCAAATGTCTTTTGAAAGAAATTCATCAATAAACTCTCACTTGCGTCATCCATTATGTTTATTTTGTTCCCCCATGGCACATTTATCATTACGACATCTTTTAGTCTGCCATGCTTATTGGCTAAAAATTTAACCTTTTTATGCTCAACTCCTTTATAGTCAAAGACAAGCATCCCATGCCCTGCTTTTATACGCTCATCCATCGCTGGCAGGATCGCTGAAGTGGTCTTACCGCAACCTGTTTGCCCTGTTATCATCGCATGCGTAAAGCTAATAGGTATGCTAAGAGCGTTTGAAGCAGCGACTTGGGCTAGCTCTTTTTTGTTGTTGATTAGTGAAAAAACTGACATATTATTCTCCTTTATTAGTTGATATTATTTCATTAGCTAGGCCATAAGCAATGGCTGATGATGCGTCTATATAGCAGTCTCTATCGGTGAGCTGCTCTATCTTTGCTATTTTTAGGTTGCTGTTAGCCTTTATCATCTCATTGACTTTTGATTTGATTTTTAAAATTTGATTTGCGATTAGTTCGATGTCACTTGCCTGACCCGATGCGCCACCAAGAGGCTGATGAAGCATGAGGCTTGAGTTTGGCAACATATAGCGCTTATCTCCGTTTAAAAATATGAGTGCAGACATAGAGGCAGCTAGTCCCACGCAAAATGTATTGATTGGTGATTTTATGGTCTTCATAAAGTCGATTAGTCCAAAGCCATCATATATCGAGCCTCCAGGGCCACTTATATATATGTTTATGTCGCTTTGATCTAAGCTGTCAAGATACAAAAGTGTCTTTTGTGTAGTCAGGCAAATTTCTTGATCGATCTGCCCATATAAAAAGATATTTCTATCAGCTAGCAAGCTCATGTGAATGTCGGCGAAATTTAACTTGTCAAACTCTGCCATCTTCTCTCCTTGTTTTTGGTTTTTGTGAGAGAAGTTTAAGATAGTAGATGAGTCTTTAAATTCCACCTATTGCTTCTAGAGTCGGTGGTTTGGTTGTTTTGAGGTGTTCTTATAAAATCTCTAAATCGTTTATATGGTATCCTAAAGCAGGACGTCTATCTTTTTTTATGAACAAATTTAAGCTCTCACCCAAGAGATCTTCGAAGTAAATTTTGGCTAGTTCGTTAGCATCCTTACGTTTTAGTGGAGCGTGCAAAACAACATAGAGTCCATAGATATTATCTATAAGCCACTGCCTAGCGTATCTATCTTTTGTTGTCTGAAAATTTTTATATGAAAGATCATTTTGTAGTTTGTCTAGCTCTTGTTTAAATTTATTTAGTACAAAAATATTTTCTTTTTTAAGAAATTCGCATATTGATTCAGCATCCAAGAGTAGCTTATCCCCTAAATAGTATAAGTATTTTTAACAAGTGCTGCTTTTATTTTTATCACTTTTCGCTCTATCTTCCAAATTTCATCATAAATTTGATCAAAATTTCCAAAAAATTTAGGAGAAAAAATAACCAAAGCGCCATCTTCTCTAAAACTTATATACCTATCTTTAAAAATTTCAAACTCAAAAACTTCAGACCACATTTTTCCAAAAAAGAGCGCTTGGTTATCTCTATCTAGTGTGATTACGAGACCATCTCTTATTATAAGTGCGCCTACACTATTTAAAAATCTCTCAACCTTTGCTTTTTCATAAATATAGCCTGCAAGATAATAAACCAGATTGCCATGGTTTGGCAATTGGTTACCACCTGGAAAGTTGGTATATTCACACTCCCAAAAGTAGCGTCCAGGGATTAAACACATCATTATAAAAGCAGCGTCTTGCAAATATTTAAATTTTTCATCATCACCTATTAATCTACTTTTTATATCTTTTACATGACTTTCCAAATGCATATTTGGGGTTAGCATATAGCTATTTTTATCATTTATATGCTGTTTTTGACGTGAAGATAAATTTTTGTCTAGCTTTATAAGCGCATAATACTCTTTATATATTTTTCCCAGCTTCGCATTTATATGCTTTCTCTTACTTCTGTCTTTTTTACTAAAATCTTTAATGCAGGCACGAAAATTTGGCACATTTACTATGAGCTCATCATGCTCACCGCAATACCTACACATTTTTTCCATAAAATGCCTAACCTGCTCATCCTTTTCACCATTAACCAACTTTTCAAACACTTCAAAGATATTTCTATCATCTATGCTATTAAGTTCATAAAAATTACAAACAAAGAGTGATAACGCATAGGTATTTACAAGGGAGTTTAAAATTGGCTCCTGTTTAATATTTATATCTTCCATTATCTCCTTTTTATTTCTATTGCTAAAAATTTTATATTCAAGTAGCAGTGACATATATTTTCCTTGCAAATTTTTTAGTGTTTTTTACTGATTGCTATTACTAAAGATAAGTTTATATTTTAATAGCTTTTTTTGAAATTAAAATAATAAGATTATAGTAATAAATAAATATTTATATAATAAATAGTAAAAATTATTCAAATAAATATAAAATATGATATAATTATTCGTATAGAAAAATATAGGAGGAATTATGGTAAAAAAAATAGCATTTACCTTATTTTTGTTTTTTGTAGGTACAAATGCCAATGCCTCTTTTTTAGAGGCTTTAGTCAATGGTATAGCACAAGACATGAAGGAATTTATGACTCCCCCTAAAAAACCTGTATGCAATCCTACTTTTGCAAACTCAAGATCTATATATGTAAGAGATAGTAATGGTGTGGACTTTAACTATGAATATACATATAAAAGTCTTAGCAGGGATTCAAGCTTATACGTAGAAGACCCATCTAAAACAGAATATCCAAATTTACAAAGAATAGCATCCATTAATTGTAGTAACAATATGATGTCAACTTATTTGTCTCTCTGGTATGTTGATAAAACAACAGGTAGAGTTATTGCAGAACTCGGTCCAACAGAAAGCTACGAAAAGGAATTAAAAAAACTGCCTTTGCTTAATATAAACGAGGCAGAGGATAGAGGATGGATTTCTGCGGATTTTCGTAGAAACTTTTTTGAAGAAGATTACTCAGTAATATATCTTAAAAACAAAAAGAGGAAAATGAGATGATTAGAAATTTAGCACTTGCTTTTTTGGCAATGTTTTTATTAAGTGGTTGTGCAACAACACTAAATAAAAGTAAGAAAATGCAAAGAACAGATAAAACTATTAAATCACAGAAAGATCCTAATAGTGGAATATACTACCATATATCTTATGGCCCTGAGGTTGATTTTGCAGGAAACGGAAGAGATAAGACTTTTTATTATTATTTAGAAATTTTTCCAGTCAAGACAGATTTTATAAATCCTTATACTGAAAGAAACGATGATTATATGGCACTAACAGAATGTTATAGTAAATTACTCAACGTATCTTCTAGGACAGGGGGTATCCATGTAAGCAGTAAAGATTATGTCTTGCCAAGTAACCCACAAAGCATAATGCTTTATAGGACTTTAGAATCTAAAAAAAGAATAGAACTTAGCGATTTCTCCGTATGTGACTCGTCTGTCAAATGGAAGAGACTACAAGAGGCCCCTAAAGAGTGGAGTAAATAGGTAAAACAAATTTTATTAAGGAGTAAAAATGAAAAGGATATCGTTGTTTTTGGTAGTAATTGCGTTAAATGCTTTTGCAGTTACAAGCGCAGAAGTTGAAAAAAGTTGGGACAATATGGTCAATGCAATGGCCGAAATGAGGCCAGTATATACGATGAAATATGCAAACGAGCTAAGAAGCCAGTGTCTAAGTGGTGAAAATTGTTTGGCTTGCGAAAAATTTATCAAAATCCCAATAGCCGCTGCAAGTTTAGCAAAATTTTCAGATAGTAAACTAGGAACTAAACTTCTTGGTATGGTTGAAAGTTATGCAAATAAAATTTACGATCACGGCTGCCACAAGATAGGTTGCAAGGCTATATGTGATCTAGCAAAATAAAAATGGTTTATGCTACTTTAAGCATTTATATAGTGCCTAAAGTAGCAAATATACTAAATTTAGTTTTGATTGTTTTGCGATTTTAAACGCTCCAACTCTCGTTCTAACTCCCGTGCTCGCATGCTTTGAATTTGCATTATCTCCAGTCTGACTATATTTGCATCAGGAAAATTTTCTATCGTCTCTTGTCTGCCATTTATGTCCATTATAGTTATTGCATTTTTTGTTATCTCATCTTTTATCGCCATTTCATCTTTTATAGCTCTTTCGTCTTTTTCAGAAACTTTGGCATATAGTATTTCATCTATATTAAAGCTAGTTGGCTTAAACGATTTAATCACTATAACCCTTTGTTGTGTTATAACTATTCCACTTCCTATATAAAAGATAAATGTCTTCATTATATATATGGCATACAAAATAAAAAAAATTGCGCCAGCAGAAAAAGCTAAGATAGGATTGTTAAAAAAATGCTCAACTAAATCTACTATAATTATAGTAAAAAATATTAGTCCAAGTAATATTTTACTAAGGTCCAAGGAACTTGCTTTTAACAAAAATTTTCTTTCTACAAACTCATTAGGGCCAAGGTTAAGACATTTGTTAAAAGATTTTTCATACATACCATAAATAATAAATGAAACTACCAAAAATATTAATATTGTAATTGCAATAGACATTTCTAATCCTTTAATAATATCTTTTGATGTATTTACTGCCTTCTTCTGACAGTATGTCTCCTATGAATCTATATGGCACCACTTTGAGGCCATCATAACGTTGATCTACATACATCTTTCCATTAAATATATACATACTCTGAACTAGACAAGACATACCGCAACTAAGATCTATAACACCTTTTTCGCCCAATAGTCTCTCTAAACTTTCCTTATCAACCGTAAAAAAGTCTTGGATATCCTTTTCTTTACCATCTTTTATCATCTTTACATCTCTATAATCTCCTTCTGCATTACCAGTAGTATTCTCATACCTTAAAGAGTCTTCTATCGCTATGTCTGGTGAAGAGAAGTAAATATTTGTGTGACCTATCATATGCTCACTGGAATTTAAACTACTTTTTCTATAACTATCTAAAACACCATACGGCCCCGTATAACACACATCCATATTTCTAATCAGATCTTCCTCATCCTGAGTAAGCTTAATATCATAGTTTTTTACAAACATAGACTTCAGCTCCAAAACCTTTGTGAGTGCTATGCACTCATTTTGCGCTTTTAGACAATAGCTCGAATCTTGTGGTTTATCCTTATTGTATTGCGTTGATATTATTTCAAAAACTTTTACATTGTTTCCAAATTTATCTTTTTTAAAGCATCCAATATCTTTACCTGTTTTGGTGCATTCTGTCTTTTGTCCATCTACTATTATTTCTCCCATATTGCGGTAGTCGTAACATCCCCCAAAGTCATCCTTCTCATTTCTTTGCGAATCAAAAAAGTTAAAAACAAGCTGAAGTGATAAGTCATAGCCGCCTGTTCTATTTTGAAGCACATAGATTGATTGAACACCTGTATCTATAATGTATTTGAAATTGCTAGTAGCACCTCTTTCTAATCCATACACCATACTAGCCAAAAAGCATACAATAAATAATGCCTTTTTCATCAAGAACTCCTTTTTCTATAAGTAAAAATTTACAAGTATATTATTCAATACGAACTTTATTTAATATAAAATTTATTCTAACTACATAGTTTCTAGGTATGGTTGTCTTTGTGGCGAGTAGAAGGTGGTTATAGAAGAGAAATATCCCTCATATGTCTTAGCGTTTGCTCTTTGTTTTTCTCTAGAATTTCTATTAGCCTTGATAAGAGTGGCTCTGAAGCATATTGACAAAGATCTATGATACGACTTATGTTTTGTAAATTTTCATATTCTTTATCATTGTAATTACATTTATTTACCATATCTTTTAAAAAGCTTGAGATATTAAGGTTGTCTATGAAAAGTTCTTGTTCGCTTACTTCAAGGGCTTTTGCTATATAAGGTATAAGCTCGGCTTTGATCTCTCTATTTCCATTGAGGTAGTTATATATAGATGGTAGAGACGGCACTTCGCCTGTGCTTTTTAGCCTAGGTTCAAGATCTATAAATTTTTGGACAAAGTCCTTTTTCTTTAACTTTTTACTTCTTAGGATCGCATTGATTCTTTCATAAATTTGCATTTTACACTCTTTGAAATTGCTCTAAATTTAAGAAGTATAGTTGATAAAAAAATACTATATGAATTAAGTATTCAATAAGAATAATTCTTATATGATTTTTAACCTAATGAATGAATTTCAAATAAGGAGATTGTTATGAAAAAAGTATTTTCAAGTTTGCTAATAGCTAGCTTGCCATTAGCTATGTTTGGGGCTGCGCCTTTTAAGTTAAAGCTATATCAAGACAATCCAGATGATGCTGGTTTTAGTTTTGAGATTACATCGCTTTATGATGGTAGGCTTATTGTTGATTACCCTAACATAGTAGTAAATAAAGGTAAGGCAGGATGTGTAATATATGATGACAAAAAATCAAATAAGGTATTTGATGATTATCTTAGACAACGTGGGGGAGGGAATTCCTTTGCTGGATATTTTGGAGAAATGTTTCAAAATGCATTTCGGTCAAAAGAAGAACGCAAAAATTTTATTAGACAATTTGGTGTCGAAGAAAATAGCAAGCTTGCATTTGAGTATGGAGATGCTAGAGAATCTTTAATGGTATGCCAAAAAGATAGAATTTTAGAGATAGTTGTCCCAACAAATGTCGGAACATATACTTTTAGTTTTAGATAGGATAAATGATGGCAATGATGAAAAATATTATAAAGATTTTAGCAATTACAGCCTTGAGTTTAAATTTACTTCAAGCAAAAGCCACACTTTCCATAGATGGATATATGCCAAAAATGCTTTTTATGAAAGTCAAAGATGGCGGAACTATCTATGTGGATGATGAGAAAAAGGGTATGACGTCTGCAAATGGTCCATTGATAGTTCAGATACAAGAAGGGGAGCATAATGTAAAGGTATGCTTCCCTAATGAAAAAAATAATATACTCAGGATATGTGGTGAGCAAAAAGTCTATGTAGCAGACGACACACAAGCAAGCGTAAGCATAAAAGCAGAAAGATCACAAAGTATGACAGATCTAGAAAAGTGTCAAGATGGTGATTTTAAAATTTGTGCTGAGTTGGGTAAGGCTTATTACTATGGTAATGGTGTAACTAAAGATATTAATAAGGCAATACAACTTTATGAAAAAGCTTGTGATGGCGGAATAATGGATGGATGTACTAATCTAGGTGTTATTTACCAAAATGGCGATGGAGTAACCAAAGATCTTGGTAAGGCAGCACAGCTTTACCAAAAAGCTTGCGACAATGGAGAGATGTATGGATGTCTTAATTTAGGTAATGCTTATTATCTTGGCAATGGAGTAGCAAAAAATCTTAATAAATCAGTAGAACTTTACCAAAAAGCTTGTGATGGTGAAGTAATGAACGGATGTCTTAATTTAGGTAATGCTTATTATCTTGACGATGGAGTAACCAAAGATTTTGGTAAGGCAGTACAGCTTTACCAAAAAGCTTGTGATGGTGAAGTAATGAAAGGATGTACTAATCTAGGTGTTATTTACCAAAATGGCGATGGAGTAACCAAAGATCTTGGTAAGGCAGTACAGCTTTACCAAAAAGCTTGCGATGGTGGAGAAATGAAAGGATGTCTTAATTTAGGTAATGCTTATTACGATGGTGATGGAGTAGCAAAAAATCTTAATAAGGCAGCACAACTTTACCAAAAAGCTTGCGATGGTGGAGAAATGAACGGATGTCTTTATTTAGGTAATGCTTATTATCTTAGCGATGGAGTAACCAAAGATTTTGGTAAGGCAGCACAACTTTACCAAAAAGCTTGTGATGGTGAAGTAATGAAAGGATGTGCTAATCTAGGTGTTATTTACCAAAATGGCGATGGAGTAACCAAAGATCTTGGTAAGGCAGTACAGCTTTACCAAAAAGCTTGCGATGGTGGAGAAATGAAAGGATGTCTTAATTTAGGTAATGCCTATTTCAATGGCGATGGAGTAGCAAGAGATATTGATAAGGCAATGAAACTTTTTCAAAAAGCTTGCGATGGTGGAGATATGGAAGGATGTAATGTGTTGCAAAGATTCAACTGGCCACGAGAATCAAATTAGGTAATACTTATAAGATAGCCTATAAACAAAAACATATATAGCTACTTATAAATTCATAAGTAGCTATATAACTTCAGGTTAGTTAATTTTTAATAAAATCTCTTTTAAACACTCTTTTAAATTTTGAATGCTATCAAAAAATCTTGATAGTAAGTTAGCCTCAAGAAACTGCTTTACTTAATGATAGTTCCATTGGGATCCTCTATGGTATTTCTCGTTTCCTATTATTCTAAAATACCAACAAAGATAAATCCAGAATTTACTAATAATAATTAACTAAAAATATATTTTAAAAAGAAACCTACTACTGCAAACGCTATAACACCGCAGGCAAATTTATAATATGACTTGTAAAAACTAATAAAATTTACAAATAAAAAACCTAGAATATACAGCAGATCTGCATTGGGGTCTTGACTTTTACGAATATATAGAAATAGCATTGCAAATAATATGATAGAGGCAGTTATAAGTATCTTATGAATTTTACCAAAATCTTTACTAAAGATATTAAATACATGAAGAAAGGAACCGACTATAAGAGCTCCGCTTATGTATCCTAACTCCAACTCTAGTTGATATTTACAAATGGCATATAAAATTAACCCAGATATGAAAAAAATCAAAGGTTTTTCAAATATTATCAAGATAGTGTCAAAAATTCCTTGAGCGGCATCTGGAAGTTTTTTACCAATTTCCAAATCAGTTTGGGTTACTTTACCAGTCCCTCCACATACAGGACAGTTTTTGTCTGCTCTTATAAATCCATATCCTTGACAATACCTACATTTTATCTCTCTAGTTACCATATAAAACCTATCTTTTTAAAATTAGTTATTCTATATAAAATCTTCTTATTCTATTTTTAACTTTATATTTTATGCTTATTTTTAAATAAAAAGCCTCGCAGAGCCCAAAGGTTTAGAGCTATCTAAACCAATTTGGGCAATAAAATGGTTTAGGCTAATGATTTTTGCCCAAACACATATAATTACTATAAATAGATATTAAATTAAAGAGGCAATATGTTTAAAAACCAACAAGCAAACATAACATTTGAGCTAGCTAGTGACCGCATAAATGCTCACAATAGTAGAGAAGAAAAACCTGGCTACCTAATGCCAGGATACTATCTAAACGAAAAATATGGCATCTTGAAAAAGCCCGTGAGGTACATAAGATTAAATAAGCTTAGCTTCGATGACTTATGGCAAAAAAGAAGAGATGAGATGAAGTATGAAGTATCGCATCTTGGCAAGATCAAGCTGATAGATAAGCACAAGGGCAAAAAACCACTAAAACAAAACTGTCACTATGAATGCGTCATAGGACTAAACGAGCATACGCAACTATCAAGCTTACTAAAATCCATAAAAGCTGTAAGCAAAATTTTAAACATTGAACCCATAAATTTATACATTCATAGTGATGAGGGGCACCTTTTGAGAAAGAGCGATAACAAGGAGATATTTCCACTATTTCATGATGAAAATGGCAAACTAGGTGGCACATACATTACAGATAAGGATGGCAGGGCTTATTACATACATATAAAAGAGAGTGTAAATGGCAAGCAATACTATGAAAAAGGGGCTGAACTCGAATATGAAAAATTTGAACCAATATTTCAAAAGCATGCTCATGTAGAATGGAATAGCTTAGTAAATGGCAGAAACCAAATGCAAAGATTCAAAAAGAATACAACTGATCCGAATTTGGACTACAAAACCGTTTTTAAAACTGTATATAACACAAACGCTGAAATTCTGGGAATGATAAAAGGAGATGGTGGCAGTAAGCATAAGAAACTAAAAGCTTTTAGGGTGGCTAGCGAAAATGATAAGCTTATGAAAAAACTAGAAGAGCTAGAGGCTATCATTGAAAAAGATGAGACATATATAGGGATCATTACTGGATATAGTGAAGAGCAAAAAGTAAAGGTAGAAGAGCTAGAGCATGAAAATCAAACACTAAGAACAAGGCTTAGCGATCAAGAAAGCTTATATAAAGCTCAAGAGACGGAGCTACAAACTACTAAAAATGAGTTTTACAAGACTAATCAAGAGCTTATCAAAAAGAATAGTGAAATAGAATTGGCAAGAGAAGAGATAAGGCAAGTAAAAGAAGAAATTTATAATCTAGTCATAACTCATGCAAATACAAATATCAAGCTAAAAAGAGAGCTTGAACACTTCGGTATAGTCTTTCCTGTGGAGATTAAGGTGCAAGAGCCAAATAGTAATTTAGAAGTTATAGCCTCTATAAATTTAAGCTAATAGCGTATTTCTATGAGTAAGGAGTGAGATTGTGCTTATATATTGCAAGTATTTTTATGTGATCTTGTTCTATACGAAAGACTACCACATACCCTTTAAAGATAAGGTCTCTAGTGTCTTCTCTATTGATTGTTTTATTTTTTCTAAATCTGTAAGGCATATAAGAGATGCTTTTTAGCCTTTCTACCAGCTCAATATAAAAAGCCCGAGCAGTCTCAATGCTATCCTTAGAGTAAAAATCTAAAATTGCATCAAGTTGGCTTAGAAATTCCTTGCTTAAATAAGGAATTTGCTGCATTTAGGCACCGTATTTTTTAAAAAGAGAATTTACATGAGCATTCATTTCGTCCATTGAGACATACTCTAGCTCTCCTTTATCATCCATATCAGAAATCCTCTTTAGATGCTCTTCGTCCTCTTTACTAAGATAGTTTTGCTGCTCACCATAGGCTTCAAAAATAGCAGCTGGATCTATTTTAAAAAGTAGAGCCTTTATCGCTTCGAGAGTGGTATTATCTGCAGTTGTTTGAATGTTTATCATGGTTGTCATAAAAGTCCTTTTAAATTTGGGTAGATTATAGCACTTTAGAGTCTTTGATTTTATTAAAACAAAAATTTCTATAGCTAAAAATTCTAGAAAAAGTTGTCCTGATAATCGGACAAGTTTTTTATTAAAAATGTTCTAAAAGCCCCTTAAAATCATAGAATACTTGTTACAGATGGGCGATTTTATCTCAAATTTCGGCGTTTTGGATTTTACGAGTAAATGCGCAGCAAGCTATGGTAAAATAAGGCTTGAGATAAGAAATAAAAACAGAAGGATAGGCGATATGGATATGCTGATTGCTGCCGTAGCGCTTGGCGATAATCTTATTTTGGTTACGAATAACGAAAAAGATTTTAAAGATATAAGCGAGCTCAGGATGGGAAATTGGAGCATTTGATATAATATACGGTAAATACAAAGCCTTTTGTTGGTTATATCGGAGGTTAGCTTAAAGCTGGAATGTGCAACCAAAACAAAGATGACTAAGCTCATGAAAACCAGTTGTGCCGCTCTCGATAGACTACTAAACCCAGACAACGATTCGCTAACGCTAAGCACGCTTGAAGGTGCGATAGCGTCAGGCAAAAGACTAAGTATCTAGGTAACCTGGCGGTTGCCGATTAATATATTTAAATAAAAATCGTCTAAAATTTTGGACGAAATTTTATATAAAATATTGCAGAGGAAAGGAATTAATGGTGCTAGACTTGTTAC
This sequence comes from Campylobacter concisus, assembly GCF_902460575.1. Taxonomy (GTDB): domain Bacteria; phylum Campylobacterota; class Campylobacteria; order Campylobacterales; family Campylobacteraceae; genus Campylobacter_A; species Campylobacter_A concisus_AW. The sequence goes on along the minus strand of NZ_CABPUY010000003.1, from coordinate 338,851 downwards.
ATAGACTTGTTACATCTTTTTACTCAGAAAGAGTCAATATTTATACTCTTAAAAATGCCATAGAAATCCCATTTTTAGGTACTTGTAGTAATGAAAAATGTTTTTACACTCTAGGTGTCCCTATCTCCCGGCCACTTTCTAATAACGCTTTTTAATAATCATAAAACTTGCAAAAATGGTAATTTACAAATAATATAAAATTTTTGCCGTTTATAACATCAAAATATTAGCACCACATAGGCAATGAAATTTTAAAACTGTTAGGATAGTTTATAGTTAAAAATATTATTTATAAAATGGAAGCAGTAAAAATAGATAATTTAGCTGCTTCTATTAAATTTCTAATTACCAACAAAAGACTTTATTTTTTGAATAACGGACATTATATAACCATCTGTTGTTTGAGTATCTGTAAAAAATTGCTTCATTTCATGCTCTATATAGCCTGTAAGTGCAAGTACGGAAATAATAATAGCTAGGCTTGCAAAGATTATAGAACGTCTATTTGCGTTATATTGATACACCTTTTCCTTAAGATCAAAAAATTCATTAATTGATTGATTTGTATTTTCTAATTCTTTATTTTTTTCAGAATTTTCTTGTATTATTTTTGTTGTATCTTTTAGATCTTCGTGTAGTGACATGTATATAAAATTTTTAAATTTAAAAAAATTCTCTTTTGTCTCAAATATGTGTTGTTCTTGAGTTTTTCTTAGTAACAAAAAGGCATATATGGCTGTAAGTATAATAAGTGATATTCCGAGCTTATCTAAAAATGCCATATTGCTTAACATGTTAAATAATATCATAAGCAAAGATACTATAGACAAGGCTGATATTTTTGCTATTTTGCAAGGATTAAGACCAAATATAGAATATGTATTCTTGTTTGTGATGGACTTAAGAATGGAACTAATATTTTTTTGATATATGTATACTTTGGCATTATAAAAAAGTTTAATTAGAACTTTTTGTATACCGTTTTCATAACCTGATTTTGTAAATACAAATAAATTCCAATAAAATTCTTCATTTATGTATATATTGTCTTTTTGAACAAATGTTTTTGTGTATTTTGTTTCATTTTGTTTAAAATATGATAATTCTTTTATTGCATCGTAGTTGTTAAAAGTATTTATTCCCTCAAAATCAGCAAATATTTTCATCATCTTTGTATCGCTAGGCTTATAGCCGCTAATTAAATTTTTATAAAATCCAAAATGTATATTTTTTTGATTATAAATTTTATCTACAGGTTTTATAGCATAGAGCACATTTTCTTTTTCTATATTAAACATAATGAAATGTATCGAGCAGGCTATATCTGGTAATATACCTAAACATTGGGATACTTTTTTGGATTGATTGTTTATACTATCAACGAAATTTTGAAGTTCTTTTTTTGTATCAGTGTCTATTTTGTCATCAACTTCAAGTATTTCGGTTAGTTTTTTATAAATGATAAATTTGTCATCACGTATATATTTATCGGAGATGTCAATCGATGTAATGGTAACGTCTTTGTGTTCCGAGCTTATTATATTGTCCACTTTATAATCATTTTTTATACAAAGGTCAAACAACTCAATGTTTTTGATCTCAAATAGTTTTTTGTCGCATCTAAAATAGTGTTTCTTTTTAATGTCGTTAGTTAAAATGTAAAGCTTGCTGTCATCGAAATTGATTGAAGTTAGCTCTTCTATCTCTTGTGCTTGTGGATATTGATCGCAACATTTTTTTAACTCGTCTATAATAAATTTTTTAGGACCGAAATTTTTATCACAGGTTAATGTTTTACCGCTAAAACCAATTTTATTAAGAGATTTAAAAAGATCATTATTGGTTTTTTCAGTTACTTTTCGTTTTGTAATAAAGGGTTTATCATCTGTTTTTTTAAAATTTAACAAGATGCAATTTTTAACTTTAGAAATTTTATTGTCATAGACGACATATTTATTGTCTTTATAATCTATAAAATATGGAAATAAGTAGCGTGCAGTTTTTCCTTCTATATTTTTTAAAAAGTTTATGTCTACTTGCATTTTCTTAAAATTCTTTATTATTTCACAGCTACTTTGTATATTGTCTGTTGCCATTTCTATATCTAGTCTTGTTAGCTTTTGATAATTTTTTCCTTTGTCTATAGAGTCCATTGAGTAGTAGTTGTCATCGCTGTATTTGATAGAGAAAATTTTTACATTATTTTCTTGATCACAAAATATATTTTGGTGATTACTATTTATTTCAAAATTCTTTAACACAAGATCGAAATATTCGCCGTATATGCCTTTGGGGAGTTTTGGCTGCTTTTTGTATCTTTCAAAATTTATAAAAAGATCTTTTATGAGCTCGTCTTCAACCAGTATCGCTTCATATCCAACAAATAAATAATCCTCATCCATAACTGCACCTTTTAGAAAAATATAATGAAAGTTATTTTATATTAAATAAAATAAAAATAATATTTAAATGATAAAAAGTTTATTTGTAGCAAGGAGTGGTTTATGAGCATAAAAAGCATTTTTAGTAAGATCTTTAAAGGTGAGCAGGGTGAGGCTGATGTGCTCGAGGCTATCGGTAAAATTTTAAACCAAAAAGGCGATGAAAACTACTATCTCATCCCAAAGGCGAGCATCGACGATCCTGCTGGCTCATCTAGAGAGATCGACCTGCTTTTGCTCCATCCAGCACTTGGAATTTACGTCATTGAGGTGAAAAACTGGGATGATCTTGAGCAACTAGACGAAAACAACCCCTACGATCAGGTAAAAATTTATCAAAGAATGCTTCTTGCAAAGATAGAGTCAGTGCTTAAAAAAGTGCCTATAAATGTCGAGTACAGGGTCATTTTCCCCTCTATCAGCAAGGCTGAGGCTAGTAAATTTTACGCGAAAAATCCAAGCTATCTAAATTAAAAAATCACACCTTTTTCAAGGACGATCTCATAGACGAGAACATCTTTGCTAAATTTTTCAACTCCTCTATAAGCACGCTACCAAACAAAAAAGAGTTTCTTAAAATTTCAGAAATGCTTGTCAATCAAAGCAGGCTAAAACAAAAGATAATCCCGATAATCACGAAAGACGAAGTGATGTTTTTTGACCACAAGCAGCTTAGTATCATGAACGGCTACACTGGCGGTTTTCGCGTGATCAGAGGCGTTGCAGGCGCTGGCAAGACGATGATACTTGCAAATTTTGTCGCAAATAGGCTTGAGCGTGACGAAAATGAGAAATTTCTCGTGCTTTGTTTTAACAAAAATTTGGCCCAAAATATCAAGTCAAGCTTTGGCGATAAATTTATAAACAAAAATATCGCCGTATATCCGATCATCTCGCTGCTAAAACGCATAGAATTTGACGAGACAAAGCTTGAAATGGATGAAAATACAAATATCAGCCAAAAGTATCAAATTTATGAAACCGACGAAGCGATTGCTGAGTTTAGAGTGAAATTTAAAGCCCACCTTGCAAAGCACCCGATCGACTACGTCCTTTGCGACGAGACTCAGGACATGCCAGCTGGCTTTATGCGTGTCATCTATGAGGAGATAAAGGACTGTATATTTTTCATCGACGAGGCTCAGAAATTTTACACATACACGATGAACAACATCGCCGACATCTTTCACCATCCAAAATTTGAGCGGATCGACATGAGAGGGCGCGTGAAAAATCTAAAAAACATCTACCGAACGCCTTCAAACATCGCTAGGTGCGCATTTGAGATCTTGCAAAAGGACTCTGTGATAAACGACTACTACAAAAAGAGCTTTTATCTAAATCATGACTTCATCTCAGACATCCAGTGTATCTTGCAAGATGGCAGCATAAAAGTGGCTGAGCTTGATGAATTTGCAGATCTTAAAAAGTGTCTAAAAGCATTACCAAATGGTGAAACAAGTGTCGTTTTAAGTAATAGCAAGGTCGCTGTAAGTGCCATAAAAGAGAGCGTCTTGCCAGAGGGTAAAAACGTGGAGGTTTTGACGATGCAGTCCATTAAAGGCCTTGAAGCACAAAATGTCATCATCCACAACTTTTTGCCGTTTTTGCAGACCATATATAAAAATGAAAGGGCGCTTTTTTATAGAAAAATTTACGTCTTACTAACTAGAAGCCGTGAAAATTTGTATATCTCGCTGCCTAAAAATTTGGATGAAAATTTGCCAGATGAGATAAAACAGGTGATAGAGATCATCAAAAAATACGCCACTATCACGCAAGACTTGCCGCCGAAAAGCGAACAAATAAAAGAAAAATCAAGCTTAAAACTAGCCTCTATAAGGCCAGTTTTAAGGAATGTAAAAGAGGTCGGCGAGCTAGTGGTGACGGGTAGTCAGCTCTTTGCCATCATAGCTGGGCTCTTTGCATAGTAAATTTTAATGGCAGCCGCAGCCACAACCACATCCGCCGCTTTGTTTTATCGTGTCAAAAACTGCGTCGTAGTTTGGCTCCTGGGTCACTTCAGGGACGATTTGTTTGTGGATGATGACGCCATCTTTGATGACAAAGACCGCTCTTGCAAGCAGGCCTTTTAGCGCCCCGTCACTCATTAGCATGCCGTAGTTTTGGGCAAATTCGCCGTATCTAAAGTCACTTCCCACGCGCAAATTTTCTATGCCCTCAGTCGTGCAAAATCTCCCCATCGCAAATGGCAGGTCGTTTGAGATGATGCTAAGTTTTATGCCGTGTTTTCCAGCTACTTTTTCGTTAAATTTACGTGCTTCTGCCGCACAAACGCCAGTATCAAGTGAGGGCAAGCAGACAAGCACCTCGATGCCGTTATTTCCGCCCACACAAAATTCGCTAAGATCTTGCGCTACGACTCTTGCTTCAGGCGCATAAGAGCCGACAAATAGCTCATTTCCACTTAAATTTACCTCACTACCTTTAAATTTTGTAGTTGCCATGATTTCTCCTTATTTTTTAGCTTTTTTAAATGCTTGATCAAGGTCGGCTATTAGATCATCGACGTTTTCGATGCCGATGGCTAGGCGAAGTAAATTTTGCTTTATGCCGATCTTATCTAGCAACTCTTTTGGATATGCCTCATGCGTCATCGTAGCAGGCCTGCAGATAAGGCTCTCTACGCCACCAAGGCTCACTGCTAGATCAAAAATTTCTAGCGCTTTTACAAATTTATTTACATCATATTTTTCATCAAGCTCAAATGATATAAGAGCGCCGATGTCGCTTGCTTGAGCTGCTTGCATCTTTGCCTCTTGCTCGCTGTATGAGCCAGGGAAATGCACCACGCTAACGGCGTCATTATTCTCTAAAAATTTTATTATTTTATGGGTATTTTGTGTTTGTCTGTCAAACCTAACGCTAAGCGTTTTAAGCCCACGTATGAGGTAGTATGCATCCATCGGACTGATGATGCCACCAAGCGTGTTTTTGGCAAATTTTATCTTTTCAGCCAAAGCATCATCGTTTAGCGTGACGATACCAGCGATCACGTCAGCGTGTCCGCCGATATATTTTGTAGCGCTATATACTACGATGTCAGCTCCGTGCTCAAGCACTTTTTGATAGTAAGGCGTCAAAAATGTGTTATCCACGATGACTAGAGCGCCCTTTTTGTGAGCGATCTTTGAAATTCTAGCGATATCAGTCACTCTTAAGAGAGGATTTGAGGGAGTTTCGATGAAGATGGCTGCCACGTCGTCACTTATGTCATCTTCGCTTAAAAAATTTAGATCATCTATAAATTCGCTCTTTATGCCGTGGCTTTCAAAAACGCTCGTGACATATCTATATGTGCCGCCATAGACGTTGCTATTTAGCAGGACTTTTTGCCCTGTTTTGATAAGACTAAGTGCAGCTGCTGTTGCTGCCATGCCCGAGCCAAAGCTAAATGCGTATTTACTACCTTCAGCTTTAGCAAAGATATCATCAAATGCCTTTTTTGTAGGGTTGTTGCCGCGTGAGTAGGCAAATTCTTGAAAATTTTCAAGGTCATCTTGCACGAAGGTGCTAGCTAAAAATACTGGCGGAACGACCGCTTTGTTTGGGTTGTTTTTAGCTTCGATGCCTTTTACGATTAGAGTGTCTAGTTTCATAAATTTCCTTTTTAAAAATTTACGAAATTTTACATGATAAAGATTAATTTTCCCCAAACCCACCCAAAATATAGCCAAACCAGTAAGTGGTAGTAAAAGTGCTTTTTAAATTTGCATTTGTAAGATTGCTAAGACTAAATTTAAGCTTTTGCCTGGTCTTCGCAAGCCGCCAATGTATGGTTTTTTACTCGCTTTTGGCTAAATTTTTACCATAAATTTTACTCTACTAGATCAACCGACCAGTTTGCCTCCTGAAGCTTCATCTCAAGCTCTCTGATCTCTTTTGAAAGCGCATCTACTTGCTTTTGAAGTGCGCTCACATCGACTGTGCTTAAAATTTTGATCTCGCTGTTTGAGTAAAGATCGACCTTTTGACTAGCGCTCGTGGCAAACTCTCTAAGCACGTTTGCTTTTAGCGTCAAAGCGTCCTTTTTAGCGATCATCTCAGTGAGGCTCATGCCATCAAATTTTGCGCTCGAGTTTGTTAAATTTATAGAGCAAATGAGCGTAAAAAGCTCGCTTGTTAGCTTGTCAAGCTCTTTTAAAAGCAGCTTTGGATCCTCGCTTGGACTTTCATTCTCCTGCGTTTTTGCGTTGCTAAGTAGTCTAACTTTTAGCTGTTCGATGCGCTTTTGCGTGTCAGATCTTAGGATGAGAGCCTGAGCTAGTTTCATCACTTTTCCTTTTTTGGTATTAAATTTTTAAATCATCTTAGTATCTTTTGGGTTATAATTGATTTAAAATTTTATTTAAGGAAAAGCTATGAAGTACGATTTTGACACATTAGTAAGCAGAGAAGGCACAAACTCATCAAAATGGCGTATGAAGAGCGATGTTTTGCCGATGTGGGTTGCGGATATGGACTTTAAGGCTGCACCTGAAATTTTAAGTGTCTTGCAAAAGCGCCTTGATAACGGCGTCTTTGGCTACTCTTTCATCCCAAAAGAGTGGAATGAGGCGATAAAGAGCTGGTGGCAAAGGCGCCATAACGTGAGCTTAGAGAATGAGTGGATGTGCTTTTGCACGGGCGTCATACCAGCTATCTCGACTGCTATTAGGAGATTTAGTAGCCCAGGAGATCAAATTTTAGTGCAAGCGCCTGTATATCACGTCTTTTTTAACTGCATAAAAAACAACGGCCGTGAAATTTTATCAAACGACCTCGTCTATAAAAATGGCTCTTATGAGATAGACTTTGACGACCTCGAGGCAAAGCTGGCCCAGCCGCTAACTACTATGATGCTTCTTTGCAACCCCCACAATCCAATAGGCAAAATTTGGAACAAAGAGACGCTTAAAAAGATAGGCGAGCTTTGCTATAAGCACGATGTTTTAGTTATCAGCGATGAAATTCACTGCGACATAACTGATCCTGGGCTAAACTACGTGCCATTTATCAGCGTTAGCGAAGAGTGCAAAAACAACTCCATCACGTGCATCTCGCCTACAAAGGCCTTTAACATAGCTGGCCTTCAAAGCTCAGCCGTCGTCACGCCAAACGAAAAGATCAGATCAAGGCTAAATGCCGCTATCAACTACGATGAGGTTGGCGAGGCAAATGCCTTTGCGATCATCGCCGCAATCGCCGCATTTAACGAGGGCGAGGCGTGGCTTGATGAGCTTAGAGAGTATCTTTTTGAAAACAAAAAGGTCGTCGCAAACTTCATAAAAGAGCAAGGCTTACCAGTGAAGCTCTTGCCATCAAGTGCGACCTATCTTTTGTGGCTTGACTGCAGTGCGTTTTGCGAGGATTCGAGCGAGTTTATGAATTTCTTACGCGACAAAGCTGGACTTTGGCTAAATGACGGCAACGCATACAGGGGGGATAGATTTTTCCTTCGTATGAATATCGCAACGCAGCGCGAAAGGGTGCTTGAAGGGCTAAAACGCTTGCAAAATGGGATAAATTTATACACTTCAAAAAGATAAATTTTGGCTGCGGTGGCTTTGAGATTTAAGCCGCCCTTGCTTGATACAAAATAGCTACTAGGGGCATTTTGAAGTAACAAATACTGCTCCCATTTCTTAAATGTCAAAGTAAGTTTTACTCATAAATTTAAAGGCGTGAAGTTGTTTTATAGCGCTAAATTTAAAGTAAAAGTCACCGCACCAAAATAGATTAGACCACTAAAGCAAGCGTTTTATGCCATTTCAAAGTTATAACCATTGTGCCTATTGCTTACTAAATTTAGCAACTCGAATTTGAAAAATAGAAATTTGAAAGTGAGATATCTTGCGCCAGCTTTAAATTTAAGAAAACTCACTTGGTAAAACAAGATTTTAAGCCATTCGCATTATCTTTCAAAAAGTGATTTTGCAGAGAAATTTGATGATTTTAAAATTTAGAAAATAGAAATTTAAAGATGAGCTGGCTCATGCTGGCTGTAAATTTATAAAAAGACCACTTGCCAAAACAAGAAATTTCACTCTTTTAAAATGATAAATTTGATAGTTAAATTTGAATAAAAGCAGAAATTTAAAGGCGGGGAGGTCCCGCCAGATATTATTTATGTAGTTCTTTTGTGTAAAACTCAACTGAGCCAAGGCCCTCTTTTAGCGCCCACTCGTAAGCTTGGCTTACAAATTCCCAGTTTATATTCTCGTAAAATGTCTCTAGGTATTTTGGACGAGCGTTGAAGTTGTCGATGTAGTAAGCGTGCTCCCAAACGTCAACGACTAAAAGTGGCACTTTGCCATCGCTCACTGGAGTTTTTGCGTTGCTAGTTTGCACAATCTCTAGCTTTTTGCTGCTTGGGTCAAATACAAGCCACGCCCAGCCTGAGCCAAAAAGCGTTGTAGCTGCCTTTAAAAACTCATCTTTAAAGTTTGCGAAATTTGCTTCGATCGCAGCTTTTAGCTCGCTTGACATCTCGCTTTTTTTAGCGATGCAGTCCCAGTAAAAGTCGTGGTTATAAACTTGAGCGACGTTGTTGTAAAGACCGCCTTCGCTATTTCTTAAGATCTCGTAAAATGATGCGTTAGCAAATTTTGTATCTTTTATGAGATTGTTTAAATTTGCAACATATGTTGCGTGGTGCTTGCCGTAGTGGTATTCACAGGTTTTAGCACTTACTACTGCATTGTGGTTTGCGTCAAACGGAAGTTTTCTTAGTTCAAACATAATAATTCCTTAATAATAAAATTTGTTATTTCGCATTATAGCCACAAAAGATTAACAAACAAAATCTTTTAAATTTTAAGCCAAAAATAGGGCGTTTTTATAAAAGCTAAATTTTTTATTTATAAAAGATTAGCGAATTTACTTGATAAATTTGTGGTTAAAAGAGTGAAATTTTATATCCTAAAAGAGCAAATTTGGCTTTGCAAAAGAGAGAAAAGTAAATTTAAATTTCTCTAAATGTAAAAAATAATATAA
>NZ_CABPUY010000003.1:272832-329351 GCF_902460575.1 Campylobacter concisus | reverse complement strand
ATGCCAAGGTCTATTATCATCTGCTCGATCTCGTGCAAAATTTTAAGATAATCCACCGAATAAACCGCGATAAATAAATTTTTACGTTAAATTTACAAAGTAAAAACTATCCATTTTAGATCAAAAATGTTACAAAAATACACATATAAAAATAAAGATATGTGAATTTATGAAACAAAATTTCTAAATTTTTATTTTTGAAATTTATAATGCACCTATCAAAACTATTACAAAGGATGAAAGATGAAATTCTTACAAGCTTTACTTTTTACATGTGCCATCAGTGGCTTAGCATTTGGTGCTGATAAGGTCTATACGATCAAATTTGCTCACGTTGTCGCAGCTTCTACGCCAAAGGGCAAGGCAGCTGACTTTTTTGCTAAGCGTGCTGAAGAGCTAAGTGGCGGCAAGATAAAAGTTCAAGTCTTCCCATCAGCACAGCTACTTGATGACGATAGAGTTTTTGGCGCGTTAAAACTTGGTAACGTTCAAATGGCAGCTCCTAGTTTTTCTAAATTTACACCTATCGTGCCGCAGTTTCAGCTATTTGACCTGCCTTTCATCTTTAAAGATGCAGACCACCTTCACAAGGTTCAAGATGGCGCAGTTGGCGAGGAGCTAAAAGGCCTTGTGACTAAGAAAGGCTTTGTGGCGCTTGATTACTGGGATGCTGGATTTAAGCACTTTAGCTCAAGCAAAAAACCGATCCTTGTGCCAGAAGATGCAAAAGGACAAAAATTTAGAATCCAAAGCTCAAAAGTGCTTGAAGAGCAGATCAAAGCGATCGGTGGCAACCCGCAAGTTCTGCCATTTTCAGAGGTTTATTCTGCGCTTCAACAAGGCGTAGTTGATGCGACTGAAAACCCACTTTCAAATTTCTATAACTCTAAATTTCACGAGGTTCAAAGCTCTCTTACGCTTTCACACCACGGATATCTAGGCTATCTAGTCGTTATGAGCGATAAATTTTGGAACAAATTACCAGATGATCTAAAAGCAAATGTAAAACAAGCTCTAAGCGAGGCTACAGCTTACGAGAGAGAAGAGACAGCTAAAGAGGACGCTCACGTCATAGCCGAGCTTGAAAAATATATAGCAGAGACTAAAAAGCTAGAAATTTTCAAGATAGACGACGCACAAAAAGCTGAGTGGGAGAAGACTATGCAGGCTATCTATCCTAAATTTTACGACGTCATCGGCAAAGAGCTTATAGAAAAAACAATCGAGACAAAATAATGAAAAATTTCATTAACGCTCTTGATATATTGATAGTCTCGCTCAATAAGACTATCGCCGTTTTAGGGCTAGCTAGTGGAACGCTACTAGCCTTTGCCAACGTCGTGGCTAGATACTTTTTTGACAAAAGCTGGTCATGGGCGAGCGAGCTATCAAACTACCTCTTCATTTGGTCGGCGTTTTTTGCCGCAGCGTATGGCTTTAACAAGGGCATCCACGTAAGCGTAACTATCTTGGTGGAGAAATTTCCACCAGCGCTTGCGAAGGCATGCCTGCTCTTTTCGCACATCTTAACGACTGTCTTTTTGATATTTATCGCGGTTTATTCGGTGGATTATCTTAAAATTTTGCACGAGATCGAGCAGATGATAATAGACCTTGGCATACCTCAATGGGTCCCTATGCTAGTGCTTCCAATAGCCTTTGTCACAGCTAGCTACCGCTCGGCTGAAAAGGCTATAAAAGTAGCTCTAACTCCAGCAGCAAAGGTCGTAAGCAACGAAGCGCACGAGCTAGCTCATGGTAGCGTAGTCAAAGACTAAGGAGAAAAAGATGACAATAGCATTTTTATTTATCCTGCTTTTTGCACTGATGCTAATAGGCGTGCCAGTCGCGGTTTCGTTAGGTACAAGCACCGTTTTAACGATGATATTTTTTACAGATATCGACATCGCTACGATCCCGCAGCTAATTTTTGATGGTATCAATAAATTTTCGCTAATGGCGATACCGATGTTTATCTTGGCCGGAAATTTACTAAGTAAAGGCGGCTCAGCAAGGCGTATCATCGACTTTGCAAAGTCTATGGTCGGACACTTGCCAGGTGGCTTGCCTATGAGTGCGATATTTGCCTGCATCATCTTTGCGGCGGTATCTGGAAGCTCGCCTGCGACGGTTGTGGCGATAGGCTCAATTATGTTTGCAGCGATAAAAGAGGCTGGCTATCCAAAAGAGTACGCAGTGGGTGGCATAACTACGGCTGGCTCGCTTGGAATTTTGATCCCGCCTTCAGTTGTTATGATAGTTTATGGCGTAACTGCTGAGGTTAGTATCGGCAAGCTCTTTATGGCGGGCGTCGTGCCTGGTCTTATGCTTGGTGCTTTTATGCTCGTGCAAACCTATGTCGGAGCAAAAAAGCTTGGATTTAAAGCGACTAAGGCTGAGCCATTTAAAGCAAGAGTGCAAAAATTTGCAAAAGCATTTTGGGCTTTATTAATCGTCGTCGTGGTTATTGGCGGAATTTATGGAGGCATTTTCACTCCGACTGAAGCTGCTGCGGCAAGTGCGGTCTATGCGCTATTTATCTCACTTTTTATCTATAGAGATATAAAGATAAGAGATCTTTGGGATATCTGCCTAGACTCAGCCCTTACAACAGCTATGATATTTTTCATCATCGCAAATGCCGTTGTTTTTGCATATTTGCTAACTAGCGAGCAGATCCCACAAGCGATCGCTTCTATGATACTTGACGCAAATATCGGCATGATAGGGTTCTTGATATTTGTAAATATCTTGCTCTTTATCATGGGTCAGTTTATGGAGCCTTCAAGCGTTATCATGATCATGGTGCCACTCTTGCTTCCGATAGCTACGCAACTAGGCGTCGATCCTATTCACTTTGGTATCATCTTGGTTGTAAATATGGAGATAGGTATGGTCACTCCGCCTGTTGGACTAAATTTATTTGTCGCAAGCGGTCTTACAAATATGAACTTAAAAGAGGTCATTGTGGCGTGCTTGCCATGGACGCTAACCTTGTTCTTTGGCCTTATCTTGGTTACTTATATACCACAAATTTCACTTTGGCTACCAAACATAATGTATGGACATTAAAATTTAGAGGCTTAGGCCTCTAAATTTATCCTTTTGGATCGTAATCCGCACTCATAACGATATTTTTACCATTTCGCTTACCGACATAAAGTAGCTCGTCAGCTTGCTTTATCATACGCTCGATATTTACCTCAGTGTTACCACTATGTGCCACGACACCAAAGGTCATAGTAGCTATGATCCTATGGTTTTCAAATTCAACGACATTTTGATTAAGCGTCTCTCTGATACGCTCTAAGATGCTAACTGCTTTTGCTTTTTTAACATCAAAGATAACAGCCAAAAACTCCTCGCCGCCAAATCTCGCAACCCTGTCTTCATTTCTAAAAGCGTTTTTGAAAATTTTAGAAAGGCTCTTTAGCACTTCATCGCCTGCGCCGTGTCCGTAGGTATCATTTATCTTTTTAAAGTTATCGATATCGCACATCACGATAGCAAAGTCATTGCCGTCAAATAAATTCTTTTGTCTAAAAATTTGTTGCATTGAGGCGCGGTTTAAAAGCCCAGTTAGTGGATCGTGGTTAAAGACGGCTTTAGCGGACTCTTTCTCTTCTAAGATGCCTAAGAATATAAATAAATTTGAGCTCTCTAGCAAAAATGAGGTTAAGACAGCAAATACGCAAGATGCAGTTAGGTTAAATACAAAAAATATCTCTTTGTATAAAGGATCGTGCTTTGCTGGTATATCTATCACTAGATAAAAAAGTAAAAATGCCGCGATATCTAGCAAAGAGATAATTCTGCTTAACATTTTAAAGCTAACTGATAAGAAAAAGAGGCTAATTGTCGATGTTAAAAATAAAATTTCAAAGCCCCAGCCTAGTCCAAGGATAAAGACACAAAGTGAGGCGTGGAGTAAAATTTCTACTTGCAATATGAGCATCACGATCTTGTTGTTCTCTTCGCTATCAAAGAGTATCTTTAGTGCAAAAAGATATATGCTAACAGAAAGGATGTTTGCCACAGCCAAAATTTCTTCGCCCATGAGGCAGAACATAACTAGGTAAAAAGTATGTACAGCTAGAAGTGAAAAGACGATGATCTTTTGTGAGATATAAAGTGAAATTTTAGGCATTGTCTTTGTCCTTATTTGCCTTCATGATTTCATACTCGATGCGGTCTTTGCCATTTTTCTTACCCTCATATAGCTTTTTATCAGCTTTGTTTATGACTGTGTCGATATCAGTTATAACGCCATTTGCGCAAAGGACTAGACCAAAGGTCATGGTTACTGAGCTCTTATCAGGCAACTTTACCTGCGCTATCCTTGTGCCAAGTCTGGTTTCTACCTTTTTTACGTCTTCAGTTTTAACTTCAGGCAAGATAACTAGAAATTCCTCTCCACCCCACCTACAAATGTGGTCATTTTCTCTAAAAGTATCTTGCAAGGCCCTTGCTATTTCTTTTAAGACCTTGTCGCCCCAGTCGTGTCCGTAGGTGTCATTTATCTTTTTGAAGTTATCTATATCTCCTAGCATAACGACTAAATTTGCGTCACTGCTTTTTTCTCTAAGCTCTTTTAGCTCATATCTAAGAGTTCTTTCAATAGAGCGTCTATTTAAAAGACCGGTTAAAAAGTCATACTTAGAAATTCTCTCTATCTCCTCTTTCTCTTCGCTGATCTGTTTGTAGCCACTAGATGTGATCGCATCAGAGAAAAACGAAAGCCTAAAGACCAAGTAAAAAGTAAAGAAAACGCTTATACAGGTTGAGCCTATTTGTACCATGGTGTCTATCTCAACTACTTTATCTTTATATGTAAGATATAGCCACAAAAGGACAAATAGCTCAAGAAGGCAGACAGAGTAGGTAAGAAGTCTTTGGTTAAAAGCCAAAAAGTAGTTTATAAAGATAACGCCAAGGAGTGTTATCCATATATTAGAGCTCCAGCCCATGCCAACAACGCCAGCGATAACTGCGGTGATGACATTTAGTTGAAAGATGGCCGAGATTAAAAATCTGTATTTGATATTAAATCTAATCCTTAAAGCAGTGCTAATAGAAAGAAATAAAAAACAGATAAAAATGATCGTTAAGTCAAAGTAAAAACTACACAGCACGATCAAGACAAAGGCGTTACTTACTATCGCTACGTTTAATATCGTTTTGTAAATGTCATCGATAGCCTTATAGCTATCTTGCTCTATAAATTCCTGTACCAAGCATTCTCTCCGTTAATTTCATCCATTAAATTTAATTTAGATCATTTTAATACGAGTCGTAACTATCCTCATCCTCATCGCTATCTTCATAGTTGTAGTCATTTTCGTCGTAGTTATAGTCATAGCTATCGCTACTATCCTCATCCTCGTCGTTAAATTCAGAGTAGTCTTCTTCTGCCTCTTCGTAGTCAAAATCATCACTCATTTTTCTCTCCTTAAATTTTATCTTTGATATTTTCGATATACAAGCTTTGGCTTGGGAATGCAAAATTTAGACCATTTTGCTTTAAAATATCCATAATTTTTAACATTACATCTTGTTTTACGTCTAGAAAATCTCCCCAAACAATAGTTTTTGCAAAGCAATAAACTAGGATATTTATCGAGCTATCAGCAAAGTCATCAACCACGACAAATAAATTTGACTTATATCCAGCGTAGTCATCAACTGAGACTATGTTTTGTCTATATTTTAGTCCTCTTTTATTAGCCGCGATATCTTCGCTTTTAGCGATATCAGGGTGATTTATCAGCATATTTTTGATGTCATTTACACATTTTTTGATCTCTTCTGTAGTTGGTCCATACTCGATGCCAATAACCATTCTTATGCGTCTTCCGACCTTTCTTCTGCTCCAGTTTCTAACAGGATCGCTAGCTAGCTTTGAGTTTGGCACGAAGATAAGGGCGTTATCAAAGCTTCTAACAGTTGTTTTTCTAAATCCTATCTCAACGACTGTGCCCTCGATATCACCACAAACTATCCAGTCGCCTTGTGAAAATGAGTTGTCAAAGAGCATCATAACAGAGGCAAAGAAGTTTGCGATGATGTCTTTAGCAGCGAAGGCAACGGCAAGACCACCGATACCAAGTGAGGCGATGAGCGCTGAGATATCAAAGCCAAGCTTTTGAAGGATCAGTAAAAGTGTGATGATTAGCACGATCACGTAGATGACTTTCAGTGCTAGGTTTATCACCTCTTTACGCTTGCTTTTTTGCGCGATCTTGTCGATTATAGCGATGCCATAGCCATTTAGTATGGTTAGGACAAGCCATGAAAATGCGACTATATATATGATAGAAAAGATATTTGCTACCGTTAGAGGCACTGGCACTGGGTAAAATCCAACGCCGATACAGATATTTAGCGCATAGATGATAAGAAGTGCTGAGATCGGCTTTTTCACGATATCAACGATCTGATTTTTAGCCTCTTTTACCCCTTCGCCTGAAGCGATGAGCGACATTAGCCAGTAGGTTAGTTTGGCTAGAATTCTAGTTAGCGAAACGAAAAATAAAAATATCGCAACGATAACAACGATCTTGCCGATGTTAAATTTACTTGAATTTATGTCAGTTGCTTTGTTTATGTATTCGACCGCATCGACTAAATTTAGCTCAGACAAGAGCATGCTTGAGCTTAGAAGATCGGCGTTATTTTTAAGGTAGGTTAAAATTTCTTCTTGCGTCTCTTTTTTCAGCTCAAGGTCAAAAAAGGCGTTGTCATAAGAACCTGAAGTGTCATTTAGTGAGTCTTTTAGATCTTTTATACTCACATAAGAATTTGTCTGTAAATTTAAAAGTCCATTATCTATCACATCTCTTATAGAATTTGCCTTAGCGCCCTTTTTAAAGACCTCTTCAAGGCTGACAAGCGCTGAGTAATAAGCAGAATCAACCTTCATCTTTTCAAGCTCGATGGCGCTTTGAATGTAGGCGTCTTTGTTTGACTGCTTCTCAAGTCTAGCTACCTTTTTCTCTAGCACCTCTTTTTGCAGATTGTATTTATTGATATCGCTTTGGGTTAATTCGATCTGCATGATATAGTTTGGTATCTTTTCTAAAAGAGCGCTCTTTTTCTTTTGAAGAGTGATCAAATTTGAGTTATCAACCTTTGAAGCGTTTATATCTTTTTGTTGAGATTTTATGATATTTATCTGGCTGTTTATGGTTTGGATTTGATTTGTTATGCTTATTATGTCTTCTTCTTGAGTTTTGTTGCTCTCAGCCGCAAAAGCAAAGGTAAAGCAAAGCAGGATAATGGCTAGAAATTTACGCATTTTCGCCCCTTCTGTCCGCTAAAAGCTTAAACGTGCCCTCTTTTAAATCGTAGCTAAAAATTTCGCCAGTTTCTATGATGTAGTGCCAGCCATAAATTTGAAGCTTGCCGCTTTCATACTCCTCTTTTACATTTGGATAGGTCATTATGTTTTCGATTGAGTTTATCACGTTTAGCCTCTCGGTTAGCCATGCCATTTTGGCTGGATCGTCGCTTGTAAATTTAAGCACTTCTCGCTTGATCGGCTCGATTAGCCTGATCCAGTTCCTAACGTTTGGAGTGTTTTTTAGCTTCTTTTCATCAACATAAAGTGCTGCGCATCCACCACAATCAGAGTGTCCGCAGATGATGATATTTTTTATATTTAAAACTTCAAGCGCATATTCTATCGCTGAAGTGGTCGCCAAAAACTCTTCGCTCACTCTATATGGTGGCACGATGTTTGCGATATTACGCACCATAAAAAGCTCGCCTGGTAGGCAGTTTGTTATCAAATTTGGCACGACCCTTGAATCCACACATGATATGAAAAGTGTGTGCGGATCTTGTTTGCTTTGCAAGCTTTTAAAGAGCTCTTCATGCTCTAAAAAGCCATCTTCCATAAATTTTACTGCACCTTCAAGTATTGAATCATCCATAAAATTTATCTCCATTTTTTTGTATTTTAACGCGATTATAGCAACTTTTATTTAATCAAAAAAATGCCCTCTAAAACGGACTTTAAACTAATATTTTTTATTAAACTTCTTTTTATATATTGTTTAATTATTTTAGGCTAAACTCACCACAAAAATTCATAAGGAGAAAAAATGAGTTTGTATGATAGAAACTACGCTAAGCAAAATCAAGAAGAGCTTGCGTATTCTCAAAGCTCACTAAGCACTTTTATAAAACAAACTTATCAACTTTTTGCAGCATCACTACTTTCAGCTACTGCTGGCGCTTATGTAGGTATTAGCATTGCTGGCGTTTTTGCGGCAAATAGATTTTTGTTTTGGGGACTTGTGATACTAGAGTTTGTTCTACTTTTTGGGCTAATGGCGGCTAAACGCAAAGAGGGATTAAATTTAATACTTCTTTTCGCATTTACATTTGTAAGCGGTCTTACGCTAACTCCGCTACTTTCAGCGATCCTTGCTATGCCAAGTGGCGCTAGTATCGTAGCTCAAGCGTTTGGTTTGACAACAGTTGCATTTGGTGCATTAAGCGTCTTTGCGATGAATACAAAACGCGACTTTACAACGATGGGCAAGATGCTATTTATAACTTTGATAGTTATCGTTGTGGCAGCGATCATCAACATTTTCGTTAAAAGCACGATGTTTCAACTTGTAATCGCAAGTATTTCATCGATCTTATTTAGTGCTTACATACTTTTTGATACACAAAATATCATCCGTGGCAACTACGAGACACCAGTTGAGGGTGCAGTTGCTTTGTATCTTGATTTTGTAAATTTATTTACATCATTACTACAAATTTTAGGCATTTTTAATAGAAATGACTAATGACGAGCGCATCTACCGAGTAATAGATGCGAATCTAAATAGGCTAAAAGAAGGGCTTCGCGTCGTTGAAGATATAAAAAGATATGTCTTTGATGATGCTAAGCTCGCCTATAAGATAAAGTCCCTCCGCCACAAGGCAAAGATCCCGCAAAAAGAATTTTTAAAATTTAGAAATTCACAAAATGATGTTTTAAAAACCAGCACAAAAAGCGAGCAGACAAGATCAAATTTAGATGAGATCGTCACTGCAAATTTCAAGCGTGCTCAGGAGAGCGCCCGCGTGCTTGAAGAGTGCTTTAAGCTTATAAATTTAGAGCGAGCCGAGCTTTTTAAAAGCATAAGATACGAACTTTATGAGCTTGAAAAAGAACTTTAACTAAAAATTTAAATCTTTTCTTGTATAATCGCAAACTATTTAAAAAATTTAAAGGAAATTTCGTGAGTTTAATATTTTTAATCTTACAATTTGTTCTAGCTGTCGTTATCACGATCGCAGTTTTACTCCAAAAGAGCTCATCTATCGGTCTTGGAGCATACAGTGGAAGCAACGAGAGCCTTTTTGGAGCAAAAGGACCAGCTGGATTTTTAGCCAAATTTACCTTTGTGGTAGGTGTTTTGTTTATCCTAAACACACTTGCGCTTGGATATTTTTACAACAAAGATCTAAAACGCTCTATCGTTGATAGCGTCGATAGCAAATCTCTAGTCGTACCAAAATCAAACGACGTGCCAGCAGCTCCTAGCGCACCACAAAATCCAGCAAAATAACAATGATAAAAACGTTTTTAGCGTCACTTTTGACGCTAACGTTTGCTTTGGCAGACGCTCACATCCTAGTTTATCACCGCTTTGACGATCCAAGGCACGTTAGCACAGATATTTCTATTCAAAATTTAAGAGCTCAGTTTGAATACTTCAAAAATAATGGCTACGAAGTTGTCAAGCTATCAAGGCTTGTCGATGCGGTAAATGCTGGCGAGCCGATCCCTGATAATTGGATCGTTATCACCGTTGATGATGGATACAAAAGCTTTTACAATAACGCTCTTAGCGTATTTAAAGAGTATAACTACCCATTTGCTTTGATGGTCTATGTAGAGGCAAGCGCGAACAAATATGGCGATTATTTAGACTTTGATCAGATCAAAGAGCTAGAAGCTTACGGCGAGATCGGTTACCACTCATACGCTCATCCAAGGATGACTAAACTTAGTGATGAGGCCTTAAGAGAGGACTTTCAAAAAGGCGTTGAGACCTTTGAAAAGCATATGGGTTATAAGCCAAAATACTTCGCAGTCCCTTACGGTGAGATTGATAGTAGGGTCGTCTCTTTGGCAAAAGAATTTGGCTTTTTAGCACTTTTAAATCAAAACTCAGGCGCAGTTTCAGATAAAAGCGATGTTTATGATCTTTACAGAACGCCAGTGATGAATGGCACAAAGATAGCGCTAACTTTTAATAGCAAATTTTTAAATGCCCAGTGGATATTTCCAGAGGGCTATCCGCAAAATAACGCGATCGACAAGCTCATCATCAAGACCGACACAAACGCCAGTGAGGGCAGTTTTTTCATGACTGGCTTTGACGGCTTTAGAAAAGTACCTATGACAAATGGCGTTTTTGAGTGTAAATTTAACCCACCACTTGATAAACGCAAAGTGTTAATGTCGCTAAAAGTAGATCATCACAGAAGCACAAAACTTCTAATAAAGGACACCAATGCTAAATAAAATTTATGATACCCAAAAAGAGGGTTGCGAAAAGGCGATCGCTTCTTTAAAACGCGATTTTACAACGCTAAGAACTGGCAAAGTAAATATCAACATCTTAGATAACGTCATGGTTGATTACTATGGCTCGCCAACTCCGCTTAATCAAGTAGCCACCGTGCTTACGAGTGACGCTTCAACTATCGCTATCACTCCTTGGGAAAAGAGTATGATAAAAGCGATCTCATCAGCCATCCAAGCTGCAAATATCGGCGTCAATCCAAACAGCGACGGCGAGAGCGTTAAGCTATTTTTCCCACCGATGACCGTCGAGCAACGCCAAGAAAATGCAAAACACGCAAAAGCTATGGGCGAAAAGGCTAAAGTTAGCATCAGAAACGTGAGAAAAGACGCAAACGACGAGGTCAAAAAGCTTGAGAAAGACAAAGCTATAACTGAAGACGAGAGCAAAAAGGGTCAAGACGAGGTTCAAAAGATAACCGACACATACACCGCAAAGATCGACACTCTCGTAAAAGAGAAAGAAGCCGAGCTTTTAAAAATCTAAATTTACTTAGAAATTTGTGCCCCTTGCAAATTTCTAAACCTCCACTTTTTAGCCACGTAATGTGGCTAAATTTCACTCTTTAAAGGACGACCTTGCAGATCGCCACTGAACTAAAAACTGCTTTTGCTGATAAGAAAATTTTGCTTCTTACCATTTTGGCATTTAGCCTAGCTACCATTTTTCTTAGCCCAAGCCAGATAGTGGATGAGTATAGAGGTTTTTGGCTGCTTGAGCCGCTACTTTTAGTCGCTATCTACCTAAATAAAAGGCAAATTTTACTCCCTTTATATTTTTTGATATTTGGCGCAACACTTTACTTTTTTGGCCTTAAGCTAAGCGGTCATGCCAGCGATCTTGTCGCACTTTATCTCATGGCTTTTGTGCTTTTATTCTCTTTAAATTTTGCCAAAGATAATGAGAAATTTATAAGAGGGAGCCTAGCAAGACTTTTAAATTTACTCATATCATTTGCCCTTTTTCATCTATTTTTTCTTAGCATTGTGGCTGTTTGTGCAGGGCTTAACTACCTTTTTGATTTAGAGCTTTTAACCAGCCACAGGACGCAAAGGCTCTATCTGACACTGGCCTCTTTTGGTCTGCCATGTCTATTTCTCTTTTTTGAGAGTAAATTTAGCGAGTATAGGCTCTTAAATTTCATCAAGATCGCCATAAATTTCATCCTAAATCCCCTGCTTATCATCTATGTGGTGCTTTTAAATTTATACTGCATTTATAGGCTTGTTTTGCTTGAGCTGCCACGAGGCGGAGTAGCCTATATCGTGCTTGCCTGCTTGATCGCTGGCTTTGTTTTAAGAGGACTAAATTTACTAATTAAAAGCCAAATTTATGATCAAATTTTTAAGCTCTTGCCACTTTTTATCATCTTGCCTAGCGTTTTGCTTTGGTGGGGCGTCATGCACAGGGTCGGCGAGTACGGCCTAAGCGAGGCTAGGATCTATCTCATCGCCTGCGTGATATTTGCAAATTTGAGCTATTTTGTGATGATATTTCTTAGAAATTTCCCTTATAAATTTCTAGCATTTTTCATGATATTTGGCATATTTTTCACCCATTTTGTCCTTGATGCGAAGCAGCTTGTGTTAAATTCTCAAAAAGAGCTTTTGCTTAGAGAGCTAAGAGCGCTAAATTTACTTGATAGTAGTGGCTCGCTAAGTGGCGACGTGAGTAAGATAGGCGAAGAGAAGCTCTACTTTTTGCAAGATAAATTTGACTTTTTAGTAAAAAACGGCGATAAATTTGCGTTAGAAAATAAAAAATTTATAGCTGGTCTTGAGGTGGCTGAACAAAAAAATTGGCAGATATTTAGCATAGATTTTAGTGGCATCACTATAAACGTGAAAGATGCGACCATCAAAATGCCCATCACAAGCAGCACAAATGGTGATGAGCTCGTCATACAGCTAGATAATGAAAGTGTTAGCATAAATATGCAAAAGCACCTAGAAAAGGCGCTCTCAAGTCTAAATTTAAAGCCAGATGGCGACTTTGGCGCTGAGGTCTTTGAGCGGCTAAAAGAGAAGCTTTTGATCTTTGAAGTAGGCAAAAGGGTCTTTGTTCTGCGCTCTATGGAAATCGTGCAAGAAAACGGAGTTTATAAATTTTACGACGCAAGCGTGCTTTTTTATATGGAGGATGCGTTGCTAAAATAGTGAGCTCTGCGCTAGTTTTGGCTTTATGACAAAGCTTTTTCTATGAAAGTCTGAGTAGCCAAATTTAGCTATCGCATCTAGGTGCGACTTCGTGCCATATCCTTTGTGCCCCGCAAAGCCGTAAGCTGGGTAAAATTTATCCCAGCCGTTCATCAAGCGGTCACGGCTTACTTTTGCTAATATGCTGGCTGCACTTACCCCAGCGACCTTGCCGTCAGCCTTTATCATAGTCGTTATACCAACGCCGTAGTCTAAATTTCCATCGTAAATGATCTCAAAGTCCTCAAAATGCGCCTTGAAAAGTTTGAGTGCGCGCCTTAGGCACTCACTTAGCCCAAGCTCGTCTATCTGGGCGTTTGAGAAGTAGGCGATGAGGAAATTTGAGCTTTTTGTGATCTCTTTAAAGAGCTCTTCGCGCCTTTTTGCGGTTAGTTTTTTGGAGTCGTTTAGACCAGAAATTTCGCTATTTAGCACGCAAGCAGCCACGCTTAGTGGTCCAGCCAGCGCCCCACGCCCAGCCTCGTCGATACCGCAAATTTTAACCATTACAGCCCGACTTCATCGCTAAAGTAAGGTCTTAGCTCCTCAAGTGGGACGCTGATCTGCTCCTCGTTTAAAAATGTAAGTCCAAGCGGCGAAAGCACGAAGTTATCGCTCACGCCAGCGGTTGCAAGGACTGCTTTTAGATGTTCGTTATTCATATCTTTAAAAATTTGTTTTAGTTTTAGCTTTTTGTTTGTCGCAAGCGAGATCACCTCGCAGTTTGTCTTGGCGTTTTTGTAGGTGCAAACGCTTTTTATCTTATCATTTATATAGTAGATATTTTCCAGGCTCTCGTACTGGTTGTTTGGCCATTTTTTGCGCTCGCTTTTTAGGTCATAAAGCAGCGAAAGTAGCTTATTTTTGTGCTTTTTGGCTAGCTCTTTTGAGAAGATGTCGTTAGTGATCGCTTCGTATCTTGTGCCGTTTGCCTCGGTCATTTGGATGCCGATATTTAGGATCTCATACTCTTTTTCTTCTTTCACGGTGGCGTTGTAGGCTTTGTTTTTGACGATTATCTTGCCTTTTAGCTCGCCGTTTTCGTTTTTAACGTCTAAATTTATCTTATCTGAGACTGCATTTAGCGATGAAATTTCACTGCCATTTTGCTCAAAAGAGCCCTTTTCATAGTCGTATTTTGTGCCGTCAAAAAAGATGTGGCCGCTTATCTTAGGCGGGACTTTAAAGCTCTTGGTTTGTTTGAAATTTTCAAATTCATCTTTAAAATAGTTCATATAAACTTCAAATTTCACACCATTTGCATCGCCACTAAATTTATAAAATTTAGCCCAGTTTTCGTGGTTTATCTCATAGCCAAAAAGGCTTGCAGCGATGAATAAGATCCCAAAAAATGCTCTCATGTCCGTCCTTTATAGTTTTTTTGATTATAACTATTTTATCTCTAGGCTTTTAAAATGATAAACAAACAAAGAGTTTAAATTTATAAACCAAGGCTCCACCTAGAAAATGGCAATATCTCGCATTTTATCCCCTCGATGCTATGCTCGGCTTGATTTGCGACGCTGATGATTTGAAGTTTGCTAACGCCTAGCTCTTTTAGGCTCGCGTGGAGTTTTTTAAATTTCAAAAAGACGATCTCAGGCGCAGAAAATGGCACGCAGATGATCGCTAGCTTCCTTTTGCTAAGGAAAAAATCGATCTCTTTTGTATAAAAAATCTGCTCTTCAAATTTAAATAATTCACAAAATATTACATTGGTAAAATTTTTGGTAAAGTCCTTTTTAAAGCTAAGAGCATTTCTTAGTGCAAAGTCTTCAAAGTATAGCCTTTTGGTTGCATTTGGCTCATTAAATTTAGCTACCAATGATATATATCCGCTCTCTTCAAGCTCGCCTAAAGAAGCATATACGCTATCTTTTGATATCTTTATTCTTTCTTTTAATCTTTTGTAAAGCTCATAGACACTTAAGCTTTGCCCTTGAAAAGCCACACACTCTTTAAGTAAATTTATATGCATATCATCTAAATTTTCTTTAAGTATATTTTGTAGATACGAATTTACTTCGCTAATATCTAAAAGTGCTGAAGTAACGCTTCTGCCACGAGATAAAAAATGGCTAAAAAGCGCGTCTTGATCTAGGTTTTTATGAAAAAATGCTATAAATTCCTCGTAATCTAAAAAGTGTAAAATTAAACTCTTAAATTCTTCTAACTTTATACTCTTTTTGTTTGTTGTAAATATTATATTTTCTACATTATCTTTTAAAATTTTATAAAAATTATCAGCGGTTATTTGTGAGTCAAGATTGTCTATTGCTACTATTTTTACATTACTATTTATTTTTAAAAAACTTATCAAATTTTCTAAAATCTCACTCTTATCGACCCTAATATCGTTTAAATTTATATATAAACTCTCTTCATTTTTAAATTTTTTTAGATAGTCAATTACTAGTGATGTTTTACCACTTGCATTTGCCCCTATTATGATAGTTTTTGATGAATCTATAGTTAATTTTCTATCTATAAATTTGATATTTTTGGGCGGATTTTGATAAAGCACATTTAGGATTTGCATTTTTGGCCTTTTAAATTTGAAAGATTATAGCGAAGTTTCCTTATAAAGAGGAAAAAAATGAAATTTGACGCCAAAAAAACGATGGCAAAATTTAACGATTTTTAAGTAGGAGGGGGTAGAATGTGTTAAATTTTTATTTGAAAGGCGGATATTATGAAAAAAATTACGGTTTTTTGCCTAATGTTAATAAGTGCTTTGGCGATAGACAATCCGATGGCAGATATACTAAAGGACTATGAAAACAAGTGTAATGCCGGAGACGAGATGGTGTGCGGTGTGGTGGGCGGAGTTTATGATTTTGCCTTTGAAGTGTACGGGGTAAAGCAAGACTACGGCAAGGCGATGAAATTTTATAAAAAGGGCTGCGATAATGGAAACTACAGGTCGTGCAATAATCTAGGCTTTATGTACGAAAATGAAAAAGGCGTAAAGAGGGACTACAAAAAAGCGTTTGAGTTATATACTAAGTCTTGCGACATCGGAAACGACGCGCTCGGTTGTAGAAATCTCGGATTTTTGTATATCAATAAGCATGTTTCAGGCATAAATGAGAAGCAAGCGTTTTTGGAAGGATTTGGGCGTGTTAAAAAAAGTTGCGACATCACGCCGGATTTTACTGCTTGCAGCTTTTTGGGCGATGCATATTTAGGAATAAATGAGAAAAATGACGCAATGAAATATTATCAAAGAGCATGCGCTGCCGGGGCTACCGATAATGTTGTTCAATCTTTTGAAGGAGGCGTTAAGCTTTGGCAACTAACCTGCGGAATGTACGAACTTTTAAAGCAAGGCTCAAGGTGATTTTGAAATTTGGACATGACTTTAAACTGTCCAAATTTATCCCAAATCAAATTTAAATATTTCTCTTCAAATTTTCAGCCAAATTTACAAAAGCTTCCTTATAAAAAGGAAATAAATAGTACAAATTCTATAAAAAAATCCCAAATTCTTGACTTTATATACACTTTTTTGTAAAATCGCAGTCTCTTTACGAAAGACCTATGTCTTGCTCGTACGATCGCTTGATCCTATGCGAGTTATTTTGATGTAAAGAGGTCGCGAGTTTGCGACAAGTTCTTTTTAAAGGAAAACACATGGAAAGAATCAGGTTAAAGCTAAAAGCTTACGACCATAGAGTTCTAGACCGCACTGTTGCAGCAATCGTAGAAGCTGTCAAACGAACAGGTGCCGACGTTCGTGGCCCGGTACCAATGCCTACAAAGATCAAACGCTATACAGTCTTAAAATCTCCACACATCAACAAAGACTCACGTGAGCAGTTTGAGATGAGAATACACGCTCGTATGCTTGACATCGTAGCTGCTACTCCAGAAACTGTAGATAGCCTAACAAAACTCGACCTAGCTCCAGAAGTTAATGTCGAAGTTCGTGCGATGAAATAAGCGGACAAAAGGATAAGAGTATGGAATATATTGTAGAAAAAATAGGCATGAGTAGAACGATTGCCACGAAGAGTACGCCAGTTACACTACTTAAGCTAGTTGAGGCTAAAGTATGTGAGATCGACGAAAACAAACGTGCTATCGTAGCGTATGCCCACACTAAAGCAAACAACAAAGCTATCGCTGGTCAGCAAAAGAAATACAATCTGACAGCAGAATTTAACAAATTTGCTACGCTTGAAGTAGCTAATAGCGAAGTTGGAAACCTAGACTTTACACCATTAAATGAGGCTAAAATTTTAAAAGTTAGCTTCAACTCAAAAGGTAGAGGCTACCAAGGTGTGGTAAAAAGACATGGTTTCGGTGGTGGTCCAAAAAGCCACGGCTCACGTTTCCACAGACGCCACGGTTCAATCGGTAACTGCGAATGGCCAGGTCGTGTTCAACCAGGTATGAAAATGGCAGGACACATGGGCAATGAGAAAGTTACTGTTAAAAACGAGCTAATAAGCTTTGACGCTCAAAATGGCATCGTAGTTGTAAAAGGTTGCGTTCCTGGTCACAATGGTGCAATGGGTAAAATAAGGATTGTAAAATGAGTAAAATTCACGTATTAAACGATAAATTTGAAAATTCAGGCGAGTTAGAGCTTCCTGCAAGCTACGCTGAAGTAAATCCGCACAACCTATATCTTTATGTAAAATCTTACCTTGCTGGTATAAGAGCAAATTCGGCTCATACTAAAAGCCGTGCTTTTGTAAGCGGTGGTGGTAAAAAACCATGGAGACAAAAAGGACGTGGTGGTGCAAGAGCAGGTTCAACTAGAACTAACGTTTGGGTAGGCGGTGCAGTTGCATTTGGTCCAACAAACGAGAAAAACTATTTTCAAAAAGTCAATAAAAAACAAAAAAGACTAGCTCTTGAGTACGCTTTGGCAGTAAAAGCACAAGATGGTAAAATTTTCGCAGTAGATAGCATCTCAATCGAGTCTGGAAAGACAAAAGATGCAGCTAATATCATCAAAAATTTAAAAGTAAAAGACGCGCTTATCGTTAAAGATTTACTAGACGATAAAACACTACTTGCTTTTAGAAATTTAGCAAACTGCTATGTAGTAGATGCAAATGAGGTAAATGCTTATCTTGTCTCTACATTTAGTTCGGTTATCATTGAAAAAGCTGCACTAAAAACTATAACAAAAGAGGGCTAAAATGGCGGATATAACTGATATCAAAACAATTATTTATACAGAAAAAACTCTAGGCCTTCAAGAACAAGGCGTTGTTGTTATCCAAACTTCACCAAGAGTTACAAAAAACAGCTTAAAAGCGGTTTTACAAGAGTATTTTGGAGTAACGCCTGTTCGCGTAAATTCACTTAGAATAAGCGGCAAGGTTAAGCGTTTTAGAGGAAGAGCAGGCCAACGTGACGAGATAAAGAAATTCTACGTTAAGTTACCTGAAGGCGTAAGCCTAGAAAATACGGAGGCGTAAGATGGCTATAAAATCATATAAACCATATACACCTAGTCGTAGATATATGACTGGACTAAGCTCTGAAGATATAACAGCTAAACCAAGCGTTAGAAGCTTGCTTGTTAAACTACCTGCAACTGGCGGTAGAAACAACAATGGTCGTATAACTTCAAGACATAAAGAAGCAGGTGCAAAAAAACTTTATCGTATCATAGACTTCAAACGTCGCAAATTTGGTATAGAAGGTAAAGTTGAAGCGATCGAGTACGATCCAAACAGAAACTGCCGTATCGCTCTTATAGCTTACAAAGATGGCGAAAAGCGCTACATCATTAGACCAAATGGCCTAAATGTTGGCGACGTTATCGCATCTATCGATGAGGGCTCACTAGATATTAAACCAGGCAACGCTATGAAATTAAGATTTATCCCAGTTGGTACTATCGTTCATAACGTAGAGCTAAAACCTGGTAAAGGCGCTCAGATAGCTCGTTCAGCTGGTGGTTATGCTCAGCTAATGGGTAAAGAAGAGAAGTATGTTATCTTAAGAATGCCAAGTGGCGAGATGAGACAAGTGCTAGCTGAGTGTATGGCAAGTATCGGTGTAGTAGGCAACGAAGACTGGGCTAACATCACTATAGGTAAAGCTGGACGTAATCGCTACCGCGGTATCCGCCCACAAACACGTGGTTCTGCTATGAACCCAGTTGATCACCCACACGGCGGTGGTGAAGGTAAGAAAAATTCAGGCCGTCACCCAGTTACTCCATGGGGTAAACCAACTAAAGGTGCTAAGACTCGCCGTAAAAAAGCTAGTGATAAGCTTATAATTTCAAGAAGGAAAGGAAAATAGAGATGGCAAGATCACTCAAAAAAGGTCCTTTCGTAGATGATCATGTAATGAAAAAAGTTATTGCCGCAAAAAATGCAAACGATAACAAACCAATCAAGACTTGGTCAAGACGTAGCACGATTGTACCTGAAATGATTGGACTAACATTTAACGTTCATAATGGCAAGAGCTTTATACCTGTATATGTTACAGAAAATCATATAGGCTATAAACTTGGCGAATTTGCTCCAACACGCACATTTAAGGGTCACAAAGGCTCAGTGCAAAAGAAAATCGGCAAGTAAGGGGAGATGATATGAGTAGAGCAATTATAAAATTCGTAAGACTTTCTCCTACAAAAGCAAGACTTATAGCAAGAGAAGTTCAAGGTATGAATGCCGAGCTAGCGCTTGCAAGCTTGCAATTTATGCCAAATCGTGGTGCTAAATTTATAGCAAACGCTATTAGCTCAGCAGTAGCAAATGGCGGATTTGAGCCAGAAGAAGTTGTAGTAACTAGTTGCCGCGTTGACGCTGGTCCTGTATTAAAGAGATTTAGACCAAGAGCAAGAGGAACAGCGAGCAAAATTCGCAAACCTACTTCTCATGTAATGGTAGAAGTATCTAAACCTGAAAAGAAGGAAGCATAATATGGGACAAAAAGTAAATCCAATAGGTCTTAGACTAGGAATTAACCGCAACTGGGAATCTAGATGGTTTCCAACCAAACAAAGTCTTCCTGAAAATATCGGTGAAGATTACAAAATTCGTGCATTTTTAAAGAAAAAACTTTACTATGCAGGAATTAGCCAAATTTTAATCGAAAGAACGGCTAAAAAACTTCGTGTAACCGTAGTTGCAGCTCGTCCTGGTATCATCATCGGCAAAAAAGGCCAAGATGTTGAAAACCTAAAGAACGAAGTTAGCAAACTTATCGGCAAAGAAGTAAATGTAAATATCAAAGAAGAAAGAAAAGCTCAAGCTTCAGCTCAACTTGCTGCTGAAAACGTAGCTATGCAACTTGAAAAGCGTGTCGCATTTAGACGTGCTATGAAAAAAGTTATCCAAGGTGCTCAAAAATCAGGCGCCAAGGGCATCAAAATTTCAGTTGCTGGTCGTTTAGGTGGCGCTGAGATGGCAAGAACCGAGTGGTATCTAGAAGGTCGCGTTCCGCTTCATACTCTTAGAGCAAAGATAGATTACGGTGTAGCTGAGGCTCATACAACTTATGGAAACATAGGTATTAAAGTATGGATTTTTAAAGGTGAGGTTCTTCAAAAAGGTGTTCAACCTGAGAAAACTGAAGAAGAAGCACCTAAGAAAACACGTAGAGCAAGAAGAGGTAAATAATTATGTTGATGCCTAAAAGAACGAAATTTCGTAAGCAAATGAAAGGTCGCAACCGTGGTTATGCGACTCGCGGAGCATCTTTAGCAACTGGCGAATTTGCGCTTAAAGCTGTTGAGGCTGGTAGAGTAAATTCACGCCAAATAGAAGCTGCTCGTCAAGCTCTAACTCGTCACGTAAAGAGACAGGCTAAAATTTGGATTAGGGTTTTCCCTGACAAGCCACTTACTAAAAAACCTCTACAAACTCGTATGGGTAAAGGTAAGGCAGGAGTTGAAGAGTGGGTTATGAACATCAAACCTGGTCGTATAATATTTGAAATGGCTGGTGTTGACGAAGAGTTGGCTCGTGAAGCTTTAACTTTGGCTCTACACAAACTTCCTTTCAAATCAAAATTTGTAACGCGAGAGAGTGAAAATGAAATATACTGAGTTAAAAGATAAGAGCGTTGCAGAATTAAACGCGTTGCTAAAAGAGAAAAAGGTGCTTTTATTTACATTGAGACAAAAGCTAAAAACTATGCAGTTAAGCAACCCTAATGAGATTAGTGCTGTTCGCAAAGAGATAGCTCAGATCAACACTGCAATTAGTGCAACAAGACAAGGGGCGTAAAATGGCATTAAAAAGAGAAATTCAAGGTGTTGTTTTACAAAAAGCTGGAGATAAGACAGCTACTATTTTGGTAGAAAGACGCGTTATGCACCCAAGATACCATAAATTTGTAAAACGCTTTAAAAAGTATTTAGTTCATGATGAGAAAAATGAGACAAGAGCAGGCGATACAGTTGTTGCAGTTGAGTGCAGACCACTTTCAGCTCGCAAGAATTTTCGCTTAAAAGCTGTATTGGCAAAGGGAGTTGAGTAATGATTCAAAGTTTTACAAGACTTGCAGTTGCTGATAACAGCGGCGCAAAAGAGTTAATGTGTATAAAAGTTCTTGGCGGCAGCAAAAGAAGATACGCTACACTTGGCGATATCATAGTTTGCTCTGTTAAAAAAGCTCTTCCAAATGGTAAGATCAAAAAAGGACAGGTTGTAAAAGCTGTTGTTGTAAGAACTAAAAGAGAGGTTCAAAGAGATAATGGTTCGCTAATCCGCTTCGACGAGAACGCAGCTGTTATACTTGATAGCAAAAAAGAGCCAGTCGGCACTCGTATTTTTGGACCAGTTGGACGTGAAGTTAGATATGCTAACTTTATGAAGATTGTTTCGCTAGCTCCGGAGGTTTTATAATGGCTAATGTAAAATTTAAAGTCAAAAAAGGCGATACTGTAAAGATTATCGCTGGTGACGATAAAGGCAAAACTGGTAAAATTTTAGCAGTTCTTGCAAAAAAAGGTCAGGTTATAGTTGAGGGATGCAAAGTAGCTAAAAAAGCTATCAAACCAAGCGAAAAAACTCCAAATGGTGGTCACGTAAATAAAGAGATGCCAATTGACATATCAAACGTCGCGAAAGTTGAAGGATAAGAGATATGAGTAGATTAAAAGATAAATTTAACGAAACTATCAAGCCAGCTCTCGTAAAAGAATTTGACATCAAAAATCCAATGCTTATCCCTGCGCTCGAGAAGATCGTGATCAGTGTAGGTGCTGGAGACTCTGCGAAAGATCAGAAAGTGCTTCAAAATATGGCTGATACCATTTCACTTATCGCTGGACAAAAAGCAGTTATCACTGATGCTAAAAAATCAGTTGCTGGCTTTAAAGTTCGCGAAGGTTTCCCTGTTGGTATCAAAGTAACTTTGAGAAAAGAGCAAATGTATGCTTTCTTAGATAAGCTAATCAGTGTTGCTCTTCCAAGAGTTAAAGACTTCCGTGGTCTTCCAAAAAATGGCTTTGATGGACGTGGAAACTATAACTTCGGTCTTAGCGAGCAGCTAATGTTTCCAGAGGTTGAGTATGATAAAATTTTACGAACTCATGGTATGAATATTACGATTGCTACTACGGCTAAAAACGATAAAGAGGCATTCAAATTGCTAGAGCTATTTGGTGTGCCGTTTGCAAAAGGAAAGTAAAATGGCAAAGAAATCAATGATAGCAAAAGCTGCACGCAAGCCAAAATTTGCGGTTCGCGGCTATACTAGATGCCAAATTTGCGGTCGTCCGCACTCTGTTTATAAAGATTTTGGAATTTGCCGTGTTTGCCTAAGAAAAATGGCTAACGAAGGCCTAATACCTGGTCTTAAAAAAGCAAGTTGGTAAGGAAGAGAAATGTTGAACGATTTAATATCAGATGGATTAACACGCATTAGAAATGCAAGTATGAGAAGACTTGAGACTGCGAAATTGCTTCATTCTAAGGTTGTTGAGGCTACTCTTTCTATCCTTGCAGCAAAAGGCTATGTAGAGAGCTACAACGTTATCGAAGAAGGTAACAAGAAATTTATAAACGTAGTTTTAAAGTATGATGAGTACGGCAGAAGCGTTATAAACGAGCTTAAAAGGGTTTCAAAACCTGGTCGCCGCGTTTATCAAGGTAAAGACGACATTAAGCGTTTTAAAAATGGTTACGGAACAGTTATCGTTAGTACAAGCAAAGGCGTTATGAGCGGTATTGAAGCGAGTAAAGCTGGCGTTGGCGGCGAGGTTCTTTGCACCGTTTGGTAATAAACTGCGTTAAAAACGCTATTTTGACCTTATAACTTAAGGTTAAAATTTCTTTTTAGCTAGGTGAAATTTTATATTTCGCCAAAGCTAAATTTAGAAATTCAAATGAAGGTTTCGTCAAATTTGACGATCAAATTTACGGCATTGTGGTGTTTATTCGTAAATGTAGGAACACCCTAGACAAGTAAAGGAAAAAAATGTCACGTATTGGAAAACAGCCTATCGCTATCCCAAGTGGTGTAGACGTTAGCGTTGAAAATAATGTCCTAAAATTTAAAAAGGGCAATCACTTAAAAGAGCTTGACACAAAAGGTCACGTTGATGTCAAGATAGAAAATGGTCATATAGTTTTTGCTCCAAAGGGCGAAGATCGCCAAAGCAGAGCTTACTGGGGAACATATAGAGCACTTGCTAACAACATCGTAACTGGCATCACTCATGGCTTTACTCGCCAGCTTGAGATCAACGGCGTTGGTTACAAAGCAGCTGCAAAAGGTAAAATTTTAGAGCTTTCTCTTGGTTTTTCACACCTTATCAACTATGAGCTACCAGCAGGCGTTGAAGCTAGCGTTGATAAAAACGTTATTACTATCAAAGGTGACGACAAACAAGTAGTAGGTCAAGTGGCTGCTCAAGTTAGAGGATTTAGACCACCTGAGCCATATAAAGGCAAGGGCGTTAAATATCTAGAAGAACGTATCATCCGCAAAGCGGGCAAGACATCTAAGAAGTAAGGAGCGGTAAATGACAGCAAAAGTACTAAAAAGAAAAATCGCTCTTAGAATTAAGAGAAAAAGAAGAATCAGAGGTAAAATTTCTGGTGTTGCAACTTGCCCAAGAGTTTCTATTTTCAAATCAAACAGAACTCTTTATGTTCAAGCGATTGACGACGTTACAGCTACTACACTAGCTGCAGTTGATGGTAGAAAAATAGGCATAAAAGCAAATAAAGAAGGTGCAGTCACTTTAGCTAAAGAATTTGCTAAGGCTTTGAAAGCTAAGAAGATAGATGTTGCAATTTTTGATAGAAATGGTTATTTATACCATGGCGTTATCGCAGCATTTGCTGAAGCTTTAAGAGAAAATGGCATCAAGCTATAACCCAAAGGAAAATCGATGGAAAAATATAATAGAGAAGAATTTGAAGAAGTAATCGTCGATATCGGTCGGGTTACAAAGGTTGTTAAAGGTGGTCGTAGATTTAGATTTACAGCTTTAGTTGTTGTTGGTAATAGAAATGGCCTAGTTGGCTTTGGATATGGCAAAGCTAAAGAGGTACCAGATGCGATGAGAAAAGCGATTGATGACGCATTTAAAAATATTATCCACGTTAAGATCAAGGGCACAACTATCCCTCATGATGTAGAGGTAAAATACAACGCAAGTAGAATGCTACTTCGCCCAGCTAGCGAAGGTACCGGTGTTATCGCTGGTGGTAGTGCGCGTCCTATTATCGAGCTTGCAGGTATTAAGGATATCCTTACTAAATCACTTGGCTCAAACAACTCAGCAAACGTCGTTCGTGCTACTATAAAAGCACTTAGTTTGCTAAAAAGCTAAGAGAAAGGAGTTAAGATGGCATTAGAAAAATTAACACCTGCTGCAGGTTCAACTCATGCAACTAAAAGAATAGGTCGTGGTCAAGGCAGTGGCAATGGCAAAACTGCTGGCAAAGGTAATAAAGGTCAAAGAGCAAGAAAAGGTTACAATGAAAAAAGAGGCTTTGAGGGCGGACAACAACCACTTCAAAGACGTCTTCCAAAGGTGGGCTTCGCTTCTAAATTTGAAAAACCTTATGTTATCAATGTTGAAAAGATCGCAGCTATAAAAGAGCTTGCGGAAATTTCAATAGCAACAATAGCTAGCGTTCATAAAATTTCAAAGAGCGTTACTAAGATAAAACTAATCGGTGCAAGTGCAAAAGCTCTTGCTTCAAAGATCAAAGACGAGAACGTTAGCGTTAGCGGAACAAAATAATGGATAAAACACTGACCAACAAGATTTTAATCACGTTGGCATTTTTGTTCGCATACAGGATACTGGCTTATGTGCCAGTTCCTGGTGTTAATGTCGACGTAATTAAAGAATTTTTCAATTCAAACAATAGCAACGCCTTGGGTCTATTTAATATGTTTAGTGGTAAAGCCGCTGAGCGTTTAAGTATCATATCTCTAGGCATTATGCCTTACATCACAGCTTCGATCATCATGGAGCTTCTAGCAGCGACATTTCCAAAGTTAGGTCAGATGAAAAAAGAGCGCGACGGTATGCAAAAATATATGCAAATCATACGTTATGCGACTATCGTTATCACTCTTGTACAATCAATCGGCGTCTCTATCGGACTTCAAAGCTTAAGCGGTCGTGGTGGCGAGCAAGCTATCATGATAGATATGAATTTATTTATCGCGATCTCTGCTGTATCTATGCTAACTGGCACCATGCTACTTATGTGGATAGGTGAACAGATCACGCAGCGCGGTATAGGCAATGGTATAAGTCTTATCATCTTTGCGGGCATCGTCTCTGGCATACCTAGTGCGATCGGTGGAACTGTAAATTTGGTAAATACTTCTGAGATGAATTTCCTAACAGTCATCGCTATTTTGGTGATCATTTTAGCGACCATTGGTGCTATTATCTTTGTCGAGATGGGCGAAAGACGTATCCCTATTTCTTACTCAAGAAAAGTGATAATGGAAAATCAAAACAAACGTATAATGAACTATATACCGATCAAAGTAAATTTAAGTGGCGTTATCCCACCGATATTTGCTAGTGCGATTTTGATGTTTCCAAGCACTATTTTGCAGGCTAGCACAAATCCAGTAATCCAAGCTATCAACGACTTTTTAAGTCCAAATGGCTATATGTTTAACGTTTTGACATTTTTATTTATCATCTTCTTTGCGTTTTTCTATGCATCAATCGTGTTTAACACAAAAGATATAAGTGAAAATTTGAAAAAACAAGGCGGATTTATCCCAGGTGTTAGACCAGGCGAGAGTACAGCTAGCTATCTAAACGAAGTAGCTGGCAGGCTAACTTTAGGTGGTGCTTTGTACTTGGGTATCATTTCAACATTACCTTGGGTACTTGTAAAGACTATGGGCGTACCATTTTATTTTGGCGGTACATCAGTTCTTATCGTGGTTTCAGTAGCACTTGATACGATGAGACGTATAGAAGCCCAGTCTTATACGAACAAATACCAAACTCTAAGTGCAGTAGGTCTATAAAATGGCTATCACGCTAAAAAGACCAGCTGAGATAGAGAAAATGAGAGCGGCGAATAAGATCGTCGCTCGAACACTTGATCATGTTTCTACGATCATAAAACCCGGAATTTCACTTCTTGAGATAGATAAAATTTGCGAAGATATGATAAGAGCTGCTGGAGCAAAACCTGCCTTTAAAGGGCTTTACGGCTTTCCAAATGCAGCTTGCATAAGCGTCAATGAAGTGGTGATCCACGGAATTCCAAACGAATACAAACTAAAAGAGGGCGATATCGTTAGTGTTGATATTGGCTCAAATTTAGATGGTTATTTTGGCGATTCGGCTAGGACTTTTGGGGTTGGTAAAATTTCAAAAGATGACGAGGATTTGATCGCTTGCTCAAAAGACGCGCTATATTTTGCGATTGATTTTATAAGAGCTGGTATGCATTTTAAAGAGATCAGCTATGAGCTTGAGAAATTTATACTAGGTAGAGGATATGTGCCTTTGCGTGGATATTGCGGTCATGGCATAGGCAAAAGGCCACACGAAGAGCCAGAAATTCCAAATTATATTGAAGGAAACAACCCAAAAGCTGGCCCAAAGATAAAAGAGGGAATGGTTTTTTGTATAGAGCCGATGATCTGCCAAAAAGATGGCACACCAGTTTTGGGAAGTGATAACTGGAAAGTAACCTCAAAAGATGGTTTGAGAACTAGCCATTATGAGCATTGTATGGCGATAGTTAATGGCAAAGCTGAAATTTTAAGTAAAGTGTGAAATTTAGAGAAAAAATTTAAAGAAAGGAGAATTTGTGGCAAAAGACGATGTCATTGAGATTGATGGAAATGTTGTTGAAGCACTGCCAAATGCAACTTTTAAAGTTGAGCTCGACAACAAACATATAATTTTATGTCATATCGCCGGAAAGATGAGAATGCATTATATAAAGATAATGCCTGGCGACCGCGTAAAAGTAGAACTTACGCCATATAGCCTAGACAAGGGCAGGATCACTTATAGATATAAGTAAATTTGATTTTGTGGCAAATATGCTAAGTAAATTTAAAGCTGGTTTTGGATAAAATCCAAGCTTTGCGAAAAGCTGTATGAAGAATTATTTTCAAAGTTCCCCACTTATTTTGAAAATAGTTGGTTTAAATTCTTTCTTTAAACCTGATGCAGCCCCTAAAAAAGTGGAATAAATTTTTAGGAGACTAAAATGAAAGTTCGTCCTTCTGTAAAGAAGATGTGTGACAAATGTAAAATTGTCAAACGTAGTGGCATAATTCGTGTTATCTGCGAAAATCCAAAACATAAACAAAGACAAGGATAAGGCATGGCACGTATTGCAGGTGTAGATTTACCAAACAAAAAGAGAATTGAGTATGGTTTGACTTATATCTATGGTATAGGTCTTTATAAATCTCGTCAAATTCTTGACGCAGCTGGAATTTCTTACGACAAGAGAGTTTATGAGCTTAGCGAAGACGAAGCAGCAGCTATCCGTAAAGAAATTCAAGAGCACCACGTCGTTGAGGGTGATTTGAGAAAACAAGTTGCTATGGATATCAAAGCTCTTATGGATCTTGGAAGTTACAGAGGTCTTCGCCACAGAAAGGGTCTTCCTGTTCGTGGTCAAAAGACTAAAACTAATGCTAGAACCAGAAAAGGCAGACGTAAGACTGTCGGTGCGGCTACTAAGTAAGGCAAGGGTTAAAGGATAATAAATGGCGAAAAGAAAAATTGTTAAGAAAAAAGTAGTTAGAAAAAGCATAGCCAAAGGTATCGTTTATATCAGTGCAACATTTAACAACACTATGGTAACTGTAACTGATGAAATGGGAAATGCTATTGCATGGAGTAGTGCAGGTGGCTTAGGCTTTAAGGGTAGTAAAAAATCAACTCCTTATGCAGCTCAACAAGCTGTAGAAGATGCTTTAAACAAAGCAAAAGAACACGGCATTAAAGAAGTTGGTATCAAGGTTCAAGGTCCAGGTAGCGGACGTGAAACGGCTGTTAAGAGTGTAGGTGGTGTTGAAGGTATAAAAGTAACTTTCTTCAAAGATATCACACCTTTACCACACAATGGTTGCAGACCGCCAAAACGCCGCCGCGTATAATTAGAGAAAATTAGGAGAAATTATTATGGCTAGATATACAGGACCTGTTGAAAAATTAGAAAGACGTCTTGGTGTGTCTCTTGCGTTAAAAGGCGAAAGAAGACTTGCTGGTAAAAGTGCTTTAGAAAAAAGACCTTATGCACCAGGACAACACGGACAAAGAAGAGCAAAGATAAGCGAATACGGCTTACAACTTCGCGAGAAGCAAAAAGCTAAATTTATGTATGGTGTTTCAGAGAAACAATTTAGAAGATTGTTCCAAGAAGCAGCACGCCGCGAGGGCAACACAGGTGCTCTTTTAGTTCAACTACTAGAGCAGAGATTAGACAATGTTGTTTACAGAATGGGCTTTGCAACGACTCGTCGTTTTGCTCGCCAGCTTGTAACTCACGGACATATTTTAGTAAATGGCAAGAGAGTAGATATCCCATCTTACAGAGTGGAGCCAGGCTCTAAAGTAGAAGTTGCTGAGAAATCTAAAAACAATCCACAAATCATTCGCGCGATCGACCTTACAGCTCAAACTGGCATCGTTGCTTGGGTAGATGTGGAAAAAGAGAAAAAATTTGGAATTTTCACTAGAAATCCAGAAAGAGAAGAGGTTATCATTCCTGTTGAGGAAAGATTTATAGTAGAGCTTTACTCAAAATAATAGAGGGTATAAAGATGAGAAAGATTACTACATCAGCTTATATGCCAACTGAAATAGAAGTTAAAAGTGTTAGCGAAAATGTAGCTAACATTACAGCATATCCTTTTGAAGTAGGTTATGCTGTGACTTTGGCTCACCCGCTTCGCCGTCTTCTTTACACAAGCACAGTAGGCTTTGCCCCTATTGGTGTAAAGATAAAAGGCGTTAGCCACGAATTCGATAGTATGCGTGGCATGCTTGAAGACGTAGCGTTTTTTATTATAAATTTGAAGAAGATCAGATTTAAATTAAAAAGTAGCAGTGAACGCGAAGTTATAGAGTATAGCTTTAAAGGACCAAAAGAGATAACTGGAGCTGATCTAAATAACGACCTAGTTGAGATCGTTAATCCAGACGCATATCTTGCTACCATCAACGAAGATGCTGAGTTAAATTTCTCAGTTATCATCCAAAAAGGTATCGGATATGTTCCTAGTGAAGAGATCAGAGAAGAGATCGAAGACGAGTACATCGCACTAGACGCTTTCTTTACACCTGTTAAAAAAGCAGTTTATGAGATACAAAACGTCTTGGTTGAAGATGACCCAGACTACGAGAAGATCGTATTTACGATAACAACAGATGGTCAAGTTGGTCCAGTAGAAGCTTTTAAAAATTGTTTAGAAGCTATGTATCAACAAATGTCAGTATTTAAAGGAATTTTAGATATTGACGTTAGTGCCCCAGTTGCTAGTTCAAGCGCAAGCGGCGAGTTTTCAAAGCTACTTTCTAGTGTAGAAGATCTAAATTTAAGCGCTAGAAGTTTTAACTGCCTTGACAAAGCCGATATAAGATTTATCGGCGAGCTTGCGTTGATGGACGAAAATGAGCTTAAAGAGCTTAAAAATTTAGGTAAAAAATCTCTTGAAGAGATAAAAGCGGTTATGGAAGAGATAGGCTATCCAGTTGGTGTCGATGTGTTAAAAGATAGCAAAGAGCAACTCAGAAAGAAAATAACCGAGCTAAAATCACAAATGAGTGCAAAAGAATAAAAGGACAATAGATGAGACATAAACACGGATATCGCAAACTTGGTAGAACGTCATCTCATAGATCTGCATTGCTTAAGAATTTAGCGATAGCTATCATCAAAAGCGAAAAGATAGAGACAACTTTACCAAAAGCAAAAGAGCTTAGAAGCTATGTTGAAAAGCTTATCACAAGAGCTAGAAAGGGCGACTCTAACGCTCATAGAGCAGTATTTGCTTCATTGCAAGACAAAGAGACTACAAATAAGCTAGTTACTGAAGTAGCTCCAAAATTTAAAGAGCGCAACGGTGGCTATACAAGAATCATCAAAACTCGCGTTCGCAGAGGCGACGCAGCTGAGATGGCTTATATAGAGCTAGTAGCTGAATAATCCCCAGAGAGCCTATCTGGCTCTCTTTTCTTTCTAAATTTTTCTTTTTATGTTTATTTTTTAAAAATTTTGTTTTAAATTTATCCATTTTAGTATGTGGCAAATTTACAAGTCGGAGCATTATAAATTTTATTTCGTGGCTTTTAGATGAGCTGATGCTATAGGTTAAAATAGTTGGTATAAGTAAATTTATAGCGGTTTTAAAGCACAAAAACAAACGGACGCTCTTTAATTTATGCCAAAGCCTTCAAAATTAGGTTTTAAAGTTCTAGCCCAAACTTATCTATTAAATTTCAAAGCTAGCGCCATAAATTTCTAAATTTAGAGCTAGTAGTTTTTAAATTTTACTTCGTTGATTTTTTGTGATATTTGCTTTAGGCGTGTTATTTCTATTTTGAGTGTTTCTGGATAAAATTTATAAGCTAATTTACGAAGTTTTAGGATTAAGGGCTTATATATTTAAAATGCAAAACAAAAAGCAGGGCAAATTATCTATACGAACTATCTCAAATTTAAATTATTCAAAAAAGAAATTTCAAATTTACAATTCACGAAGTTGCAAAATTCTAAATTTTGATAGACTGTAAAAAGGGCTTGGCTAATGTGGCTAGGGTGGCCAAGAAGATGACATAAATTTGATCCGAAATAGCCTATGGTATGACAAAATATACGAGTTGTATATGATAAATCCAAAACCAAATATATAGACTAGATATAATAAAGCTAAACCAGATACAATAAAAACCGATATATGCAAATTTCTACAAAGTAAATTCTAAATTCCGGCCTTCTCAAATGTCTAAATTTATCCAGTCTCAAGTCAGCCTAAATTTACAAGTCAAACTCTACAAATTTCTAAATTTTACTCTGGAAAAGACGATATTTGTTTTAACTATCTTACAAAGGATTTGAGATGATAGGTGGCGTAAACGGAGCTAATGTAAATTTATATAGCGGCTTTCAAAACATTAGGGAGCAAAGTGCTAGCCATATCAAGCCTAGTGCGGACGAAAATTCTTTAAATTTATCATCTCAAAAATTAGCCAAAAACACCAATCAGATAAATTTAGGTCGCACGAGCGAGAGTAAATTTAACAAAGATGATGAGCCACTAAAATTTGCTAAAGACAACTCGCTCACAGGCATGGCCGCTAATGGCAAGATAAGCATCTGGGGCAAGCTCATGGGATACGACAAGCAAATGAGTCAAGATGAGATAAACGAGCTTAAAAGCTTTGTTAGTCAGACCGAGGCGCTTGGTTTTGGAAGGCTTTACGAATCGATCATCGGATACTATCCAACAAACGTCGATCTCTTCGCAAAAGAGTACACGTCAAAAGATGATAGCGGCACCTTGCTCGGACTTGGCCGCAAAAGCCACGTGGAGGGCTTTGAGATACTGGATAAGGACATGAGCGTCGAGGAGTTTAAGGACAAGTGGCTGGACTATGCGCTGAGACAATATCTTGGCGAGAGGGTCGGCGTTGAGAGTATTACGATAGGCAAGAAGGCTATCTCAATGCTAACTAGCACGAACAAGCCACCGATAGAATATGAGACAATGCAAAGTATAAATTTTACTGACGATGAGAGCAGGCAGAGATTTTTAACGCTGATGAAGGCTGGCATGAAGAGCGGGGCAAAATTTAAAGAGGTGATAGAGGGCGTGCTGTCGCTTTATAATGTGCAAAATACCGACAAACTTGACGGCAATAAGGTCTATGCATCAGTGATCGGCCGAAGCGAGAAGCTAGCAACCTACGATATCAATAAAGATGAGAAATTTGCCTATCTTAAGGAGCTAATGCGGCTTGAAAAAAACGGCATAGATATACTAAAGCTGATGGAGAAAAGCCAGAAAAAGCGAAATTTAGACGTAAAAGTCTAGCCGTTTTATAAATTTAACCTTCAAAGCCATCTTTTTACTTTCAAGTGATACAATTTTGATTTTAATTATTACATTTTGCTTTTAAATTTGACGGGAGCTCTTATGAAAAAAGTGGTTTGGTTAAATCCTGTTGTAAAAAACATCTACGACTTTGCAGCACTTAAAGAAATTTTGCAAAACAAAGGTTTTAGCGTAGTAGAGTGCGAAAAAGACCACGTTAAAAGCGTAAAAAACGCATACAAAAACGCTCTTGCGCAAAGTGAGCTTATTTACGATAGCCGCTGTCCGAGGGCTGTAAATTTCATCAGGGCAAATTTCAAAGAGCAGGCCAATCTCATCTCAAATTTAAACCCCATTTTAATAGAAAGTGCCATCGAACTAAGCTCGAAGCTAAAAGAGGACGAGTGGCTTTACGTGACGACGCCTTGCGAGGAGTTAGCCCAGCTAGGTAGAGAGCTAAATTTAGCGCGAACCACATTTTTGACATGGAAAAGCTTTAGGGAGCAAAACGCTATAAATTTAAAGATGCGCAACATCGAACAAAGTCCGGTACCGCCAGGCTTTTTCACAAATTTGGGCGTAAAAACACTAAGTCTTAGCAGCAAAGAGAAGATAGAAAACGCCCTTTCGTATAAATTTAGCGAGCTTAAAAACTACCAGATCATCGAGCTTTTATACTGCGAAAACGGCTGTCACAACGGAGATGGGCTGTGAAAGAAATTTTTAAAAAGAGCATTTTGATCCTAGCGATCTTTGCCATCTGGCAGGTCGTTTGCGAGCTAGAAATTTTCACACCGTATATCTTGCCAAGTCCGCTAGCTACGCTAAAGACGATGTATAGCATGAGCCTAAGCGGCGAGCTTGCTACGCATACGATTATCAGCTTCAAGCGCATATTTGCAGGATATGCTCTCTCGTTTGCCCTAGCGCTCGTGCTGGGCGGTGTAGCGGCACTTTTGCCAAAGATCAGCGTTTATTACGAGTGGATACTGGAGTTTTTTAGAAACATCCCGCCGCTTAGTTTGATCGCCATTTTGGTGCTTTGGTTTGGCATAAACGAGACGCCAAAGATCATCATTATCATCCTAGCTTCGTTTTTCCCGATGTTTCTAAGTATCCAAAAAGGGCTAACAAGCTGCGACGTGAAGCTCATCGAGGTTGGTAAAATTTTTGGCTTTAGTAAATTTGAAATTTTTTACAAGATCATCTTAAAAAGCGCGCTAAAAGATATCTTTGTTGGCATGCGAATAGGCTTTGGCTACGCCATGCGCGCGATCATCGGAGCTGAAATGATAGCGGCTTCAAGCGGGCTGGGCTACTTAATCCTTGACGCCGAGGAGCTCTCACGCGCAGATAGGATATTTGTGGGCATTTTTACGATCGGCATTTGTGGCGTGCTCATAGATAGGCTCTTTTTGCTTTTGATAACGAAATTTAGCCTTTTGCGAGGTGAAAAATGATAGAAATTTCAAATTTATCCAAGCATTTTTTTATAGGCGAAAGGCGTATCGACGTTTTAAGAGAGCTAAATTTAAGCATAAAAAAAGATAAGATCACCGTCATACTTGGTAGAAGCGGTTGTGGCAAAACGACGCTTTTACGCCTTATCGCTGGTCTTGAGAGCGTAAGTCAGGGGGAGATAAAATTTAAAGAGCAAGCAAAGATCGGCTTCGTCTTTCAAGAGCCCCGTCTCATGCCGTTTTTAAACGTCTATGAAAACATTGTATTTGCGCTTAAAAAGCATGAAATAGAGGCTGAAAAGATAGGTAGCCTGATATCGATGATAGGGCTTAGTGACTTTAAATTTGCCGCAGTTTCGCAGCTCTCTGGTGGCATGAGCTCGCGCGTTTCGCTTGCTAGAGTACTTGCGTATGAGGCAAATTTGATCCTAATGGACGAGCCGTTTGCCGCGCTTGACGCCTTTACTAGAGCTAGCATGCAGGCTGAAATTTTAAAGATACAAGCTGGCAAAACCATCCTTTTTGTCACTCACAACATCGACGAGGCGCTATTTTTGGCTGATGAGATCATCTTGCTTGA
The DNA here is from genome assembly GCF_902460575.1 of Campylobacter concisus. Lineage (GTDB taxonomy): Bacteria > Campylobacterota > Campylobacteria > Campylobacterales > Campylobacteraceae > Campylobacter_A > Campylobacter_A concisus_AW. Next base: position 295,036 of record NZ_CABPUY010000003.1, on the reverse strand, counting down.
AAAGGGCGGGATAAAGTCAAACTACGAGCTATCAAATTTAGCAAGGCCAAGAGATCTGCTAAGCGAGGAGCTAATAACGGTAAAACGCAAAATTTTGAGTGAAATTTAGGCAAATAAAATGATAATTAAAACCAAAATGAAGCAAAAGATTATATAATCTTGAAAATTTTTAAAAGGAGTAAGTATGAGAAAGTTTTTTAAGGTTTTGTGTGCGGCCTCTTTGCTTTGCCTAGTCGCAAACGCAAGCGAAGGCTTAGATAAGATCGGCATGACCTACGTCAAATCGCCGCTAAACGTCCCATCTATCGTCGATAAATTTAAAGGCTTTTACGCGAAGTCTTTTGGCGTGCCAGTCGAGTACTCCGAGATCACCTCGGGTGCTAAACAAACGCAAGCGCTCGCTTCAAATTCGCTCCAGTTTCTAAACTGCGTGGGCGGCACTTCGGTCATACTTGCAGCGGCAAATAAGGCTGACATAAAGATCATAAGCGCCTATTCAAGGGCACCAGAGGCCTTTGTTATATTTTCTAAAGATAAAAACATCAAGTCGCCAAAAGATCTAAAAGGCAAAAAAGTAGCAGGCCCAAAAGGCACTATCTTAAACGAGCTTTTGGTTAGATACCTGGCTCTTGGCGGACTTAGTATAAACGACGTAGAGTTCATCTCTATGGGCATACCAGCTGCGCAAGCTGCAGTCGAAAACGGCAGCGTCGATGCAGCGCTTCTTGCAGGACCAGCGGCCTACAACGCTCAAAAATCAGGCCTAAATGTAGTGACAACTGGCAAAGGCGTCATCACTCCAGTTATCGTCACGGCAACAAGCGGAGAGTTTTATAAAAAGCACAAAGATGTAGTTGAGAAATTTAAAAAGGCTCAGGACGAAATTTTGGCCTACATCAAGGCAAACGAGGATGAGGCGCTTAAATTTACAGCCGAAGAGACTGGGCTTAGCATAGAGGCGGTAAAGAGCATGTATCCTCAATATGACTTTAGCTCAAAGATCACGGCTGATGATATAAAAGCGCTTGAAGCTACGCAAGAATTTATGCTTGAGAGCAAGATGATAGAGCATAAAATCGATATAAAATCACTTCTACTAAACTAAATTTAAAGGGCAAATTTGCCCTTTTTCTCCACAAAAAACCACCAAAATTTAAAGCCAAAACGCCCACAGCAAAAGCCTAGAAAACGTTTGTTTGCACTTTATCTGCTATAATAGCTAAAAAATTTAAGGAAAAAATATGATCCCATTTAGTGATGAAGAGCTTTTAAAACCAGTGACTGCGAGTTTGCAAAAGGTGCTACCGATGCTTGAAAATGACGGCGGCGGCATGGAGCTACTTGGCATAAAAAACGGCAAAATTTACGTAAGACTCACAGGACATTGTCACGGATGCGCAGCTAGCACAACCACGCTAAAATACGGCATCGAAAGGCAGCTTCGCATAGACATTCATCCAGAGCTAGAGGTCATAAATGTCCCAATAGGCGAGGAATTTGACATTGATAGATTATAAAAAAATAGGCATAAAATATTTCAAACGCTCTAAATTTAAAGATGCGATCTTTTACTTTTCGCTAGCATACGAAAAGACGCAGGAGAAAAATTTACTATTTTTGATACAAATTTGCTCTCTTGGCGAGGAAAATGCCGAAGAGGCAAAGCTCTTGTTTGACTACTACATGGCGAAAGTAAGAGCCGGCGAAGACGACGAGGGCGTGGAGGAAATTTTAAAAATTTTAGAGTCCAGAGACGAGGAGAGCGAGTACTTTGAAGAGCAAGACGCGATCAGCTACGAGGACTTTAAAAGGGCTGTTTATAAGGATGGCAGCTTTAAAAAGGTCTTTGAAAACATCATGTTCTCAACCAAGGTGATGATCTCAAACAAAGACGATTTTTTGGAATTTTTAGGAAATTTGATAAAAAATGACTTCATCGATATGAGCATGAACTACCTTGAGAGTGCGGCGGTGATGTTTGGCGGCGACGAGCGTATAGATCAGCTTTTTAAAGAGATACAAAAAAGACAAAACGATGAAAATATCAGTAGAAAATAGCTTCATAACAGATGACTCAAACGAGTGCGAGCAGGGTGCATACTTTGTGCAAACTACTGCAAATGCGAAATTTGTAGAACACGCGGTAAAAAAGGGCGCTAAGATAATCACTCTTGAAGAGTGCAAAAAGCTTTTAAAAATAGACGAAAATTTAAAGATAGTTGGCATCACAGGCACCAATGGCAAGACCACAACGGCTGCGGCTATCTACGAGACCCTGCGAAATTTAGGCAAAAAATGTGGCCTAAGTGGCACCAGAGGGGCATTTATAGAGGGTGAGCAGATAGATGATAAGGCGCTTACGACAAGTGCCATTTTAAAGACGCTCTCATATCTCAAAGCAGCCAGCGAGCAGGGCTGTGAGTACTTCGTGATGGAGGTTAGCTCGCACGCGATCGCTCAAAAGCGTATAGAGAGCTTGAAATTTGCTCTAAAAATTTTTACAAATTTAACTCAAGACCATCTCGACTACCACAAGAGCATGGAGGAGTACGCGAGGGTAAAATCAAGCTTTTTTGACGATGAGAGCGTAAAACTCATAAACATTGACGACGGCGGAGTTAAATTTAACCCAAAAAACGCCTATACATACGCGATCAAAAAGCCAGCTAGCTTTGCGCCGATAGTTTATGGGCTAAAGGACGGCATAGACGCAGTTATCAAGACGCCAAATGGCGATGTGGAGATAGACTCAAGCCTTCAAGGCGAGTTTAATCTCTACAACCTAATCGCCGCTCTTGGTGCCGTTTGCCTGCTAGAGCGTCCAGACGCAGCCGCACTTTCAAAGGCGATAAGCAAATTTAAAGGCGTGAGCGGCAGGATGGAGGTCGTTAGCACCGATCCGCTAGTCATTGTGGATTTTGCCCATACGCCAGATGGCATAGAAAAGGTGCTAAACTCGCTTAGACATCTAAATTTGATCGCAGTTTTTGGTGCAGGCGGCGACAGAGATAGGACAAAGCGCCCTAAAATGGGAGCGATAGCCCAAAAATACGCAAGAATTTGCATCGTCACAAGCGACAATCCAAGAAGCGAAGAGCCAGAGAGCATAATCGATGAAATTTGCGCTGGCATGAGCCAAAATGAAAATTTGATACGAAACGCCAACCGCAAAGAGGCGATCGCACTAGCCATTAGCAAGCTAGAACCTGGCTGGGCGCTAGTCATACTTGGCAAAGGCGACGAGCCATATCAGGAGATAAAAGGCGTCAAGCACCCATTTAGCGACAAAGAAGTGGTGCTTGAAATTTTATGTAGATAACTTTTGAAAGGAAAAACGATGAAAATTTTAAATTTAGCCTTTACGGCTACTTGCGTTGCACTATTGCTAGGATGTGCCACTGCTCAAAAAGAGCCGCAAAAGCTACAATCTAGCGCAAACCAAAAGAGCTATCTGGTGAGCAACCTACCTCAAAATATAGAATATGACGGCCAAATTTATCACCAAAAATACCAAAATGAATTTACGGTGGAGTATTATTTGGAAGATGAGGGCGGCTATGGATGGAGTAAGCTAATCAGCGTTACCTATGCGCCAAGCATCAAAAACATAGATGATTTTATAACAGCGATAAAAAAAACCACAGATCCAAAAAAGGGCAAATTTAAGATAGAAAAGATAGGTAACGACAGCTCTTACCGTGAGGAAATTTACTATCCAGAGCCAAATAATCCAAAATTTAACAGCTACGAGATAACTCTAGACGTTGCCAAAACGAGCGAGTGCGGACTAGTTGGCGTATCTTTTGCTAGAAATTTCAAAACCCTTGACGAGCTAGAAAAGACGCTAAAGGCAGAGAAATTTAACGAGAAATTTTTAGCAAACAGACCAGTGATAGAGTGCAAATAAACTAAACAAGGCAGAAAATGAATATAGAAATTTTAGCTAGCAAGATCCACAGAGCCGTCGTAACAGACGCAAATTTAAACTATATTGGCTCGATCAGCATAGGCGAGGAGCTTATAAAAGCTGCAAATTTGATAGAAAATCAAAAGGTTGAAATTTTAGACGTAAATAACGGCGAGAGATTTGCTACATACGTGATAAAGGGCAAAAAAGGTGAAATTTGCCTAAACGGTGCAGCTGCTAGAAAGGTCTGCGTTGGCGACGTGGTCATCATCGTAGCGTATGCTAGCATGAAATTTAAAAAGGCTAAGAAATTTAAGCCAACCATCGTGCATGTAAATAACAAAAACGAGATCATAAAGGAGTAGGCGATGTTTGAGGGATTTGACTTTTCAAAGATGGGGCAGATGCTTGAGGATGTGCAAAGACAGGCCAAGCAGATGGAAGAAGAGAGCAAAAATAAAGAATTTGGCGCAAAAAGCGGTGGCGGACTGGTAAGCGTTAGAGCAAACGGCAGCGGCGAGATACTTGATATCAGCATAGATGATAGCTTGCTTGAAGATAAAGAGAGCATGCAAATTTTGCTAATAAGCGCCGTAAATGACGTGCTAAAGTCGGTTGAGGCCGATAAGAAAAACACCGCTTCAAGGATGCTTGGCGGCCTTGCTTCGATGGGGATAAAATGAGACTAAATTATAAATTTGCCCTTGCATTTTTGCTATCAGCACTTTGCCTAAATGCCGATCCTAGGCCTACGCAAGAGGACTTTAACGCCTGCTTTGAAAAGAACAAAAACTCAATCGTCTCAGTAAATAAACACTTTGGCGTGGCTATCACTAAAAATTTAATCGCAGTGCCAAAAAGTGAGGGAGCTCCGCTTGGCGAATATGTCAAATTTGACCCATATTTGCAGCTTTTCTTAGTGCGCTCTAGCAAGGAGCTAAGCCCTGTTGTGATGGCTGATGAGACCAACGAGGAGCGCATCAAAAAGAGCACTTGGGTTGGCATCTTAAACGACTCTAACAACACCGTCATGGGTCACATCAAGTCTTTGGGACAAAATTTAGGCGATTTTGATACGCTAAGCTTCGAGTATAACGCGACTGGCGAGATAAACACGCCTTGTTGCAAGATGATAGGCATAGCTGTTGGAGCTGATAAATTTATACCAAATCGCTATTTAAAGCACTTTGTATCTTACGATGACGTATATTACGGCGATATCGGCGTGAAATTCTTGCAAAAAGAGGATAAATTTTTTGTTGGTCTTGTTGATCCTTTGGGCCGCGGCAAGATGATGATGGTTGATGATGAGCTTGTTAGTGTAAATGGCATCAAGCCAAAGAGCCTAAGAGAGCTAAACGAGATGGTGCTTTTTGCTCCAAAAGGCGCAAAACTGGACATCATCGTAAAGCGTGATAGGCAGGAGCTACTCTTTCAAGTTCCAGTAAGCGGGGATGTGAAATTTAACCAAAGCCTAGACATTGACGCTCCTTCAAGCCTCGATCTGCCAAATTTAAATGTCATGCCAAAGTCGCCTGAAAGCTTGCTAGATGATAAAGTTTTGGTGGATTATGGTATCACGGTTGATAAAAATTTAGTCGTTACTAAGGTCGAGCCAAAGTCAAATGCCGACATCTTTGGCATCAAGATCGGCGATAAAATTTTAGGCTACAACAAAGAGAGTGTGAATAGCCGCGAGGAGCTTTTAGAAAAGATCAGCGATCTGCAAAATTTCGTGCTTTTATTTACTAGAAATGACTTTCAGTTCTTTGCAAGAGTGCCAAAATGAGCCTACTTGAGGACTTTGTAAAATTTCTAAACGCAAATTTGCCAAAGGTGCCTAGCTTTCATCCTTACTACGAGGAGGCGCTTGGCGTTATGCTAAAGGCTGGAGGCAAGCACTTTAGGGCGCTTTTGCTTCTTGGCGTGGTCGAAAATGTGGATAAAAGCCTCACGCAAAAGGCGATGAGAGTGGCTTTGGGGCTTGAGATGATGCATACCTATTCGCTCATACATGATGATCTGCCTTCGATGGATAACGCAAGCCTAAGGCGCGGCACACCAACGCTTCACGTAACCTACGACGAAACGACTGCGATACTTGCAGGAGATGCACTAAATACGCATGCTTTTTATGAAATTTCACGTGCTGATCTGCCAGCGCAAACACGCATAAAATGCGTGGAAATTTTAAGCGAGAATGCTGGCGTTAGCGGCATGGTGCTAGGTCAGGCGCTTGATTGTTTTTTTGAAAATACAAACAAAGAGGATATCAAAAGAGCAAAGGCTAAATTTGGTCTCTCTGGCAAGATGCTAAGCCTTGATGAGCTAGTATTTTTACACATCCACAAAACCGCAAAGCTCATCGCTGCTAGCCTAAAAATGGGCGCCGTGATAGCAAATTTAGCTGAAAATGAGTGCGATAAAATTTATGATATCGGCCTAAAGCTTGGGCTTGCTTTTCAGATACAAGACGACATTATCGACCTTACAAGCGACGAGGCGGCCGCTGGAAAGCCCGTGCACAACGACTTAGCGAAAAATTCATTTACAAATTTACTAGGTCTATCTGGCGCAAAAAAGAAAAAAGATGAGCTAATTTGCCAGATAGAAGAGGCGCTAAAGCAGATAGATGCAGGCATAGCAAAGATGATCTTAGAGCTTACAGACAAGCACCTAAGATAAGCGCGTAAATTTAGTAAATTTATATCACTTTTTAGACATTTTGAGCAAAAATGCAAGGCAAGTTTTAATCACTTTTTTGTATAATCTGACGCAATAAAAGGAGATCATATGCTAAAAAAACAAGCCGATACTATAAGATTTTTGTGCGCTGATATGGTGCAAAACGCTAACAGCGGACACCCAGGTGCTCCTATGGGCCTAGCTGATATCATGGTGGTTTTAAGCAACTTTTTAAAACACAACCCTAAAAATCCAAAATGGCTAAACAGAGATAGGCTCGTTTTTAGCGGTGGTCACGCATCAAGCTTGGTTTATAGCTTCTTACATCTAACTGGCTACGATCTAAGCCTAGATGAGCTCAAAAATTTCCGCCAACTTGGCTCAAACACCCCAGGACACCCAGAAATTCACACTCCAGGCGTTGAGGTGGCTACTGGTCCACTTGGTCAAGGCGTGGCAAATGCAGTTGGCCTAGCAATGGCAGAAAAATATGCTGCAAACGTGCTAAATGAGCCAGACAATAAAATAATCGATCATAAAATTTACTGCCTTTGCGGCGACGGCGACCTTGAAGAGGGCATAAGCTACGAGGCATGTTCAATCGCAGGAAATTTAAGACTAGACAACCTTGTACTCATCTACGACTCAAACAATATCACGATCGAGGGCGATACAGCGATCGCATTTAGCGAGGACGTCAAGGCTAGGTTTGAGGCGCAGGGCTGGGAGGTCGCACGCATCGACGGACATGACTATAACCAGATCGAATTTGCGCTTGAGCAAGCTAGCGAGAAAGAGTCGCCATATCTCATCATCGCAAACACGCACATAGCACGCGGCGCAATGGAGCTTGAGGGCAGCCATCACAGCCACGGCGCGCCACTTGGCGAGGAGATCATCAAAAAGGCAAAGGCCGCAGCTGGTTTTGACCCTGAGAAGAAATTTGCCATTGACGAGGACGTGCTTTTAAGATTTAGAGGTGCAGTTGAAAAGGGCGATCTTGAAGAGGCGATGTGGAACAAAAAGGTTGAGGCACTAAGCATTGAAGGCAAAAATTTATTAAATTCACTTCTTAATCCAGACTTTAGCAAGATCGAATTTCCAGACTTTAGCGATAAAAAGCTAGCCACAAGAGATACAAACCACGTTATTTTAAATGAGATAGCGAAAAAACTCCCTGGCTTTATCGGTGGTAGCGCTGACCTTGCTCCGTCAAACAAGACTGAGCTAAAGGGCATGGGCGATTTCCCAAATGGCAAAAATATCCACTACGGCATCAGAGAGCACGCCATGGCAGCTATCAACAACGGCATCGCCAGATACGGCCTTTTCTTGCCATTTTCAGCGACATTTTTCATCTTCAGCGACTATCTAAAGCCAAGTGCGAGGATAGCAGCGCTAATGGCCATCAAGCACTTTTTTGTCTTCACACATGATAGCATCGGCGTTGGCGAAGATGGTCCAACGCATCAGCCTATCGAGCAGCTTAGCACATTTAGAGCGATGCCAAATTTCTACACTTTCCGCCCAGCTGATGGCAACGAAAACGCAGCTAGCTGGCAAGTGGCTCTAAATTTAAACGCTCCAAGCGCATTTGTGCTTAGCCGCCAAGGGCTTGACCCACTTGCAAAAGGCGAATTTGGTGAGGTTAGCAACGGCGCATATCTTTTAAGCTCGGCAAAAGATGCGAAGATCACATTTATAGCAAGCGGCAGTGAGGTCTCACTCTGCGTAAAAGCAGCTGCACTTCTAGCTGAGCAGGGCATCGGTGCAAACATCGTATCAGCGCCTTGTTTTGACCTACTTTGCGAGCAGCCAGCTGAGTATGTGGCTAGAATTTTAGATAAAAATACAACCATTATCGCAGTTGAGGCTGCAACTGGCTATGAATGGTATAAATTTGCCGACGCGGTTTATGGCATGAACAGCTTTGGCGCCAGCGGCAAGGCGAACGAGCTATTTGACCACTTCGGATTTACTCCGCAAAAGCTTGCAAATTTTGCTAGCGAACTTATATAAAATTTAACTTTGGGGAGTAAAATCCCCAGCTGCAATCTAAAATCAAAAAGGCATTTTATGGAAATTTCTCACGTTATCGTTTTGGCCTTGGTGCAAGGCATAAGCGAGTTTTTGCCGATATCAAGCTCGGCTCATCTCATCTTGGTGCCAAAGCTACTTGGCTGGCCAGATCAAGGGCTTGCTTTTGACGTGGCAGTGCATGTTGGTACGCTAAGCGCGATACTTTTTTATTTTAAAGATACGATTTTTAAGCTACTTCGCGACTTTTTTGCCTCGATCGCGCAAAGAAAGATGGTGGGCGATAGCTTGCTTGTCTGGTGCGTGGGATTTGCCACTATCCCAGTTGGCATCTTTGGACTTTTGTTTAACAACGTGATCGAGGAGTACGCAAGGAGCGGCGTTGTGATCGCTGTTACTACGATCATCTTTGGCATCGCACTTTACTTTGCTGATCTTCGCTCGACAAATAAAAGCGAATATGAAATGACCATAAAATTTGCTCTTATCATCGGTTTAGCGCAGGCTGTGGCGCTCATCCCTGGCGTCTCAAGATCAGGCATAACGATGACAGCGGCACTTTTTTTAGGATTTAGCCACAAGGGCAGTGCAAATTTCTCATTTTTACTCTCGATACCTGTCATCATCCTAGCTGGCGGACTTGAGAGCATCAAGCTTATAAAAGATCCAAACGCCTTGCCATGGAGCGATATCGCCCTTGGCGTCATCATAAGTGCAGTTAGTGCTTATATCTGCGTGAAGCTATTTATGGGGATCATCTCAAGGATCAGGATGCTACCTTTTGTCATCTACCGCTTGATCTTGGGTGCGTTTTTGCTCTATCTGTTTTTATAAATTTAAGTTGTAAAAGGGCTAGGCTAAGACCTAGCCAAAATGATAAATTTGCCAAAAAGCTTGGCAAATTTACTCCTCTTTTTTATCTTTTTTTATGACGTTTATGAAGTCTTTTGCGGCTTGATATGCTCTGTCGCCAAATTTCTTAGCTTCTGATTTTATATCCATTTGTTTGATATCTTCAAGCTTATCATTTGCCTTTTTCTCAAACTCTGCGATATCTTGTTTGAGGCTTTCAAGCTTGTCATTTGCGTCAAAATTTAGTTTTAGCTTTTTGCTCTTGTCGTTTAGCTCTTGCTTTAGAGCTTCAAATTTATTGTTTGCCTCGCTCACAAGCTTTGCAACGCCGTTTGACTTTAGCTCTTCAAGCCTTGAGCTGATCTGCTCCATCGCTTGATCGCTTATGCGTTTAAATTTTGCTAGGTTTGTGTCAAGCTCGCTATTTATCACGCTTTCGATCTCGCTTTTAGCTACGCCATCAAATTCATTTTCAAGCTCTTTAAGAAGCGCTATAAACTCTTCATCCACGTTTTTTAAATTTAAAAGCTGTGAGTTTAGCCTTAGCTCATCTGGAGCAAATTTCGCCTCATCTTTTAGCTTTTCTATAGCTCTTAAAATGCCATCTCTAGTGCCATTTATCGCGCCTTTTATGAGCTCTTTTGCAAATATGTGCCCCTCATTTGCTAAATTCCCCGCTGCACTGATGATATTTTTTGAAATTTCAAACATTCGCTCTTTGCTAAACTCCCCGCCTCTTATCGCAGCGTAGGTCATATTTTTAGCTATCGCGCCAGCGGTCTCTTCGACATCTTTTGCGCCTTCAAGTGTTGTTAAAAAGGCGATTTGAGCGCTCTCTTTTAAGATGCCAAGCATCCTTGTTTCTCTGATAATGGCGTTGTTTAAAAGCTCTAAAATTTCCTCTTTTTCGCCAAAATTTCTATCTTTTACGACCTCTTCAGCCGCTTCAAATGAAATTTTTAGCCTATTTTTTATCTCTTCACGCTTTGCCTCGATGGCTCTATTTGTCTCATCTCTTTTATCAAATAGCTCATAAAGCTCCTTCTCTTCGCCGCTAACTAGAGCTTGATTTATCCCCTCCATCGCGCTTTTTAGATTTTTGGCATTTATGAGGCTCTCTTTGTCCATCTTGTTGTAAAGCTCATTCATCTTTTGCTTCAAAAGATCAGGCAGTGCGTTTTCATCTTTGTCTGAGACGTCCTTAAAAAAGTCGTTGCAAAGAGCCTTTATGCTAGTTAGTAGCCCCTCGCTATCTTTATAATCACGTAAATTTTTCTCAAGTTTATCCATATTTTTACCTTATAAAACGTATTTTGCTTCGTGTTTTAGGGCTGAAAATATCTCGAGCCTCTCTTCTTCGCTCAAAACTAGCACGGTTAGATCATAGCTCGCGTACTTTTTATCCTTGCTAAATTTAGAAAAAACTAGCTTAAATTCCCTATCTTTTACTATATCTTTCACCTTTGCCTCTGCCTCATCACTCGCATCAAAGATCACTTTGTACTCCCAGTGTGTTGGGTAGTCGATCTTTGGTTTTTTATTATTTAGATCGCATATACTCGCCACTTTTGCCTCCTTTTTTGCTCTCTAGTACGATGCTACTGATCTCCATACCTTTATCTATGGCTTTTACCATATCATAAATAGTAAGAAGTCCCACGCTTACGCCTGTTAGCGCCTCCATCTCGACGCCTGTTTTACCCTCTATCTTTACGCTTACAAAAAGCTTAAAAGCGCAAATTTCAGGCAGCTCCTCGATGTCACAATCCACGCCCAAAATGGCCAGTGGATGGCACATAGGTATTAGCTCGCTTGTCTTTTTAGCGCCCATTATCGCAGCGACAACGGCTGTTTGGATGACTGGGCCTTTTTTGCCTGTGTTTTCTTTGATCGCCGTAAAGGCATCTTTGCTCATTTTGATGATCCCACTAGCTGTTGCTACTCTTTTAGTTGGATCTTTTGGGCTTACATCGACCATCTTTGGACGGTCTTTTTCATCTAAATGTGTTAGCATTATCTCTCCTTTTTTTGGTGGATTATAGCCTATTTAAACAAATTTAAGTTATCAGCAAATTTAAGCAAAAAATATCAAAAATCTAAAATTTAAGCTTTGTTCAAAAGGCGAGAGAAATTTTTCATTTCTTAATATAATTATATAATTTAAATAATTTTTTTAAAGAAATATTTATAATTTAAATTTTTAATGCAAAAAAGCCTAAAATACGAATTTTTATAGATAATAAATTTTATCAAAAATATATTTCTATCCATTAAATTCCAAAGTCTATTTATTGTAAATAGCAAAATTTAAAAAAAATTATTGATATTTTTCTTTAAAAGCTTAAGAAAACAAATTAACTTCTAATTTGCTTTTAAGATATGAATATGTATATTTTTGTTAATTTTAAATTTACGATGAAAGCAACCTAGATAATGAAATTTCTGCTATGTCTTAGCTTATCTTTGATAGCGCTTTTTGCTGAGAGTAAGGGCTGCTTCGTCGATGAAAATAGTCAAAACATCATCTTTGTAAAAGATGGCGAGACAAAAAGCCTAGGGCTAAAGGAGAAAATTTACAAAGATCAAAGATGTGCTTTTGATGAGAGCTCTTTTTACGTTGCAAATTTAAACAACGAGGTTGTAAGGGTAGCTAGCGAGAAGGAATTTTTATTTGCACTGCCAAATGTTGGCTGTAAGGTTTCAAATATCTTGCTAGATAAAGAGAAAATTTACGTCGCTTGCGATATGGCAAATATCGTAACGATCGCTATTTTTGACAAGAGTTCTAAAAAATTTATATCAAAAAATTTTAACAATGTTTATAAAATTTCTAGCTTTTTATCGCTTGGCGAGGGAGTGTTTTTTACAAGCTTTAATGGCAAGGTATTTTTGCTTGATAGCAAGCTTAACGCAAAAGAGCAAAAAAGCGTTGGCTTTGCGCCCATTAGTGCTTGTAAATTTAGCGATGATGAAATTTTCATAGGCTTTAGAAACGGAGAAATTTTAGATCTTAAAAGTGGAGCTAAAAAACAAGTTTTAAGATCTAAAATTTCAGCTCTTGCGTGCGCGGGAGATGAGGTTTTAGTAGCTAGCGAGGACGGAGCGATCTATAAATTTGACAAAAGCTTTAAGCTAAAGGGCAAAAAAGAGCTTTTTAGTGGCGAGATAAAAGAAATTTTTATAGATAAAAACGTGCTTGTTGGCGTGGATCTAGGCAATAAGACAAAGAGTTTAGAGATAAATTCATTTTAAAAAGGAGAGTAAATGCAAAAGTTATTTTGTGTCGCAAGTGCTGCACTGCTTGGGCTATCTTTAACTGCTGCTTGTGCTGCTAGTAGTGACCTCGAAAAAGTCATGAAAGAGCGCGGGCTAAGCGAAAAAGATGTCCTTGCAGCTGCTAAGACTTACCAGCCAAGCGGTAAAAAAGATGATTTCATCGTCTTTTCATCTGGCGGGCAGAGTGGTCAAGTGCTAGTTTATGGCGTTCCGTCGATGAGAATTTACAAATACATCGGCGTTTTCACCCCAGAGCCTTGGCAAGGATATGGCTATGACGATGAGTCAAAAGCTGTTTTAAAACAAGGCAACATTAGGGGCAAAGAGATAACTTGGGGCGATACGCACCACCCAAATTTCACTGAGAAAAATGGTGAGTATGTTGGTGATTATCTATTTATCAACGACAAGGCAAACCCAAGGATCGCTGTTATAAATTTAAAAGACTTTGAGACAACTCAAATGGTAGTAAACCCTATCATGAAGAGCGAGCACGGTGGTAGCTTCATCACTCCAAACAGCGAGTACGTCATCGAAGCTAGCCAGTACGCAGCTCCACTTGATGATAACTATCACTCAATGGACGACTACGAAGCCGTTTATAGAGGCGCTGTGACATTTTGGAAATTTGACTATCCAAAAGGCAAGATCGACGAGAAAGCGTCTTTCTCACTTGAGCTTCCTCCATACTGGCAAGACCTAAGCGACGCTGGTAAGGGCGAGAGCTACGGCTGGGGCTTTACAAACTCAATAAATAGCGAGATGTATACAGGTGGTATCGAAAAAGGTCTTCCTCCATTTGAGGCAGGTGCTAGTAGAAATGATACTGACTTCTTACATGTTTATAACTGGCAAATTTTAGAAAAACTTGCGCAGGATAAGAAAAACTACAAAGTTGTAAATGGTCACAGAGTGATCACGATAGAGGCTGCTGTTAAAGCTGGAGCACTATTTTTGATCCCAGAGTCAAAGAGCCCACACGGTTGTGACGTAACACCAGACGGCAGATACATCATCGTTGGTGGTAAGCTTGATACTCACGCATCAGTTTATGACTTTAAAAAGATCAAAGAGCTAATCGACAAAAAAGAGTACGCTGGCACTGACCCATACGGCATACCTATCTTAGATAGAGAAAAGACAATGCACGGACAAGTCGAACTTGGCCTTGGACCACTGCATACATCATTTGACTCACAAGATGGCGTAGTCTATACTTCACTTTACGTTGATAGCCAAATCGTAAAATGGGACTACAAAAATTTAAAAGTGCTTGATAAAGTAAATGTTCACTACAACATCGGTCACCTTGACACAATGGAAGGCAAATCAGCAAAACCAGTTGGCAAATATGCAATCGCTCTTGATAAACTTTCAATCGACCGCTTCAACCCAGTTGGCCCACTCCATCCACAAAACCACCAGTTAATAGACATCAATGGTCCAAAAATGGAGCTAATCTATGATATGCCTATCCCACTTGGTGAGCCACACGACGTTGTCTCAATAGCTGCTAGCAAGCTAACTCCAGCGCTTACTTACAACATGGGTACAAACTCAAGAACAGGCGAGGCTAGCCCATACGCAACTCTAGCTGGTCAAGAAAGAGTTGAGAGAAACGGCAAAAATGTAACTGTCTATGCAACAATGATCAGAAGCCACATCAACCCAGAGCACATCGAGGTAAATAAAGGCGATAACGTAACAATTCACCTAACAAACCTAGAGCGCGCTCAAGATGAGACTCACGGCTTTGGCATCGACCTTTACAACATCCACGCTTCACTTGAGCCTGGTAAAACTGCTTCAGTAAATTTTGTAGCTGATATGGAAGGCGTCTTCCCATACTACTGCACCGAGTTTTGTTCAGCACTTCACTTAGAGATGATGGGTTACTTGCTTGTTAAAGATCCAAATAAAAAATATGAATCTGCAAAAAATAGCAAGCTAAAAACTCTAAGTCCAGAGGCTCTAAAAGCTGAGTACGACAAAGTAATCGCAACTAACAAAGCAACTGATGATGTTATCCAAGAGGTTGTTAAATACCTAAAAGAGAAACATTATGAGAAATATCCAAAAGTAAAAGCTTTGGTTGATGACGCACTTGATCAATACGGCCACATCAAAGAGGTAAAAGCTAAAGCTGACGAAGCTTACAAAAAAGGCGACGTAAATGGCGCTATCCTTTGGGAGTACCAAGTATGGCAATACATGGTAAAAACTGCCGACGTTGGTCTAAGAGCTAAAAATAACCTAGCTAAAGAGATCGCAACTCCGATGAGCCCAGCTGCTGCAAAAGGCGAAGAAGCTTATCTAAAAGGCGGATGTAATGGTTGTCACGTTATCGGTCAAGTAAGCTCAGGTCCAGACCTAACTGGTGTCTTGCTAAGACATGAAAACGGTGAAAAATGGGTAGCAGACTTTATAAAAGATCCTGCTAAATTCTATAACGACGACTACGTTAAAGCGATGATTGACTTCTTTAAACTTAGAATGCCAAATCAGCACATGAGTGATGAAGAGATCAAAAATATCATCCAGTATCTAAAATGGATAGACGAAAACGCAGGTATGTAGTTTTAAGGGGCATTTTTGCCCCTTTTAAATTTTAAAATTTAACTTTTGCTAGGCTAAATTTTAAAATTTAAAGGAGAGATTATGAGTAAATATAAAATTTATACCATTGTTGCACTTATCATTATGAGCGTTTGTTTTACTCTGCCAGTTCTTGGCTGGCACGGAGCAAAAGAGCGTATAGCTAATGGCGACGAGCTACCATCTTATGCTTACACTATCTACGATCTTTATAGCTCATTTCAGTATAAAAACCACCTTTTACCAAAAGAGGTGGCAAGTGATCTTCATAAGATGATCGAGCAAAAAGCAGAGATCGGCACACCATCTTTTCCTATCTGGTACGTATCTCTTGAAGCGCCAAACTATCCAAAGGCAGCCTTTCCAGATGGCATCCCAGTATATTTTCACGTAGATGGATATAGTGGCGATGTGCACGAGATGAATACGATAAACCACTACATCGGCATGTATCCTATGGAGCATGGCGGAAATTTAGAGCGAGCGATCGCACCTTATTATCTACTTATCGCCACACTTTGCATGCTTGCGTTTTTATACTATGACGGTAAATTTAACTCACTTCTCATGGTGCCAACCATCATCGCACCTGTGCTATTTATGAGTGCATTTGTGGGCTGGCTATACTGGTACGGACACAACATGCAAGAGTGGGGCGCCTTTAAAATCAAGCCATTTATGCCAACCGTTTTAGGCGATGGTAGTGTGGCGCACTTTACAACGCACTCATACCCAACTATCGGCTTTTGGGTGATGATGGTGATGAGCGTGCTTTGCATACTTGCGGTATTTTCAAAGAAAAAAGAGCTAAATGCGTAAATTTTCTAAATTTGCCCTTGTTTTTTTGCCACTTTTTGGCTTTGCAAACGTCCTTCAAGATGCGATAAATAACGCTAGCCCTGGCGATGTGATAAAGCTGGGGGATGCCATTTATGAAGGAAATATAATCATTTCTAAGCCTCTTACTATCATCGGCGAGGGCAAAAATGCCCATATAAAAGGCGACGGCAAGGGCAGTGTTATAAAGATCATCGCTTCAAACGTGACGCTTAAAAATTTAAAGATAAGTGGCAGTGGCAACGATCTTGGCGAGCTTGATGCTGGCATAGGCTGTGACAAGGCAAATAACGTAGAAATTTCTAAAAACGAAATAAGCGATGTGCTTTTCGGGATTGATTTTAAAGAGTGCAGCAGCTCAAAGATCACTGAAAACAACATCACCTCAAAAAAAGGCGCTAGTCTTGGCTTTAGAGGCGATGCGGTGAGACTTTGGTATAGTCATGAAAATTTGATCGAGCACAACAATATCCGCGACAGCCGTGACATGGTCGCATGGTACGCAAGTCACAATAAATTTCTAAGCAACAAGGCAGTTGGCAGCAGATACTCGCTTCACTTCATGTATGCTAATCAAAATTTAGTCGAAAATAACGAATTTATCGGCAACGCTGTTGGTATGTTTTTTATGTATTCGGCTGGCTCAAATATAAAAAACAATCTCGTTATGGATAGTGACGGCGCTTTTGGTATCGGCATCGGGCTAAAAGACGTATCTGACTTTACGATAGAAAACAACACACTTATCTATAATGCGCGTGGTGTCTTGCTTGATAACTCGCCCTTTCAGCCAGGATCGACGATAAATTTTATAGGCAATAAAATTTTACACAACGTGGTTGGCGTTTATTTTCACGCTACGCAAGGCACAAGCATCTTTGAAAACAACGACTTTATCGGCAACATGGACATCGTCGTAAACGACACCCCAGGCGAAAAGATGCTTTTAAATAGGTGGAGCAAGAACTATTATGATGAGTATGAGAGCTTTGATAGAGATAAAGATGGCTACGGCGATACGCCATTTTTGCACCTTTCATACATCGATCAGCTCTGGCAGTACTATCCAAATTTGCAGTTTTTCTATGGCTCAAGCGTCTTTAGCGTCTTAAATTTCTTAGCCAAACTCGCTCCATTTTCTGAGCCGATAAAGCTACTTGAAGATAGTTCGCCTAGGATAAAACCGCTTGATGTTTCAAATTTCAACGCTTTAAAGGCGAAACGTGGATAGAAGAAATTTTATAATAATTGGCTCAGCCGCAGCGGTGGCTGGATACGCCATAGGCAAGTTTTTGCCAAAAAGTAGTGGCGATAAGCTCTATCTTAGACCTCCAGGTGCTGTTGATGATTTTGATGATCTTTGCGTAAAATGCGGTCAGTGCGTGCAAGTCTGCCCTTATCACAGCATAAGCTTGCTTGATATAGAAGATGGCTACTCAAGTGGCTCAGCTCACATCGACGCCAAAGAGCGAGGCTGCTACTTGTGTGACCTTTTCCCATGCGTGTTAGCCTGTCCTAGCGGTGCGCTCGATCACGCCACAAAGGTCGTGGGCGATGTCAAAATGGGCGTTGCAGTTTTAAGTGATACGGCGGCCTGTTTGAGCGTGAAAAGAGAAAATTTAAGCGAAGCTGGCGTTAAAGATCTGCTTGATCGCAAAGCCTATAGCGACAGAGAAGAGGCGCTAAAAGATAAGATAAAAGGCAAGATCGGTCAAATTTGCGATCTTTGCGTCACGCTTTGTCCAGTTGGCGATAGCGCGATAGCAATGAGCGAGGCAAATTTACCACTTATAAAAAATGGCTGCGTGGGTTGTGGCGTTTGCGCTGAGGTCTGCCCAGCAAAGATCATAAATATCGCCCCAAAGATGAGTTATGATGAAATTTACAAGGAGAAAAAATGAGAGCAATAATACCTTTAATAGCTGCTGCGTTGCTATTTGTCGGCTGTGAAAAGAGTGAGGACAAAGCGCAAGAGGCTGCTAGTGAGCAAGGCGCAAAAGTAGCGACAAGTGCTAGCATAAAGGTCGAAAAAAATGAAAACAACGAGAGCACAAATAAGCAAAATGAATTTATAAAATACGACATGCACGGCGAAAAAAGCGTTAAATTTGGACTTGAAGATAACAACGTAAGCCGCCAGATCGGAGCGCTTGCCATGGTAAAAAGCCCGCTTCAAAGTATAAATTTAAGGCTTATAAAGGGCAGACTTAGCAAGGACTTCATCACAAAGTGCTCAGCCTGCCACGACGACTATGCAAATGGCATCATCGGACCATCTCTTCTAACAAAGAGCGAGGATGAAATTTATAAGATGATAAATGCTTATAAAAACAAAGAGAAGGTAAATGTGCTGATGCGTGATCTTGTTAAAAAGATGGATGAGAGTGAGATTAGAAAATTAGCCAAAGAGATAAGCGATTTTAATGCGCAGTTTAGGAGCAAACAATGAAAATCGGAAAAATCATAACGATCATTTTAGCGGTGCTGATATGTGGCATCATGGTGTTTATGCTAAGCCAAACTCCGCCTAAAAAGGAGAAAGCAGAAGCTAGCGTTCAGCCAAAAGTAGAGCAAAATATCTCAAAAGAGCAGTCAAAGTCTAGCGAGGAATTTGCCAGCGAAGATGAGCTAAAAAAGGTAAAAGAGCTAAGCCTAAGCGTGGCTAAGACGCAAAATGAGGGCGTTAGCAAGCAATACCTAACCTCTTGCGCACCATGTCACGGCGCAAATGGCAAGGGCGTCGTAGCGCCTGACATCACTCATCTAAGCAAAGAGGATCTGCTAAAAAAACTGGCTGATTATAAGGCTGGCAAGGTGCAAAACACGCTTATGAAGGGACTGCTTACAAACGTTAGCGACAGCGATCTAAACAGCCTTGCTGATGAAATTTCTAAATTTAAAAAGTAAAAATGGATAAATATAACGTTCGTGCGACAGTTAGAAATGTAAGCTTTCTAAGCACGCTAATAACGACTACAAAAGATGGCAAAAAGCGCCCAAGCATACGTTTTTGGCGAATTTTTACCATCGTTTTAGTGCATCTTTTATTTGTGCTCTCTTATAGGGTCGATGTGCAAATTTTAGAGGGTGATATCAGCGCCTCAAGGATACTTGGCTTTCACCTAGCAGATGCATTTATGAGCTTGCAAGTCTTTTTGGCAACTCATGAAATTCATGTAAATTTACTAATTGGCTCGCTTAGTATCCTAGCCTTTTACATCATTTTTGGTGGCAGGGGCTTTTGCTCGTGGGTTTGCCCGTATTCACTTATAAGTGAGATAGCCGAAAAGATCCATGAAAATTTACGCGCCAAAAAGATAGTAAAACCACGAGTTTTTGACACAAAGTGGCGATACGCTTTTACCATTTTGTTTTTGGCTCTTAGCTTTGCTAGCTCAAGCCTTGTCTTTGAAATTTTTAACGTCGTTGGGATATTTTCAAGATTTATCATCTATGGCTACTTTCACGCTATCTGGCTTGTTGTAGCTATGCTCGTGGTTGAGATTTTCTTCTCACGCAGGGCTTGGTGCAGATATGTCTGCCCTGTTGGAGCGACCTATTCTCTACTAGCAAAGCCAAATGCGATAAAGGTCAGCTGGGATAAAGAAAAGTGCGATCACTGCTTGGTTTGCACCGATGTTTGCCTAGTGCCACACGTGCTTTTTATGACAAAAAAAGGTGCAAAAACTGATGATAGTAAAAAGCTCTTTAGGATAGCTGGGGCTGACTGCACGCTTTGTGGCAGGTGTATCGACGTTTGCCACCAAGATGCGCTTAAATTTGACAACGGCTTTAAGAAACTCATATAAGGAAATTTTTTGATAGATATAAAAGAAGTAACGAAAATTTTTGGCTCGCAAAAGATACTTGATAGCGTCAGTCTAAATGTAAAAGCTGGCGAAAAGATAGCGATACTTGGGCAAAATGGAGCTGGCAAAAGCTCGCTCATGCGTATCATCTTGGGCGAGTTTGTGCCAAATAGCGGAAGCGTCGCGATAAATGGTGTAAATACCCTAAAAGATAGAAAAGAGGCGCTAAAGTTTATCTCATTTGTGCCGCAAACCCCGCCACCACTTAAATTTAGCCTGCGTGAGCTTTGCGAGTTTGTCTGCAAAAGCTCAAATGTCAAATTTGAAGAGATAGAGAAATTTAGCAAGCTTTTAGAGCTTGACCTACATGCAAATTTAAATAAGTCCTTTTACAAACTATCAGGCGGCATGAAGCAAAAGATGTTAATAGCCATCGCATTTGCCAAAGATAGTGAAATCTTGATGTTTGACGAACCAACGGCAAATTTAGATGTAAAAGCAAGAGAGTCTTTTAAAAATTTGCTCGATAACTTCACGCAAAAAAAGACGCTAGTTTTCATCTCGCACCGCATAGATGAGATCGCTCATCTGCTTGATAGGTGCGTCTATATGGACCTTGGCAAGATCATCAAAGAAGAAAATTTAAGGAGCAAGAGTGAATAACCTTTTTTTAATAGCAAAACTAGACGTCAAAGAGTCGTTTCGCTCGAGGTGGTTTGCGATCTATGCGCTTCTTTTTTCTGCTTTGATGATAGGATTTTTATTTAGCGGAGTGACCGACTCGCGCGTGCTAGGCTTTTCTGGACTAACAAGGGCGCTACTTTTGTTTATACAAATTTGCGTCATCATCGTGCCGATATTTATCCTAATTTCAACCGTTAGAAGCATAAATCAAGACAGAGATACAAACCTGCTTGAGTACGTGCTAAGCTTCCCGCTAAGCCTTAAAGAGTACTACTTTGGCAAGGCGCTTGGGCGGACATTTGTCGTTTTTGTGCCGCTTTTGTTTTCGCTTTTACTTTGCGTGGTGGTTGGCTTTATAAAGGGCGTGTCGATACCTTGGGGCGTGCTGGTGCTTTACTTTGGCCTGCTTTTTAGCCTAAGTATCGTCTTTTTATCGCTTGGCTTTTTCATCTCAAGCCTTATCAAAAATCAAGAAACTGGTCAAGGCGTGGCGTTTTTGCTCTGGCTTATCATGCTAGCTTTTATCGACTTAGCGCTCATTGGACTGCTTATGCGAAGCTCTGTCGATGAGTACGTCATCTACTCTATCGCGATGTTAAATCCGATCGAGCTTTTTAGGATAGCAGCGCTTAGCCTTTTTGATCCAAATTTAGCAGTCATCGGCACTGCGTCTTACTTTATCTTAGGCACATTTTCAAAAGCGACCTTCGTAGCTTATGCGATCATCTACCCTTTAGTGCTTGGCGCGATCTTGCTAGTTTGCGGCTATTTGGGCTTTAGCAAGAGAGATCTTGTTTGATTGTTTTTTGTTAAATAAGAGTTGGCTTTAAATTTAGACGAGGCTTGTATTATTCCACTTGTCCAACAAGAAACCTCCTTTTTGTAATGACCCCCTTTCCCCCAAAGGGGGTTTATCTCTCTCAAGGAAATTTATGAAAAAATCCATTTTATTTTTAGCCTTTGCCGTTTTATCTCTAAGTGCAAACTGGGATGAAAATATGCAAAACTGCATCAACAAAAGTGACGTAAAAGCTTGCGAGAGCTTTACTAAAAAGCTTTCAAGCGAGTGCGAGAACAAAGACAAAACCTCTTGCTTTTTATATGCTGACATGCTAGGCCGAGGTCTTGGCGTGGAGAAAGATATGGTTAGATCTTATGAGATATTTAAGTCGCTTTGCGAAAATGGCAGCAGCGAAGCTTGCTACGAGCTAGCTACAAAATATCTGCAAGGAAACGGCGTAGAGCAGAGCTTTGATCTATCTGCAAATGCCCTTGATAAAGCTTGCAAAATGGGCAGCAAACGAGCTTGCAACGTCTTAGAGCTTGTGCCTAAGAATTAAAATTTATAAATTTATAAAGATTTTTTGCAAATTTTAAAATTTGTCTCGCGCTTATCAGACTTGACAAAGCTATCTTTGCAAATTTTAAACTTTCATTCACTTGCAAGAGTTGGCTACTAAAATTTGGCTTCGCTTACAGCTTAGCTCAAATTTTAGAGCCGAAATTACTCGTTCATGAAATT
>NZ_CABPUY010000003.1:247354-271842 GCF_902460575.1 Campylobacter concisus | reverse complement strand
TTCTAAAAGAGAAATTTTTTAGTAAATGCCTAAATATAGTGATTTAATTTAGTATTACGCAGAATTTCTTTTTTATTAACTAAAAATTTCATTAAAATTTATATTTAAATAATAACATTTCATCGTCCTAAACGGACCCTCCTTTTTGTAGCGGTTAAGACTTTGCTTCCCCCTTTTCTGGCTTTTCCGCTTACACAAAGAGGAGTTTTCTATCTTTTCAAATCAAATTCTTACCTTTCTAAACTCAAATTTCACAAACGTCACTTTCTTTTTAAAATTATATTTTGATAATGGTTTTAAAAATTATAAAAGCAAAAATCTTATAAAATTGCGAGCTGTTATCAAGACTAACTTTTTAAAGGTGGCTAAAGAGTTGAAATTTTTAAATTTAAAGCTTTTTTACAAGGTGCACGCATATTTGTCGCTTCTCTTTTTTATCCCACTTGTTGTAGTTTGCTTTAGCGGTGCGATCCTCGTTTATAAAGACGAACTAAACAACCTTCTTATCCCAAATATCGTAAATGTAAATTTAAACAAAGAAAATTTAAGCAAAAGGATTAGCTTTGATGAGCTAAGAGATATCATCGCAAGCAAGTTTGGCGGCTACGAGATGGTTGGTATAAATATCGATGCAAACCCTAAAAAGTGTGACAAAATTTGGCTAATTGAGCATAATGACAGCAAAAAAGAGTGGAAATTTATCTATTTTGATGCTTTTAGCGGCAAGGTAAAAAGCGAGCCACTTGCGCACGATGAGGGATTTTTCGGAGTTTTGGCGCATATCCATGAGGAGCTTCTTCTTGAAAAAAGTGGCAATATCATCCTCTTTTTAACAGCTATTTTTACATTTTTTATCTGCATTAGCGGCTTTGTGATCTACCGTAAATTTTGGCTAACCCTGCTTAGACTGCGCGTAAATGGGCTAAATGTTTTCATGAACGACATCCACAAGATAATAGGAATTTTTTGCACGCCAGTTTTACTGCTCATTTGCATAAGCGGCGCTTGGTGGGAATTTAGGATGGCACGCACGCCAGAGTTTAAAAATGACTTCGTAATAGACGCAAAAATTTATAACAAAAGTTTATCCCTTGATGAGCTGGTGGCTAGATCGAGAAAGGACATAAAAGGCTTTGAGCCGCACTTCATATCGTTGCCTTTCATGCAAGGGGCAAACATCCGCATCTTTGGCTACGTGATATGGCAAAGTTTCGTGCATAACGAATACTCAAGCGTGATCACCTACGACAAAGATAGCGGCAAGCTAGTTAGCGTCCTAGACATAAAAAATGCAAATTTAAGTGAGAAAATCCTCTCGACCTTTAGAAGATCGCACTTTGGAAACTACAACCAAACTACAAAATTTATCTGGTTTATAGTGGGTATCTCGCCGTTAGTTTTGAGCATCTCAGGACTTTATCTGTGGTTTAGAAAATTTAAAAGGAGAAAAAAATGAAAAAAATTTTACTTAGCTTAGTTGCTTTAAATTTGGCGTTGCCTCAAATTTACGCTAGTGAAAATGACAAGGTTTTAGAAGCAGTCGATGTCGTGGAGAGTGAGCGAAGAGACGACGCAAACTACTTTGCAAAAGAGCTTGTAAAGAGCACAACAAGGCTAAATTTAACCTCTCGTCAAACGCCCCAGTCGCTAACTGTGCTAACAGAAGCAAGGCTAAAAGATCAAGGCATCAAGGACTATCAGGTGCTTCTTAGAAATATCCCGGGCGTCACGCTAAACAAATGGGACGAGCGCATACGTCCGACGGTTCGTGGATTTTTGATAGATTATTATTTGCTTGATTCGATGCCTAGCTTTGGTGGTTTTAGCCTTGGCGCAAATGATATGAGCTTGCTGCCTTATGAAAGAGTTGAGGTGGTAAAAGGGGCAAATGGCCTACTTGCAGGCGCTGGCAACCCAGCTGCAAGCTTAAATTTCATAAGAAAAAGAGCAGACTCAAAGGAGCTAAAAGGAAATTTTGGCATAAGTGCTGGCTCATACGATAGATACGGCGTAAATGGCGATGTGCAAACGCCAGTAAATGAGAGCGGAAGCGTTAGAGCAAGGCTATCTTTTATGCATGAGAAGTCGCACTCTTATATGGACTATTATAACCGCAAAAATAGCGCGATTTACGGCGTAGTTGATAGCGATATAGGAGATAACTCATGGCTTAGCCTTGGTGCGTTTTATCAAGAGCTAAGACGCCGTGGCGTTAGGTGGGGCGGTATGCCAGCATTTTACACAGATGGCTCTAGGACAAATTTTAGTAAAAATGAAATTTTCTCTCAGCCTTGGACTAGGTGGGATATAAAAACGCTTGATTTTTACGCTGATTTTAAGCACTACTTTGAAAATGAAGCGAGCTTAAATTTAAGCTACTCATTTAGACGGGCAAACACTGATTCAAATTTACTCTACTACGGCGGAGCGGTAAATTTAGATGGCACTGGCAATATGAGTGGTCTTAGCGCCTATGCAAATAAAAGAGAGGAGAACATCCACAACGTCGATGCATATGCAAATATCCCTTACGAGATAGCAAATTTATCCCATGAGTTTGTCTTTGGCGCGATGTATAACAACTATAAAAAAAGTAGCGATAAGGTAAGTAGCTACTGGCTGCAAAGGACTACACCAGCTGGGCTTGCTTATACAGCTAGAAGCAGGATTGATTTTAAAAATTTACACCTTGATGATCCAAAATTCCCTTACGAAGATCAAAATAATAAAGACAAAACTATACAAAAGGCATTTTACGCGGCAAATAAACTATCAATCACCGATGAGCTTAAATTTTTGCTAGGTGCTAGGGTGAGCTACTACAAATACGAGATCGAAGGCGGCAAAGACAATAGAAATTTCACAAATGAGATCACGCCATATCTTGGCATCACCTACGACATTGGAGCAAACCACACTCTATATGCTAGCTACACGAGCATATTTAAGCCTCAAAACGTAAAGGACGCAAACGACAAATATCTTGATCCGATCCAAGGCAAAGACTATGAAGTGGGCATCAAAGGCGAGTATCTTGACGGGGCACTTCAAGCAAGTCTTGGCGTCTTTAAGATCGTGCAAGACAAGCTTGGCATAAACACTGGCAAGAAAAATCCAGCGACAAATGCCGATATATATGAAGCTGGCAAAGGCGTGACAAGCAGGGGCGTCGAGCTAGATCTAAACGGCGAGATCACTAAAAATTTAAGCCTAAGCTTTGGCGCAACCCACTTTAACGCAAAAGATGCCAATGGCGAGAAATACGCCACCGACTCATCAAGAAGCACGGCAAATTTATTTGCAAAGTATGAATTTAGAGACTTTAGAGTAGGGGCTGGAGCTATGTATAAGAGTAAAATTTACACTGGCAAAGGCGCAGGTGAGATCACGCAAAAGGGCTACACCTTGGCAAATTTGATGTTTGGATATAAATTTGCTAAAAACTTTGACGTGCAGCTAAATATCGACAATCTCTTTAATAAAAAATACTACGAGGGCATCGGCAAAAACATGATGGTTTATGGCGATCCACGCACATTTAATCTCAGCTTTAACTATAAGTTTTAGCTAAATTTACTCTAACGCGCCAGCTAAATTTCTAGTTGGCGCCATTCATTTTTTGCATAGTAGGTGTATAATTTCAAAAAACTAAGGAATTTGCATTGCTAAAAGTGGAAGTGATATATAAATTTTGTATCGTCTGTGCTCTTGCCTGTGGGATCTGCCTGCTTGCATTTACTGGGCTAAATTTTGCCATGGGCGAGCATAATGAGTGGATGATGAGCGCGCACAAATTTGCAGGAGCTTTGATCGTTTGTGCCGTGATCTTGCACCTTTTTAACCGCAGAAGAAAGCTAGTAAAGCTCATAAATGAGATGATCGATGTCGCCACGCACCGCAAAAATCCAACGATCTGCAACATGGACCGCATCATCGCCTCGCTTGAGCCTTACAGCATCAGTGAAATTTCACGCATGCTTGGCTTTGACGAGGCCCTGTTTTGCAAGAGTTTGCGCGAAAATGATGTTAAATTTAATAGTCCCAGCCAGACTTTGCGTCAGATCGCACGCATGAACGATGAGAAGATATTTTTCGTGCTCGTACTCATCGTCGAGGCCAAATTTGGCAAGAGATTTTGTGGTGCGGTAAGTTGCAATGTCGGAAGAAAATTTTAGTGCTCGCTATGTGGCTGCCACCTCTGCTCTTCAAGGTCGATGTGATATAAAAATGTCCTAATGACCTCTTCGTCGATCTTTGGGTCTTTGTTTAGCTCACAAAGCGCCTTTCGCTGCTCATTTAGGATCTCAAAATAGGTCTGCCTGACCTCGTCGCTGATCTCGAAATTTTCATTTGAAAGCTCAAAATTCCAAACTTCTTTGAGTTTCTGAAACAAGAAATTCTCCTCATTGCAAAATTTCTCGCTTTGAAATTTAAGCGAAGCCTCTGCGATCGCCTTTTTTATCTTGATCCTTGCAAGCTCATTTGGCATATGGTCGTTAAAGTCTGGAAATTTCACACTTTTGATGAGCAGTGGCAAGCTTAAGCCCTGAACTACGAGCGTTAGCAAGATCACGACAAAGGTGATAAATAAGATGAGATCTCTATGCGGAAATGGCTCGCTACCAGCCATAGCGGGGATAGAAAGTGCTGCAGCCAGCGAGACTACGCCCCTCATACCTGCCCAACCGACGATAAATGGTGTGGCTTTGCCAGGGTTGCGATCGTCCGCCACGCTGATATAGCGCTTCATAAACATCGTGATATAAACGGCTCCATAAGATGCCATGAGGCGGATAACGATGAGTACAGCAGTGACCAAAACGCCGTAAGAGATCGCCTCAAATAGCGAGACGCCGCTACGCTTTAGCCCTGCTAAAATTTCAGGCAGGTCAAGGCCGATCATGGTAAATGCAAGGCCGTTTAGTAAGAAAATAAAGTTGTTCCAAACTGGCATCGCGTGGATCCTTGTTGAAGCGGTAAAAATTTCATTTCTTTTAGTCGAGAGATAAAGTCCGCCACAAACCACTGCTAAAACGCCGCTAGCGCCAAGCTCCTCAGCCAAGATATACATGATATAAGGCGTCGTGATCGTCATTATCGTGTCGCTGTTTTCATCAGTCGGTAAAATTTTATGTAAAAAATATGCCGCAAGCGCCACCACAAGACCCGCTAAAACGCCACCAGCCACCATCCACAAAAAGGTCGTTGCGGCCTTGTACCAGACAAACTGCCCAGTCGTGACCGCAACTGCGGCGAAGCGAAAGATGATGAGCGAGGAGGCGTCATTTAAAAGGCTCTCACCCTCCAAAATAGCGCTGATCCTGCGCGGGGCTTTGACAAATTTAAGGATAGCTGCCGTGCTCACCGCGTCTGGTGGCGAGACGATAGCTCCTAGCATAAAGCCTAGGGCGAGCGAGAAGCCAGGGATCACTAAATTTGCTATCAAAGCAACTGCTGCTGCGCTTATGAAAACCACGATAAAGGCAAAACTGCCGATCATGCGGCGCCATTTAAAGAGCTCTTTTAGCGAGTTTGCCCACGCGGCCTCGTAAAGAAGTGGCGGTAAAAATATGATGAAAATAAGCTCAGGATCGATCTTGATGCTTGGTAAATTTGGCACAAAGCTAATGGCAAGCCCGCCAAGGACTAATAGCACTGGATAGGCGACCTTTAGGTGGTTTGAGACCATTACCAAAGCGATTATGATGGCTAGCAGTGCAAAAAACAGCAGCAAATGTTCGATCATTTTGTCTCTTTTTGGTTTTATAAATTTGCATTAAATTTAGGAGATTTTAGCACTTTAGGTTTAAATTATTTAAATGCCTTAGCATTAGATGTTTTTGTGTGACATAAAAAATATGAAAGTAAATTTATTTGGCAGAGCGAAAAGCTCCGCCGTGATAGTTTGTGTATTAGTTTTGACTAGCGTAAAATTTAGCTACTTCACACAATTTTTCAGAATAGGCATAAATATCCTCGATCCTATCAAGTTGAAATCTTGTTTCGTTTTTTTCGCTATCCATTATGCCTATTTGTTTTTTATTATCTGTGAAGTATAGTCTGCATATCGGCTTGCGGTTATTATCGTTAAAGAATATTGCAAAATAAGACTGAGCATCCCCTATATGTTATATTTTCTACATTAGTAACCGCTGCCAATATCGCTCTAACAATATAAAAGGCGTCTAACTCCTCTTGTGTGGTTATGACCTTATTCTCATCCTCTTGTGGTGGCAAAGGCTCGGCTTCTTTCTTTGTCTCCTTATCAAGTGCTGACGTTAGCCTATCTCTTACCATATCGTTGATGCGCCCAGCAAAGACTGCTTTTAGTAAAGGCATGATCTGCTCGACCCTTTTTTCGGTTGCTACTTGGTCGCTGATCTTTCTAAAAAAGTATTATGCGAATTCTCGACTAGGATTTTCAAGCTCAGCGCTAACTACTTTTTCGAGTTGGTTTGTATATTTTAGGTTATTTGCAGTGTTGAAAATATTTTCTAAGTCAAAATTCTTTTTATGAAATTTCTCGAGTTCAAGCACTTGTGTATCTTTTATTTTTGTTATATCAAAGCTTAAAAATGGAGTTGTATCCATTATATTTTTCTCTTCTAAGTCGGTATAAAATTTATAATCACGACCATTTGTCAAAATCGCAAATTTAGCTCTGCTGACATTAAAGTATCTAAGTAACTGTGACTCGTTTTTAGCATTTAGTTCAGCTCCTATCTTTTTACACTCAACCAAAAGAACTGGCTCATTATTTTGAAAAATAGCGTAATCTATACGCTCTCCTTGTTTTGTGCCAATATCTTGGGTATATTCAGGCATTACCTCTAATGGGTTAAAAACATCATAGCCTAAAGCCCTGATAAACGGCATTATAAAAGCGTTTTTTGTTGCTTCTTCTGTTGTTATGCTAGCCCCTAGTTTTTCTATATTAGCGGCTATCTCTTTTATTTTTACCTTGACCTCATCCATAAAACACCTCCTATTTTTGCTATTTTAATAAGTAGTTTACTTGTTATTTTAACGATTAAAAGTAAAGGGAGGGTCAAGAAAATTTAAGAGTTGTGGGCACTATTCTGGCGGGTAGAGAGAGATTCGAACTCTCGGTGAGTTGCCCCACACACGCGTTCCAGGCGTGCTCCTTAAACCGCTCGGACATCTACCCAAGAAGAAGGTGATTATATCTTCATTTGCTTAATGCTTGGCTTTTAGAGCTTTAGCCCCAAGATAACGACATCTTTATACTCGCCATCCATCAGGCAAACGCCAGGCAGTTCGCCCCATTTTTCAAAGCCAAATTTCAAAAATAGCCCAAGACTTGCTTTGTTTTTGCTAAAGATTAGCGCGATGATGTTTTTTAAATTTAGCCCTCTAGCTTCATTTAGGCTGTGGGCTAAAAGCTGCTTGCCGATGCCCTTTTTAAGGGCTTTTTTAGCGACATAGATGCTTATCTCTACGCTTATATCATAAGCGATCTTGGGATTGAAGTCACTTAGTGAGCAGTAGCCTAAAATTTCATCATTTTCTTTGTAGATAAAGATATGGCGCGAGCCGCCGTGGGCGTTAAACCAAGGCTCTCGCTCCTTTGTGCTAACTGGCCGCATATCAGCAGTCGCACTTCTTTCTAGTATGTAGTCATTATAAATTTGCGTGATCGCTTCAAGGTCGCTTAAATTTGCTCGCTCGATCAAGCCTAACCTTTTTTGGCTGCTTGATATACTGGCTCAAGCTTTGCTGCGACCTCTTTTAGATCCTTGATCCTGCTCTCGTTTGATGGGTGAGTGCTTAAAATTTCAGGCACTTTGCCACCACTCATCTTGCTCATCTTGACCCAAACTTCGACCGCTTCTTTTGGATCATATCCAGCTCTTGCCATTAGCTCAGTGCCGATGTGATCAGCTTCGGTCTCGTGCGAGCGAGAAAATGGCAGTGAGATGGTGTATTGCGTTGCTAAACCTAACGCACTTGCTCCAAGGTCGCCAAGTCCTGTGGCGGTCGCGACTGCGAAGATGCCGATGTTTTTAAGCTGGTCGGTGCTGGCCTGCTCTCTACTGTGCTCTCTAAGTGCGTGGGCGATCTCGTGACCCATGACCGCTGCTAGCTGTGCATCTGTCAAATTTAGCTTTTTAATGATGCCGCTATAAACGACGATCCTGCCTCCTGGCATGCACCAAGCATTTAGAGTATCTTCGTTGATGACATTTACTTGCCACTTCCATTTTAGAGCGTCCTCTCTGAAAACGCCAGTTTGCGCGATCAGCCTTTTTGTGATATCTTGAACCCTTTTTGTGAGGATTGGATCGACATTTAGCTCGCCCTTGCTTCTAGCGGCTGTTAGCGTCTTGACGTAAGCTTGAGCTGAGCTTTGCTCCATCGCCTCAGAAGATACTAGCATGAACTGCTTGCGATCTGCGCCCACGACGCCTGACTTTGTGACGCTCGTACAGCCTGTGATAAGCATGCTAGCTGTTAATAACGTAAGTAAAATTTTTTTCATTTTTATCCTTTTTGGATTAAAATTTGGCGTATTATAGCTTGTGTTGGGTATGCATTGTTAAACGAGTAGTGAAATTTAAATTTTGCATTGGTTTTGGCCTTTTACAAAATTTTAAAATCTCATTCACTCGCAAGAATTGACTACTAAAATTTGGCTTCGCTTATCGCTTAGCTCAAATTTTAGAGCCGAAATTACTCGTTCATGAAATTTTTAAATTTGCGAAAACTTACTTGATAGCAAAACGCATGCGGCACGATAGTGCTATCGCATGCACCTCTAATAACGTGCGAGGGGTTTTTACTTCGACTTCGTCTCGTAACTGCGAGCAGACGGGGGATTTAAAAAGAGGGATAAGGGGACGGCTTCGTAATTCAAGTCCCCTTGTCACCCTTTTGAATAAAAAGAATTTACAAATTTTAAATTTTCACTCACTCGCAAGAATTGACTACTAAAATTTGGCTTCGATTACAGCTTAGCTCAAATTTTAGAGCCGAAATTACTCGTTCATGAAATTTTAAAATTTGCCCGAGTTTCTTCAGTATATAAATTTAACCCCTACGCTTTATAGTCTATATTTCGCTCAAATTCTCTCAAACGCTTATTGACCGATCTTAGCTCCGTTATCGTCGTCCAGTTGTTGATAAAGACGCTAAAACTCTCTCTGACCTGAGAGAAGGCATTGCTAGCTTGCACGAGGACGCCAAGCGTGATGACGCCGCTAAATAGGCCATTGCCCATGATGATGAAAGGCACGATGACAAGAATTTGCGAAAACGAGACGAGCCAGAGATTAAAGTAGCCGTAGTGCAAAAAGAGCTTGTAGTAGTTTAGCTTCACCCCTGTAAAAAGCTCTAGCATGACGTTTGGCTGGCAAAATTTGAGCTTATCATCCTCACCATAAACTAGCTCTTTTCTAAACGCCGCCTCTGCTTTTTGGTTGTTATACTCAAGGTGCGGTAGCTTTATACCCACAAACCACGATACGATGAGGCCTCCGATGCTAATTAGTAGTGCGATATAAACTAGCGAGCCCTCGATGTCCTTGATGAAAGGTAGGCTCACGCTTTTGCTTAGCTCCCAAAGCACTGGTATAAAGGCAATCAGCGTCATAAACGCCTTTAAAACCTGCACGCCAAGGCTCTCCATGATCTTGGCAAAGCGATAAACATCCTCTTGGATACGCTGCGAGCTGCCCTCGATGTCGTTTTGGCAGTTTCGCCAAAATTTGAGGTACTTAAAGGTCATCGCCTCCCTCCAGCGAAAGACCCAGTGGCTCGCAAAGAACGATATCACCGTATAGGTCACGACGTATGGCATGGCGATCTTTATGAAATTTAATATCCCTTGCCAAAACTCATCTACATTGTGATCCTTTGAGTTTTGCATGATGTCGTAGAAATTTTTATACCACTCGTTGATGCGGACGTTTAGATGCGTTTGATAGACAAGCAGCAAGATGATAAATAGCGCTCCGCCGTAAGCCCAAAGCGCCCATTTTTTGTCTTTGAAAAATGATGAAAACATAAAGTGCCTTTTGTAAATTTTGGCAATTATAGCAGGCAAGGTTTAAGCATTTATATAAAATTTAAACCAAAACAATATCATTTTGCAAATTTTAACGTAAAGGAAAATGATGAAGAAATTTGCATTTTTAGCTCTTAGTCTTTGTGCGACCTTAGCGCTTGGGGCTGATATGAAGGTCTATAAAAGCCCAACTTGCGGTTGTTGTGGCAACTGGACGAGTGCTATGCAAAAGGCTGGCTTTAGCGAAGAGACCATAAAAGTAGATGACTTGGTCAAGGTTAAAAAAGAATTTCACGTGCCACTAGAGCTTTCAAGCTGCCACACAGCTATCGTTGATGGCTACGTCGTTGAGGGTCACGTGCCAGCTGATGAGGTCAAGCGCCTGCTGGAGCTTAAACCAAAAGATGCCGTTGGTATCGCAGTGCCTGGCATGCCTATGGAGAGTCAGGGCATGGAGCAAGGCGGCAAAGCCGAGCAATACGACGTCATACTCTTTAAAAAAGATGGCTCGCAAGAGGTCTTTGCCACCTACATAGGCACCAAAAAGCTAAAATAAATTTAGCCAAAAGGGAATTTAAAAAGAAATTCCCTTGCTAATAGCAATGATGCAGAGTAAAAAGGCTATCGGCACATAGATAAATTTACCTACAAAATACCAAAATGAGCCGTAAGTTTTATTTGCTCCTGAATTTACCTCGTCTAAAATTTCTTCTTTTTTAATGACCCAAAACCAAGATATTGCGCCGATAACTGCGCCGATTGGGATGATGTAGATAGAGACAAAGTCCATCCAAGGCCCCCAGCTACTAATAGGCTCCATAAACGCTCCAAAGCCAAAGCAAACTACGCAAAGCAGTGCAAGCACCCAAAATCTGCTAAGGCGCGGGAATTTATGCATAAGCGACTCAGCCACGACCTCAAACATATTTTGAAGTGAGGTGATACCGCCAAAGATGACTGCGGTAAATAGTATGATCGCAAAAATTTGACCGCCGATCATATTTTGTAAAATTTTAGGAAGCGTTACGAAAAGTAGCTTTGGACCCTCAGCTGGATCCATGGCGTAGGCAAAGACTGCTGGGATCATGACAAGCGCTGCTACAAGCGCTGCAAGCGTGTCGAAAAATGCCGTAGTTTTGGCGCTTTCTACGATGTCTTCATCCTTTGAAAGATATGCTCCATAAACTATCATGCCAGAACCCGTGATAGAGAGCGAGAAAAAGGCTTGACCCATCGCAGTGACCCATACCATCGGATCTTCAAGCTTGCTAAAGTCAGGGATAAATAGAAATTTATACCCCTCAAGTGCGTTTGGCAGCATCGCGACATTTATAGCCAAAATGGCAAATAACACGAAAAATAGCGGCATCATTATTTTATTAGTCTTTTCGATGCTTTTTGCTCCAAAAAATAGCGTAAGAAGCGTGCCAATAATGACTATGAAGTGATATGGCAGGACTGAGTACTCGGCAAGTGCAAATGAGTTAAACCAAACATTTGTATCAACGCTCATAAATGAGCCAGTAAGCGCCTGAGTAAGGGCCTTTAGCACGTAAGCGATGATGACAGCGTAGCCAATGGCTATGCAAAGTGAGCCAGCAAGTGGAAGCCAGCCGACGATACTGCCGATGACGCCTAAATTTCTACTTTGCCAAGCAAATTTATATGATCCTAGCGTGCCAGTCTTTGCGCGTCTGCCGATCGCATACTCAGCGCTTAAGCCAACGTAAGAAAAAAGCGCCACAAAAAAGATGTAGATGAGTAAAAACGCTCCACCACCATTTGTGCCAAGCTTGTAAGGAAAACCCCAAACATTTGCCATACCAACGGCTGAACCAACTGAGGCTAGTATAAAAGCCCAGCGTGATGAAAAATTCTTTTTGCTCATTGTAAAATCCATAATTTTAGTGATGAAAATAATGTTACCAAAATATGATTTAAGAACTTTTTATAAATCTTAAATTTAAGAAACGTTGTTACTTTTGGGCGCGGCTAATTTGACCGCTAAATATAAATTCGCTATAATCAGCCAAAATTTTTAACTCTTAAGGATCATAATTGTACCCCAGTAGCGATAACTCGCTTTTAATGGTAATACTTGCCATTATATTCATTTTACTAAACGCATTTTTTGTTTTGTCGGAATTTTCCCTTGTTAAGGTTCGCAAGTCTAGACTTGAAGAGCTTATCAAAGAGAAAAAGCCAAACGCCCAGCTTGCTTTTGAGATGTCAAACAAGCTTGATACCTACCTTAGCGCCACTCAGCTTGGCATCACGCTAAGCTCGCTCGCCCTTGGTTGGATCGGTGAGCCAGCAGTCGCAAGGCTCATAGAAGCCCCACTTAAAAATGTTTTTAATCTTAGCGATATCTTAGTTCATACAGTCGGCTTTGCGATCGCATTTACGCTTATCACGCTACTTCACGTCGTTATGGGCGAGCTTGTGCCAAAGTCAGTCGCCATAGCCAAATCAGAATCAGCAGTGCTTAAAATCGCTCGTCCGCTTCACTTTTTCTGGATACTTTTTTCGCCTATCATAAAGCTTTTTGACATCCTAGCTACATTTGGACTTAAAATTTTAGGCATCCAGCCAGCAAAAGAGAATGAGCTAGCGCACTCTGAAGAGGAGATCAAGATCATCGTTGGCGAGAGCTTAAAGGGCGGCGTGCTTGATAGTTTTGAGACTGAGCTTATCAAAAATGCAGTTGATTTTAGTGACACGGTCGCAAAAGAGATCATGACGCCAAGACGCGATATGATCTGTATAAATAAACAAAAGAGCTTTGAAGAGAATTTACAAGTCGTTTTTGAGTCAAAATATACTCGCTATCCTTATATAGACGGCTCAAAAGATATCATTTTAGGCATGATACACATTAGAGATATCTTGCAGCTGCACTTTAGCGAGGATAAAGAGAAGAGTTTTGACGCGATCGTGCGTAAATTTGTTATCGTGCCTGAGAGTCTTTCTATCTCAAAGGTGCTCGTGATGATGAACAAAGAGCAAATTTCAGCTGCGCTTGTCGTCGATGAGTATGGTGGCACGGCAGGACTTCTTACAATGGAAGATATCATGGAGGAGGTGCTTGGCGACTTTAATGACGAGCACGACGAGGTCGATCAACACTACAAAAAGATAAATGAAAACATCTATGAATTCCAAGGCAGATACGACTTAGAGAGCGTTGAAGAGGTCCTTGGCATAAGCTTTGATGAAGAGACCGATCAAGTAACGATCGGCGGATATGTTTTTAATCTTATCGGTCGTTTGCCAGTTGTGGGCGACAAGATCGAGGATGAGAATTGCTACTACGAAGTGAGAAAGATGGATGGAGCTAGCATCTCACGCGTAAAAGTTAGAAAAAAGATAAAAGAAGAAGAGGAGCCTGCTCAGGCCTAGTTTATAAATTTAATGGCTTTTTTGGCCATTAAATTTAAAATCGCAAAATCATAAAAAATAGAGTAAATTTAAGTGGCATTGCACTTTTTAAAGGCTCTAAGCCCTTAAATTTAACTTTTAAAACCACAAAATTTAAAGCAACACCACCTTTTTCGTAAATTTGGTTATAAATTTTAAAAATGGCTTGCGAGTTTTAAATTTAACATCTACTTGCAAAAGTAGCTGCGACTGATCTTGTTTGCTATATTTAAATTTACTAAAGCTAGTTAGCCTTGGCGGGGAGATACGATGTTACGAAATTTCGTCATAAATTTCTCTATCGCACTCATCTAGGCTGAAGCAAGAGAGCCAAATTTCTTTTGTTAAATTTTAAAGCGCCTCTTAATAGCTATTTTGTAGCCAAATTTGCTTATCTATTTTTATGTGTAAATTTATCTTGATAAAAGCGTGCTAGATCTTTGCCGTGCTTTAATGCTAGCTCGTAGTATGGCGTGTCTGGAGCCTCTCCTATCATCTCATAGAGCTTTTTACGAAGCTCTGGCAAAAGGCGAAGATCGCTATAGTCTATATTCTTTTTATATGCTGGCAAGCCTTGTAAGAGCAGGGCATTTGAGTAGTTTATGCCGCCAGTTTTGCTGCCAGTAATGTTAAATTCATTCTCATATTGCGCGCGAGTTAAGCCAGTTGGTATGCTAAGCTCTCCCCGTTCTAGGCAAATTTTATCATTGCTACTTACGATATACTCTGGAAATTCTAGCTCTTGGTAGTTGATATCTTTGTGATCATAATAGACCCACTTTATGCCGTCTTTATTTTTGCGGTTGAAACTGCTTTTGTATATGAAGCTACCAGGGATGATAAATTCACGGCTTTTTAGCACCGGCGTATCTGCTATATCTTTATAAACAGCAACCAAGTAGCAGTCACTAAAAAAATCAAGCGGCCAAAGAAGGCCCTCATTCGCTCGCTTTACAAGGCGGTTTTTAATATCAACTAAGATTTTGCCAAAGAAATATCTCTTGTAGTAATCATTATAGACGTAAAATATGTCGCCTTCTTTGAGCTTTGTTTTATCTGGCATTTTATAAATTTAACTCTTCCAGATGTTTTTATTTAGCTCCAGATCACGCACGATCTCCACAAAGTCGCTAACTCCTGCGATGTAGTTTTGCACGCTCTCGTTGCTGTTTATCGGCTTTTTAAGATCAGGCTCAAAGCTATCCTTTCTAAGATCGATCGCGATGAAAATTTCATTTTTTAAAAACACTGCCGAGAGTGGGGCGTCAAATTTAGTTCTTAGAGTGGTGAAATTTTCCATCAACTTTGGCGTCAGAGCGTATCTAGCAGCGATCTGATCGGTCGCATAGGTCTTAAAAAGCTCATTAAATTTAGGGTTATCCATCACAGCTTGCTCGCCATCGCTTCTTAGATCAGACGTTCGCTTTTTATCGCAGACGTAGATCGTGGCGTTTAGCTCTTTTTTAAACTCAGCCTTTAGCAAAATGCCTTGAAATTTCACCGTTGTAGTGGTGCGTTTCTCACCTTGCGTCTCTTTTGCCGCATAAAAATCGCAAAGCTTAAACTGCGTCTCGTCTATCTGTCCGTAGATCATATCTTCTGCGTAGTGTCTATTTACATCAGCGTCATAAATTTTATAAAAATCATTCAAACTTAGTCCGCCATTTGCGCTGAAATTTAGACCATAGTTTTTTACGATGACGCCAACTACTTTTTGTTTAAATTTTGCTATAAGCTCGTTTTTTAGCCCATTTATCGTCTTGCCAAGATAAAAAACTCCGCCGATTAGCAAAAAGAAAAATAAATTTCCAAGGTGCAGTGATGCCAAAAAACCACTTACAACTATGATGCCAAGAAAGCCATAAACTATCATTTTAAAGGCTTTTTGCCCCATAGCAAGACGCTCTTTTTCAAGCTCGTCAAGGTCGCTTAGATCGATGCCTTTTAGTTCGTCTGCTTGCATTTTTTATGCCTTATTTTTTGAAAAGATCACCGACGTTTGGAGCAACTGCTTCATTTTCAGGGATATCAAAAAACACATCTTTATGAAAGCCAAACATTGAAGCTACGATGTTTGAAGGAAACATCTGTGTGGCGTTGTTGTAAATTTCAACAGCTGAGTTGTAGGCACGTCTGGCAGCTGAAATTTGCTCTTCGACCTCGTTTAGCGTGCTTTGGATGTGAAGCAAATTTTGATTTGCTTTTAGGTCTGGGTAGTTTTCTACGCTTACTCTTAAACCATTTAGCAAGCTTGAAATTTTGTTATTTAGCTCAAATTTCTCCTCATTTGTAGAGGCGCTTCTAGCGCTTTCTCTAAGGGCAGTGATGTTTTCTAGTAGGCCTTTTTCATGCACCATGTACTCTTTTGCAGTAGCTACTAAATTTGGGATGAGGTCATATCTTCTTTTTAGCTGCGCGTCGATGCCAGCCTCCACGCTTTTTACCTGGTTTTGCTTTGCAACAAGCGAGTTGTAAAGGCTGATGAAAAAGACAAAAATGACTGCGACAACAAGTATCACGATGACTAACGAATTCATAACTTTTCCTTTGAAATTTAAGTTTGTTGTAGTTTATCCAAAGTTGCTTAAGAGTATTTAAACACCGAGGTTGGGCGATTAAATTTAATATTATAATTTAATCTTAAATTTTACATATAATTTATATAATTAAAAATTGTTTTTTACGAGGAGGATAAATGAGAACGGTAAACGTAAAAGATATAAAAGAGACTGTTGCAAAGCTTTGCAAACAAGCCTGTTACGTCGTTACGCCAGATCTAAAGGCTGCTTTTACAAAAGCACAAACCACTGAGAGCTCATCTCTTGGTAAGGATATCTTGGGCAAAATTTTGCAAAATGCCAAGCTAGCAGAAGAGGGCGTTGCGCCTATTTGCCAAGATACAGGCATGACAGTTGTCTTTGTCGAGATCGGTCAGGATGTGCATATCGAGGGCGGATATATCGAAGATGCGATCAACGAAGGCGTTGCAAAAGGCTACACTGAGGGTTATCTTAGAAAATCAGTCGTTGCTGAGCCACTTTTTGAGAGAAAAAACACCACAAACAACACTCCAGCAGTCATCCACACTAGGATCGTTCCAGGCGATAAGCTAAAGATAAAAGTCGCTCCAAAGGGCTTTGGTAGTGAGAACAAATCAATACTAAAAATGCTTGTGCCAGCTGATGGCATAGAGGGCGTTAAAAAGGTATTTTTAGAGGCTGTAAAATACGCTGGACCAAACGCTTGCCCTCCAATGACAATAGGCGTTGGCATAGGCGGCACTATGGATAAAGCAGCACTTCTAGCTAAGCAAGCTGCAGTTCGTCCAGTAGATAGCAAAAATGCCGATGCTAGATATGCAAAACTCGAAGATGAGCTTCTTGAGCTTGCTAGCAAAACTGGCGTCGGTCCTCAAGGACTTGGTGGCGATACAACTGCCATAAAAGTAAATGTCGAGTGGTATCCAACTCACATCGCAGGCCTACCAGTAGCCATAAACATCAACTGCCACGCTGCACGCCACGCAGACGCCGAGCTTTAAGGAGATAACATGTCAGAAGTAAAAAGAATAACAGCACCATTTGATAAAGAGGTGGTAAAAAGCCTAAAAGCAGGCGACAATGTCCTAATCTCAGGCACTATCATCGCTGCTCGTGACGCCGCTCACAAGGCGCTAACAGAGGCTCTAGCACGTGGCGAGAAGCTACCAGTTGAGCTAAAGGGCGAGACTATCTACTACGTCGGACCAACACCAGCTAAACCAAACCAAGCTATAGGCGCAGCAGGTCCAACAACAAGCGGCAGAATGGACAAATACACACCAACTATGATAAACGAAGTTGGCATAAATGGCATGATCGGCAAGGGATATCGAAACGACGCAGTAGTAGAGGCTATGAAAAAATCATGCTGTGTTTATATGGTCGCTATCGGCGGTATCGGAGCGGTCATTAGCCAAAGTATCAAAAAATATGAAGTCTTGGCATACCCAGAGCTAGGACCAGAGGCAGTCGCAAGGCTCACAGTAGAGGACTTCCCAGCGATAGTCGCTATCGACTGCGAGGGCAATAACTTCTACGAAGTCGGTCAAGCACCTTACAAAAAAATCTAAATTTGATCCGCTAGCTTTGGGGCTAGCGGAATTTCTCCCAAAATGAAAACTTTTTGCAACGATCAAGCAAAGCCACTACTTAAATTTTTCACCAAAACAAAAAGCGAGCTAGTAAATTTAAAGCTAAAGCAAATTTTAAACGAGGGCTTCATCTCAAAACCGCAAGGGATATTTTTAAAAAGCGCCATCAAAAAAGGTCAGAAATTTGAAGAAAATAAGACGCAAAATGAGTGGTCGCTAAATGAGATAGTGGTCTTTGAAAGCGAGTATGAGAGCCCTGAAGAGTATTTTAGCGACGTGGGGTCGTTTGTAGTGAAGCTGGCTGATAAATTTAGAACAAGTGGCATTAGCGAGGAGATGTTCTTTGCGGTTTCGTTTCAGGCGCTGCAGTTTATCACGCTGGATATGGACGAGTTTAAATTTATCTACGATGACTACGACGAGAGCACAAACTCCGCTCACATTAAAATTTACGCCAAAAGAGAAAACGACGAAATTTTACTATATAAAGATAGGATAGGGGGCTACAAAACCGAGGCGTTAATCGTTTACGAGGTGGCTAGTAGTAGCCAAGACACATAGTCTCAGTTAGTTTTATACGCTTTTCAAAGGGCGCTGGCGAGAAAAATTTGCACTTTTCGATGTAAATCCTATACGAGTAGTTAAGCTCGAAATCATCATAAAATTTCTTTAAATTTAAAAATTTGATACCGCAAATTTCATGGAATTCAAAAAGCTCATAAATTTTAGAGCCATTTTTGGCGACAAGGTGGGAGGGGGCAAGCGAGGTAAATGAGCAAAAGACGCCAGTTGGCACAAGACCATTTAACGGCGTGCACTCTTCTAGCGCGTTTTTAAATTTCTCTGGGACGCTCTTTTTTCTAAGAAAAACGATGCGTGAGTTTTCAAATTTAGCGCTGATCGCATTTTTCCAAAAAAGATAGGCATTTGATGAGATGCCAGCGTTTTTGGCAAGTTGCGCACCAAGCGCGTAGTCATCTAAAAATTCGTTTGGTGCAAGGGTTATTTGCATCTTTGTCCTTTTGAAATTTTGCTCATTATAGCCTTTGGTGCCTAAAAATTTAGAAATTTATAGTAGGATTTTGCCAAAATTTAAAGGAGAAGATATGAAAAAACAAATTTCAACAAAAAACGCTCCACAAGCGATCGGACCGTACTCTCAGGCGATTAGCGCGAATGGATTTTTATTTATCTCAGGTCAGCTTGGCGTCACACCAGAGGGCGAGTTTGCAGGTAGTAGCGTAGAGGCTCAAGCCGAGCAGTCACTTACAAATTTGCAAAACATTTTGGCTGAGGCTGGACTTAGTTTTGATAATGTCGTAAAGACTACGATCTTTTTAGCAGATATGGCAGATTTTGCTAAAGTAAATGTCACATACGCTAAATTTTTCAAAGAGCCATATCCTGCTAGAAGCACGGTGGCTGTGAAGACTTTGCCAAAAGATGCACTTGTAGAAATTGAGGTTATCGCAGCACAATAATGTCACAACTGTACCTAAGTACAATATACAAAGAGGATTAAAATGTCTTAAAATTACGTAAAATTTATTTTACGATAAGGATAGACATGCAAACTCAAGTAGGAGTAATCAAACAAATCTAAGGCTTAGTAGTAGCTGTAGATCAAAATGGCGTTAGCCGCGTTTTAAAAGTTGGCGACGCTTTATATCTTGGGGAGGTTGTAAAGACCTCTTCAGCTTCTTCTAAAGCCGTAGTTTCAATGGACAATGGCAAAGATGTCACCATCTTGGGTGATGAGTCGTTAAAGCTTGACGAAAATGTAGCCGCAGGACAAAAACCAAATACCGTAGCAGATGTTAGTGACTTGCAAAAAGCGTTGTTAAACGGCGAGGATCTAACAAAACTAGAGGAGACTGCCGCTGGTGGTAACGCAGCCGCAGCTGGTGGTGGAGATGGCGTTAGCCTTGGTGCAGCGTCGTTTGATGAGGGCGGTCACTACTCAAATATCAATGAAAATTTCCGCTCTATAGGCGATCTAAATAACGCAAGAGGTGCTGAAAGGATAGGCGGCGTAAGCGGCGCAGCCGATAATGCTGGTGGTGACGCTGGCTTTGTAGATACTACTATCCCAACAGTAACTCTAGATCCAATTAACAACACTTCAACAGTAGTAACTGGTAAGGTTCCAAACCCAGATCCAAATACCACTGTAATTGTTGAAATTCCTGGTCATACCCCAGTTACAGTTCCAGTAAATTCTGATGGTACATTTAGTGTTCCTACACCAAATAATGAACCACTAAAACCAGGTACTGAGGTAAAAGTTACTCCAAAAGATGATGCAGGCAATGGTACACCAGTTACTACTCCAGTATCAGACGTAACTATCCCAACAGTAACTCTAGATCCAATTAACAACACTTCAACAGTAGTAACTGGTAAGGTTCCAAACCCAGATCCAAATACCACTGTAATTGTTGAAATTCCTGGTCATACCCCAGTTACAGTTCCAGTAAATTCTGATGGTACATTTAGTGTTCCTACACCAAATAATGAACCACTAAAACCAGGTACTGAGGTAAAAGTTACTCCAAAAGATGATGCAGGCAATGGTACACCAGTTACTACTCCAGTATCAGACGTTGTGCCGCCGCAAGTAGATCTCACTCCAAAGGCTGACGGCACAGTTGATGTGGTGCCTCACGACAATGACGCGACAAAGGTTGAAATTTCATACACAGATAATGGCGGCAACACGCAAA
Organism: Campylobacter concisus; assembly: GCF_902460575.1. GTDB lineage: Bacteria > Campylobacterota > Campylobacteria > Campylobacterales > Campylobacteraceae > Campylobacter_A > Campylobacter_A concisus_AW. Next base: position 251,546 of record NZ_CABPUY010000003.1, on the reverse strand, counting down.
CAATCACCGTAGTCAAAAACCCAAGCGCTGGCTGGGTCGTAGATAGCACTCCTGGCAAGACGACAGCTCCAACAGGTGCTTTCAAGCTTGATCCGCATAGTGGCAAGGTCACTATCAGCGACAATGCGACAAAAGACAACACTCCAGTGACTGCAAAGGCTACTGATGGCGCTGGCAACACAGCCACAGGCGAGACTACTGCTCCAGATAAATTTACTATCAAATTTAATGATGACGCAGATGGTAACGGCACTATCACAAGAGGTGAGAACTATGCTGAGGATGGCGCAAAAGCTACTGTAACCATCAGCATACCAAACCTTGCAAAGGATGGCAGCAAGATCCACGTTATAGGAACTGGTATAAATGACTATTACACAGTTCATAAAGATGCTAGTGGCAATGTTACAAGCGTTATAGATACAAAAGGCAACAATGTATTTGACGGCGATGGCATAAAGGTTAGTTATGACTATAGCCACTATCAAACAGCCCTCGGAAATGCAGCTAGCATCACAGTTGAGCTAGAGGGCACAACCCTTAAAGCTACTTCAAGTGTTAAATTTGAAAATGTTGGCAAGGCTGAAGTTAAATTTGTAGAGCTTGATGAGCATGGCAATGTTCTAAATGAAAAATCAGATCAAATAACAAATCAAAATAGAAATACAGCTATGCTAGATGGTGATATCAACCACACCACAGCACGCATCTCACTACCTGAGAATGTTCAAGACGGCGATGTCGTAACTGTAAAATATGGATATGGACCTAGTGCTGCATCTTTAGCTGCAACAGGTGGCACAGATACGACTGCTTATAAGTATTTCTTAGTTCATAAAGCATCTGATGGCTCTATGACAGTTGATCAGATCACTTCAGCTGATGATAAGACACCTATAAAAGCTGGTCTTACATCTACAAATGGTGCTGGCGAGAAATTTGGTATAGATATCCACGATATGCCAACAACCACCTATAATCATACACACGCACGTGGTATAGAAGTGACCGTAAAAGGTGATGACCGTGCAGAGCAGTCTAACGGAAATACATGGATATTTAGAGATAGCATGGAGGCTCCGAAGGTTGAATTTATAGAAGGCAACAAAGTTTATGATCCAAGTGTTTCAGGAAGTGGTTCAGGCGCACTAAATGCTGGTATAAGCGTAGCTGACGCTATAAAGGACGGCGATATCAGCCACACTACAGCTCGCATAACATTGCCAAAAGTGTTCTCAGACGGAGACAAACTAACAGTTGCTGTAACTGACTACAACAAAATTTATGCCGACACTGGTGTAAAACAATACCCAGCACATAACCCAGAGCCAACATTTGTTAAGGCATTTATCATTCACAAAGCAGCTGACGGCACTGTGACTTTTGACGAGGTCGATGCAGCTGGCAATGTCACACATGCAGGCATCCCAGCGCTAAATAACAACGCTATCGAAATAACTGGCGTGCCAATATATAATATGTATGAAAATGGCGTTTTGAAGTCAGATTATGTCCATGCAACTGGTGTTGATGCTACTATCACAGACCACCTTAATCTAAATGGTAACGATAGTGGAAGCAATTTAAGTTTTGCATTCTTAGCGAACGTAAATGTTGTCACTATTACAGAGGTGATCGACGACGTTGCAGGCGGTATAGATCACGGCAATATCAAAGATAATGACGTAGTAGTAAATGGCGTAACTAAAAAAGGACTAACAAACGACAGCACTCCGACATTTAACGGCAAAGCAGATCCTAACTCAGTAGTAGAGCTATATGATGGCACGACTAAGATAGGCAGCACAACAACTGATAAATTTGGCAACTGGTCTATCACTCCGGCCACTCCACTTGGTGAAGGTGCTCATAGTATCACAGCTTCATCTCCAGCTTCAAATGCGATCAAGGCTTCTGACCCAGCTACTATAACAGTAGATACAGGCACTAAGGTTACATTTGATAGCGTTATCGATGATGTTGCAGGTGGCGTTGTAAATGGTAATGTTAAGGGCAACGATGTGACAGTTGAGGGCAAAACACTAAAAGGCCTAACAAACGATAACACACCAACTCTATCAGGCAAAGCAGAGGCTGGCTCAACTGTAGAGATCTTTGATGGTACAAACAAAATCGGTCAGGTAGAGGCAAAAGGTGACGGTTCTTGGAAATTTGAAGTAAGCAATCCGCTTAGCGACGGCGAGCATGAGCTTAAAGTAAAAACTACTGACAAAGCTGGCAATACAGCCGAGGCTGCTCCAGTAACCATAACTGTTGATACGAAGATAGTGGATGCAAGAGTTGAGTTTATCGAGGATAAAAACAATGATGGTAAATTTAGCTGGAATGAAAATCTTACCAATGAGCATCCTGGACGCTTATCTTGGAAGGCGATCATCCCACAAGACGGCTCTGTAAAAGCTGGCGATATATTCCACTATAAATGGGATGAAACTGGTTGGCATGAGCGCCCAGTATCTCAAGCTGAAATAGATAGAGGCTATATGGGCGAGATGAAAAACAACCAAGGTCAGGCAAACGGCAAAATAGGTGTTTTTGGTATAGGCTCTAACGGTGACTCTTATGTTGCAGAGGCTTATTTTAGTGATGCTGCTGGAAATATAGGTAAAAAAGGTCAAGATGAAATAGTGTTTGACTTTACTGGCGCACCTCGCACAAAATTGGATGCTAGCGCTATTTATGGAAATGGTGATGAAACTTTCTTGCTTTTAGATTATGGAAGAAAGAGCGATCAAAAAATCACTGAAGCAGCTAAGGGGAAAACTGTAGAAATAGATGTTAAAACATTTACTCACGGCTCGGAAGTTAAATTAGACAATGGTGATGATATCGTAACTGTCAACAATAAACATGGCTGGGGCTGGATAAATGAAGACTCGAAGCTAGATTTAGGTAGAGGCAACAATACACTAAATGTAGGTACAAATATCGACAAATCAATAGTTATAGCAGGAAATGGCGATGATGTTGTAACCGTTGGTAAATGGCAACACGCTGGCGATAGCTATATAACAAATCACTCTAACATAAATTTGGGTGATGGTAACAATAAATTAACGGTTGGCACAAACATAGATAGCTCTAAAGTCGCAACTGGTAGTGGAGATGATGTTGTAGAAGTTGGCGGCTATATATTAAATGCTAGTGGAAAAATAGCCGGAACCAATGAAGAGTATGGTGTAAATTTAGGTGATGGAGACAATAAACTAACCGTTGAAAATTATATTAAAGGAAGTATAGTTACAACTGGCGATGGGGATGATATAGTAAATGTTGGTAACTACGTAACAAACTCTACTATAAACTTAGGTGACGGAGATAATGCTTTAACTGTTGAGTCGTGGATAAATGGTGACACTAAGATCATCTCAGGAAAAGGTGCTGATACTATTAACATTGATGATGATTTTGATAAATCTACTCTCTTAACTGGCGCTGGCAATGATAAGGTTACCATTGGTGGAGATGTAAAAAATAAATCATCATTGATAGATTTAGGTGCTGGCGATGATACTATAGCTGTTGGTAATATTGAAAATGGTAAAATCGATGGCGGAGATGGCTATGACAAATTAGCTATTACCAACCCAGGCAGATCTATAAATTTAGATAGCATCGCAGATCATGCACATAACTTTGAGGAGCTTAATATCTCTAACAAGAGCCAAAATACTACTTTAAGCCTTAAACTAAGTGATGTCATAAGCTTAACAGATGGTGATAATACGCTAAAAATAACAGCTGATGCTGGAGACAAAGTAGAATTTAAAGATGCTGGCTGGCAAAAAGGTACATCAACTGACGGCTATACCGCATATACAAATGATACTAGCGGAACAACTGTTACTGTTGAGATCAAGGACGAAGTAACACAACCTATGTAATCATAGATGTAAATTTGCTATCAAAGTGGTAGCGTTAAATCAAACGGAGAGCAAGGAAGCTCTCCAAATTTCTACATAAAAAATAAAATTTAAATTTGTAAAATATTTTGCAATTATTTCAACTATTTTTAAGCATCCCTCATATATAATTCCAGCTCACGAAACGAGAAACCACCTTTAACTTCAACGTTAATAAAGCCTTTTTCTTATCGTTGTTCTTTTAACTTACAATTGTTAAACTATTAGTCAATCTTTGAAATCTAAACAAGTGATCGATTGAGCCAGTC
>NZ_CABPUY010000003.1:152788-240414 GCF_902460575.1 Campylobacter concisus | reverse complement strand
GCTTAAAGAATAGTTATGTAATATTTTTGCAAAGGTAAAAAGGGGTAGTAATGGAAAATATATTTTTAGAATCATATGATGTTTTTAAGGTATGTAAATCCCCAAGCAAATTAAAAATTTATGATGAATTTTTGCAAAACAACAAAAGGTACTCTATAACGCGTTGCTACTACGTAATTGTAGTGGACAATACCTTTTTAACCTACTCACATCTAATGGTCTATGAGCAGCTGCTCTATCTTTTATACTCACAAAACAAGCTAAAAAATGGCGACTTTTCGCTCACCCTTAAAAAAGCAGAGCTTGCTAAGAAATTTAAAACAGATATCACCAAAAGTGCCACAGATACGATAAAGTGCTTTTACGAGATGCAAGATGTTAAAATTTCGATCTTTGTAAAAGATAAGATCGAAAAGCAGATGAATATCATCGAATTTATAGACGCAGATCAGACTGAAAAGTATGGCGAGCTACAAGATGAGATAAATTTGAGGCTAAACCCAGAATTTGTAAAGCTCTACCGATGCATCTATCTTGATAAGATCGAGTATTTAAACAGCTTTGACATAGAGCAAGGTAGCTTCATAAGATACTTCATGCAGCACGAGCTAGATGGTGGTGTAAGAAGCTCAGCTATTATCGATAAAATGGGCGTTTTAAACTATTTGCCTTTTGCTTATAAAAAGCGTTTCGAGCAAGAGGTGGCAAATGTTAGCTTTTATTATAAAAATGAAAAATACGAGATAAAAGATGGCTTTGTAGTAGTCACAAATCACGAAAATAGAGTGATGGATAATCAAAATGCTTCGATCGAACTCTTTGGTCTTATCTATGAGCAGATCACTAAAAACTGCACCAAAAACATCGTGCTAAATGATGTAAATTTGCAAAATTATTACGCAAGGTTTGGTAAATTTGAGACAAATCAAACTATCTTTAAAATTTTTAGCAATATGGAGCTCATGCTAAATCACTCAATGCAAAAAGAAAATGCCAAAATTTCTTTCTTCTCTCACTTTTTTGAAAGCATAGTCTGTAAAAGAGATGCGGAGCTTGAAATTTTGATCGAACTAAATCAAAAAGGCTTTGAGTATATCATCTCGCGAAGTGCAAATTTAGACTTTTATAACGTTGAGTCAGCTGACTACGGACTTACTTCATATCCAGCTAGCTCGTGTGCGGTGGGTGGAAATTTCTAAATTCAGTTGATTTTAGCTTTTAGTTTGGTGATAACTTCGTCAAGCTTGCCGCTATTTTGAGCGTGCTTTAAGCATTCGTTTATCTCGGTCATCTTTTTGGTAAATTCGTTTTTTATAATGTCAGCCACAAAGTCCTCGCTGTTAGTCTCGTCCAAGATAGGATACATGTCTCGCCAGATATCTTTGATCCACCAGCCGCATTTTGATATACAAGGGAACTCTTTAAGCTCGCCAAGCTTTAGGCTCATCATAATCTCATCAGAGTGCTTAATATCGTCTGTGACAAAGTCTTTATGAGCGTTATCAAAGCTCGTAAACATGCGATAGCCAAGGCTTGATACGTTGTTTTCTGAGCAAATTCTAAACTGAAAAATATTATCTTCATAGTCTAAATTCGATATGCAAATTTGATGTTTTTGGGTGAAATTTGGAAATGAGTTAAACCTTTTATCATCTATATTAAGCTGCCACTTTGAGTCATTATCGCTAGTTAAAAACTCCTTAAAGCTTAGTTGTACAAATTCTTTATAGCTCATCTCGTCAGCTGTGAAAAAGTCATAATTACTACTGTTTTTTTCTTTAAAATCTTTAAATTTCATATCATTTCCGATCAAAAAAGTGTAACTATTTTACTACTTCTTAGGATAAAAGTTATTAAATTTTACAAAATTTATAAGATTGTTTATCCGCGAGCTATTTTGATTTTAAAAATTTGAGTTGTGTAGCAAATGATTTTTCAAAAACAAATCAAATTTTCATCCTTGACTATCTCTATATTTTTATTGGCAAAAATAATATTTGGTACCACTAAAGCAATAATATCTATGTTTTTAGAGAAATTCATAATGCCTAAAAATTTTACTAATTTCAGCCTATCTTTTCTTTTAGAAATTCCAAAATTTCTTGTGCTTTTTCATTTAGCGACTCTTTTGGGATCTGTAAGAAGCTGCCTTCTTTTAAGATCAAAGCTATAAAATCATCCGTTTCGCAAGTGCCAAGAAACGCACCATATGAAAAATGAACCGTGCTCGTTGCTGTGGCAAACAAGACCTCATCATCATATATAACGATCTCTTGTTCGCGCTCAACATCGATGTTTGAGTAAATGGCTCTAGTAAATAAAACTGGTTTAATTATAGCCGCATAAATATAGAGCAAGACTATGCCGACACAAAGAACAATGGCTAAATTTTTTGCCAAAAAAGAGACGTCACTTATATCCGAAAAAACTGTTAAGTCGTTCTCAAAAACGTTAAAAAGCACAAGCAAAGCTACTGCACATAGCACAGCAAATGGCAGCTCGATTGCTCTCATCAAAAACACAAATTTATTCTTCTTATAGACGGTGCTTGAGACCTTGTGTAGTAGCTTTTTAAATTTAGCATCGTTTTTTATACTAAATTTCGCTCTAAATTTTTCATTTTGCATGTTATTTCTTTAAATTTTGGCTAAATTTCATCCGTGATGATCTCTATCTTGCTCGTATCAACCAAGCTGCCGTCTATGATGATCTCCTCTATCCTGCCAGCTCTTATGACGCCTCTTTTTGGGTTTTTCACACTTTTTATGCTGCTTTTTGTGCTCACATCGACGCTTGAATACTCAAAAGCAAGGCTTGTATCCATAAAAATGCAATCTTTCACGACCAAATTTTCCACGTAGCAAAGTGCTTGCAAGCTCTTTATCGTGCAGTTTATGAGTATCACATTTTTAGCGTTCCAAGCTAGGTACTCGCCTGAGATGAGGCAGTTTTGCGCGACCACGTTTTCGCAGTTCCAAAAGGCATCTTTTGAGATGAGTTTTGAGTTTGTGATGCGGAGGTTTTTGCAGCTATCAAAGCAGTAGTTGCCGTCCAAGCTTAGCCCATCAATCTCTAAATTTTCGCTGTTTGCCCCAAAGTAATCCCCTTTTGCAAAGGCGTTTTTTATCTTCACGTCCTCGCACCCCCAAAGTGTCTCGGCGGCATCTGAGAAATTTGCATTTTCAAGTAAAATTTGCGAGCTTTTTCTAAAGCTTTTTGGCGCATTTATGACCACATCTTTGAAGCTTAAATTTGTGCTGTACCACATGCCAGCCCTTGCTAGAGGCTCCAAGTATCCGCCATTTAGCGTGATGTCACTTGCGTACCAAAGTGGATATTTGTAGGCAAAAATGCACTCGTTTAGCTTTAAATTTGAGCTATGTTTTAGCGGTGACTCGCCATCTTCAAAGATGCAGTTAGTAAAATTTAGTCCCTTTGCTCCAAACATCGCGCGCTCGCCAGTGAAAATTTCAGCGTTTCTCTCTTGCATTTTTGTCCTTTATTAAATTTTTCTTTTAAAATTATACTGATTTTCTTAAAATTTATTGCAAAATGCCATTAAATTTACTTTAAAGATGCAAAGCGTTATAATCGCCCCAAAAAAGGAGCAAAAATGGGTTTAAAATCAGACTCTTGGATAAGGAAAATGTCGGTTGAAAAGAAGATGATCGTGCCATTTGCCGAGGAGCAAGTGGGCCGCGGCGTCGTTAGCTACGGCGTTTCTAGCTATGGCTATGATATACGCGTGGGCGATGAGTTTAAAATTTTCACAAACATCGGCGGGACCGTCGTTGATCCAAAGAATTTTGATGAGAAAAATGTGGTCGATTTTAAGGGCGACGTCTGCATAGTGCCGCCAAATTCTTTTGCTTTGGCACGCACGATCGAGTACTTCAACATGCCTGATAACGTGCTAGCGATCTGCCTTGGCAAGAGCACATACGCAAGATGCGGCATCATTGTAAATGTGACGCCTTTTGAGCCGGGATTTAAGGGGCATATCACGATAGAGATCTCAAACACGACGCCACTTCCTGCGAAAATTTATGCAAACGAGGGCATCGCGCAGGTGCTATTTATCGAGGGTGATGAGCCTTGCGAGGTGACTTATGCTGATAAAAACGGCAAATACCAAGCCCAAGAAGGCATCACGCTACCTAGAATTTTGAAGTAATTTTCATGCCTTTGCGACTTTGCAAAGGCTAAATTTATCGCCCACTTTTTATAAAAACCCTAAACAATAACGAAATTTTGACGAAATAGAAGCTAGAAAGAGCAGAGCTTTGATAAATAAATTTTAAATTTGGCACAGCTTTTGCTTAAAAATTTATAAACTAGCTCATAAATCAAGCTCAAATATAAGGATATACATGACAGAAAAAAAAGATAAAAAAGTAGCTGCGCAGATAAAAGAAACAAAGCTAAACGGTATAACAAATCCTATCTTTGAGAAGAATCTTCAAGCACTATTTCAGCAAGATGAAGTTTTGGCTGCTAGGCTATTTAGTATGACATCACAAAATAAATATGAGATAGTTTTAGGGAAAAATGATCCTTTGGATATAAATATCATAAACAAAGAGACGTCTGAATCCATATATGAAAATCCTGTCGAAGAGACATATAAGATGCTTGATGAGATAGAAAAAAAATACAAAAGATACCCAGGTCTTTTTTTCTATGGTCTTGGAAATGGTGTATTTTATAAAGCTCTAGCAAAAAATAAGACTCATAAAAGCATTGCTATCATTGAACCAGAGATCGAAATAATTTATAGCGTTTTAAATTTGATCGATCTATCTGAAGAGTTAGAAAAAGAGCAGATAGTGCTATTTTTCTCAGAATTTACAACTCACACACAGTTTCACTATCTTATAGTAAACGCTGAGTTAGAACCCTACTCAAAGACATACAATTTAATAATACACTCTAAATTTTATGATCAATTTTCAGATGACTATATAGATATAAATAAAAAATTTGCAGAGGCATTTTCTCATATAGTTATAGCCCATGGCAACTCTATAGATGATCTTTTGATAGGCACAAGGCAAAATATAGAAAATTTACCAGAGATGTTTAAAAATTATTGCTACCATGATCTAATCAAAAAGAGGCATAAGCTAGTTGATACAGCCATAATTGTCTCTACTGGCCCAAGCTTAGACAAGCAGCTAGAGACACTTAAAAAATTTGCACCTTATGTAAGTATTATAAGTGTCGATGCTTCATACCCCATACTTGCTAGAAATGGTATAAAGCCTGACTACGTAACATCGATTGAACGCATGATACCAACATCTACTTTTTTTGAAAAAAAACACCCAGATGTTGATGAAGATATATATTTTGTTATTTCTTCGGTGACCCATACACAAAGCGTAAAAAATATATTACCAAGACGCTTAGTGCTTACCATGAAGCCACAACATGAAGAGAAGATGTTCGGTTTAAAAAAATATGGCTATTTAGGAGTAGGACATAGTTGTGCAAACATGGCTTATCAGTTGGCCTATGTGTTAGGACATAAAAATATTGTTTTTATAGGTCAGGATCTTGCTTTTGGCAAAGATGGAGCAAGTCATGCAAAAGGTCATACTATAGCTCAGCCAGATGAAAATTTATATATCACAGCTTATGGTGGCGAAGGAGAAGTACGAACAACTTATGTTTGGACGCTATTTAAAAATCAGTTTGAAAATGATATTGAGCAGTCCAAACTCGAAAATATAACTTCGTATAACTGTACTGAAGGTGGTGCAAGAATAGAAGGAACTATAGAAAGACCATTTTTGGAGGTTATGAGAGAGCTTTGTGTGGATAAAAAAGAAAAGAAACTGCCTCACATATCAAAAAATAGTGAAAAAACAACAAATAACGATATGCTAAAAGCCTATAAAGTAATACAAGAAAAGATAAAAATGCAAACATTTTTGAAGAAAGAGCTTGAAAAAGTATTTTTAGAAGTTACTCCTAGGATAGATGAGTTAAATTTACTAAGAGAACAAGACAAGATAACTCAAAAGCATTTTGATGAACTTTTAAAAATAGTCAAGAAAGTAGATAAAGCCAAAGACTTTATATCAAAAAGAAAGTATATGAAATACATACAAAATGTTTTTATGATATCGGTTTTCTACCAGGAGCTAGAGCTTGCTAAAATTTCTGTAGCACCTAGCGATACGAACAAAGAAAAAATAGATAAGTTATTTGAATGGGCAAATGCGCATAAATACTGGCTATTTTCGGCAGCCGGTGGCATAAATGCTGATATAGAAACAACAAAAGAAGCCTCTAAGCCTCTTATAAAAGAGCTTAAAAAACGTGGAATATTTCCAAAAGAAGACTAAAAATGGATATCTTAAGCTTAATAGGACGCACGAAAAATCTCTTTGAAGATGACATAAATGCGCTTGATAAAGAACTAAAAGAGATAGTTTCAAGCTCAAGCTTTTTAGTTATCGGTGGGGCAGGATCTATAGGCTCTGCCGTGACAAAAGAGATCTTTATAAGAGATCCCAAAAAACTCTACGTCGTTGATATCTCTGAAAACAACCTTGTTGAACTAGTGCGCGATATAAGAAGCGAGTTTGGATATATAAATGGTGACTTTAAAACTTTTGCCATAGATGTTGCAAGCGCCGAATTTGACGCACTTTTGGCGCAAAGTGGTGGATTTGACTACGTGTTAAATTTATCAGCGCTAAAGCACGTTAGAAGCGAAAAAGACCCATTTACACTCATGAGAATGCTTGAAACAAACATCTTTAACACTGATAAAACGCTGGCTCAAGCTTCGGATATGAAGTCAAAAAAATATTTCTGCGTTAGCACCGACAAGGCCGCAAACCCTGTAAATTTAATGGGAGCTAGCAAGCGCATCATGGAGATGTTTGCGTTTAGGCACTCTTTAGAGGTCGACGTCTCGATGGCTAGGTTTGCAAACGTAGCATTTAGCGACGGCTCGCTTCTTTTTGGCTTTCAAAAACGCATAGAAAAGTCTCAGCCCATAGTCGCTCCAAACGATGTCAGGCGCTACTTTTTAACGCCAAAAGAGAGCGGTGAACTCTGCCTTTTAAGCACCATTTTTGGCGACAATAGAGATATATTTTTCCCAAAACTAGATGAAAATTTAGACCTCATAACATTTAGCGAGATAGCCAAGCGATACTTGGCAAATTTGGGCTACAAGCCATTTTTGTGTGAAAATGAGGAGGAGGCTAGAAAGCTAGCCAAAGTGCTTCCAAAAGATGGCTTTTATCCTTGTCTTTTTGCGCCTAGCGACACGACTGGAGAGAAGGACTACGAGGAGTTTTTCGTTGATGGCGAGAAGCTTGATATGCAAAGACTTCAAAATATCGGCATAGTTAAAAATGATGCAAATTTTGACAACAAAAAGCTAGAAATTTTTAAAAACAATATCTTAAATTTAAAATCAAGCTTGACATGGAGCAAAGAGGATATTTTACACGAAGTTTTCGAGCTCATACCAAATTTTATGCATAAAGAAACAGGAAAATATCTCGATGAAAAAATGTGATTTTGACGAGGTTTTGAAATTTATAAAAAGCACCTTTAATAAGGACAAAGTCCCGCTTCACGAGCCTAAATTTATAGGCAATGAGAAAAAATATCTACTTGAGTGCATCGACTCTAGCTTTGTCTCAAGTGTCGGCAAATTTGTCGATGAGTTTGAGAGCAAGCTAGCTCAAATGGTCGGTGCTAAATTTGCAGTGGCTACGACAAATGGCACCTCTGCGCTTCACATCTGCCTAAAACTAGCCGGAGTAGAGCAAAATGACGAAGTGATCACGCAGCCAGTTACTTTTATAGCCACTTGCAACGCCATTAGTTACCTTTTTGCAAAGCCAGTTTTCGTGGACGTTGATCTTGATACGCTCGGTATGTCGCCAGCCTCACTTAGCGCATTTTTAGAGAAAAACTGCGAGCTAAAAGGCGGCAAATGTGTAAATAAAACTAGTGGCAGGATAGTGCGTGCCTGCGTGCCTATGCATACTTTTGGACTGCCTTGCAAGATAGATGAGATAGCCGAAATTTGCAAGCGTTGGAACATCACTTTAGTAGAAGATAGCGCCGAGAGCCTTGGCAGCTACTATAAAGGGACTCATACAGGGAATTTTAGCAAGCTTGCGGCGATGAGCTTTAATGGCAATAAGATCGTCACAAGTGGCGGTGGCGGAGCTATCATCACAAACTACGAGGAGATAGCAAGGCACGCTAAATTTATCACTACAACCGCCAAAGTGCCACATCCTTTTGAGTATCGTCACAGCGAGATCGGCTACAACTACCGCCTGCCAAATTTAAACGCGGCCCTTCTTGTGGCGCAGCTTGAAAATTTAGAGCTATTTTTAAAGAGCAAACGCGAGCTTGCGATGATATATAAAGAGTATTTTGCTAAATTTGATGATGTGAAATTTATAGATGAGCCAGCGGACGCTAGGTCAAATTTTTGGCTAAATGCGGTGCTATTTGAGAGCCGTGAAAAACGAGATGAGTTTTTGAAATTTAGTAATGAAAATGGCGTTTTTACGCGTCCTATATGGCAGCTTATGAATGAGCTTGATATGTTTAAGGACTGCCAAAGAGATGAGCTAAAAAATGCTAAATTTCTAAGCGATAGGATAGTAAATATCCCAAGTAGCGCAAGAGTTTAGCCGTGCAAGATATAGTTTTAGTAGGTGGCGGTGGGCACTGCAAAAGTGTGATAGATGTCATCGAGTGCGGGTCTAAATTTAATATAATTGGTATCATAGATACAGCAGAAAATATTGGCAAAAAGGTGCTTGGCTACGAGATCATCGGTAGCGATGATGATCTGGCTGAGGTTTTTAAATCATGCAAAAATGCTGTGGTGACGGTTGGTCAGATAAAAAACAGTGAGCCTAGAAAAAGGTTGTTTGCACTGCTAAAAGAAATAGGTTTCATACTTCCAACCATCATCTCACCACTTGCGTATATCTCAAAGCATGCATGTGTAGCTGAGGGAAGCGTAGTGATGCATCATGCCTTGATCAACGCTGGTGCAAGTGTCGGCAAAAACTGCATTATAAATACAAAGGCGCTTGTGGAGCATGACGCAACTATCGGCGATCATTGCCATATCTCAACAGCAAGTGTGGTAAATGGCGGCGTTGTTGTGCAAGATGGGGCATTCTTTGGCAGCAATGCAACCAGCAAAGAGTATATAGTGATAGGCGAAAATTCTATCATAGGCGGCGGAACTAGCGTGATGAGAAACTTGGAGAAAAACGCTTTTATAAAGGCGTAAAACTAGCATTTTAAAGGAAATTTGATGTCAAATAGGGTTTTTATCATAGCTGAGGCTGGAGTAAATCACAATGGTGATATAAATTTAGCCAAAAAACTGATCGATGTAGCATCCAAAGCTGGCGCTGATGCAGTGAAATTTCAGACCTTTAAAGCTCAAAATCTTGTTTCAAAAAATGCGCAAAAGGCTAGCTATCAAAAAGAAACTACCGATAAAAATGAAAGCCAGTTTGAGATGATAAAAAAGCTTGAACTAGACGAGAACACGCATAAAGAGCTTATAGCCTACTGCAAAGAAAAAAATATCACTTTTCTCTCAACTCCTTTTGATAGCGACAGCATAAAGCTTCTTGACGAGCTGGGGCTTGGCATGTTTAAAATCCCAAGTGGCGAGATAACAAATTTGCCATATCTTAGGCAGATAGGCGGGCTTAATAAAAAGATCATTCTCTCAACCGGCATGGCAAATTTAGGCGAGGTGGAAACCGCGATAGAAGCACTTGTAAAAAGCGGTACGAAACGGGAAAACATAAGCCTTCTTCATGCAAATACACAGTATCCAACGCCGATGGAGGATGTAAATTTAAAGGCGATGATAACTCTTAAAAATGCCTTTGGGCTTGAAGTCGGGTATAGCGATCATACGCTTGGCATCGAGGTTGATATCGCAGCGGTTGCCATGGGTGCAAAGATCATAGAAAAGCACTTTACACTCGATAAGAGTATGCCTGGGCCTGATCATAAGGCGAGCCTTGAGCCAGATGAGCTAGCGGCTATGGTTAGAGCTATTAGAAATATCGAGCTAGCACTTGGAGACGGACTAAAACACTTTAGCAAAAGCGAGAGCGAAAATATAAAAATAGCTAGAAAGTCGATCGTGGCAAAATGCGATATAAAAAAGGGTGAAATTTTTAGCGAGCTAAATATCTGTGTAAAACGCCCAGGAGACGGCATAAATCCTATGAGGTGGGATGAGGTGGTCGGACAAATTTCACAAAAAGACTATAAACAAGATGAACTAATATGAGAAAAATTTGTGTCGTTACAAGCACTAGAGCCGAATATGGCCTTCTTTACTGGCTCTTAAAAGAGATCGAGGCAGATAGTGAGCTTGAACTTCAGCTTATTGTTACTGGCATGCATTTAACCCCTGAGTTTGGACTCACATATAAAGAAATAGAAAAAGAATTTAAGATAGATAAAAAGATAGAAATTTTAAGTAGTTCTCATACAAGCCTTGATATTTGTTCGGAGATGGCAAGAGTTTATGAGAAATTTGCTCCGGCACTAGCTGAGCTTAAGCCTGATATATTGGTGCTTCTTGGTGATAGATATGAGATATTTGGTGTAGCAGGTGTCGCTAGTATCATGCAAATACCAATAGCACATATCCATGGCGGCGAGACCACGCAGGGAGCATTTGACGAAGCTTTTAGACACAGCATAACAAAGATGAGCCATATACATTTTGCAGCTACAAATGAGTACGCAAATCGCATAATTCAGCTTGGCGAAGAGCCTAGGATGGTTTTTAATGTTGGTGGCCCTGGCATAGAAAATATAAAAAAGTTAAATTTACTAAACAAAGATGAGTTTGAAAAGTCTATAAAATTTAAGCTTGCTAAAAAAAATATCCTCATCACTTTTCATCCGGTGACACTTGAAAATAGTAGTGCAAGAGAGCAGTTTGGTGAGCTTTTAAAAGCAATAGATGAGTTAGAGGATACAAATTTTATCTTTACAAAAGCAAATAGCGATACAGATGGCGATGTGATAAATAAAATGATAGATGAATATGTGAGTAAAAATTCACAAAAAGCTGTGGCGTTTGCTTCACTTGGGCAGCTAAGATACCTAAGTGCGATAAAATTTGTTGATATTGTCCTAGGAAATAGCTCAAGTGGCATCTTGGAGGTTCCAAGCTTTAAAAAAACAACCATCAACATAGGCGACCGCCAAAAAGGACGCACTAAAGCCATTAGCGTTATAGACGCTAGGCCTATAAAAGATGAAATTTTAGCGGCTATAACAAAAGCATATTCGAAGGAATTTAAGCAAATTTTACAAGACACAATCAATCCATACGATGGTGGTAGTCCAAGTAAAAAAATGCTAAAAATTTTAAAAGAGACAAAGCTTGATAATATTTTGAAAAAGAAATTTTATGATATAGGTATAAAATGAGAATAGTAAACGATATAAAACTAAGTATAAATTCAACCATAAAAGATGCCTTGCAGACTATCAACAACGGAGGGCTTCAAATAGCCATCGTTGTTGATGAAAATGATGCTCTAGTAGGTACGGTAACAGACGGTGATATCAGGCGTGGTTTGCTAAATGGCCTAGACCTAAACAGTAGCGTCAGCCTCGTAGTACATAAGAGCCCAAGTATAGCAAGTGTTGGTGATACGAAAGAGTCTATTTTAAAGATAGCACTTGCTAAAAAACTTCATAAAATTCCATTGGTTGACGAGCTTGGCAAGCTTGTGGGCATAGAAGACATCGAAGATATTATTAAGCCAGTTGGCAAGACAAATAGAGTTATCCTAATGGTAGGAGGCCTTGGCACTAGACTTAGACCACTCACGCAAGATATGCCAAAACCGATGCTAAAGGTTGGAAATAAGCCGATCCTTCAAACGATAGTCGAGAAATTTGCAGAGTATGGCTTTGTAAATATCACGATGTGCGTAAATTTTAATGCAAGTATCATTAGAGACTATTTTGGCGACGGAAAAGAATTTGGCGTAAATATAGACTACGTTTTAGAGCAAAAAAGGATGGGTACAGCAGGGGCGTTAAGCTTGCTAAAAGAGCGTCCAAGTGAGCCATTTTTTGTTATGAACGGCGATCTTCTTACAAATGTAAATTTCGAGCACATTTTTAACTATCACACGCTACATAAAGCCACAGCTACAATGTGCGTCAGAGAGTACGACTACGAGGTGCCTTACGGCGTGGTAAAGATGAATGATAATAAAATAACTGCTATCGCAGAAAAACCAGTGCAGAAATTTTTTGTAAGTGCCGGGATATATATGCTCTCACCTGAAATTTTAGATCTGATTCCACAAGATGAGTTTTATGATATGCCTACACTCTTTGAAAAGGCGATAGCTCAAGACAAAAATGTAATCTCCTTTCCGATACATGAGTATTGGATAGACATAGGACGTCTTGAAGAGTATCAAAAGGCAAATGAAGAATATGCAAAGATATTTTAATGAGATATTTTAGATGAAAGCTCTTGTTATAGGCTACGGTTCAATCGGCAAAAGACACTGCGAGGTCTTAGAGACTTTAGTACAGATAGATGAAATTTGCCTAGTTACTAGCCAGGATGTGGCTGGTAAAGTGTGCTATAAAAACTTAGAAGAGGTCTCAAATTTAGATAAGTTTGACTACTTCGTCATAGCAACTCCCACATTTTTACATCTAGAAAATTTGAAATTTATAGATGAAAGAGTGAGTGGCAAGATCATACTTTGTGAAAAGCCATTGTTTGAAAAAAAATATAAATTCACGCCCAAAAATAATAAAATTTTTGTAGGTTATGTGCTAAGGTTTCATCCATTGTTGCAACAGCTAAAAGAGTTTTTAAAAAACGAGAAAATTTTATATCTAAATGCCAATTGCGGTCAGTATCTACCAAGCTGGCGAAGTGGCGATTATAGAAGATGCTATAGTGCTAGCAAAGAAAAAGGTGGTGGCGTCTTGCTAGATCTTAGCCATGAGCTAGACTATGCTATGTGGTTATGTGGCAAATTTGAAAACCTAATGAGCTTTCAAGGTAAAATTTCAAATTTAGAGATAACAAGCGATGATCTATGTATGATTTTTGGTAAGACAAAAATGGATGCCATAGTAAATGTAAGCATTGACTATCTAAGCCATATCACACATAGAAGCTTGCGTGTGGAGTGCGAAGGCTCTACATATGAGCTTGACTTTATGGCAGGCACACTTACTAAGCAAGATAGTAGTAAGCAAATTTTAAATATGCCAAATTTGGCAAGAAACGAGATGTTTTTAGCTATGCATAAAGATGTTTTGGGTGAGCAAAGATATATTTGTAGCTTTGATGAGGGGCTAGATGTGATGGACGCGATAGATCAAATTCAAAGGCAAAACAATGAGTAATGTTTTATGTACGATATGCGCAAGAGGCGGTAGTAAGGGAGTAAAGGGCAAAAATGTGCGCGAGCTTTGCGGCAAGCCACTTATAGCTCACACCATAGAGCAGGCAATAGCATCAAATTTGTTTGAACATATAGTTATTAGCACAGATAGCGACCTGATAGCAGAAGCAGCTGTAAAGTACGGTGCGGAGGTCTTTTTTAAAAGAGATGCTACTATGGCTAGTGATACAGCAGGAAAGCTTGATGTTATAAAAGATGTTTTTTTAAAGAGTGAGGAACATTATGGACGTAAATTTGACTACGAAATCGACCTTGATGCTACATCTCCACTTCGTGATGTAAGCGATATAACAAATTCTTTTGAGCAGTTTTTGCGTGATGATAATGACAACTTAATAACCGCTATGCCAAGCAGAAGAAGTCCATATTTTAATTTAGTTGAAATTTATCCAGATGGACATGTAGCGCTAGCAAAAACTTTACCAAATGCTATTTTATGCCGTCAAGATGCACCAAAGACTTATGATATGAACGCTTCTATTTACATCTGGAAGCGTGAAGTTTTGCTAAATAATGACACTTTATTTTTATCAAAAACCGGACTTTATGTGATGGATGAAGATAGATCGATCGATATAGATTGTGAGCTTGATTTTAAATTTGTAGAGTTTTTAATGAAGGAAAAAAATGCTAACAGATAAGGTTGTAGTAGTTACAGGGGGAGCTGGTAGGATAGGAAGCGCTTTTATAAGAGCGATTGCTGGCCAAAACGGAGTTGGTGTGATAGCAGAGGTCGATACAAAAAGAGCAAATTTATTAAAAGATGAGATTACAAGCGCGCAAAAAGATGCGAGGATCGAGGTTTTGCAAATTGATATCAGTGATGCAAATTCTATCAATGAAGCTATAAATTTCTTGCATTCAAAATATGGTCACATAGATGCACTAGTGAATAATGCCTATCCAAAAAGTAAAAATTACGGTAAGAAATTTTTTGAGATCGACATGGATGATTTTAATGCCTTTTTAAATTTACATCTTGGCGGATACTTTAATATCTCACAAAATTTCATCAGGTATTTTTTAAGGCAAGGTCATGGTAATATCATAAACATCTCATCCATTCAAGGTATCGGAGCGCCTGCCTTTGAGACATATGAGGGGACAAATATGCACTCTCCAGTCGAATACACAGTCGTAAAACACGGCCTTCTTGGTATGACAAAATATATGGCAAAGATGTTTAAAAAAGATAATATCCGCGTGAATGCCATAAGTCCTGGAGGGATTTTGGACGGACAGCCTGAGCCATTTTTAAGCCAATATAAAAAGAGATGTGGCACAAAAGGCATGCTTGACGCAAATGATATATGTGGGGCTTTGGTGTATCTGCTAAGTGACTCTTCAAAATATCTAAATGGACAAAATATCGTAGTTGATGATGGCTTTAGCCTATAAAAATATAAATAAAATAGTATAAATTTATCTAGTCTAAGCTAGATAAATTTATATATCGCTTTTTATACGCACTTTTTCTCATACTAAATTTTACCAAGCGAGAGCTTGCTATCTATAATTTTTCTATTTTTACAATTTAACTTAATATGGAAAAATATCTAAAACCCCAAAGACTAGCTTTGGGGCTGGGGGTTTGCGTATTGTAAAAGCATTAACACATTAAGGCTTTGCTACTGCAACAAAGCCCTATTTAAAACTTAATTTAACTAGCTACGTTATTGTAGAAGTTTCATTACGTTTTGTTGAACGCTGTTTGCTTGACTCATAGCATAAGCACCTGATTGAGCTAGGATGTTATGTTTTGAGAAGTTAGCAGACTCGCTAGCAAAATCTACGTCCCTGATTTGTGATTCTGCTGATTTTACGTTAACTTGAGTTACAGTGATGTTGTTAACTGTAGCTTGAAGTTGGTTTTGAACTGAACCAAGGTCTGAACGAACTTGATCAAGTGTTTTTTGAGCTGACTCAGCGATGTCCATAACAGCCATTGCGCCTTTTAGTGTCATTACACCAGCTGATTGAGCTACTGTAAGCACTTTAGTCATTCTTTGGAAGCCCATAGCACTAGCTAGTTTGCCGTCTATTTGACCTCTTACATCTCTTAAAGCAACTGAAGCTTGAGCACCACCTTTTGCTGAGAAAGCTTCTGACTCTAGTTTTAGAGCATCACCGCCAGCTGCGCCTTTTGCAGATAGTTTGATATCTCTACCATCAAGGCGAACAAGGTTGATACGACCAACGAAAACTTGGTCTTTTTTCATACCGATTGCTTTTGAGATGTTATCACCTGAAACGCTAAACGCACGACCGTCACGGCTTGTTAGAACCATTTTACCTTCTGTATTGATAGAAGCTTCAACACCTGTTTGATCTTTAACAGCGTTGATCGCATTTACTAGTGCGCCGTTGCTATCGTTTTCTTTTACATCAAGGTCGCCGATTTTAACGCCGTTGATAGCAAAGCTTTTGATAGATACGCTTACTATAGAAGTTGACATAGTTCTAGTTACATCAAATGTAGCTCTAATGCCTGTCTTATCAGATGTTTTATTGATATTTTCTGCTAATTTACCAACACCAGTTCCAAGACCAGTTGATATCTTAGTAGAAGCTATACTAATATCATTTACACCATCAACGCTTAAGAATTTAAGGCTAACTTTATCTGTACCAGTTAGTAGTTTTGAACTCTCAAAACGTGTAAGACCGATCTTGTCAGATGTAGTCGCACCAATACTTGCTTTAACAGTTTGGTTTGAATAAGCACCTATTTGGAATTCTTTGTTAGAGAATGTTCCGTTTAGTAGTTGCTGACCGTTAAATGAAGTAGTGTTACCGATATTGTCAAGCTCCTCCATTAGACGAACGATATCAGCTTGCAATGCTTGGCGTGATTGAGTTGTTTGGCCGTCTTGAGCTGATTGAGTAGCTTTAGTCTTGATAGTGTCAAGAACTTTTAACTGCTCGTCCATAGCTTTGTCGGCAACTTGAATGATACCAATAGCATCATTACCGTTTGCAATAGCTTGACCTAGAGCTGAAGCTTGGCTTCTTAAGCTATCTGCGATAGATAGACCTGAAGCGTCATCTGCAGCTGTTTGAATTCTAAGACCAGAACTAAGTTTGTTAAGTGACTTAGATAGGTCAACGTTGTTGCTAACTGCGTTAGCGTGTGTGTTAAGTGCGTTTACGTTTGTGTTAATACGAAAACTCATTGTAAATCCTTTTATGTTTTAAGTTACGACTTCATGTCGCACGAAAACTATATCGATCGGTTTTTAAAAAAGTTTAGAGCTATGCATAAAAATTTTTATAAAAAACAAAAATCGCGCTCCACCTAAAAAATTTTCGCACGTTACACTCTAAAAAATTATTTCTGCTACAATTACGCCAAAAAAATTAAAGGCTATATATAAATGAAAAGCTTAATCATCGTGGAATCTCCCGCAAAAGCAAAGACTATCAAAAATTTCTTAGACAAAAGCTACAACGTCATCGCCTCAAAAGGTCACATTAGAGATCTGCCAAAAACGAGCTTTGGCATCAAGATAGAGGATGATAAATTTACCCCAGAGTATCGCATCAGCAGCGATCACTCCGCCATCGTAAAAGAGATAAAAGAATTAGCTAAGGGTGCTGATGAAATTTATCTCGCGACCGATGAGGATAGAGAGGGTGAGGCGATCGCATTTCACATCGCAAATGCCATCGGCAAGGAGCCAACCAGCCTGCCTCGCATCGTCTTTCACGAGATCACTAAAAGTGCTATACAAAACGCTCTAAAAAGCCCAAGGCGCGTCGATATGAATAGCGTAAATGCCCAGCAAACAAGGCGTTTGCTAGACCGCATAGTTGGCTACAAGCTAAGCCCGCTTTTAAATTTAAAGATACAAAAAGGCTTAAGTGCTGGCCGTGTGCAAAGTGCGGCGCTAAAGATAATAGTCGATCGCGAGCGTGAAATTCAGGCGTTTAAGCCAGTTGAATACTACACTATTGACACCATTTTTAAAAAAGATCTAGACGCTGAGCTAGTTAAATTTGAAAACCAAAAGATCGAAAAGCTAACTATCCAAAACCCAGACCGTGCAAAATATATCATTGAAAATTTACAAAATGAGAAATTTAGCGTCCGTGAGATCGAGAGTAAGGATAGAAAGATCCAGCCAAGCCCGCCATTTATGACATCAACCCTTCAACAAAGTGCGAGCAACCGCCTTGGCTTTAGCCCTAAAAAGACCATGATGATCGCGCAAAGTCTCTATGAGGGCGTGCAAACAAACGAGGGCTTCATGGGTGCGATCACTTACATGAGAACAGACAGCTTAAATTTAGCCAAAGAGGCCGTAGCGGCAGCTAGAGAGCACATCTTAAAAAACTATGGCAAAGAGTATCTGCCAGCCAAAGCGATCAGCTACACAACAAGCTCAAAAGGCGCGCAAGAAGCCCACGAAGCGATCCGCCCTACAAATTTAAACTTCACACCGCAAATCGCCGCTAAATTTCTAGAAAAAGACGCGCTCAAACTCTACACGCTCATCTACAATAGATTTTTAGCCTGCCAAATGAGCGCATGTGTAAGCCAAACGCAAAATGTCTATGTCGCAAGCAAAAAAGGCGAGTTTAAGATAAGTGGCAGAAAGGTGCTATTTGACGGCTTTTACAAGGTTTATGGCGAGCTTGATAAGGATAAAATCTTGCCAAATTTAAAAAAGGGCGACGAGATGAGCTTGCAAAGCATAAAAAGCACGCAAAACTTCACCGAGCCACCAGCCAGGTACTCTGAGGCTGGCCTTGTTAAAAAGCTAGAAAGCCTAGGCATCGGCCGCCCAAGCACCTACGCACCGACCATCTCGCTGTTAACATCAAGAGACTACGTGAGGATCGAGAAAAAGCAGCTCATACCAAACGAGATCGCATTTAGCATGATAGGCGTTTTGGAGGAGCACTTTAGCAACATCGTCGATAGCGAATTTACCTCACATCTTGAAGAAAAGCTCGATGAGATCGCACTTGACAAGGCTGACTGGCAAAAGGTGCTAAGCGACTTTTACTATCCATTTATGGAAAAAATTAGCGCTGGCAAAACCGGCATAAAAAGCCTAAAAACAGCCACTCCGATCGGCGAGAAGTGCCCAGAGTGCGGAAGCGAGCTAGTGCTTAGAAAGGGCAGATATGGTGAGTTTATCGCTTGTTCAAATTTCCCAAAATGCAAATACTCAAGAAACGTCGCAAAAGATAATGAAAAGAGTGCAGAAACTGGCTCTACAACGGCAGCTAAACCAAAACGCGAGCTTAAAAAGCTTGATGTGCCATGTCCAAAATGTGGCGGCGAGATCGTCGAGAGATTTAGCAGGCGCGGTAAATTTTATGGATGTGCCAACTATCCAAAATGCGACTTCATCTCAAACTACGAGCCAGTCGCGCAAAAATGCGATGAGTGTGGCGGCGATATGATCAAAAAAGAGCTTAAAAAAGGCACTTTTATAGAGTGCACAAAGTGTAAGAAAAAGACACTTATCTCTGAAAATTAAAATTTCTAGCCAAATTTTAGCCCTTGAGCCTAAATTTGGCTTATAAATTTTTGGACTTTAAATGCCTGAAACTATCGTAGAAGTTAGCCAGTATAAAGGGCAAAAGAGCCTTGTGATAAACTGCACGCAGCTAGGAGATAGCTTCACGCCGCAGTATAAAACCGCCAAGCAAAAAAGAGCAGTGCTTGATGAGTGGTGCGACTTTTTAAGAAGCGAGCAGGAGGCATTTGACGAGCTTAACTTTTGCACCAAAATGCCTCAAGAGCTCTTTGACGCAGCGTGCTACCAAAGAAATTTAAAGAGCCTTCACATCAAATGGGGCTCGTATGAGAGCCTTGACGCGCTAGCAAATCTTTCTAGCCTAGAGAGCCTTTTTGTAGGCTCAGGAGCTAGCGTAAAAAGCATCGCGCCGATCGCGACACTTACTGGGCTTGAAAGCCTTGCGGTGGAGAATTTTCAAAAGATAAGCGACTACTCTGCGATTTCAAATTTGCAAAATTTAAAGAGCCTAGAGATCAGCGGAGACGGACTTTCGCCTAAATTTATCCACATCGAAAGCTTAGAGTTTTTGCGCCAGATGCCTGGGCTAACCAGCCTTGTGATATTAACAGCTAGGCTAAAAAGCAAGGACTACTCGCCTATCTTATCTCTAAAATCCATCACTCACCTAAGCCTGCCACCACAGCACGCACTTTTTGGACTTTTTGACGAGCTTAGCGCTTTGCCAAATTTAAAAACAGGGCTTTTAAAAGAGAGAGCGGAAATTTATAAGAAAAAGTGATGCTGTAAAATTTAAATTTTCGCATAGTTTTATTTTTAAGAGTAAATTGTAAAATCTTACTCGCTCGTAAATTTTAAAATTTGCTTGAAACTTGCATGATGATAAAACGCATGCGGCACGATAGTGCTTATCACATGCACTTCTAACGTGCGAGGGGTTTTTACTTCGACTTCGTCTTGTAACTGCAAGCAGACGGGGGGATTTAAAAAGGGGGATAAGGGGGCGGCTTCGTAATTCAAGTCCCCTTGTCTCCCTTTTGGATAAAAGAGTTTTTAAATTTAAGGTCCGTATTTTTAAAAGAGAAATTTGCTATTTTGTAAATTTTAAAATTCCATTTACTCGCAAGAATTGACTACTAAAATTTGGCTTCGCTTATCGCTTAGCTCAAATTTTAGAGCCGAAATTACTCGCTCATGAAATTTTAAAATTTGTCTGACACTTGCCAGATGATAAACTGCATGCAGTGCGCCAGCACCATCGCATGCACCTCTAACGTTGTAGGGGTTAGGGGATTGTTAAGGGGGAAGGGAGCGACTTCGTAATTCAAGCCTCTTCCCCCTTAACAAAGAAACAAACATTTAAATTTACCTATTTCTCATAAATTCAAGCCACTCTACTTAAATTTTAAACCTACCAAAGCTATAATACGCCCCAAAAAAGGATAAAAATGAAAACAATCATGCTTTGTGCGATATGCTCCGTCACGCAGGGAAACTGCGCTGAAGACTGCGCTTATTGCACGCAAAGTGCCAAAGCTGGCGCTGATATCACGAAATTTAAAGAAAAAAGCGTGCAGCAGGTGGTTGACGAAGCCAAAATGGCATATAAAAACCACGCTCTTGGCTTTTGTTTAGTCACAAGTGGCGCTAGGCTAAATGACAAAAAGACCGACTACATCGCATCTTTGGCAAGAGCTGTGCATAAAGAAGTGCCAAATTTGATGCTCATCGCATGTAACGGCATGGCGACTTACGAGCAGCTTTGTGAGCTCAAAAATGCTGGCGTTTTTAGCTACAACCACAACCTCGAAACTAGCCGCGAATATTTCTCCAAAATCTGCACAACGCACTCTTGGGACGAGCGATATCAGACAAATTTAGACGCAAAAAGGGCTGGGCTCATGCTTTGCACTGGCGGCATTTATGGCGTTGGCGAGAGTGAGGCTGACAGGGTGAGTTTTAGAGCTAGCTTAAAAGAGCTTGAGCCATTTTCGTCGCCTATAAATTTTTTCATAAAAAGCGACGCTCTAAGGCTTGTTCAGCCACCTCTTAGCGCGGATGAGGCCCTAAAAATCGTACGTGAGACCAAAAGCGCACTGCCAGAAACTAGGGTCATGATAGCTGGTGGCAGGGAGAAGATTTTGGGCGAGAGGCAGTATGAGATCTTCGAAAATGGCGCAGACGCGATCGTGATAGGCGACTACCTCACCGCAAAGGGCGAGAAGGCAAGCAAGGACATCGAGGAGCTTACAAAGCGCGGTTTTAGCTTTGCAAGCATCTGCCACTAATGCTTGTAAATTTGCTTTTTGCGGGGCTTGGAGGCTTTATCGGAGCTGGGTGCAGGTTTTTAGCTGGGGAGCTGCTAAAATTTAGCCACTTTCCCCTAGCCACGCTTGGCGTAAATGTGCTTGGCAGCTTCATTATCGGCGTTTTATTTTGCCTAAATTTAAGCCAAAGCGTGAGAGTGTTCTTAGTCGTTGGCATACTTGGTGGCTTTACCACATTTTCAAGCTTTAGCCTTGATAGTGTTAAATTTTTACTAGAAGGCGAACTCGTAAAAGGCTTTTTAAATATATTTTTAAACCTTAGCCTTTGCCTACTTGCAAGCTATCTTGGCATTTTACTTGGTAAAAATTTGTGAGAGCTTGCAAATTCAACAGAGCTGTTTATAAATTTAAATTTTGTTAGATTTTTTAACTGCATGCAGTGCGTAGCACTAAGCATGCCACATCTAACGTCGTCGGGGTTAGGGGATCGTTAAGAGGGGGGGGCTTTTGCTTCGCAAGCTCGCAACTGCAAGCAGACGAGGGATTTAAAAAGGGGGATAAGGGGACGGCTTCGTAATTCAAGTCCCCTTGTCTCCCTTTTGAATAATTTGAATAAAAAGAAATTTACAAATTTAATAAAGCTATTTTTCAAATTTTAAAATCTCACTCACTCGCAAGAATTGACTACTAAAATTTGACTTCGCTTTCAGCTTAGCTCAAATTTTAGAGCCGAAATTACTCGTTCATGAAATTTTAAAATTTACTTGACACCTATCCAATTTAACAAAGCTATTCTTCAAATTTTAAAATTTTACTCACTCGCCTTAGCAGACTACTAAATTTAGGCCGCACTTCGTTTAGCACTAAATTTAGAGCCGTGATATGCTCGCTCATAAATTTTAAAATTTGCAAGAAATTTAACAAAACCCCATGCAGTGCGAAGCTTCGCCACATGCATCTCTCTACCTAGCTTCTATCTTTGGCATCTGCAGCATAAAATTTCTAGCTTCGCTTAAAAGCACTGGTTTGAGCGCATCTGCCAAGGTTTTTGGATCGTAAATTCTCTCATACGAAAGCATCAAAACTCCATCTTTTTTAAGCAAAAAATGGATTATTTCTATATTTTTGCTCTTAGTTTCATCTTTTATAAGAGCTAAAATTTGATCATTTTCTTCGCTAAAAAGCACGTTTTTATCTTGCTTAAGAGCCCTTTTTAGCTCTTCTAGCTCGTTTTTTGTCTTGACATCTTTGTCAAACTTTACCTTAAAAGCGGCAAAGTGCTCGTCCATGTTTTCATTTTTTAAAAAGTAAAAACTCTCATTTTTAACCACTTGCTTTTTATAAAATGTGCTACCATCAAATCTAAAACTCTCAACTAAATTTAGCTCGCCTGCCAAAGAAAAGACGCCAAAAAATATCAAAATAAAAAGGCTAAATTTACGCATAAAATTTCACTCCAAATTTCTAAAATAGCCGCCATTTTGCCCAAATTTCGCTTAGCTTAATCAAAAAATAACAAAGCTTTTTATACAATCAGGCATTTTTATTTTAAGGATATTTTTGCAGTTACACCAAGCAAGCGAGCTTAGCATCCTTGTCGTTTTGGCATTTATCGTCTTTGCTTCGCCTTATATTTCTAAAATTTTACGCATCCCAGTCGCACCTGCTGAGATACTACTTGGAGCGGTTGCTGGCTACATCGGAGTCGTTGGCGACAACGAGATGTTTAAGCTCATCAGCGAAGTTGGCTTTTTCTTTTTGATGTTTCTAGCTGGCATGGAGATCGATCTTAGGATGCTCATAAACATCGACCGTAAAATTTTGCGCCTTGGGATCATCTACCTTGCGCTCATCTACGCTCTAGCCACGGCCCTGACGCTAGGACTTGAGCTTAGCCTGCTTTACATCATCATCATCCCGATAATGGCCGTTGGTATGGTATTTACGCTATTTAAGGAGTATGGCAAGCAGCAAGAGTGGCTAAATTTAAGCATGCTAATAGCAACTATCGGCGAGCTTTTAAGCATCACACTTCTAACATTTACCGCTGCTTACTTGCAGTTTGGAGCGAGCATAAATTTATGGCTAACGATTGGCTATTTGATCCTATTTTTGGCTATCAGCGTGCTTAGTTTTAAAATTTTGGACGTGCTTTTTTGGTGGTATCCGGGGCTTAAAGTGGTGCTCATGCCACACTACGACAAGGACGAGAAGGACATCAGGCTTTGCATCGCGGTATTTTTCACGATGATAGCCTTGATGCTCTATCTAAATTTAGAAGTCGCCTTTGGTGCGTTTATCGCAGGTATGTTTATCACGACATTTTTTGATCACAAAAAGGACTTGCCACACAAGCTTTCAAGCTTTGGATTTGGCTTTTTAGTGCCGATATTTTTCATCCACATAGGCTCGACTTTCAAGCTTTCAAGCCTAGGATCTAGCGAAGTGATAAAGGATGCTATTTTTATATTTTTAGCGATGCTTGGCACCAGAGTTGTATCTAGTTTGCTCTTTTTGGGCAAGCTTGGCTTTAGAGGGATATTTTTATTTTCAGTTTCGCAGTCTATGCCGCTCACTCTTTTGATCGCAGTTGCTACTATCGCACACAAATCAGGCGAAATAAGTGACTATTCTTACTCATCTTTCATCCTAGCAAGCCTCGCACAAGCTATAATAGGAGCTATAATCATCAAAATTTTAATGCAATCAAAAAGCAAGGAGTAAAAATGTCATCAAATACAGCCACACTAATCGATAACCGAACTGGCAAGAGCTATGAGTTTCCTATCCTGCAGGGCACTATGGGGCCAGACGTCATCGACATATCGACCTTTTTTGGCGACACTGGGATGTTTACCTTTGACAGGGGCTACACCTCAACTGCGATGTGTCGCTCAGCCATAACCTACATCGACGGCCTAAAGGGCGAGCTCATGTACAGGGGCTACGACATCGCATATTTGGCTGAAAATAAGACATTTTTAGACGTTGCCTACCTGCTTTTAAACAAAGAGCTACCAACGAGCGAGCAATACAGGGGCTTTAAAGATGAGCTCAAAAAAAGGAGCTTTATACACGAGGGCATGATGAAGCTCTTTGACGCATTTCCAGACAAGGCGCACCCTATGGCGATCCTGCAAGCAGCGGTCTCAGCGCTAAGTGCCTTTTACTCAGACCACCTAAATATGGACAAGCCTGAAGAGTACCATGAGATGGCTATGCGTATCATCGCTAAGATCCCGACGATAGCGGCCTTTAGCTACCGATACTCACGTGGCCTTCCTATCATATATCCAAATTTAGATCGTGGCTTTACTGAAAATTTCCTCTACATGATGAGGGGCTATCCATACGAGCATGTCGATCTTAAGCCTATCGAGATAAAGGCACTTGACACGGTCTTTATGCTCCACGCTGACCACGAGCAAAATGCCTCTACGACTACCGTTAGGACTGTTGGCTCTACGCACGCGCATCCATACGCATGTATAAGCGCAGGTATCGGCGCACTTTGGGGCTGGGCTCACGGCGGGGCAAACGAGGGCGTCATCCGCCAGCTTGAAGAGATCGGCTCGGTCGCAAACGTCGATAAATACATCGCTAGAGCAAAGGACAAGAACGATCCGTTTAGACTAATGGGCTTTGGTCACAGGGTCTATAAAAACTTCGACCCGCGCGCAAAGGTGCTTAAAAAGATGAGAGATCAGCTGATGGATGAGATCGGCATTAGCTCAGAGCTTATAAAGATCGCCAACCGCATCGAAGAGATCGCGCTAAATGACGACTACTTTGTAAGTAGAAATTTGTATCCAAATGTTGATTTTCACTCAGGGCTCATCCTAAAGGCGCTTGGCATACCAAATAATATGTTTGCCGTCATTTTTGTCATCGGTAGGACGCCAGGCTGGATCAGCCAGTGGATCGAGCTAAAAGAGCAAGAGAGTATAAAGATCGTCCGTCCAAGACAGCTCTACGTCGGAGAGACAAACAGAACACCAAAATGAGCGAGCTTTTAAATTTAGCCATCAAGGCAGCCATCAGCGCTGGGGGTGAGATAATGAAATTTTACTCATCTAATAGCCAGGCGCTTAAAGTCTGCCTAAAAGATGACAGCTCGCCGCTAACTAGCGCTGATCTAGCGGCAAATGAGGTGATACTAAAAGAGCTAAGTAAAAGTGGGATAAAAATTTGCTCTGAAGAGAGCATCTTGCAAGAGAGCGATAGAGATGAGTTTTGGCTAGTTGATCCCCTTGATGGCACAAAAGAATTTCTAGCTAGAAATGGCGAATTTTGCGTTTGCATAGCGCTTATAAAAGAGGCTAGGCCGGTGCTTGGCGTCATTTTTATCCCAGTTAGCAAAGAGCTTTTTTACGCTGATGAAAACGGCGCTTTTAAAGAAATTTTAGGCGCTAATGATGAGGTCGTAGCAAGAGATGATCTAAATGAAAAAGCTAAAAGCTTAAATAACTTTATCTTTTCAAGCAGAAGAGGCGAGACGAAGAGGGCCACGCTTATAAGAGATAGTTTAAATTTAGAGCAAAAATGCATTGGATCTGCCATTAAATTTTGCCGTTTAGCCGAGTTTGGCGGGATATATGTGAGATTTAGTCCAAGTTATCTTTGGGACAATGCTGCAGGTGAGGCGGTAGTGAAATTTAGCGGTGGCAAGGTCTTAAACGCTAGCGATAGATGCGAGCCAAGCTACAAACTAGCTGATCTAAAAAGCCCATTTTACGTAGCTTTTGGCAAAAATACTTTGGGCTTAGAAGATGAAGTTTTTAAGCTTATAGAGCAGGGCAGATAAGGCTACTTGCACCTTATCTCGCCACTCATCTTTAAAAATGCGCTTTCGTTTTGCTCTAAAAATTTATTTGCCGCTTCTAAATCCTGAAATTTATCTTTTAGTCTGATCACTAAAGTGCCACATTTTAGCTCTCTAGCTCGCTCTAAACTAGCATCAAAGCTTTGCGTTAGATCATTGACGCTTTTTATCAAAAGATCGTTTTTGCTTAGCTCTTTTACGCTAAATTTAGTGTGTCTCTCAGCTCTTACTACGCCAAGATAGTTTGCGACTTTAACATTACTTATGTAGATAAAAACCCCCTCACGCAAGTTACTACTAAACGCCACTGCATCATCTTGCTCAAGTATCTTTGCAAGCTCTTCGCCGCCGTAGTTTAGGCTGCTTTTAAGATTTAGATTTTTCACGCTTGGCTGGCTCGCACAACCTACTAAAAATATACAAAATATAAGAGCTAAATTTCTTTTCATTTTAAATTTCCTCAAGCAAATAGAGCATGCTAGCAAGCTTTGCTGTGCCTACGATGTAGCCCTTTAAGTGAGCGACTAATTTGTCATTTTTAAGCTCTTTGCCATTTTTATCAGATATTTTTATGCTGTTTTCTTTTACAAATTTCAAACTCTTAGCCGTTATTTCTTCTAAATTATTTTTGCCATCAAGTAGTAAAAATATATAGTAATCAAGTCTGTCAAGACGTTCTGTGAGACCAAATTTGTTTGCAAAGGTAATGTCTGCGTTATCTTTGTGATTTAAAAAGTACTTTATGTAGCCAGTTAAATTTGCCTTTAGTCTTGAGTAATTTGGAGCATACTCTATATCTTTTAGCTCGTCTTTTACTATCATTGCGTCTGCTGAGTTTGTTAAAAGCCTTACAAAAGCGCTATAAACTGCGAGTTTATCTTCTGGTAAAATCTCTAAAATTTGAGAGAGATTTATACTTGCTGGATACATTTTGTAAAATACCTCACAAAGCCAAGAGATATCTTGAGGCATAAGAGAAAATTTATCATGCCAGCCATCATCTTTTTTTACAAAGTCGGCCACGACGTGAATTTTATTTACATCGCT
Source organism: Campylobacter concisus (assembly GCF_902460575.1). GTDB lineage: Bacteria > Campylobacterota > Campylobacteria > Campylobacterales > Campylobacteraceae > Campylobacter_A > Campylobacter_A concisus_AW. Next base: position 213,296 of record NZ_CABPUY010000003.1, on the reverse strand, counting down.
TGGTCCTATTTGTTTATTAGCCACGCTCTCATAAGCTTTAGCATGCACGATGAGACTTTGCCTAAAGACCTTATTGCTAAGTATATCCATAAACTGCTCTAGATCGATCCTATCTTTAAATTTGCTATCTTTGTAGTTATCTACATGCTCTATACCAAGATCTGGTACAAAAAGGTCTTCAAGTCCATATTCGCAAAGATAGGCAAGATCGTTTTTAGCTAGCATGGCGTTAAAGTCTTTAAAGTAAAATGGATCGTTTATCTCTTCTAAAAACTCATGAGCTATATAAAAATCATCCTTTTCAAGCACGTTATCTATCCAGTGAAGCAGCAACTTTGCAGGGATTTTATCTTCATAATTTTCTCCAAGCTTTGTTAGCAAGACCTCTTTATATACTAAAAGCGCCTCTTTAGCAGCTTTTAGCCTCTCTTCTGTGCTATCTTTATCTTTTGCGGCAAGTAGCATGAGATCACGCACGACATCTTTTATCTTCCAGCCAGGATAGACATTGTAAGAGATAAACGCCACGCCGTTTTGGCTTAAATTTTCTCTTACGACTCTTAAAATAGCATCTTTTACAAAGTCAGGTACCCAGCTAAAGACGCCGTGAGCGATGATGTAGTCAAATTTTTCATCACTTTTAAACTCGCAGATATCGCCGTGGATTAGCTCTAAATTTTGCAGTCCTATCTCTTTAACGATCTCTTTGCCGCGCCTTATCTGTTCGCCGCTAAGATCTATGCCAACTACTCTTGCGTTCTCGTTATTTACGGCAAATGGGATCAAATTTCCACCAAAACTGCATCCTATCTCCAAAACTTTTGCGTTTTTGCAAGGCGGTGGATTGATGCCAAGAAGTGTGGCGCAAGCCTCTAGTTTATAAGGCGAGCTTTGTGCAAATGCTGCTGATTTGTAAGTTAGTTCATCATAAGATTTTTCGATCTTGCTATTTTGGCTCATTTTACCCTCCTAGTAGTCTTTATTTTGCAATTTTTCTAGCATATTTTTAGCGTCATTTTCAGGCTCATCAACGATATATGCGCGCCTTATATTGCCGCCTTTTATGATAAGTGTTTGACGAAAGTAAAATTTATGCCCGTTTGAAGCTGCAAATACAGGCAATTCAAGCGCTCGCTCTAGCATAAACTCGCTATCATTTAAAAACATCACGCCAGTTGCAGTCTCTTCTTCAAATTTCTTCTGAGATGCGATATCTTGGGAGCCAATAGCAACTACCATAAAGCCAAGATCGTTAAATTCTTTAAGAAGTTTTTTGTAGTTTATCGCTTGCTTCGTGCAGCCTTTCATGCCAGCAGTTTTTTGCAGCTGTTCGCTTAAAAGCTCGAAGTCCTCACCTATCTTTGGATAGATAAAAACCACGCAGTTATGGGTTCTTGCAAAGGCTGAAAAGTCAAATTCTTTACCGTCTAAAGTCCTTAGATAGATGCTTGTAGGCACTTTTATCATATTTTGTCCTTTAAAAATTTTATCTATTATATATCTTTAAGCTTTTTTAGAATTTAAGAGATAGACGACAAAAAGAACGAAAAAGCTAATTATTAGCATCAAAAGTGCGTATATGTGAGCTTTGGTATAGTCAAGCATCTCAACCGCTTCAAATATCGCGATACTAGCGACCTTGCTCTCGCCAGCCACGCTGCCACCTATCATCAAAACCACGCCAAACTCGCCCATCGTATGAGCAAAACTAACAACGATCGCGGTTAGTAAATTTGATCTGATACTTGGCAAGATGACTCTAAAAATGGTCGTGAGCTTGCTTTTACCAAGGCTGTAGCTCGCCTCAAAAAGGCTCTTTTTTAGGCTATTTAGCCCAGCATAAATTGGCCCAAACATAAATGGCAGCGAGTAGATGCAGCTTGCCACAACAAGGCCTGTGAAGTTAAAAACTAGCCTCACGCCAAAGAGTTCTTCGATAAATTTGCCAAAAAATGAGTATGGTGAGAGAAAAATGAGCAGATAAAAGCCAAGAACGCTTGGTGGCAGCACCAAAGGTAGCGAGATGATGGACTCTAAAAATGCCTTGCCAAAGAATTTCTTTTGCGACATAAAGTAAGCAAGCCCTACGCAGAAGAAAAATAGGATAAAGGTCGTGATAAAAGAGAGTTTTAGCGAGAGCCAAAACGGCTCGTAATCAATATTTGCTAGCTCGTTAATCATACTTTTACCAAATTTACGCCAAATGCTTTTGTGCTAACTATGGCGGTGTCGCCAGCTCTTAGCCCACTAGCTTCTGCGCTACTTAGCACGACCTCGCAAATTTGGCGGTTTATTAGCACGCTTGCCACAAAAATGGCGTCGCACTTTTTGATCTCCAAAACCTTAGCGTTAAATGCAAATTTCTGCGATCCAGCACTTTTTAAAAATATCTCACTCGCACTGCCAGACCTTGAAATTTTGCCATTTTCAAGGACAAAAACCTTGCTACAAAGCTTGTAAATTTCAGCTATGTCGTGACTTACTAAGATAACACTCATCTTAAACTCATCGTGAAGCGCTAGTAAATAATCCTGCAACTTCTCGCGCATGGCGTTATCTAGGGCGCTTAGTGGCTCATCAAGTAGTAAAATTTCTGGCTTTCTCATCACTGCACGAGCAAGTGCTACGCGCTGCTTTTGACCGCCTGAGAGGGTGCTAATTTTCGCGTTTTTTAAAGAGTTAAGCTCGCAAATTTCAAGTAGTTTGTTTGCTAAATTTTCATCATTATTTGCAAAAAGCAAATTTTTAAAGACATTCATATTTTCAAAAAGGGCGTAGTCTTGAAACAAAAAGCCGATATTTCGCTTTTGCGGGGCTAAATTTGTCTTTTCGTCAAAAAAGATCTTATCTCCAACCTTTATCACGCCACTTTGCGGGGTTTCAAAGCCAGCGATGAGCCTTAAAATCGTCGTTTTACCTCCGCCGCTTACTCCATAAAGTGCGATAAATTCGCCACTTTCAAATGCAAGATCAGCCTCAAGCATAAATTTACCGCCGCCGCCATTTAGCTCTTTTTTGCAAGAAATTTCTATCATTTTTAAGCGCTTATGTGGATACTTGTTGATTTAACGTAGGCAAAAACCTGCTCGCCTACCGCTAAATTTAGCCCTTTTAGAGCATGATCTGAGATGATAGCCTCAAAGCAAAGCTGCTCACACTTTAGGCTAACTATGCTTAAAATTTCGCCACGAGTTATGCCAGCGACCTCGCATTTTAGCTCATTTTCAAGCGAACTAGCCTCAAGTCTAAGCCTTGATAAGATGACGTCTGAGCTTTTGAAATTTAAGCTCACCTCATCATTTAGAGCAAATTTGCTAGCCTCATTTAAGGCTAGCATATATAAATTTGTCCCTAAATTTAGGCACTCAAGCTCAAAAAAATTGACGCCATCTTTAGAAGAAATTTGAACGATCTTTGCTTTTATCATTTAGCTGGGACGTTATAACCAAATTTCTTGAAAATTTCTCTTGCCTTTTCGCCCAAGATAAACTCATAAAATGCTTTCGCATCAGCGTTATTTTCAGCATGTTTTAAGAGCACGATGCCTTGATCGATCGGAGTGTAGAGCTTTTGAGGTACGAAGATATAGTTAATGCCCTCTTTATATTTTGCCATTTTCTCGCTAAAAAGCGCGCTAGCGGCGATAAAACCAACATCTGAAGCGCTCAAAGCTTGAGAAAGTGTCTCAGAAATTTTTTGAGCGTAGACGATGTTTTTCTCTACTTCGTCATAAAGTTTTGCATTTTTAAGAGCCTCGATACTAGCCTTGCCATAAGGTGCGGTCTCTGGATTTGCTATTGAGATCGCTTTTAAGCCGCGAACGACTTCGATGCCCTTTTTAAAATCCACATCTCTTATAGAAAAGATCGCCACAGCGCCTTGCGCATAAACTTTTGGAGCAGCCACTGCAAAGCCTGTGTCGTAAGCTTTTTGCGCAAAGCCCATATCAGCAGCCATAAAGATATCAGCTGGGGCTGAGTTTTGTATCTGCGTGACAAGGCCACCGCTTGCGCCAAGAGTTAGGTTGATCTTAGCGTCTGGATGAAGCTTGTTAAACTCTTTTATGAGCTCTGGAAACGCGTAAGTCGTGTTTGCTGCGGCATAGACATTTACTTCTGCGCCAAGTGCGTTTATAGCTAGCAACGCCGCCACACATAGAAATTTAAAAACCTTTTTCATTTATACTCCTATTATGATTTGAGATGATTTTACTATTGCCAAAAGCGTGTCACCAACGCCTATTTGCATATCCATTGCGCTATCTTTTGTGATGATAGCAGTTAAAGTTTGCTCATCACTTAGTTTTAGCGTGACCTCAGCATTTACAGCGCCTATCTTTGCCTCGATGACCTCGCCTTTTAGCTGATTTTTAGTGCTTATTTTTATATCAAGATCTTTTGCAAGGATGACAGAGGGCGCTTTAAAGATGAAAACTACCTTTTGACCCACTTTTAGGCCTAAATTTTTCTCGCTCTCAACTGTTATAGTGGCTTCAAGCGTGTTGCCATTGCTTAGCTTTGCAGTGATCTCAGAATTTACAGCACCTCTGTTTATACTAACGATCTCGCATGAGAGCTGGTTTCTAGCGCTTAAATTCATACTCATTCTTTGTAAATTTATGATATCAACATCTTCAAAATCAACCTTTTGGCAAACTTTGTGCAAAAAGTCCTTTTGCGTCTCGAGGATAGCGTCGTAAATTTTTATCAGTTTTTTGGCGTATGGGCTAAGCTCTGAGCCACTATTTTTCTTGTTGCCGTCGGCTCTTATGATGAGAGGCTTGCTGCTTTTGTTATTTATTGTATCTAAGCAGTCCCAAGCGTTTTTGTATGATATGCCGACAACCTCAGCCGCTTTTGTGATACTTTTTGTCTCTTTTATCGCCTTAAGTAGCGCTATATGCTTTGCTAAAACCTGCGTGTCTTCGCCCAGAAATAGCTCTAAATTTATATCTGCTTTCAAATTTTTAACCTCTAAATATATAATAATAATTTGCAAAGTATATCTAATTATATTAATACAAAAGCTTAAAATTACAAATTTTCTTTAACTTTTTGTAAAGTTTCAAGAGGATAAAATCAAGCTGTATTTTATAAATAAATTTTAAGGTTTTATGATGAAATTTTTGCTTGCTATCTTTTGTAGCCTGCTTTTAGCCTGTGCCAGCGCTGATCTGAACACAAACAGTGAAAAAGATGATTTTGATGTTGAATTTGAAGCAAAGAAAGATGTTTTTGACCCGCTTAGTGGCTATAACAGAGTGATGACAAATGTAAATGACTTTATCTACATAAATATGCTAACTCCAGTGGCAAAAGGCTACGCTTATGTCGTGCCAGCTACGGCTAGAACGATGGTTGCAAATTTCTTTGACAACCTCCTTTTTCCAGTGCGTTTTGTAAATAACTTGCTTCAGTTTAAATTTCACAATGCTGGCGAAGAGACTTTGCGCTTTTTGGCAAATACGATAATTGGCTTTGGAGGGCTAACAGACGGCGCAAAATACTATGATCTAAAGGCTCACAACGAGGACTTTGGACAAACCCTTGGTTACTGGGGGCTAGGAAGCGGTTTTCACATCGTTTGGCCTTTGCTTGGACCATCAAATTTAAGAGATACTGGCGGCCTAGTTGGAGACTATTTTGCCGATCCTATCAGCTACGTTGATCCTATGCTTTTATCGGCTGGCATCAAGTCATATAGGGCGTTTAACAGCTTTTCACAAGATCCAACTGCTTATGAAAAACTAAGAAAAGATGCGATCGATCTATATCCATTTTTACGCGATGCTTACGAGCAAAGACGCGATAAACTTATCAAGGAGTAAGTATGAAAATTTTTAAAATTATAGCGGCGATTTTACTTTTAGCAACTAGCCTTTTTGCCCTCTCAAAAGAGCAGATAAGGCCTGAGATAGAGGCAAAGACAACAAAGGTGATTGAAATTTTAAAAAATACAAATTTAGATAACAATGCAAAGACAAAAGAGATTTTTGCTCTGCTTGATCCACTATTTGACTACAAGCAAATGGCAAAGATCAGCCTTGGCAAACGCTACAACAGCCTAAGTGCCGATGAGCAAGCTAAATTTGACGCTGCATTTGAACAAAAGCTAAAAAGCTCATATATCAACAAACTTTTAGGCTACAAAGACCAACAGATCCATATCACTGGAGAAAGCGAGCCTCAAAAAAATAGATACTGGCTTACATCAGAGCTTCTAAATGACGGCAAAAACTACGAATTTGTCTATAAATTTTACGATGCAAAAGAGCGTGGCTGGCTCATTTATGACCTTGATATCGTTGGTGTGAGCATCATTCAAACTTATAGAAGTCAGTTTGGCGACGTGCTAAACAATGGCGATTTTAATACGCTTTTACAAAAACTAAACGAAGCGGTTTTGCCTGATCAAAACAAAACTAATCCTTAATGCGACAAATTTTTAAATTTATCATTGCCAAAAACAAGCTTGTTATCTCGCTTGTGCTAGTTCTAAGCGTAGTTTTTGGCTACCTTAGCACAAAGCTTAGCATCGATGCTTCGGCTGAGACCTTGCTGCTTGAGCATGACCCAGATCTAAAAGCCTATAGACAGATCGCACAACGCTACGACTCGCCAGGGCTTTTGGTGGTCGCTTTCACCCCAAAAGATGATCTTTTTTCACCTAAAAATTTAGAGCTTATTAAAAATTTAAGTGATGAGCTAGCCAAAAACGATATGGTTAGCAGCGTTACCTCTATCTTAAACGTGCCACTTCTAAATAGCGTAAAAGGTGGCGTTACAGGCATCTTGGATCACACTCCAACACTAAGCGATAAAGATATAAATATCTCAAAAGCAAAGCTTGAGTTTGCAAAAAGTCCTATTTATAGCGGAAATTTGATAAGCAAAGATCTAAAAACCACAGCGATCGCGCTAAATTTAAAGCAAGATGAGAAATTTAACGAGCTTTTAAATGAGCGAAATTTACTTAGCCAAAAAGAGTCAAACGGCACTATCACGCAGGCTGAAAAAGAGAAATTTAAAGCGCTTTTAGCGGAGTTTAAAGCCTACCGAGATGAGCTTAGAAAGAGCGATCACAAAAACCTTGAAGCCATAAAGGCAGCCATCGCTAAATTTAACGCAAATGACGAGCTCTTTTTGGGCGGCGCAAATATGATCGCTGATGATATGATAGGCTTTATAAAGAGCGATCTTTTGGTTTACGGGCTAAGCGTTCTAGCGCTTCTTAGCTTTAGCTTGTGGCTATTTTTTAGGCAGGTTAGATGGATCGTCTTACCGATGTTTATCTGCGCGGTAAGTGCCATTTTTACGACTGGAATTTTTGGTATGTTTGGCTGGGAAGTGACGGTCATTAGCTCAAACTACATCGCACTTCAGCTAATTATCACCATCTCAACTGTCATTCACCTAGTCGTAAGCTACCGAGAATTTTATGCAAAACACCCAAAATACAGCCAAAATCAGCTCATCTATCTGACACTTCGTGACAAATTTTCTCCATCTTTTTGGGCGATATTTACGACAGTCATTGGCTTTAGCTCACTAATGAGTGCCGATATAAAGCCAGTTATCATGCTTGGCATTATGATGAGTGCTGGCATTAGCGTTTCACTCGTGCTTGCATTTTTGCTGTTTGGCTCGGTAAATGCAAATTTAAAGAAGCTTGCCCCTGTTAGGACATTTGAAAACAGCTTTAAATTTACAAAATACTGCGCAAATTTGGCGCTAAATTCAAGAAAGATCATCTACGCAGTTTGCGTACTTGTTGTCTGCTTTGGCGTTTATGGCATCAGTAAGATAAAGGTCGAAAACAGCTTCATTGGCTACTTTAAAGAGAGCACGCAGATCCGCCAAGGCATGCAGGTCATCGACACAAAGCTTGGTGGCACGATCCCAGTTGATGTGATAGTGAAATTTAAAGAGAGCGAGCCAAAACAAGAAAAAAGTGATGAAAAAGACGACTTTGAAAGCGAGTTTGAAAACGACGCAAAGAGCGCAAAATACTGGTTTAACAGCTACCACACAAGAGTTGCAGAGAAAATTCACGACTATCTAAAAGAGCAAAATTTTGTAGGCAACGTAAGCTCTCTTGCAACGCTCATAAAAGCGATAAAAGAGCTAAATAACGGCGTTAGTGATGACTTTTTACTTTCTGCGATGTATGAGAAGCTACCACTTGAGTATAAAAAGATCTTGCTAAGTCCTTACGTGAGCGTCGAAAACGACGAGCTTAGATTTAGCCTAAGGATCGTTGATAGCGATCCAAAGCTTAGACGAAATTTATTTCTAAAAGAGCTTAGAGAAGGGCTTTTAGAGCTTACTAAAAACGATAATGTAAGCATCGAAGTTGTCGGTATGATGGTGCTTTATAACAACATGCTTCAAAATTTACTTAGCTCGCAGGTTGATACATTTGGACTAACGGTTGCGATACTTTTTGTTATATTTTGCTTTGTTTTTAGAAGTATCAAGCTAGCAACCATCGCCATAGTTTCAAATTTGATCCCGCTTTGCACGCTCTTTGGCGTGATGGGATTTTTTGGCATTCCGCTTGACGTGATGAGCATTACGATTGCTGCCATTAGTATAGGCATCGGCGTTGATGATATCATCCACTACATCCACCGCTTCAAAGAGGAGCTGCTTACAAAGGACGTTTTTGAAAGCATCAAGGCTGCGCACGCTAGCATTGGATACGCGATGTATTACACCTCATTTACCATTTTCCTTGGCTTTAGCGTGATGATAACTAGCAACTTTATACCGACAATTTATTTTGGCTTGCTAACCGATCTTGTTATGGTCTTTATGCTGCTTGGTGCGCTCATCATCTTGCCAAGTCTGATAGCAAGCTTTGTGAAAAAGCGCGAGGTATAAATTTATTTGATAACTTTGATGAATGAATAGACATCAGCCACGCCATCAATGTGCTTAGCGTACCAAATGGCGTGCTTTTCTTGCTCGATGCTATCTACCACACCGCTAAAAACAACGTCACAGCCAACGATGCTAACACGCACATTTGTGCCCTCAACGACGCTATCTTTAAAGAGATTTTGCTTCAAATTTGCAAGTATGCTCAGGCTATCGCAAGGGTATTCGCTCTTTTTTACCCTAAGATAGGTGTAAATTTTTCGCACTCCGTCCGTGCTTTTTGCAAGCTCAACTAGCTTATCTCCTAACTCTTTGCTATCAACAAGCCCTATGAGATAGGCGTCGCCATAAAAGACCTCTATCTCGATGTCAATGTTGCTAAGTCCTTTTGAAAACAAAATTTTGCTTTGTAGCTTGCTTTGGATAAATTTATCACGAGAGATCGAGTAGATGCCGCGTTTATCGCGAGAAATGGAGTATGCGTCATATACATTTAGCGGCGCTGTTGCTGGGGTGAGGACTGAGGAGCAAGAGCAAAAAAATAAGACCAAAAATGCAAAAACGCTAAATTTATAAATCATAAATCCTTTTGTAATTTCAAAAAGTTTATAAAAAATGGGCTAAAATTTATCTAAATCTGCTAAAATAACACGCACGGAGGATAAAGTAATCTGGTGATGCTCACGGGCTTCAAACCCGATGACTGGGCGGTTGACCGTCTGGTGGGGAGTTCGATTCTCTCATCCTCTCGCCACTTTTACTTCTTTGATTTCTACTTTTTAAATTATCCGTTTTTTGATTTTAGGCGTAGCTAGCTAGTAAATTTTAAAAATGATGGTGTGATTTAAACAACCATCTTAAATTTAAAGTTTAAATTTTTATATCCAAAACGTGCGGTTCTTCGCTCTCTTCTTCGCTATCAAGCTCGTCTTTTAAGCTCTCTTTATCTTTGGCTTTTGCGTTTTGCTCTTCGTTCTCAAACTCGCTCGCCTCTTCTTCGCTCTTTTGACGCTCGTGCTCTTTTTCTGGATCTATTTTATATGACTCCTCCATCGGACGCACCTCTTTTATCTCCTCGTTTTGCTGGGTGGCTAGCTCAGATGCCATTAGCGCTTGCATGTCAAAGCGTGCTTGCTGGTTTGCATGCACCTGCGAGACGACTGGGGCGTTTTGGTTGATGAAGTTGCTATTTCCTAAAGGTGTTACCGCCATTTTTAGCCTTTATTTATGATGATCGTTTTGTAGTTTGTGTAAGTGACATTTGCGCCATTTTCACGCCTTAAATTTTCGCGTTTGGTGTAATCCACCTCGTATCTGCCAGCCCCTTTTACGCTAAATTCCACGCAAAATTTAGCAGCCATCTCTAGCACGTCTTCTGGCACCTTGCTCTTGTTTGTTTTTATGATGACGTGAGCGCTTGGGGCGTCTTTTAGATGAAGCCAGATGTCGTCTTTTTTGGCTAGATCAAGCAAATTTATATTGCCTTTTTCATTTCTGCCAACTAAAATTTTAAACTCTCTAACGTAAAAAATTTCAGCATTTTCGCTTACATCTTTTATGTGTCTCTCTCTTTGTTTTGCCTTGTTTTTTGGGCTTAAAATTTCAAGCTCGTAAGCGCTTTTTGCCTCTTTTAAAAGCGACTTTAGCCCTTCTAAAAACTCGATCTTTTCACTTAAATTTCTCTTTTCTATCTCCACACCAAGGGCTTTTGCACGAAGTTTTTTTGATCTTGAGTAAAATTCATTCGCGCTATTTTTTGGCGTGTCGTTAAGAGTTAGTTTTATCTCGTTGTCGTTAAAATCTTTCAGGCAAATTTCTCTTTCATAGCCCTTAAAATTTGCCAAATTTGCAAGCAAGAGCGTGCCATAGTTTGCAAACTCCTCGCTTTTTTTCATAAGCTCATCTTTATCTTCAAGCGAGTTTAAAATTTCGCTCATGCTATCTATCTTTTTTTGCACGCTAGCAAGCTTTGCCTCTTTTAGGCTAGCTATCCTAGCCTCGTTTATCCTAGCTGCTTCACTTTTAAAAAATGCCTCAAAGTCAGTTATCGGCTCGCACGACTTTTCTTTTATAGCGATGGCTGGCAGCTCTTTTAAAACCTCGCCAGTTTCTATCTTGCGGTAGCTATTATCAATATGTCTTAGCGCCTCGATGATAACGTTATTTTCATCAGTTATCACGGCGTTTGTAAAGCGGCCTGTAAATTCAAGATAAAGGATAAAATTTTCGCTTTTATATGAGCCACTTTGCGTGCAGGTAAATTTTAAAATTCTATTGTCTTTTAGGCACTCGACGCTTTTTATGTGCGAGGCGTTAAAGCGCTTTTTTAGGACATTATCAAAGGGCGCTTGATAAATTTTCGCCTCTTTTAGCTCATCATCTTTGTAGATCGCTGAGTTTGACTTATTTAGGTCAAAAATGATCTTTTCGCCGCTAAATTCGATAAGTATAGCCATGTCGCTTACGCGCTTTGCCTGGCTTATCTTTTTAAATTTCGATAGATAACTTGCTATTTGAACTAAATGTGCGTACTTCATGCGGGGATTATATCAGAAATGTTGCAAAAATGTTTTAACAAAGAGTCCTAGCTGGCTTGCTAGGACAAAAGTTAAAATTTATTTTTAGCGACCTCTTTAACGATTTGATCAGCTATCTCATCGACCTCGTTTGTGGCTTTGTTTGTTTGATTTGCCACTTCGAGATTTTCTTTTGTTAGGTTGTCGATGTCAGCAACTAGCGTGTTTATCTGAGCGATCGCTATGGTTTGCTCGTTTATGGCTGCACTCATATCATCGATGTTTTGGGTTAGGATATTTGCATTTGCTTCGATCTCGCCAAGGCTCTTTTGAGTGCGCTCGGCTAAATTTCTAACCTCATCGGCCACAACCGCAAAGCCCCTGCCATGCTCTCCCGCACGTGCTGCTTCAATGGCAGCGTTAAGGGCTAGTAAATTTGTCTGATCGGCGATGTCGTGGATGATGGTGATGATATTTTTTATCTCCTCAGACTGCCTTTTGACATCATCAGATCTTGCATTTACCTGCCTCATAGACGCACTCATTTGCTCAACCGCAGCCGCACCCTCAGAGAGCGATGTAGCACTCTTGTTTGCTTTAGTCGTTAGCTCTTGCATGTAGCCTTTTAGCGCTTTAGCGCGGTCTTCTAGCAGTTTTGCGACATCTTCATTATTTTTTAGCATCTGCGCGATCTTATCGCCAAGTGCGTCGATGCCTTTTGCGATGACACCCTCGTCGTTTATCCTGGCGGTAAAGTCGTTTTTAAAGTAAATTTCTAGCGCTTTTAAAATATCGTGCTCATTTGAAGCGATATTTGTCTTTAGTGAGTCACGTAGATCGCCAAATGCCTCTTTTAGTTTAAGCAGTGCTTGGCTATTTGTCGTCGCTTCAAGCGTCGCTCTAAAGTCGCCACCTTTTATCTTGCTTACAAATTCTTGCGTTTTGGCTAAAAACTCGCGCTCGTTATTTAAATTTTCTTTTGTGCTCTCGATGTTTTCGTTGATGATACTAGCCATAACGCCTAGCTCGTCGTTACTTTTTAGCTTGATAGGCTCGACGTTTGAAGTTTTGTTGTTTATAAATTTAAAGACCTCGATTAGTCCATTTTGTATTGTTAAAACTGGTCTTAAGAAGTATCTAACGACCACGATGATGGCGATGATGACTGAGATCAAAAACAGACTAAACATCAAAATTTGCTTGTTTGAAGCGCTTTTTATCTCAGCTACAAACTCATCAGCATCAGCCACTATACAGACGTTCCAGCCTGTTAGCTTTTGTTTTTGGCAGTAGATGACGTTTCTCATGCCTTTATAGAAAAACAGTGAGACCTTGTCGCCATCTATGCTGTTTTTCATATTTTCTTTGATGAGGTTTTTGTAGGTTTCATCTTCTTTTGAAACTAAATTTATATCAGGATGAACTATCACTTTGCCGTTATCATCGGCGATCATGATGTTTGAAGTCTTAGTTGTTTTTATCTCTAAAAGCTCTTCGCTAAGGCCGTTTAAGAAGATATTTGCGCCGATTACCGCTACAAGCTTGTGGTTGCTATCAAAGATAGGAGCGTAGGCTGTGATGGTTAAATTCTTTGTCGTGACATCTACGTATGGCTCTGAAAATCCAGGCTTGCCGCTGCTACTAGCACCCTTAAACCAAGCCCTTGTGCGGCCGTCAAAATTTGGTATCAAAAATGGCTGATTGTTTTTCAAAAGATCAGTCTTTATGACGTTGCCGTTATCTGCATAGCCTACAAATAGCGCGTCAAATGGCGAAATGATAAAAGCGCCTTTTAGCGCCTCGGTTATATCGTCCCTGCTAGCATAGGTCTTTTTATCCTCAAGCTCTTTTGCGAAGGTTTGCACCATGTGAAGTCTTGACTTTAAAAACTCATCGACAAAATACATCGTCGATTTTAGCCCAGTTTTGCGCACGTTGTTGTACGACTGAATTTTTTCCGATTTGGAATTTGAGTAGTTTATGCTAAAAAATATGCCTATGCCTATTAGCATCCAAGCTGTCAGCAAAAAGGCTATCTTGTTAGACAAGCTAGAAAAGAGTTTTTTCATCTTAAATCCTTTTAAAATTTTCGGCGTATTTTATAATAAAAGTTAAACAATATCTCTTAATTTTTATTTTTAAGAAAAAATAGCAAAAAGTAGCTAAATAACGCTTGTTATGATAAATTTTGCTAAATTTTATTAATTTAATTATCCAAAGTAATAAACAGAGTATTTTAGGGATTTATAATCAAATTTAAGACTAAATTTGACATTGAATTTATTTTAGTTGCTTAAATTATAATTTTAAAATATATAAAAAAGAAAATGCTCTATTTGAATTTTATCTACTCTAAATTTTTAGCATAAATTTTTTGTCAAATTTATAGTGATTTAAAGCACTAGCTAAATATCTTTTTATACAAATTTCGTTAAAATCGCCTCAAAATTTAAAGGAAATTTATGAAACAAACCATCACAGAAAAAATATTTTCAGATCACGTTGGCAAAGAGGTAAGCGCAGGAGAGATCATCGAGAGCAAGATCGATATGATCATAGGCAACGACATCACGACGCCTATCTCGATCAAGCAGTTTGAGCGAAGTGGCGCGACAAAGCTAGCTAACCCAGACGGCTTTGCCATCGTGATGGATCACTACATCCCGACAAAGGACATCCTAAGCGCAAATCAAGCCAAAATTTCACGCGAATTTGCCTACAAACACGACCTTAAAAACTATTTTGACGAAAAAGATATGGGTATCGAGCACGCGATTTTGCCTGAAAAAGGGCTAGTCATCCCAGGCGACGTCATCATCGGCGCAGACAGCCACACCTGTACGCACGGCGCTCTTGGAGCGTTTAGCACCGGCATGGGTAGCACCGACCTAGCTTATGCGATGATCACTGGCAAAAACTGGTTTAAAGTGCCTGAGAGTATCAAAGTCGTCTTTAAAGGCAAGCTTGATAAGCACGTCTATGGCAAGGACCTCATCCTTGAGATCATCCGCCAAATAGGCGTTGATGGCGCACTTTACAAGGCACTTGAGTTTAGCGGCGAGGTGATAGATAGCCTTAGCATGGATGATAGATTTTCAATGTGTAACATGGCGATCGAAGCTGGTGCAAAGAGCGGCATCATCGCGGTTGATGAGATCACAAAAGAGTTTTTAAAAGATAAAAATTTACGCGATAAACCAAAATTTTTCTACTCAGATGAGGGCGCAAAATACGACAAAATTTTAGAGATCGATGTCACAAATCTTGATCCAGTCATCGCATATCCATTTTTGCCAAGCAACGGCAAGAGCGTAAGACAGGCGGTTCGCGACGATCTAGCTATCGATCAGGCATTTATCGGCTCATGCACAAATGGCCGTCTAAGCGACCTTCGCATCGCAGCGCAAATCCTAAAAGGCAAAAAAGTAGCCCGCAAAACAAGGCTCATCATCACTCCAGCGACGCAAAAGATCGCAAGAGCTGCTGAAAAAGAGGGGCTTATCGATATTTTTATCGAAGCTGGCGCAGTTGTGAGCAATCCAACATGTGGTGCTTGTCTTGGCGGATATATGGGTATTTTGGGTGCAAATGAACGCTGCATCTCGACTACAAATAGAAATTTCGTCGGCCGTATGGGCGATAGAACGAGTGAAATTTATCTAGCTAACTCGGCGGTTGTAGCGGCGAGTGCGATAGCTGGTAAAATCGCCGATCCAAGGGACTTATAAAAATTTATATGGAGTATTCCTGTGGACAATTTATGGATAGATGTAATAAAGATTAGCCTTGGTGCACTTTTAGCAGTTTGCGGTCAAATAGTGTATGCCTACATAACCAATAAAAAAGATAAAAACAAACTCAGGCGACAAAAGTTAGAAGAAGCGTTTATTATAATTGGAGATATTTTAGGAGGATTGCATTACAAGGCATCTTTGTTGATAAACCCAAATTTAAATATAGAAAATCCAAAATTTGAAATTAGCAAACTACACATGCTAATTAGTTTCTATGCACCAGAATTACAAGAAGACTATAAAGATTTTATAACCACGTATCAAGGATTTATTCCACTTACCAAGGCAAGGCTTAAAACTTCAGACAGTGATGATGAAAACATGAAAGAAATAATAGATGAATTAACAAAAATAGTCTCTTTATTGAGCTCAAAAGGCAATATAATCAAAGAAAAATTAACCAAAATAGCGCAAACACTATAATAAATTAGTTGTTGTGGCAAAGCAAATAATTTTATTGCGGGACTCGCCACAACAACTAAATCAGCGCATCAAAACGCTGTTATAGTTGCCAAAAGTCCAAAGATTATACCTGGCAAGTTTGCAGCAGAAAGTGGATAGTCTTTTTTAGCTTTTAGTAAGCCGTAACTTGTCCATATCGTGCAGTTTATCGCAGCAGCTAGTGGCTGTATATAAGGCGTTTTATGGCCATCAAGGTTGCCCATTATTTGTGGGATGTATGAAAAGTACATAACAACCGATAAGCACGTGCCTATCCAACCTAAAATTTGTAAATTTCTTTCACTCATGTGATCTCCTTTAAAAGTAAGCCATTATATTATTATTAGCTTTATGATTAGCGTGGTAAAAAAATTAATTTTATCTGCTAGAAAGTAGCTCTTGCTTTGGCAAAAGCGCTTTTTTTCAAATTTAAGGGCGAAGCTTTTATTAAGTGATAATAAATTTAAAACAAGATGAGTTAGAAAATTTGGTTATACTTTTGTAATTTTTAAAATTTAAAAGGATAAAAATGCAAACTTGCGTCATTTTAGCAGGTGGCAAGAGCTCACGCATGGGTCAGGACAAGACGCTTTTGCCATTTGGTGGCTTTGAAACGCTTACGCACTATCAGGTCGCTAAATTTAGCAAAGTCTTTGATGAGGTTTTTGTAAGCTCCAAATTTGAGAAATTTAACCCACCTCTAAAGCTCATAAAAGATGAGAGTAGTGAGGATTTTTCGCCGATGCTAGCGCTTTACTCTGTGCTTAAAAGCTTTGATCATAGCGTCTTTATCATCCCAGCTGATATGCCATTTTTTGACCCAAAAAGTCTTGGCGAGCTAGCTAAATTTAAAGATGAATTTGACATGGTCGTAGCTGGCGATGATGAGCATATCCACTCGCTTTGTGGCTTTTTTAGCCCAAATTTAGCGCCAGTTGCTCGTGAGCTTTATCTAAAAAATGAGCATAAAATAGGTCTTTTAAGAAAAAGTTGTAAGCTTAAGGTGGTAAATTTTGAAAATAAAGAGCAGTTTTTTAACGTAAATTTCCCAGAAGAATACAAAATAGCAAACGAAATTCAAAAAAAGGAGCAAAAAGATGCCTAAATTTATACTATTTTTGGCTCTTGGCTTTAGCATTTTAGCAGCAAGCGAACTTAGCGAGTTTCAAAGGGCGCAAGCACTTGAGCAAAGTGGCGATATAAAAGGTGCTATGCAAATTTATAAAAGCATTGCCGAAAACTCTATAAACGCACAAAGCTTAGCCTCCAAGACTAGTCTAAATGCCGAGCCAGCGACGCCAGAAGCAAAGGTAAAGCAGGCTAAGATCACACAAGAAAACAAGGCTGAACATCATCTGCAAAATGCACTTGGCATCGAGCTTTATAAATTTAACTACCTTTTGCCAGTAACTTACGCTAAAACTGTGCCAGATGATGGGCGAAAGAGCGTTGAGACCAAGTTTCAAATAAGCCTTGCAAAGCCGCTATTTTACGACGTTTTTGGTCTTAGAGAGAGCCTAGTGGCTGCTTATACGCAGACTTCGTGGTGGCAGATAACAAAAACTTCAGCTCCTTTTCGTGAGACAAACTATCAGCCTGAAATTTTCTTAAATTTCGCCTCTCCAAAATACCTAGAGCAAATAGGCGTGAAAAACCTAAAATTTGGACTTTTGCATGAGTCAAACGGACGAGATGGCACCAACTCGAGGAGCTGGAACAGAGCCTACGTGCAAGGCGATCTTGTCTATGGAGATTTAACCATTTCACCAAGAGTTTGGAGTGTGATCGGCGAAAAGAACGACAATAAAGAAATTTTAAACTACATCGGACACGGAGACCTAAGGCTTAGTTACAAGCTAAATGATCAAATTTTTAGCCTAATGCTAAGAAATAACTTACATTTTGATAAAACAAATAAAGGTGCGGCCGAGCTTTCATATATGTTTCCGATATTTTCAAGTGGCGTTTATGGCTATTTGCAGTATTTTACAGGATACGGCGAGAGTTTGATTGATTATGATAGGCACACCGACAAGGTTGGTCTTGGCTTTGTTATTTTAAAATAGCCTTAAAAATTTAATCTTATAAAGTGGCTAAATTTGGGCAGATTAAGTAAATTTTAGATAAATAACGAAAAAAATTTAACTAATAGAAAAACTTAAAAATATTAGAAAAAATATAAGCAAATTTTGCTAAAATCACTGGCAAAATCTCACAATAAAGGAGTTTTCATGAGCGGTATAGCTTTGATTGTCTGTTTTGTTATAGCAATCATCCTTATGATCGTTATGATCTCAAAGCTCAAGGTGCATCCATTTTTGGCACTTATGAGTATATCTTTGGTGCTAGCAGTAGTCGCAGGTATCGATCTATCCAAGATCCCAGCGATGATAGGCGTTGGTTTTAGTGGCACATTTAAGAGCATCGGCATCGTCATCATCTTTGGAACGATCATCGGCACAGTGCTTGAAAAAACGGGAGCTGCGCTAAAGCTAGCTGACATGGTCGTAAAGCTAGTCGGACAAAGACGCCCTGAGCTTGCCATGCTTATAATGGGCTGGGTTGTTGGCATACCAGTATTTTGCGATAGCGGTTTTGTCGTCTTAAACTCTATCCGCGAGGCGCTTTATAAGAAAATTTCAGCAAGTCCAGTTGCTATGTCAGTAGCACTTAGTGGCGGCCTATATGCTTCTCACGTCTTCATCCCACCAACTCCTGGCCCGATAGCTGCTGCTGGCACACTTGGCCTTGGCGGAAATTTACTTCTTGTCATCATCATGGGTACGGTAGTTTCAGTGCCTGTTTTGGTAGCTGTCTATTTCTTTTCAAAGAGTATCGCTAAAAGCGTAACTATCAGCGACAAAGAGGCTGACGCTACGATAACAGCAAGCTATGAAGAGCTTTTAAAGAAATTTGGCAAATTGCCTTGCGGATTTTTGAGCCTTGCTCCTATCATCATGCCTATCATCTTCATGGCGGTTGGCTCTGTGATCGACGTTTTAGCAAAACAAGGCATGCTTGATAAAGCTGCGCTCTTGCCAAAGATATTTTTATTTTTAGGTAACCCTATCATCGCCCTTGCGATCGGCGTGATCTTTTGCGTATTTTTACTAGCTGAAACTAAAAAAATGAGAGAATTTGACCATATAACAAACGAATCATTAAAGATCGCTGGTCCAATACTCTTTATCACCGCAGCTGGCGGCGTTTTGGGCAACGTCATCACCGAGGCTGGCTTTGTAAATTTCATAAAAGAAAATGCCTCAACTATAAAAGCGATAGGAATTTTCTTCCCATTCATCATCTCAGCTGTGCTAAAAACCGCTCAAGGAAGCTCGACTGTGGCTATCATCACGACAGCCTCTATCATGGGTGCATTTAGCGCTGATAACTCACTCATGCACACACTTGGCTTTACGAGTGAAATTTCAGCCGCGCTTTGTGTCATGGCGATAGCATCTGGCGCGATGTGCGTATCTCACGCAAACGATAGCTACTTCTGGGTCGTGACAAACTTTAGTAAGATGACCGCAGATCAAGGATATCGCACACAAACAGCGATGACATTTATCATGGGCGTTGTTGGAATGATCAGCGTTTATATACTATCTTTGGTGCTTTTATGAGAATTTTGGTTGCGATAGATTCATTAAAAGGCTCGCTAAGCTCGCTTGAGGCTGGCCTTGCTATAAAAGAGGCGCTTGAGGATTTTTGCGACGTCGTCGTAAAGCCTGTAGCTGACGGCGGTGAGGGCAGCGTGGAGGCTATGGCTGACGCGCTTGATGCTAAATTTATAGATACCATCGTTAAAAATCCACTTGGCACTGAAATTTTAGCTAGATATGCTCTAAAAGACGACCTTGCCATACTTGAGATGTCAAGCGCTTCTGGGCTTACTCTTATAAATCCTGATGAGAGAAATCCTATGAAAACTAGCACATTTGGCTTTGGTCAGATGATAAAAGATGCCATTAGTAAAGGTGCTAGGAAATTTATCATAGGTATTGGCGGAAGTGCGACAAATGATGCTGGCATAGGTATGCTAAGTGCTCTTGGCTTTAAATTTTATGACAAAAACGGTGCTTTACTTGAGGGTAAAGGTGAGGATCTAGCTCAAATTTGCGACTTTTCAGATGAAGAGGCTATAAAAGAGCTAAAAGAGTGTGAATTTTTAATAGCCTGTGACGTGGATAATCCACTTTACGGTCAAAAGGGCGCAGCCTACGTCTATGCTCCACAAAAGGGCGCAAATGGCCGCATGGTAAAGCAACTTGATGATGGACTAAAGCACTTTGCGGGATTTGTAAAAGATAAAAATGGCACTAAATTTCACACGCAAAAGGGCGCTGGAGCAGCTGGCGGACTTGGCTTTGCTTTTGTTGCATTTTTGGGCGCAAAGCTTAGGCCCGGTATCGAGATCATCACGCAGACAATAGCGCTTGAAGATGAGATAAAAAAGGCCGATCTTGTCATCACTGGCGAGGGCCGTATGGACTTTCAAAGCACCATGGGCAAGACCCCAACAGGCGTGGCAAAGCTAGCTAAGAGGCATCATAAGCCAGTCATCGCGCTTGCTGGAAGCGTGCAAAGGTGTGCCAAAGACTGCCATAAACACGGCATCGATGCGTATTTTTGCATACTAAATGAGCCAATGAGCCTTGAAGAAGCTATGCGAAAAGATAATGCCATCAGAAATTTAAAGATGACCGCCGAGCAAGTCATCCGCCTTTATATGCTAAATCACAAAGCATAAATTTAAAAAAGATAGAAGCTAAATTTCTATCTTTTTCTCCCAAAATTTAACTTCAAATTTTACTCATAAAGTGCTACAAAAATTCTCAAAATTTAATACATTTTGCAAAAATATAAAATAAACTTTAGAAAAAAAATTTACTATGTTAAAATAAGAAAAACTTCTAAAAAGAAAGGAGAATTTCTTATGCAACAGACCCTAAACTCTCGTCGCAGCTTCATCACAGCTGCAGGACTGTTTTTCGCTACGACTGCGCTAAAGGCAGCACCAAAGGACTTTGGCGGTAGCGGCGTTCGCTACGGCATGGCGATAGATCTAACAAGATGTGTTGGCTGTCAGTCATGTACTATGAGCTGTATGTTGGAAAACGACGTTCAGCCAGGTGCTTTTAGGACCATCGTTTCTGAGTACGAGGCAAAAGATAAAAGCGGTAAAATGGCGGTCATTGCGTCACTTCCAAGACTTTGTAACCACTGCAACAAGCCAGCCTGTATTGACGTTTGTCCAACTGGCGCAAGCTACCAAAGAAGCAACGGCATCGTAAAGATCGACACAAAAGAGTGCATAGGCTGTGCGCTTTGTGTGGAGGCCTGTCCATATCACGCAAGATATCTTAGCTTGCATACCTACAAGGCCGATAAATGCACCTTCTGCGACCACAGACTAAGAGCGGGACTTCAGCCAGCATGCGTAGAGAGCTGTGTGGGCGGTAGTCGTATAATAGGCGATCTTAATGATCCTAACTCAAATATCAGAAAATTTCTAGCCACACATGAGACTATGGTCATCGATAGTCCTAAAAATACAAATCCACAGGTGTTCTACCACGGCGTCAGCGAAATTTTGGCTAAAAACGATAAGAAACTCGAGCTTGAAAACGGATATCAAAAGGTTATCAGCTGGAGCGAAGAGATAGCGCAGTAAAGGAAATAAGCAATGCAAAGAAGAGAATTTTTAAAAAGATCAGCCGTACTCTCAACGGTAACCGCAAGCGCTGTGCTAGCAGACGGCGAAAAAGACGACTACAAACCGCAGTCAAACTCACTAGAGCCTGAATTTAGCGTAAAAGACGGCAAAATTTCACTTAACGATGGACATAGCGTTGTCTTTTCAATGTGCCACGGCTGTACAACGAAGTGTGGCATAAGACTTCACGTAGATGATAAAAACGACCGAGTTTTAAGATGTAGCGGCAACCCATACCACCCACTATCAAACGTACACTGGGCAAATTTTGACACATCTATAAATGATGCTTTGCTTGCCACAACACTAAGCGGCGAAGATGAAAAGCGAGCCACAGTTTGCGCTAGAGGAGCGATCTTGCCTGAGATGATAGACTCACCAGCAAGGATACTAACTCCGCTAAAAAGAGTTGGCAAAAGAGGCGAGGGCAAGTGGAAAAGCATAAGCTTTGAGCAGCTAGTAGAAGAGGTAGTAGAGGGCGGAGATCTCTTTGGTGAGGGGCACGTGGACGGACTAAGAGCGATATATAGCGACGAGCTAATAGACAGCGAAAACCCAGAGTACGGCACTAAGCGCAACCAACTTTTAAGCTTTTACCTATATGACGGACGCTCAGACATCGTTGATCGCTTTGTCAAAAAGTCATTTGGCACTATCAATCACTACTCACACGGCGGAATTTGCGGCGGCGGCTTTAGGGTCGGCGGCAAGATCGCGCACAATGCAAAGGGCTTTGCACACACAAAACCAGACTATGAAAACTCTAAATTTGTTATCTACTGGGGCACTTCGCCGTCAAATGGTGGCAACCCTTTTCAAAAACAGGCAAAAATGCTCTCTTACGCAAGAGGCACTAGAGATGACTTTAGCTACGCAGTGGTCGACCCAAGCGTTACAAACGCTGTAAAATACGCCTCTTCAGACAAAGGCCGCTGGATAGCGATAAAGCCAGGCACCGACTCAGCTCTAGCTATGGCTATGATACGCTGGATCATAGAAAATGAAAAATACGCTACAAACTACCTTATCCAGCCAAATTTAGACCAAGCAAAGCTAGCAGGCGAGATACACTGGTGCAACGCCACGCATCTAGTCATCACCGAAAAAGGTCACAAAGACTACGGCAAATTTGCACTTATCAATAACGAGTGGCAGGTCTGCTCGCAAGATGGCAAGATACAAAGCTACAAGGTAAATGAACCAGCCAAGCTCTACTACAAAGGTAAAATTTTAATAGACGGCAAAAAAGTCGAGGTTAAAAGCTCGATGCAGCTTTTAAAAGAATCAGCCTATAAGCATAGCTTAGAGGAGTACTCAAAAATTTGTGGCGTGAGCGTTGAAGATATCATCTGGCTTTGTGAAAATTTCACCAAAAACGGCAGACAGGTGAGTACAAACGTGCATGGTGGTATGATGCATACGCAAGCTGGTATGACTACTTTTGCGATACTTTGTCTAAACACGCTAATGGGCACTTACGGCTATAAAGGTGGCAACGTCAATGCAAGTGCCGGCACACACGAGTTTTTAAAGGGCAGATATGACCTTGAGAGCTTTGAGGGTGCTTATAAGCCAAATGGTCTAAATTTATCAAGATCAGGCAAATATTACGAAACAAGCTCTGAGTATAAGCGAAAAGTAGCAGCTGGCGGCAGCGGCTATCCATCAACTCAGCCATGGTATCCTATCTCTATGCCACTTGTAAACGAAACGCTTACGAGCCACAAGGCTGGCTATCCATACAAAGTAAAAGTTTTCATAAACTATATGACAAACGTACTTTACGGCCAAGCTGGACTTGAAAGAGCGGTTTTAGACGCACTAAAAGATAGTAAAAATTTACCACTTTTTGTGGGTATAGACGCCTTTATGAACGAGACAAACGCCTATGCTGACTACATCGTGCCAGATGGGGTAAATTTAGAAAACTGGGCTCTTCCAAACTCTCTTTGGGGAACGATCGCTAAAACTTCAGTCGTGCGCTATCCAGCCGTTAGCTCAAAGCAAGCAAAGGATAAAAATGGCGGCGTGATCGACGTTGAGGCATTTTATATAGCCGTAGCAAAGAGGCTTGGACTAAAAGGCTTTGGTAAAAATGCCTTCAAAGACAAAGATGGAAATTTCATGGACCTTGACGTAAAAGAGCAGTATTATGCGGCTGCACTAGCAAATTTAGCCTTTGACGGCGAGGGCGTGAAAGATATAAGCGACGAGGACAAAAAGCTTAGTAAGATATCAAGAGTGATGACAAAACTTGATCCTTATCTAAAAGACGAAGAGAAGCCAAAAGTGGCGCACGTGCTAGCAAAAGGCGGCAGATATGACAGCTACGAGAGCGCATACAAGGGCGATAAAACAACCGTAAAAGTGCCAGCACCTATGCCAGCTTCTATCTACTATGAGCCACTTGGCGGACACAGACACTCAGTAACTGGCGAATTTATGCCAGGAGTACCGAGTCTAATGCTACCAGTCGCGAGTGACGGTACGCCGCTTGAGAAATTTTTCCCACGCTCTGAGTGGAAATATACAGTTAGCTCAAGAAAGTCAAATATCCAGCACTTCTACACCTTTGTTAGCCCAAGACTAAGAGCAGTCCATCCTAGTAACTTCATAAGGATGGCGCCAGATGTAGCGAGCGAGCAGGGCATTCGCTCAGGCGATAAGGTCAAAGTGACTACGCCTTATGGAGCGCAAGTTGGCGAGGCATTTGTAACAGACGGCGTTGCTAGCGGGGTTATCAGCATAGAGCATGGATTTGGCCATGATGAGTTTGGTATAAGAACGCACATCGTCGATGGAAAGCCAGCTTTTGGGATAGCAAATTTAGAAAAAGGGGTCAATCACAACAAGCTTGGAATTCTTGATCCAAAAAGAAATGGCGAATTTAGCCTAAATGACTGGCTGGTTGGTACTTGCGCTAGACAAGCACTTCCTGCAAAGATAAGAAAGATACGCTAGTTTGATATAAATTTGGCGAGCAGAGTAAAATTTGCTTGCCAAATTTCATTTTCGTGAGAGCTTTTGTCTTGGGCGTAAATTTATATGCAGGGTAAGCTTTTAGGCTACTTGCAAGCTAAAAATTCTCACATATTTATAGAGTTTCGTAGTTAAATTTAATGTTTTAAATTTAATATCATCTGAAGCGTGCTAGCTGCTCCTTTAAGCAGCGTTTTAAATTTGCATGAGTTAAATTTACTATTGATAGTTTGCTTTTAGTGCCCTAGTTTGCCAAGTCTTCAGCCACTTTTGCTGCAAGCTTTAGCTTGTCACTATCAAAGTGTGTATAAATTCGCGAGGTGTTTAGACTAGCATGTCCAAGAGTTAAGCCTTTTCCTGATTACAACCAAGAGAAATTTAAAAGGTAGGCTTAAATTTAAATATAAAAACTATAAAAGCTTAAGCATATATCCATTTTCAACGGCTTCAAGCTTATATTTATGCATCTTATCAAGCTCTAAAACCACTCTGAAATACTTGTCATGCCAGCCGATTATGACGTTTTTAAAAGTTTCGTTTTCAAGCTTTAAATTTCTAGTTTTAAAGCTTCTTGGAGGTTTTGCAAAGTCAAGCACGATCTTATTTTTCTCGTAGGCAAAGTGCTTTAAATTTTTAGCTTTTGTGATGATATTTAGCTCTTTTTCATGTGCTAAAAAGCTGATAAACCCTAAGAATTTAACCTCTTTTTCGCTGCTTTTTGTCTCTTGAACAGGCTTTGTAGTAGGCTCAATTTTTACTTCGACTACCTTTTGCTCAGACTTAGCAGGCTCTTTTATCTTCTTTGCGCCAAGGTCGATCACTACGACATTTGGAGTTGGCACATCTGAGGTTTTATTTCTATCTTTATTTGAAATTTGCGTCTCATTTTTTTCCATTGCCACTGGCGTGCTCACCTTTTTTTCTATTATCACTGGCGTGCTAACCTTTTGTGGCGCCTCTGCCATCGTGACTGAGACGTCTAGTTTTTTAGCTGCGACTGGCTCTGGAGTCTTCATCTTCATAAGTGCAAATTCATCGTTCCAGTCGATAGTTTTGTTTATATCGGTTAGTCTTTTTTCTTTTATGCTGCCGTCATTTGCTCTATATCTTATGGTGACATCAAGTAGTAGCATCGCATCGCTTGGAAATTTAAACGAGAGCGAGTTGAAGCTGTCATATTTTTCTACGACGTTTGTCGTCATAACGCTTGTGTTTAGCTCGCTAATAGGCATAAATGGGTTTTCTCTGGCGCATAAGCTCGCAGTCAAGATAGATAAAACTAACCAAATTTTCTTCATCGTTCCTACTTTTTATTAGAGTCTGGCTCAAGGCCTTGTAATTCAAAATAGTCTTTTTGCAGACGTGCATTCATCTTTTTCAAAATTTCCACGTCTTCGCTAAGCCTCTCTTTTTTGCTCTGAAGGCTTAGCATCACGTCAAGTGAGCGTTTGCCAAACATCATGTTGCCCACGTAAAAGGCAAACATAGCCACGCAAATGGTGGCTATGACGTAGCGTAATGTCGGCCGAACAAATTTTATGATTTTATGAAATATGCCATCTTCTTTGCCATATTCATCTAAAATTTCGCTCAAATATTATCCCCTAAAAACTCACCCGCCTCAAGCTCAATCTCGAGCAAGCGGTTGTATTTCGCGTTGCGCTCGCTTCTTGAAGTGGCACCTGTCTTTATCTCGCCAGTGTTTAGTGCGACCGCAAAGTCAGCGATAAACGCATCTTCGCTCTCGCCGCTTCTGTGGCTCATTATGCAGCGGTAGCCGTTTCTTTGAGCAAGGCGGACAGTTTGCATAGTTTGCGTGACTGAGCCTATTTGATTTGGCTTGATTAAGATCGCGTTTGCGATATTTTTCTCGATGCCTTCGCGTAAAATTTTCTCATTTGTAACAAAAAGGTCGTCGCCAACTAGCTGCACCTTGCTGCCAAGCCTTTTTGTAAGCTCAGCCCAGCCGCTCCAGTCATCCTCGCTAAGACCATCTTCGATAGAAAATATCGGATATTTTTCACAAAGTTTTTCATAGTAGCTAATGAGCTCATCGCTGCTAAATTTCTTGCCTTCAAGCTCGTATTTGCCGTCTTTGTAAAGCTCGCTTGAAGCGACGTCAAGGGCTAGCTTTATCTGGCTGCCTAGCTCATATCCAGCCTCTTTGACAGCTTGCGAGATGAGCTTTAGTGGCTCTTCATTGTCTTTTAAATTTGGAGCAAAGCCGCCCTCATCGCCGACAGCTGTGCTGTGTCCAGCTGCGTTTAGGATAGATTTTAGCTTGTGATAAATTTCAGTCGCAGCTCTTAGTGCCTCGCTAAATGTGCTAAAGCCAAATGGCATGATCATAAATTCTTGAAAATCAACGCTATTGTTTGCGTGTGCGCCGCCATTTATGATGTTAAACATCGGCACTGGCAAGATGCTAGCGTTTGCACCGCCAAGGTAGCGGTATAGCGGGATATTTAGGCTCTTTGCAGCTGCGCGAGCTACTGCCATAGATACGCCAAGGACCGCATTTGCGCCTAAATTTGAGTAGTTGTGCGTGCCATCAAGCTCAAGCATCTCCGCATCGACTGCTTTTTGGTTGTAGGCATCAAGGCCGATTATCGCCTCGGCTATCTTTTCATTTACGTTTGAAACGGCTTTTAAAACGCCTTTGCCAGCATATCTTTCGTCTTTGTCGCGAAGCTCGAGCGCCTCACGCTTGCCAGTGCTTGCGCCGCTTGGTACGATCGCGCTTGCCTCGGTGCCGTCGCTTAGTCTAACTGTCGCACGAACTGTTGGGTTGCCTCTGCTGTCTAAAACCTCGTGAGCTTCTACATCTTCAATAAATACCATTATTCATCTCCTGCTTCGTTTGTGTCGTCGTCTTCGTCTTTTGCGCCGCTGCTTATTAGGTGATCTATCCCCATTGAGCCTTTGATCGCCGCTACTATCTCGTCAGAAATTTCTGGGTGCTCTTTTAGGTAGGCTTTGGCATTTTCTCTACCTTGACCTAGTTTTTCGGCCTTGTAGCTAAACCACGCGCCTGATTTGTCGATGATGTCTAGTTTTACGCCATAGTCGATGATCTCGCCCTCTTTGCTCACACCCTCGCCAAACATGATGTCAAATTCAGCCACTTTAAATGGAGGCGCGACCTTGTTTTTAACGACTTTTGCTTTTGTGCGGTTGCCGATAGGCTCGTCATTTTGTTTAAGTGTAGCTATCTTTCTGACATCGATCCTTACAGATGAGTAAAATTTAAGTGCATTACCGCCAGTTGTGGTCTCTGGCGTGCCATATCCCATCATACCGATCTTCATACGAATTTGGTTGATGAAGATAACAGTTGTCTTCATCTTGCTTAAAATTCCAGTTAGCTTTCTAAGCGCCTGGCTCATAAGCCTTGCCTGAAGGCCAACATGCTGATCGCCCATATCGCCGTCTATCTCGCTCTTTGGAGTAAGAGCAGCGACGCTATCAACCACGATAAGATCGACTGCGCCACTTCTTGCAAGCGTCTCAACGATCTCAAGTGCCTGCTCGCCAAAGTCTGGCTGAGAGACGTAAAGGTTGTCGGTATTTACGCCTAAATTTGAGGCGTATTTTACGTCTAGTGCGTGCTCTGCATCGACAAATGCACAAATTCCGCCAGCTTTTTGCGCTTCAGCGATGATGTGAAGTGTGAGCGTGGTCTTACCAGAGCTCTCTGGTCCGTAGATCTCTATGATCCTGCCTTTTGGAACGCCGCCTATGCCAAGAGCCAGATCAAGTCCTAGCGAGCCAGTCGGTATCGACTCGATAGCCTCAACCTCTTTGTCGCCAAGTCTTAAAAGCGTGCCTTTGCCAAAAGCTTTATCGATCTGCTTTAGCGCAAGCTCAAGCGCCTTTTTCTTGTCCGCTTCGCTCTCTGGGATAGCTATCTTTTTGTCACTATCTTTTTCTTTTGCCATTTTTTACCTTATAGTTGAAATTTGGCTTGATTTTATCTAAAAAGAGATGAATTTTACTTGATTTACTCGCAAATTATAATATTTTCGCCAAGCAACGCAGCGCTATCAATAAGAGCAAAAAGCTGCTCTTTTTCAAACAAAAATCCATAAATTTGATCTTCGTTTTTTAGTATCGCAAGATTTAGCGGCTCTACGAGCGAGCTCGCGCAAAGGTTTAAAAAAGCTTCATCGATACTATTTTGTGAAATTTGGGGTTTGGTTTTAAAATTTTCATCTTTTATAAAAGAGATAAATTCCTCTTGCGAGGTAGATTTATTAAATTTAAAAATTAGTTTTTCTTTTAAGGCCTGGGCTAAAATTTCATCAAATTTAACTAGGTCGATGTAGTTTTGCACACCTAAAATTTGAGCAAAATTTAGCAGATTTTTATCATAATCAGCCATATTTTTCTCATGCTCGCTTTGTGCCTTTTTAGCCCTATAAACGGCATAAAAACCAATCATAATAAACAAAATAGAAAGTGTTAAAACTTCTGCTAAAAACTCACTCATCATCATCCTTATAAAATGCAAACTTCAGTCTTAAGCTCTACGCCAAATTTCTCTAAAACCCTAGCTCTAGCCAAATTTATAAGGCTAGTGGCGTCTTCAAAGCTTGCGTGGTTAAAATTTATCAAAAAATTTGCGTGCTCTTCGCTAAATTTCGCTCCGCCGATCACGTATCCCTTTAGCCCAACTGCCTCAATCAACGCCCCTGCAAAATGGCCTTGTGGATTTACAAAGCAGCTGCCAAAGCTAGCCCCTTTTGGTTGATTTGCCCTTTTTGCGCTTATGGCATCAGACATGCTCGCGTCAAAACCAATATGAAGCTCAAATTTAGCCCCCAAAATAGCCTCATCTATACCGCTGTGGCGGTAGCTAAATTTTATCTCATCTTTGCTCACCCAGCCACGAGCCAGATGCACATGCGTAAGGTTGTCGCTTATGCTAAATTTAAGCAGTCCAGCGTTCATTTTTATAAGTCCGCCAAGCGTGCCTGGGATGTTTTTTAAAAACTCAAGGTTCGCGATGTTGTTTTGTTTGCAGAAGTTATAAATTTTAGCGGATTTTGTCGCAGCACCTATCTCAAGGTAAATTTTCTCATCACAAATTTCTAAATTTATATAGTCAAAGCTCTTGCCAAGCATCGCCATTTTTGGGGGATTTGGCGAGATAAGAAGGTTGTTACCCCCGCCTATCATCACAGAGCCTAAAAAGTGAGGCGAATTTAAATCTTCAAGGCTATCAACCTCGAAAATTTCATGCACGCCGCCTATCCTAACTGAGGTAAATTTAGAAAAATCAACAAGCCTCGTCACTGGATAAATTCCGGTATAAAATCAAGCATACGAGTGGTAAATTCAACCATCATCGAGATCATCCAAGGCATTAAAAATATGATGACAACGACTACTAGCAAAATTTTTGGCACGAAGCTTAGCGTGGTTTCGTTTATCTGCGTGGTCGCTTGAAAGATGGAGATGATAAGACCTGCAATGAGGCCGCTTAACAGCATCGGGAGGCTGATATAAAGGGCGATCTTAAAGGTTTCAACTCCAAGTGAGACAAGCGTACTTTGCATCAGCTAAACCTTACTTCGTTGTATTCAGTTGGGATTAGGTAGTCGTTTACGTCGATTGGCTTTTCAAAAAAGCCTTTGTTGTAGCCTATTTGATAGAGCTTATTTAGCGCTTTTAGCTGCGTTTCGTTCATGCTTATTGACTCGTCATTTGCGTATAAATTTAGATACGTTTTTAGCTCATCTTTGCCAACTCTGATGAGATTTCGCTCCATTAGCATGTGAGATAAAAATGGCTTGTGAGAAGTGGCGATCCTAACGGCCTCGCTAAGCACTCTCTCGCACTCGATCGCGTCGGTTATGGGTAGGCTTCGTCTAAGCGCCATGCCACCAAGTGGAAGTGGTAAATTTTCGCCGTTTAGCTCGCTCCAGATGTCCCAAATTTCGCGCTCCACGCAGAGCTGGTCTGAGAAATTTAAGATACTTTCATGTATGAGCACGCCAGCATCGACCTCGCCGCTAAGCACGGCATTTTCAATCTCAAGAAAATTTTTATAAACGATCCTTGCCTCTGGGTAGGCTATGCGAAAAAGCAGGGCATTTGTCGTGTTTTTGCCAGAGAGAGCGACCTTGAAATTTCGCTTTAGCTGCTTATCTTTTAGCTTGATAAGCTTTGGACCATATCCATTACCAAAGCTCACTGCACAGCGTAAAAGCGCAAATTCATCGCAAATTTTAGGATAGAGCGCAAAGCTGATCGCTGTTGCCTCGTAAGTGCCTTTTAGCGCCTCTTCGTTTAGTGTCTCTATATCAAGCGCCTTTGATGTGAAGGCTAAATTTTTACTGCTAACCCAGCCAAATTTGACCGCGGCATACATGAAAATATCATCAGCGTCTGGCGAGTGAGCGACGTTTATAGTTTTTAGATTATGCAAAGATGATCCTTTTTTTGATTACGCCATTTTAATGAAATTTATTTAAAATAAAGTTTTAAGGGCGGTTTTGAAACGATTTTACCAGCTTTGCCTCTTTGAAATTTAGCACGTATTTCACGTCTATGGCGTCTTTAGCCCCTTTTCTTCGAGCTTGGAGCGTTGAGTAAAACGGATGCTTAAGTTCAAGCATCTTAATCAGTTTTTGATCGCTATCTTCTTTTTTTATATTTTCAACGATTATTGTCGTTATAAATTTGCCCTCAAACTCGTAAAATGGCCAGACAATCACGCCTGCATCGCTTGATTTAAAGTCATTTATTTTAGACTTTTTAGGGATATTTAGCATGGAGATGATCTTTTTGCGTGAGCTATCCAAGTTTTGCATGGAGATCACCTTTACAAGCAGGTCTTTTTTGACCCCGATGCCATTTTGACTAAAGCGATAAACTCCGTCCTCAAGGATGCCAACTTTTTCAAAGGCATTGGCATAGTTTGCAGACATGCAGACAGAGAGGGATAATGTCAAAAATATAAAAAATTTACTTAGAATTTTCATTTTTGTTAAAATTTTACTCTCTTTAGCCTATCTGAAATAAAATTTTTTCTACCAAATTTAGCTTCATTTTTGCCGTTTAGCTCGACTAGATCACCTGTAAAACCACAAATGTCATTTTTAACAAGATAACTTCCCACGCCGTAAATATCAACCGGAGTATTAAATTTCTCAAATTCGCTCATTTTTTGCGGGTTAAAGCCTGAGCTAACGACGATTTTAACGTGACTAAAACCAGCTTTATCAAGCGCCTCTCTTAGGGCAAATATAAGCTCCTTGCAAACGCCATGTGGGTCAAATTTACTCGTATCTTTGTTCTCAAAATACCTATCTATCAAATTTTTACTAGTATCAACCCTAACCGCGCCAAGCCTCTCTTTTAGCGCATTTGCAGCCTTTAAAGCGTCTGTTATCACGTCGTTGTTGTAATCAACCAAGGCCGTGATCTGCTCGTTTTCAAAGGTTTTAGCATAAATTTGGCAAGCCTTCACCACGTCTCCGCCACACATTTGAATGAGCGCGTGAGGCATGGTACCGCCACCTTTTAGTCCTGTAAGCTCACCCTGAGCGTCAGTAGCAACTTTTTTTATACCACCGACAAATGAGGCATAGCCGTCACCTGGCTGCGTGCAGATGTCATCTTGTCTATCAGCCATGCTAAAGACGCCCTTGCCGTTTGCCGCTTTTATCACGTCTCTTGAGTTTGTCGCCACGCAGCTTCTCCTAGTAAGAGTCGCGTCGATCACATTTTCTAAAAATCCGAAATTTTCATACTTGCCACTTATCTTTAAAACTGGCTCGTTTGCATTTATGATATCGCCATCATCAAGTGCGTAAATCTCAAGCTCGCTTGGGTTTTTGGCAAATTTATTGATGATGGCTAAAACTTCGTCGATGCCACAAAGCATGATATCATCACGCCTTTGGAAAAACTGCATCGTCACATGCTGATCAGGCAGATTTTGCTTAATTATCTCATTTACTTTTAGAAAATATTTCGCAGTAAAGTAGCCCTCGCCGATCCTTGGATCCAGCTTAAAAGTCTTATCTGTTAGCCTCTCTATCTTGCCTTGCATCTTTAGCTCAAGTTCGTTCATGTCTATCCTTTTGTTTTTGCGAGATTATACCATTTTAGAAAAAGAGTAAAATTGTAAAAATATATTTTAAGAATGTATAAGAGTATATTTTATAAAATCGTGAAATTTTATTTTTAAAGGAAAAAATATGAAAAAATTTTTGCTTTTAATGGTCGCAGTCTTTGCATTTGGCAATGAAAATTTGCTAGTTAGTGCGGGCGGTGGATATAAAAAGATAGTCTAGGCGGTCGCGCAAAATCTCAAAAAAGATGGCGTAAATATTGATACATCCTTTGCAAACATCAAAGCGATCATGGCGCAGGCAAAAGAGGGCAAAACTGACGTGATAGTGGGCGATGAGGACTTTTTGAAAAAGTCTGATCTAAAGATCACTGAATATGTAAATTTAGGCTCTGGCGCCTTGGTGCTAGCTACTAAAAAAGGCTTGAAAATAGAAAAAATTGACGAGCTAAAAACGCTTTCAAAAATCGCTATGCCAGACGCGGCAAAGACAGTTTATGGCAAGAGAGCGAGCGAGTTTATGCAAAAAGCAAATTTAGAGGGCGAGCTAAAGGATAAAATTTTAGCAGTTGCAGGCGTGCCACAGGTCGTTACCTATATATTAAACGGCGAAGTTGATGCTGGCTTTATCAACCAAACCGAGCTAAACGCGCACAAGGATGAATTTGGTAGTTTTATCTTGATAGACAAGTCGCTTTATGCACCAGCAAACATCGTGGCTGCAAAGCTTGAAGGATGCGAGAAAAAGGCTGACTGCGAGAAATTTATAAACGAGCTAAAAAGCGAGAGATCAAAAGAAATTTACGCTAAATTTGGCATAAGATAGGGCGAAATTTGCAAGAGCTTGCTTGGCTTTTTGATCCGCTATTTTTAAGTATAAAGGTCGTTTTGTGCCAAGGGCTTTTGCTTGCTATTTTTGGGCTAGCTCTTGCTTATTTTCTAGCTTTTAGCAACTCTAAATTTAAAGCAGTTGCCGAGATGATAGTCACCTTTCCGCTCATATTTCCGCCCATTGCGACTGGATTTTTACTGCTTTATCTACTTGGCAAAAATGGCATCATCGGCAAGGCTTTAAATTTAGAGATCGTCTTTAGCTTTAAAGCCCTTGTTATAGCTGCTTTCATAGCCTCGCTACCACTTTTTGTAAAACCCGTAGCCTCAGCACTAGGCTCACTTTCAAAAAGCCTTAGCGAGGCGGCATACAGCCTTGGTAAAAATAAATTTCAAACAGCTATTTTAGTGCTTTTCCCAAGCATCGCAAAAAGCGTGGCAGCAGCCTTTATCCTAGCGCTCTCGCGAGGGCTTGGCGAGGTTGGCATAACGCTCATTTTAGGCGGCAATATCATAGGCAAAACAGACACCATCTCACTTGCTATCTACAACGCAGTCTATGACGGCAGAAGCGATCAAGCACTCGCTTTAAGCCTTGTTTTAGTTGTGCTTAGTTTTTTCTTATTTTTTATTATAAATTTGCTAGAAAAAAGTAGGATTTAGCACAAAATTTATGCCAGCTAAAAATTAAATTTATTTAAATTTCGCTACAATTAAGGGCTTATATAAAAATTTAGGAGAATTTTCTATGAAAAAAGAAGATATAAAAGAGCTTATCGAATTTTTTAATGGTATGGAGATGAATCATATCAAGATAAAAAGTGGTGATTTTGAGGTCGAGGTAGAGAAATTTGCTGATTATTGCGCGCCTGCGAAGCCAGTAGCACAAGCAGCAACTCCAGCGCCAACACCTGTAAATGTTGTCGTTAGCTCAGAGGTAAAACCAGCTGCAAATTCGCCAAAAGATAGCATAAAATCTCCTATGGTAGGTACTTTCTACGCTGCTCCAAGCCCAGGCGCTGCTCCATTTGTAAAAGTAGGTCAAAGAGTGAGAAAAGGCGATGTAGTGGGCATCATCGAAGCTATGAAGATCATGAACGAGATCGAGGCTGAATTTGACTGCCAGATCACTGAGATGCTAGTCTCTGACGGACAGCCAGTTGAGTTTGGATTGCCGTTATTTGGCGTGGAGAAAAATTAATGGAATTAAAGAGAATTTTAATCGCAAACCGCGGCGAGATCGCTCTTCGTGCTTTGCGAACGATAAAGGAGATGGGTAAAGAAGCTGTTGTAGTTTATTCAACTGCTGACAAAGACGCGCTTTACGTAAAATACGCCGACGTGGCCATTTGCATCGGTAAAGAGCGCTCAAGTGACAGCTACCTAAATATCCCAGCTATCATAAGCGCAGCTGAGATCAGCGAAGCAGACGCTATTTTCCCAGGCTATGGCTTTTTAAGCGAAAATCAAAATTTTGTTGAAATTTGCTCACATCACAAGATCAAATTTATAGGACCAAGCGTTGCTGCGATGGCTTTGATGAGTGACAAGAGCAAGGCAAAACAGGTCATGCAAAGAGCCGGCGTGCCAGTCATCCCTGGCTCAGACGGCGCTGTGGCTGACACAAAAGCAGCAAAAGAGCTAGCTAAAAAGATCGGCTACCCTGTCATACTAAAAGCTGCTGCAGGCGGTGGCGGACGCGGTATGCGCGTGGTTGAAAAAGAGGCTGATTTAGAAAAAGCATTTTGGTCGGCTGAGAGCGAGGCGATGAGTGCATTTGGCGATGGCACAATGTATATGGAAAAATATATCTTAAACCCACGCCACATCGAGGTTCAAATCATCGGTGATAGCCACGGCAACGTGCTTCACATAGGTGAGCGCGACTGCTCTATGCAGCGCCGTCATCAAAAGCTGATCGAAGAGAGCCCAGCTATCTTACTTGATGAAAAAACAAGAGAGAGGCTACATGAAACTGCCATAAAAGCAGCAAAAGCGATCGGCTACGAGGGAGCTGGTACGTTTGAGTTTTTGGTTGATAAAAATTTAGACTTTTACTTCATCGAGATGAACACAAGGCTTCAAGTCGAGCACACAGTAAGCGAAATGGTAAGCGGACTTGATATCATCGAGCTTATGATAAAAGTGGCTGAGGGTGAAAAGCTACCGTCACAAAAGAGCATCGAGCTAAAAGGTCATGCGATCGAGTGCAGGATCACAGCTGAGGATCCAAACACCTTTACTCCGTGCCCTGGCAAGATCACAAAATATGTCTGCCCAGGCGGCCGCAATGTGAGAATGGATAGTCACATCTATCAAGACTACTCTATACCGCCCTATTATGACAGTATGATCGGAAAGCTCGTTGTTTGGGACACTGATAGAGCTAGGGCCATTCACAAGATGAAAGTTGCTCTTGATCAGCTCATAATAAGCGGCATCAAAACAACAAAAGATTTTCACATCGCCATGATGGAAAACAAAGACTTTTTAAGTAACAACTACGATACAAACTATCTTTCAAGACATTAAAACTAAATTTTAAACCATCGTCTTTTTGGCTTTGGTTTAAAATTTCTTATTTTATATAAGCCAAATTTTTAGATCGAGTTATTAAATTTAAGAGAAATTTAGCCAGATCGTAACTATAAAATGCAATAAATACTAAAAATTTATCTAAATTTATTAGTAGCAACTAAGTTTTGTGATATTCATACCATTTTTAAAATATGGCGGATAAGGCATAGTCACTGTAAATGGCACTGCCTTTTGCTTTGGCAAATTTTGAGCTACGTCAAATTTATATGCCACGGTGTTTGGCCTCTCGTCCTCATCGCCTCCAAAAACCCATGAGAAAAATGAGATCCCGCTTGGTTTAAATAGCGCCTCGCCGCCAAGATCGTTTTTATTTAGCGGTTGATTAATAAGCTTAATTGTAAGGGTGCATTTGCTAATGGTAAATTTGCCGACATTTCTTACTTGACCTCGAAAGACGATGCTTTCATTTCTTAACACTCGCTCGCTCTTTACGCCCTCGACTATGCCTTTTTTGGTGTATTTGTCAAGAACTAGCATCAAAAAAATGGCAAGCGTGGTTGAGACCAAAATATTTGTAAAAAGCAGTGATAAAAATAGCTTTCGCTCAGCTCTAAGTGAGAGCACAAGAAACAAAATAGAAAGTAGTGCGATCGCGAAAAGCACGATGATATGAACGATGGTAAAGTAGTTTGAACTCATCAAAAACACTCCGCTTTTTTGGTGATATTGTAGTCAATGAAGGCAAAGTCATTGACAAATTCTCTTATATGCTTGCTCTGCTTTGGCAAAAGCACTTCATTTAAAATGATCCGTTTTTTAGCAAATGGGTTTAGTGAATTTAGAAAATTTCTCGTACTTTGTTTAGAGCCAAGGTAGAAGCCAAGCTCGATTTTGCAAATGTTTAATGTGTATTTTGAATTATTTGTGATGTTAAAATCAACCATCAACGCATCTACATATTGAAGCTGTTTTGTGTTTATTTTGCTTATGCTAACTGGTCTTAGATTTTCATTTATATATTTGTTTGCGTAGTAGTTACCTGCGAAAAGTCCCAAAAAACCAGCTAGGATAAATAAAAATCCTATCTGCCACCACGATTTTATCGCGACGAAAATTCCTAAAAGCACGATAAATATAAAGGCTAAAAAGACCCAGCCATAGGCTAGAAAGTCGATAAGTTTCGCATTTTGCAGTATGAAAAGTATGTTATGCTTGATGCTATTTAACATCTCGCGATCTTTTTTCTTCGATGCCACTCATGCCAAAACGCCTTGCAAGCTCGTTTTTGACGGCATCTGGATGTATGTTGTGGGCTGAAAGTGCCACAAGCGCGTGAAAGCAAAGATCAGCTGCTTCATAGATGAGGTCATTTTTTGCTTTTTGCTCATCTTGTTTTATCTGCTTGGCAAAACTAAGCTCTTTTGCCGCCATGACAAGCTCTGTAGCCTCTTCGCCAACTTTTTTTAGAATTTGATTTTCACCCTTTTTAAAAAGACTTGCCACGTATGAAGTTTGTGGATCAGCATTTAGCTTTCTATCTTCTATAACGTGATAAAGCTCGTCAATAACGCCGTAACTTGGCTTTTTAACCTTGCATTTTTGATCTGAAATTTCTAAATTTTCTAAATTTATCTCGTTAAAAAAGCAAGACCTTGCCCCAGTGTGACAAGCAGCGCCTCCATTTTGA
The DNA here is from genome assembly GCF_902460575.1 of Campylobacter concisus. Taxonomy (GTDB): domain Bacteria; phylum Campylobacterota; class Campylobacteria; order Campylobacterales; family Campylobacteraceae; genus Campylobacter_A; species Campylobacter_A concisus_AW. The sequence goes on along the minus strand of NZ_CABPUY010000003.1, from coordinate 175,832 downwards.
ACAACTTTTAAAAGCAAAGTGTCGTTGTCGCAGTCTAAAAACGCAGCCTTGATCTCTTGCGTGTTGCCACTTTCTTCGCCTTTTTTCCAAATTCTATTTTTAGTGCGTGAAAAGTAGTGAGCGTAGCGGCTAGATAGAGTTAAGCTTAGTGCTTCTTCGTTCATATAAGCAAGCATCAAAACCTCGTTTGTAGCGTGATCGCAAACCACCACCGGGAGCAATCCACCAACTTTTTGCCAGTCTATACTTTTTGCTACGCTATTCATTTTTACCTTTCGCTAACCGAGCTAGCTTTTGCCCTATCTTTTGCGTCTAGCCAGATATTTGGCACAGCTCCGCCAGGTGTTAAGAAAATTTTGGCATCTTTGTTCTCTTTAAGAGCGTCGTTAAATCTATTTTGTGTCTCGATCTGCTTTAAATTTAATAAATTTTGATCGACACTTTTTGCGATCTCTTTGTTTGCATACGCAGTCGCATCAGCCTCGATCTTGATAGCATCGGCCTTACCCTTTGCCTCGATGATCGCAGCTTTTGCGCTACCTTCTGCAAGGGCAGCTTGTTTTAGAGCCTCTTGATTTGCACGCTCGACCTCGTATTTTGTCCTCTCGGCCTCTTGTTTAGCGATCTGGACACGCTCGATCTGCTCTTTTACCTTTGAAGGCAAGATGATCTCACGAAGCTGCACTGTTAGAAGCTCGACTGGCTTGTTTGGCTGAGAGTCGATATCTTTTCTTATGCCCTCATCTATCTGCCTTGCTAGGTCATTTCTCTTAGTTGGTAGCTCTTCGGCTGTGTATTTACCAGCGATGCTGCGAACCACGTCGCGCACGACAGGATCAACGATCTTGCTCTCCCAGCTAAGACCCCAAGATGCGATAGTTTGTGGTGCATTTTCTGGATTTAGGCGGTATTGCACGGTGATATCGATGCTAACTGGTAAATTTCTAGCGTCCAAAACTGAGATAGAGTTTTTGCGTAAAATTCCAGCTCCCTGATAAGACTTTTGCAAACTCTCGCCCATATCTTCGCCTGAAGTGTAGTTGATGATCCTAACTCTAGTATCAACTACGATGATATCTTGGATAAATGGTAAAAAAAAGTGAAATCCTGGTTGTAAAGGATTTGGCTCATATTTACCCGCTGTGGCTTTGATACCGACCTCGCCTGAGTGTATCACTTTAAATGGCTGAGTGATAGCAAGGATCGCGATAATGGCGATTATTATGTAGGCTAGCGCACCAAATTTACCAAAGCCGCTTGGTATATTTGGCATTTTAAAATCCTTTTTAAAAGGTGACTCTTTGTCATTATTTTGACCTGAGCCCCTGTTGTCATTACCTGGCTTTTTTTTGTTGAAATAATCATTTAAATCAGCGGGCATTTCGTTCCTTTAAATCTTAAATATATGTTAAAAATGATTCGTATTTTTTGTTTAGACCATAAACTACGTCAAAGTAAGCTTTTTGTAGTCTCTTTGTCACTTCGCCTCTAGCACCGTTGCCGATTATGCGGTTATCTATGCTGTTTATCGGCGTTACTTCAGCTGCAGTACCAGTGAAAAATGCCTCGTCAGCTGTATATGCTTGATCTCTTGTGATGCGCTCTCTTCTTACTTCGATGTCAAGATCGTGAGCTAGTCTTATGACTGTATCTTGAGTGATGCTAAGTAGGCTGTTATCGTTTGGTGGAGTGATCAATGCGCCATTTTCAACGATGAAGAAGCACTCGCCTGGACCCTCAGCCACAAAGCCCTCGCTATCAAGAAGTAGCGCCTCGTCGTATCCAGCCTCTTTTGCTTCGTAGTTTGCCATTTGAGAGCTTAGGTAGTTTGAGCTAGCTTTTGCTCTGTTCATTTGAGCAGCAGGAGCTAGTTTGGCAAAGCTTGAAATTTTAACCCTGATGCCTTTTTCTAGGCCCTCATCGCCAAGGTAAGCACCCCACTCCCATGAAGCGATAGCGGTTTGAACCGGTGCTTTTGTGTGCGCTACGCCCATCACGCCGTATCCTAAAAAGATAAGTGGGCGGATATAGACGTTGCTGTTATATTTGTTTGCACGAAGTAGTTCGATCTGCGCTTTTTCAAGCTCTTCTTCGCTGTAAGGCACATTTAAAACGGTCATTTTTGCTGATCTTAAAAGTCTTTTTGTGTGGTCTTTGAGTCTAAAAATAGCTAGACCTTTTTTTGTTTTATAAGCTCTTGTGCCCTCAAATACGGCATTAGCGTAGTGCAAAGAGTGAGTTAGAACGTGTACTTTCGCATCGTCCCATTTTACTAGTTTTCCATCCATCCAGATGAATTCTGAAGCGTTCATAATTAAACCTTTCTTTTTTAGAAATTTGATCCGAGTTTATCTAAAATTGCTTTAAATTTACATTTCTAAGCCCAAAATATCCGTAAATTTTAGGCCAAAGTTACTTATCTAAAAGCTCTTTTATCGTCTTTGCCATCTCATCGATCGACGATGCTGCGTTTAAATTTATAAGATACTTTCCGCTTACCACAAAGGCTGGCACACCGCTAATGCTAGCTACGTCATAAGAGGCAAACCACTCGTTTAAAAGCTCTTTTGCGCGCTCTGAGTTTAGCGCTTTTTCGTATTCATCTTTGCTCACATGAGCCGCATTTAGCGCTAGATCGATAAATCTTTGCTTATCTTTGCCGTCATTAAAGTCATCTTTTTCATCGTGCCTTGCTTTGTAGATCGCGAATTTCGCTTGTTTAAATTTAGACTCATCGCTTAGCAGATCAGTCCCATTTGCCTCATCTATCGATATAAGAGCGGCGAAAATTTTACTTGTAGTCTCGCCAAGCTTGCCTTTGGTGCTTAGATGATAAGGTATAAATTTGACTCCGTCAAGCTTTGACATCAGCTTTCTTGTGATCGTTCGGTCAAATTTATAGCAGTGAGGGCAGTCGTAGCTAAAGACCTTGACGACTGAGTTTTTAGGCACGTTAAGCGGTTTTGCTAGAGTTTGATACTCCACACCTTCAGTCAGTGCCGATAAATTTAGCGCAAAAAACGCACTTAAAATTAGCATTTTTATAAACTTCATCTTTGCTCCTTGTTATTTTTGTCATTTACCATTGCGGCTTTACATTTTTGATATTTTCATAGTCAGTGCCATTTACTAGACGCTTTCTGCTTGCATTAAATTCGCCACTTATTAAGCTCCTTGAGGCATTATATTCAAGTGGTTTTGTGCCTACGATGTCAGCAAAAGTGTGAATGATGTCATCACTCATAAATTTATAATCTTTTGCCACTTCAAGTTTTTGCCAAATTTGTGGATATTTTGCTTTAAATTTATCAGTTCCTATAAATATAAGCGGAATTTCTAAAACAAAGCGGTTTATCATGCCGTGACCTCTTATGCCATCTATCTCAAAAAGAGCTTCGCCGTGATCGGAAAGATAGACTATTAAAGCTTCATCATCTTTAAAAATTTTATAAATTTCATTTATCACGTAGTCATTATAAAGTACGCTATTTAGATACCAGGCAAAGCTCTCTTTTTGCCCAGGATTCATTTTGTTTTGTAGATCACTGGCTGTAAATTTTGCAAAATCTTTTGGATACCTTAGGTCGTATTTAAAGTGATTTCCCATTAGGTGAATGATATAAAAATTCGACTCTCCAAGGTTTTGTTTTATCTTTGAAATTTCAGGCAAAAGTATGCCATCTGTTTCTCTACCGGCATAATTTGTAGCTGATGCAAATTTTTGTGTAAAAAATGTGATATCACTTCTATCTGCAACGCTTTTTTGTGTTGTAGAGTATCCGCCTATATTGCTTTGATTGCTTATCCATGCTGTTTTGTATCCTACTAGACTAAACATATCAACGATGTTTAAACTCTTACTCCAAGGCTTTTTGCTTTCATAGTTCGAGAAATTCAAAACCTTTGAAAGAGAACCATTTGTATATGTGTCAGGAGCAGTAGTATCTGTATAGATTATGGCATTGCCACTTTGCTTTAATGCCATTAAATTTGGTGTAGTCGGCAAGCCAAAGCCATAAACGCTCATCTCATTTCTTTGTAAGCTTTCACCGATCACAAAGACTACATTTGCTACTTTTTGCTCAGCTTTTATGTTTTGATTTGCTGCTTTAGATACGTCGTAATCTTTTAAAATTTGTTTATTGCTAGCTAAAAAATTATCATCTAAAAGATATTTTTTTAAAACAAAAGCATAATTTATCAGGATATGTTCTGAGAGCTTACTTATAGCTCTATCAGCTTTATTAGACGATATTCTCATTGCTGATTTTGTAAAGAATACAGCTGCAAAGGCTATATAAATTACCGAAAGGACAATGATAGTTTTTCGGCTAAATTCTTTTGTCTTAGATCTTTTATATCTTGTCATAGTATAAAAGATGATACACAAAAGTATAGCAACTACTAGATATTTAGCTTCAAAAAATGTCTGGAAAAACTCACCGGCTTCATCTGGATTTGTGTGTAGCACACTGTCTATTATTGCTATATTTATATCTGTTTTTAAACTTGTTAAAGTGAAAAAATTTATAAAACATAGAATAAAAATTATTAGCGCATAAATTAGATAAAGCCCTTTAAACAGCCCACGACTTAGCAAGTAAAGAACATGTGTGATAACTAAATTTAATAAAAATATAGTAGTTAAGCTTCTTGCCATATGCATAAGAGCTATACGGTCAGTTCCTTCAAAAAAGTAAATTTTATAGATATTTGCTATAAACATTACAAGCGTTGTAACCACAAATATATTTATAAATGGACTTTTTATGATAGTATTAAAAAATTTGGTCATTTTTTACCTTATTTTACTAGATCAGCTAGCACTTTTGCGGCGTGGTCTTTGGCTTTTACGCTTTTATAAATTTTAACTATCTTGCCGTCTTTGCCGATCACAAATGTGCTTCTAACTATGCCAAGATACTCTTTGCCGTAGTTTTTCTTGACCTGCCAAACGCCATAAAGCTTTGAAATTTCTTTATCCTCGTCGCTTAGCAAGATGTGCTTTAAATTTTGCTTTGCGATAAAGCCCACATGCGACTTCACGCTATCTGGGCTAACGCCGATGATAACGGTGTCATTTTTGATAAACTGATCGTAGTTTGCGCTAAATTCGCAAGCCTCAGTCGTGCAGCCTGGAGTGTTGTCCTTTGGGTAGAAGTAAAGCACCACGTTTTTGCCTATAAAGTCCTTTAATGCGACCTTTACGCCATCTTGATTTAGTGCTTCAAACTCTGGCGCTTTATCGCCAACTTCAAGCGTTATCTTTCTCTCAATGTCTTCTTTGCTAAATTCGCTCATTTCATCCCCTTTCTTTTGTCCTCTACGCTCTCGCCGCCTACGCCGATATTGCCAGCGTCGTGAGTTTCGATAAAGATCATAACCGCCTCTTTTTTCTTACCAAGCACTCTTACAAGCGTCTCGGTTACCTCTTTAAAAACTTGATCTTTTTGCTCTTTTGTAGGCTCTGGGCCTGCTATTTTGATATTAACATAAGGCATTTTTGCTCCTTTTTTAAGATGTAAAATATTAGCCAAAATGAGTGAAATTTCAGATTAAAGCCGTTATTTAAGAATTTGGCATTAAAATAAGCAAACTTCCAAAAGGAGCGAAAAATGGACTATAACAGGCAAAATAAGGGCTTTGTTTGCTTTATGTATGGCTTTGGACGAAGCAGGGCGGTTTATGCGGTTTTGATGATGCTAATGGCGCTTTTAGCTGGTTTTTTAACACTTAGCTCAAGCGCTCAAGCTGACATTTCAAATTTACAAATAGCCCTTGGCATCATACTTTGTGGCCTTTTGCTGATCCTTATAAATCCTAAAATTTTCATCATCAAGCTAATTGGCTACTTAATCGCTTTAGCTGGCGTTATGATCGCCCTTCACAACGCAAATTTGCTCGGAGCTGATTTTAATTTATACTTTTACGCAAGCCTTATTTTTGGGGCATTTATGATGCTTATGCTTCTTAGCTGGTTTGTCTATAATGCAAGAAGCAGCGAAATAAATGAAATTTAGTTCGCCACTCCCATTAGCACGCTTGTGTAGGTGTTTTGCTTAGGCTCTGAGCTTGTTGCATCGTTCATATTTATGCGGCCAGCCTCAAGCCCAGCTTTTATAAGCGCTTCTTTTACCGCATTTGCACGCTCATTTGCAAGCTCTATTAGCTTTTCTTTATCGACCTCGATGCCCTTTAGCGCCTCTTCTCTTAAGGCTTTTTCGTTTCTATCTTTTAAATTTGGCACAAGCTCATTTAAAACTGCGATGTAGTCTTTGCCACTTGAAGCGATGATTTGATTGATCTTTTGATCTAGTTTTTTGTTTTTATAAAAGCTCTCATCGAGTTTTGAGTATGTTGGCGTTATGCTAAGCTTCATCTTAGGTTTTGAGCCAGTTAGCTTTATAAAATCAGCTATCTTAGGCGCTTCTGAGCTTATAAGCTCGCTACTTCCAGCAAGGAAATCAATAGAGCTAAGATCTTTGCTGCCAAGTCCTAAAGCGTTGCCTAAAAATCTAAATGGAGCTAGCGTGATATCGGCAAAGAGCTTTTTCACAGCTGCCCAGATGACGCCACCATATTTAAAGTCAGGATCGTCTAAATTTCCCTCAACTGGCAGATCGATGTTTATTTGATTATTTTGATCGCTAAGTATCGAGATAGCAAGCGAAAGTGGTAAATTTACAGCGTCTTTTGAATCAACCTTTTCTCCGAGTGTAAGTGAGTCAAAATTTATGAAATTTGAGCCATTTAGTTTTGAGTCGACGACGCTATAGTTTAGGTTTAAATTTAGCTTGCCTTTTTTGATCTTATAGCCCACAAACTGCCCACTATATGGCGTTATATCAGTTAGATCGATATCTTTAAAGTCAAGCTTTATGTCGGTATTTTGCTTTAGCTCAAATGGAAAGAGTTTTGCAGTGATCTGTGCAAAGCCATTTTTGCCAACCACACCTTGAAACTCGCCTGAGCTTGGGCGCTTTTTATCGATGTCTGTTAGCTTGCCATTTAACTTTGAGATCGTTGTGGCAAATGGCATAAATAGCGATGCGTCCGAGAAATCAACCTCGCCATTTTTTAGAGAGAAATTTTTAACGCTAAATTTTAGCTCGTCCTCTTTTTTGCTAGCCACTTTTTTGGTCTCAGGTTTTGCCTCAGTTTTAGCTTTATTTTTATCCTCTTTTATGATCTGAGATAGGTTAAATTTACGCTCTTTGCTTAGATGAGCCTTGATAAATGGCGAATTTAAGCTCACTCCGCTTATAGTAAGGTCGTTTTTGGCAAATGAAATTTTTTCAAGATCAAGGCTTTTAAAGGCGACCAGTTTTTCAGCTTTTTTGCCATTTAGCCTTATATCTTTTATGCTAAGTTTTGCGTCTGCTTTGATATCTTTTGCGTAGTGAAGCTGGGCATCTGCGCTCATCTGTCCGCTAGCTAGATCGGCCTCTAAAAAGGGCTTTGCGTAGGCAAAATACTTTGGTAAATTTGTATCATTTAGCTTGATCTTCGCACTCACATCAAGTGGCTCGATCTTTATCTTGGATTCAACATCCAAATTTAGCTTTTGCGAGCTCTTCATCGCCACTTTTGCGTCAAATGGCTTGCTAAAATCACTATTTAAATTTGCTACTTTTACAAAAAGATTATCAAATTTATGAGCAATCTTCTCGCCTTCAAAAAGGTGTGTCAAAGCGATATCTGCGTTATTCACACTTATATTTTTTACATCAAATTTAAACTCATTTTCTTTGCTTTTTGAAGCACTTTTATTTTCAGCCTTTTTCTCTACTTTTTTAGTGTGTTTTGCCACCTTTGTAGCTTTTGCGCTCTGCTCTCCAAATCCTAGCTCATTTACAGCACTTAGACCATTGTCGTTTAGTTCTGAAGTAAATTTAGGCTTATTAACATCGACACTAGCGATATTTAGAGCTATTTTTAAAAGATCAAAGCTTATGCTCTTTATCGCCACATCAGCGACGCTTGCTATATCTTTATTTTTTGCTTTAAGCTCTATGTTTTTTATGTTTAGCTCATCAAGGCTCGCAAGGCTTTTGTTGCCATCCATTGTGAAATTTGTATTTGTCACGCCAGCACTTGCTACATTTGCACTTGCACTTTTGCTAAGTGGTGCGTTGATGCCATTTAGTGCTATTTTTTCAAGCGTTAGGGCGGTTTTGTTATTTACTAAATTTAGGTTTAAATTTGAAGCATTTATATCTTTTAAATTTGCTAAATTTCTATCTGCTTCATCTATTTTTAAAGCGTTTGCCCCCATATTTTTTAGCTTGGCTGTGGCGTTTAGTTCGCTTTTTTCATTTAAATTTGCAAGCAGCGTGATCTCATTTAAATTTAGTGATTTTACGCTCGCAGCGATAGCACTTTTAAAAGAGATGTCATTTAAATTTATAGCGCTTAAATTTAGCGCAGCCTCCGTTTTGTCCGCTATCTTACTATCAAGATCAAATTTTGGAAGCTCTAACTCGCCAAGGTTTAATTCATTTTCGCCCTCGTTTAAATTTAGTCGTTTTACATTTAAAAAGCCATCTTTTAAATTTATCTTAGTTGCGTTCTCGTCGGCATTTAAAGCGTAGTTTATCTTTAAGTTTATAATGGCATTTTTGAGATTTAACGCGTCATTGTCGATGAAGCTTATCGCAACTGGCTTTATGCTAAAGTCCTTTATGCTGACGTTACCCTCTATTTTTAGTGGATTTAGCTTGATATCGCCATTTAGATCGATCTTGTGCGCCAGGCTTGAGTTTGAGTCAAAGATGTGACTACCTGCGCTATTTTTCTTCGTATTTAGCGAGCTAAGCTCGTAGTTTATATCATCAAAGCTTACGTTAAATGGCTTTGTTAAATTTTGATCGCTATAAGAAAATGAGCCTTTGATGATTTTTGCGTTATTTAGCGCGAAATTTACCGAGCTAGTGCTGTTATCTTCGCTAGTTGCGTTATCATCGCTTATAAAATTGCTAAAGTTAAAATTTGCTTTTTTATCTCTTGCGATCTTTACTTTTGGCTCATCTAGCCTAAAAATGTCTATCTCAACTAGCTTTTTAAAGATAGAAAATGGTTTTAGCTTAAGGTCGATCTGCTTCGTGCTAAAAAGTGGAGAAGTAGTGTTTAGCTCGGCATTTGTAGCGTTTAGCTCGAAGGTAAATGGGTTAAATTTAGCATCACTTACAAAAAGCGTTGCGTTGTAGTCTTTTAGGTATTTTGGCGCGATATTTTTGATAGCATAAGGCAGTCCAAAAAAGCCAAGAAGCGTGTAGATAAGCAAAAGTGAAACTACGCAGATGCCAGTGATCAGGGCTATTTTTTTCTTTTTATCCATTGTGAATTTTACCTTTTTGTCAGCTAAAATGAGCCTTGATTTTACTTTAAAAAAGGTTAAAAGATAGTTAGAAATTTCAAATTTTCTATACATTAAATTTACACTTATCTTAATAATACTTTTATGCATTTCGTATTACCATTCGTCAAATATTTTTTAAACAAAGGAGCGAGTGATGAAGAGGTTTTTGGTTTTATTGTTTTTGTTATTTTCTGCCTTTGCTTATGCAAATGAAAATGCCGTTGTAGTCGCTATCGAGGAGCAAACACCTCGCATAAACCCACTTTATGACGAGGATCACGATCCTACGCTTTCGCTAGTTTTCTCTGGTCTTACGAGCCACGATGAAAATAGCGCACTTGTGCCAGAGCTTGCGAAGTCTTGGCAGGTGAGCGATGACGGGCTGGAGTATGTTTTTGAGCTAAGAGATGATGCTTTTTGGCATGACGGTGTGAAATTTAGCGCAAAGGACGTTAAATTTACCATCGAAACGGCTCAAGATAAGAAGCTAAACGCGCCTGCTATCTCAAACTACGAGGTGGTAAAAAGCGTTGAAATTTTGGGCGATTATAAAGTTAAGATCACGCTTAGCGAGCCTTTTCCGCCGTTTCTTGACGCACTTAGTTTTGGCGTTTTGCCTGAGCATATCCTAAAGGGCAAAGATATCGCAACTGATAAATTTAATGAGGCACCTGTTGGCACTGGCGCATACAAGCTAGTAAAATGGAAAAAAGATGAGAGTTTGGAGTTTGTGGCAAATGATAAATTTTATAAGGGCGAGCCAAAGATAAAAAAGGTATTTTTTAAGATAGTCGGCGATGAAAATTTAAGACTTGTGGGCCTAAAAAGTGGTGAGATCGACGTCGCACTCATCTCTCCAACTGGCGTAAATTTCATAAAAGATGATAAAAAACTTAGCTTGCTTAAATTTAAAAGCGCAGACTATAGAGCTTTGATGTTTAACCTTGAAGATCCTATCTTTCAAGATAAAAATGTAAGGATCGCCCTAAACTACGCCGTAAATAAAGATGAGATTGTTAAAAGCTTATTTCACGGATATGCAAGCGTAGCGAATAACCCGATAGAAAAAAGCTTTGCAAATGACAGCGAGTTTAAATTCAGCTACGATCCGCAAAAGGCTAGGGAGCTACTTGAAAAGAGCGGCTTTAAGAAAAATAAGGCTGGTTTTTTTGAAAAGGACGGCAAGGAGCTTGGCTTTGACATCTACGCCTTTAATAACGACATTTTAAGGGTCAATCTAGCTAAAATTTTAAGCAGTGAGCTAAATAAATTTGGTGTGAGAGCCAAAGCCTACGCAAAGCCAAGAACAGCCTTTGATCTAAGCAAAGTAGATAGCTTTGTTATCGGCTGGGGAAGCCCGTTTGATCCAGACTTTCATACGTATAGAATTTTTGGCGGATTTGCCGATGTGAGCGTAAATGAAAATGGCTGGAATTTTAGCCACTACAAGGACGCAAACGTCGATAGTGCCCTAAAAAACGCAAGATATACAAAAGACGTGGAGCTTAGAAAAAAATACTACAAAGAATTTCTAAAAGCGCTTCATGAAAACCCACCTTACATCTTTATAGCCTATCTTGACTATCCGCTTGTCTTTAACAATAAAATTTCAGGCATAAAGACGCAAATTTTAGGTCATCACGGGGCTGGATTTTTATGGAACATAAGAGAGTGGCAAGTAAAATAGTGGATAAAAACTTTGTTTAGAGCCATTTTAAAAACAGCGATCTCAAGCCTTGGGTTGCTGTTTTTTATCTCATTTTTTCTATTTTTGCTTATATACTTTTTGCCAGGAAATATCACTGACGCGATGTTTTCAAGAAGTGAAGCGATAAATTTAGCCATAAAAGAGCAAATTTTAAGAAATTTAGGGCTAAAAGATAACTTTTTCGTGCAGTATTTTAGGTGGCTAGCTCACTTTGTCACGGGCGACTTTGGCACTAGTTTTGTAAGTGGGGCAAGCGTGTCGCTGCTCATTAAAGAGAGGCTTTTAAACTCGCTCATTTTATTTTTTGCTTCGTTTTTTTTGATAACTCTTTTGTCCTTTTTCTTGGGACTTTTAAGCGCCATTTATAAGAATAAATTTGCCGATATCTTTATAAATTTTAGCTCCTTTTTGTTAGCTTCCCTGCCGCATTTTTACATCGCTCTTGTGCTAATAGCGATCTTTAGCGTATATCTAAATTTGCTGCCAAGCTCTGGGGCAAACGAGCTAGGATCTAGCGGTGTTGGGGTGAAATTTATCATCTTGCCAACGCTTGCAATCATCTTGCCACACCTTGGCGCAAACGTGAAATTTGTGCGTGACAGGCTAAATCAAAGCCTAAACGCTGACTTTATCCAGACGGCTCACGCTAGAGGTTTGGGGCGCGGCAAAATTTATCTCTTTGTCATAAAGCACGCAAGCACCGACATAGTCTATTATTTCGCAACTCTTGTGGCTGGCGTTTTTGCTGGCTCATATGTTATTGAGAGCATTTTTTCATTTCCTGGCATTGGCAAACTAAGTCTTGATGCGGTGATCGCCAAGGACTATCCAGTCGCACTTGCGACCATTTTGCTAACGGCTGTTTTTGTCGTTTTTGCAAATTTGCTAGCTAAAATTTTCGCTATCTTGGCAGATAAGAGAAATTTATGAGAAAAGTCATATTTTTCCTGGCCTGTTTTGTCTTTTTAGCTCTTGTCTCATTTGCCTTTTTTGCGCCATTTTTTTCTAAATTTGAGCCAAATTTCACTGACTTTATGGCGGTAAATTTAGCCCCAAACGGCGAACACATCTTTGGCACGGACATCCTAGGCAGAGACAATCTCATAAGAGTGGCCTACGCGCTTAAAAACTCGCTTCTTATCTTGCTTTTAGCTGGCTTTTTAACGACGCTTTTTTCGCTCATCTACGCATATTTTGGCACGAGCAAGAGCAGAGTTTGTGAGAGCCTTTTTGATAAGGGGCTTGATGCCTTTTTAAGCATACCAAACATCGTTTTTATCATGCTTTTTAGCTCATTTAGTAGCGGAGATCTTTTGATAACATCTTTTATCATCGCCATTTGCTCGTTTATGCAGGGTGCAAAAGTTTTTATGCAAAATTTAAGACTTAATAAAAAGTGCGACTACGCCGAGCAGGCCGTGATAAATGGCGCTAGCAAATTTAGCCTTATATGCTTTGAAATTTTGCCAAATTTAAAGCATCTAATAGTTAGTATTTTTGGCATAAACGCTATAAATGCGGTCGTCATGGAGGCCACGCTTGGCTTTTTTGGTGTGGGAAGTGATGCTAATAAAATAAGCCTTGGCATCATGCTAAATGAGAGCAAAGAGGCACTTTTTCTAGGCTCTTGGTGGATGGTGCTTTTCCCTGGCGTGACGCTCTTTTTGCTCATCCTTGCAACCTCGATCATCACGTCAAATTCAAAAAATGGCAATATAAAAATATGATAGAGATTAGAAATTTAAACATTTTTTATAGGGATAAGAAGCTTTTGAGCGAGCTTGATTTTGACATGAGCGAGGGTAAATTTATAGGTATCACAGGCGCTAGTGGCAGTGGCAAATCGCTCTTTGCAAAGAGCTTAATAAGGCTTTTTGATGATCATTTTAGAGTGAGGGCGGATAAATTTAGCATTTACAAAAAAGATATCTTAAAACTTAGCCAAAATGAGCTAAAAGAGCACCGAAGAAAGGTCGCCGCACTTGTTTTTCAAAACTCAGTTGCAAGCCTTCATCCGCTCTTAAACGTGGGGGATCACTTCAACGCTTATCTAAATGGCGATAATAAGGCGAATAAAGAGCTTGCGTTTGCTTATTTTAGGGAGTTTGGGCTAGATAATGCAAATCTCATCTGGCACAAATACTCGTACGAGCTAAGTGGTGGCGAGGCGAGCCGTGTGCAGATCGCTCTGGCGCTTTGTTTAAAACCAAAAATCCTAATCTGCGACGAGATAACAAGTGGGCTTGATAGCATTAGCGGTAGCCACGTGGCGGGCATCTTAGAGAACCTAAAGGGCAAGATGAGCGTCATCTTTATCTCGCACGATGAGGCGCTAACGAACTATCTTAGCGATGAGATTTGGCAGATGAGAGATGGGCGGCTAAATTTAAAGGAAAATGCGTGAAAATAAGACTTGAAAACGTCTCAAAAAGTTTAAGCTTTAAGGAGCATTTTAACGCTAGAGCTGAAGTGTTACACCTTTTAGAGGGGATAAATTTCGAGCTTGATGATGGCGAAAATTTAGCCATTTTGGGTCAAAGTGGCAGTGGCAAAAGCACGCTTGCAAAGCTCATATCATTTAGCGAGCTAAAAAGCGGGGGAAAAATTTATATAAATAATGAAGAGATCACGGACAAAAATGAGCTTAAAAAAGATATCAGATATATCTTGCAAAACCAAAAACAAGCCCTAAATCCAGCACTAAAAGTAAAAACAGCCATCGCTCACGTGAGGTCATATCTTAAGCTTAGCTTTAGCCAAAATGAGCTCAAAGAGCTTCTAGCAAATTTAAATTTAAAAGATGAAATTTTAGGCAAATATCCGTCACAGCTAAGTGGCGGTGAGGCGACAAGAGTTGGGATACTGCTAGCGCTTCTTTCAAAGCCAAAAATCCTAATCTGCGACGAGATAACAAGCGGGCTTGATAATGAGACGAAGCAAAAGATCATAAATTTGCTTTTAAGCTTGGATGAAAAGATCAGCATTATCTTTATCACGCACGATATCCTAAGTGCGATGAAAATAGCGCAAAAGGTGCTAATAATCGAATCTGGCAAGCAAGTGGCGTGGGGTAAATTTGAAGATCTTGCAAGCCAAAATGTCCTTAAAAAATACCTTGACGCAGCTAAATTTTATAACTCTAAACTTTGATATAATGCAAGCAAAAAAGGTCAAATTTGCTAGTTCATATCTGCTGCTCGGTCGATAGCCACTACTTTTTACAGCGCCTACGAAAAGATCATCCAAATGAGCGAATAGTAGGCTATTTTTACGATCCAAACATACATCCGTATAGCGAATTTTTACTGCGTTTTGAGGACGTGAAGCGAAGCTGCGAGAAGCTTGGCATCAAGCTAATATGCGGCGAATACGACTACGAAGCGTGGCTTGGCGGCACAAAAGGGCTTGAAGATGAGCCAGAAAAGGGCAAAAGGTGCGAATACTGCTTTGATTTTCGTATGAAAGACTCTGCTAAAAAGGCGATAGAGCTAGGACTTAGTAAGATCACGACGACGCTTTTAATGAGCCCAAAAAAGGACTTTACTCAGCTCAAAAAGGCGCTTGATGAGGCGGTGGCTGGCTCAAATTTAGAAGCCGTTGCGGTTGATTATAGAAAAAATGGCGGCACAAGCGAGCAGTTTATCCTCGCTAAAAAAGACAAGCTCTATCACCAAAACTACTGCGGCTGCGTCTTTGCGCTAAAAAAACAGCGTGACTCACAAAATTTACCCCAAAGTGAGCTAATGAGCGAGCTGTACGCAAGGGCGCTTTATGGAAGCATCGAGGCTAGGCTTGAGCTTTACAAAAAGGTGCGCATTTGCGAGGCGAGAGGGGAGAAATTTCACCTTTTTAGAAGGCGCTTTTTAAACTACAGGCTTTTGCGTGCTAGTGTTAAATTTCAAAATGCTGTGGTGCCAAGCTACTTTGTGCTCTACTCTGGCTTTAAAAGAGAGAATTTAAAGCTTAACGTAGAGTGCGACTGCGAGATCGATGATGAGCTAAAAGAGGGCGCGATATTTATGAACATAGAGCGCTTTAATAAATTTACAAATAGCAAATTTAAAAGCGTTGATGAGCTTTGCAAAAGGCCGCTTGAGCTTGGCGCTGAGATGAAATTTCGCCGTGAGATATGCGGGGAGTTTTCGCAAAATCCTATCATCGTCTTAGACGAGGTCAAAAAGGGCAGCTACGAAATTTACGCAAAGGCTGTTTTTTACAACGACAGCGAAGAAATTTTGGTTTTAGAGAGCTAAATTTAGACCCACTAAGGCTAAATTTCAGAGATTTTAAAAGAGGCTAATAATTTTTTTCTTAGTATAAATTTGTTACAATCTGCCAAAATTTACATTACTAAGGCTAAAACGTGATAGACGTCGTAGAAATTCAAAAAATTCTCCCACATAGATTTCCTTTTTTGCTTATCGATAGAGTTGTCGAGCTAGAGCCTGCAAAAAACATCGTCGCTTATAAAAATGTAACCATTGGCGAGCCGATATTTCAGGGGCACTTCCCAGGCCACCCGATCTATCCTGGCGTGATGATCATTGAAGGCATGGCGCAAGCTGGCGGCGTGCTAGCGTTTAAGAGTATGAGCGATGAGCATCAAGCTGGCATCGAGAACAAAGTGGTCTATTTTATGAGCATTGACGGAGCGAAATTTCGCCATCCAGTCCGCCCTGGAGATAGGCTAGAGTATAGATTAAATGTATTAAAACATAAAGGCAATATCTGGGTGCTTGAGGGCAAAGCATACGTCGATGATGTGCTATGCGCCGAGGCTGAACTAAAAGCGATGATAGTCGACAAATAGGCTTTTGCTTAAAAAAGAGAGACAATGAAAAATATCCACCAAACAGCAGTTATAGAAGATGGAGCGATCATTGGAGATGACGCAAATATCGAGGCTTACGCATTTGTAAGTAAAGATGCGGTCCTTGGCAACAACGTCACGATAAAACAAGGCGCAAGGGTGCTTGGCAAGACGAGGATCGGTGATAACTCTCGTGTATTTAGCTACGCGATCGTTGGCGACATCCCGCAAGATATCAGCTATAAAGATGAGGTCGATACTGGCGTCATCATCGGCGAGCACGCAACTATACGTGAGTTTTGCACGATAAACTCAGGCACGCACAAGGGCGATGGTATAACAAGGATAGGCGATAACGCCTTTATCATGGCATACTCTCACATCGCACACGACTGCATAATAGGCAACAACGTCATTTTGGCAAATAACGCAACTCTAGCAGGCCACGTCGAGCTTGGCGACTACGCTGTTGTGGGCGGTCTTACACCTATTCACCAGTTTGTTAGAGTGGGTGAGAGCTGCATGGTCGCAGGGGCAAGCGCGCTCAGCCAAGATGTAGTGCCATTTTGCCTAGCTGAGGGCAACAGAGCCTATATAAGAAGCTTAAATTTAGTTGGCATTAGGCGTAGATTTGACAAAGAGCAGGTTGAAGAGCTTGTTCGCGCTTATAAATTTTTGTTTAATCAAGGCATCAGCCTAAAAGATCAAGCAAACGAGCTGATCGCAAAAACCAGCGACGAAAATGTTAAAAAAATGTGTAAATTTATATTAGAAACGACAAGAGGAATTCCGCTTGCAAAAGGAAGAGATTAATGGCTAGAAAGTGTAATTTTTGTGGCGAGGCTGAGTCTGCTGAGAGAAGATTATTAGCAGACATCGAAGGAAACGCCTATATATGCGAGTACTGTATAGCAGCAGCATACGATATGATACATGGTGATACGAGTGTAGAAGAGAGTAAAAATGATGAGGCGATAGAGTACCAAAAGCTCACACCAAAGGAGCTAAAAGCGGTACTTGATAACTACGTGATCGGTCAAGATAGGGCTAAAAAGGTCTTTAGCGTCGGCGTATATAACCACTATAAGAGAATTTTTAAACAAAGCGACATCAAAGACGACACTGAAATTTCAAAGTCAAACATCTTGCTTGTTGGTCCAACTGGAAGCGGCAAGACGTTGATGGCTCAGACTTTGGCGAGATTTCTTGACGTGCCTATCGCGATTTGCGACGCGACAAGCCTAACTGAGGCTGGATATGTCGGCGAGGATGTTGAAAACATCCTTACAAGGCTTTTGCAAGCTGCAAATGGCGACGTGAAAAAGGCGGAGCAGGGCATTGTATTTGTCGATGAGATCGATAAGATCGCTAGAATGAGCGAAAACAGAAGCATCACAAGAGACGTTTCAGGCGAGGGCGTGCAGCAAGCGCTTTTAAAGATCATCGAAGGTAGCGTCGTAAATATCCCACCAAAAGGCGGCAGAAAGCATCCAAACCAAGACTTCATCCAGATAGATACGACAAATATCTTATTTGTTTGCGGCGGTGCATTTGATGGACTTCTTGACATTATCGAGCGCAGAGTTGGTAAAAACGTACTTGGATTTAATCAAGAAAAACGTGGCAAAAATGAAAAAGAGAATTTACTAAGCCTGCTTGAACCAGACGATCTTGTAAAATACGGCCTCATCCCAGAGCTCATCGGCAGACTTCACGTGGTGGCTACATTAAATGAGATAACAAAAGAGGATATGGTTAAAATTTTGACCGAGCCAAAAAATGCGATATTAAAACAATATCAAAAGCTTTGTGCGATCGACGGCGCTACGCTTAAATTTGATGATGAGGCGCTTGAAGAGATAGCGAGCCTTGCTATCGAGCGAAAGACTGGAGCAAGAGGGCTTAGAAGCATAATGGAAGAGCTCATGACAGACATAATGTATGATCTGCCAGAGCTAAAAGACTACGATATCGTGATCTCAAAAGAGACGGTAAAAGATAAGGCAAAGCCGATTTTGGTAAAGCACAATAAATTAACAGCGTAAAGGAAATAGATGTTTTTAGATCAGGTTATAGGTTTTTTCTCAAGTGATATGGGTATAGATTTAGGTACGGCAAACACTTTGGTTTTGGTAAAAGATAAGGGAATAATCATAAATGAACCATCAGTTGTTGCGGTAAGACGTGAGAAATATGGAAAACAAAAAATTTTAGCAGTCGGTCACGCTGCAAAAGAGATGGTGGGAAAAACTCCTGGCGACATTGAGGCGATAAGACCGATGAGAGATGGCGTTATCGCGGACTTTGACATGACAGAGAGGATGATACGCTATTTTATAGAAAAGACTCATAGAAGAAAAAATTTCTTACGCCCAAGGATCATCATCTCAGTTCCTTACGGACTTACTCAGGTTGAAAGAAAGGCTGTTAGAGAGAGCGCACTAAGTGCTGGAGCTAGAGAGGTATTTTTGATAGAAGAGCCTATGGCAGCAGCTATCGGAGCAAATTTACCAGTTCGTGAGCCACAAGGCAACCTTGTAGTTGATATCGGCGGTGGTACGACTGAGATCGGCGTCGTCTCACTTGGCGGTCTGGTAATATCAAAATCTATCCGCACAGCTGGTGATAAGATAGATAGCAGTATCGTTAACTACATAAAAGAAAAATACAACTTACTAATAGGCGAGAGAACAGGCGAGGAGATAAAGATCGCTGTGGGCTCTGCTGTGCAGCTTGAAAAAGAGCTAAGTGTAGTGGTAAAAGGACGCGACCAAGTGAGCGGTCTTTTAAGCAGGGTTGAGCTAACAAGCGAGGATGTGAGAGAGGCGATGAGAGAGCCACTAAAAGAGATCGCAGATGCGCTAAAAACTGTGCTTGAGATGATGCCACCTGATCTTGCTGGCGATATCGTCGAGACTGGTATCGTGCTAACTGGCGGTGGAGCGCTCATTAGAGGGCTTGACAAGTTCTTGTCTGATATCGTTAAACTTCCAGTATTTGTAGCTGACGAGCCGCTTCTTGCTGTTGCTAGAGGCACAGGCAAGGCACTTCAAGAGATCGGACTTTTACAACAGCTAACAAATGAAGAGTAAGATTGTTCTTTTTGTTTTTATAGCGTTGCTTGCTGGCGCCTCGATGTTTAAGGGCGAAATTTTAAGCAACATCTCTATTAAATTCAGCAACTACGCTATAAATTCATACGACAATTTTGCTAAAAGCGTGAAAGATTATATAAACGAATATTTTAGGCAGGCTAGCGAGATAGAAAAACTAAGAGCGCAAAACAAAGAGCTAGAGCGCTCAGCCACGCTTCTATCTACTTTTGCAAACGAGCTAAATCAAATTTTAAAAGATAAAAACTCAACTGCCTACGCCCCAGCCGTAAAGCTAGTAAAAGGGCTTAGTTACGTGCATATCGGGGATTATAATAAAATTTGGA
The DNA here is from genome assembly GCF_902460575.1 of Campylobacter concisus. Classification (GTDB taxonomy): domain Bacteria; phylum Campylobacterota; class Campylobacteria; order Campylobacterales; family Campylobacteraceae; genus Campylobacter_A; species Campylobacter_A concisus_AW. Next base: position 156,517 of record NZ_CABPUY010000003.1, on the reverse strand, counting down.
TAAGCGAGTTTGAAGGATACGACCCAAATAAAATTTATGGGCTCATCTATCAAGGAAGCAGCGCTGGCATCGTCATCGCAAAAGACGGCAAGCCGCTAGCATACTTGCAAAATGACCCAAAAAGTATATTTGCAGTCTATATAGGAAACGATAAAATTCCAGGCGTCGCGCATGGAAATCAAAGCCAAATAATGGTGAAATTTATCCCACAATGGCTCAGCCCAAAAGAGGGCGACGAGGTCTTTACGAGCGGGCTTGACGGGATATTTTTTAGTGGGGTGCCAGTAGGGCGCGTGAGTAAAATTTTAAAAGAGAGCTCCTATCAAAGCGTGATAGTTGAGCCTTATGCGAAGCTAAACATACCAAACTACCTATACGTTGTAACAAAGGAAAAATGATGCCAAAAAGAACAGATATAAATACCATTTTGCTAATCGGCTCAGGCCCTATCGTCATCGGTCAAGCCTGCGAATTTGACTACTCAGGCACGCAAGCGGCCAAGACACTAAAAGAGCTTGGATACCGCGTAGTGCTCATAAACTCAAACCCAGCCACCATCATGACTGATCCAAATTTCGCCGACGCAACGTATATAGAGCCGATCACAAAAGATAGCATTTTAAAGATCATCGAAAAAGAAAATATTGATGCCATCTTGCCAACGATGGGCGGACAAGTGGCGCTAAATGCCGCTATGGAAGTCTTTGAGAGTGGCCTTTTAAAGGATGTCAAATTTCTTGGTGCAAACCCAGAAGCGATAAAAAAGGGCGAAGATAGACAAATTTTTAAAGCGACCATGCAAAAGATCGGCATGGACCTGCCTGAGAGTAGATATGCTTATAACATGGACGACGCGCTAAATGCGGCAAACGAGATAGGCTTTCCACTCATCATAAGAGCTAGCTACACGCTTGGAGGCGCAGGAAGCGGCGTGGCTTACAATATGGACGAATTTAAAGAGCTAGCCAACACCGGCCTTGACGCAAGCCCGATACATGAAATTTTGATAGAAGAGAGCTTGCTTGGTTGGAAAGAGTACGAGATGGAGGTCATTAGAGATAGAAACGATAACTGCATCATCGTCTGCTCGATCGAGAATTTCGACCCAATGGGCGTGCATACAGGCGATAGCATCACGGTTGCGCCAGCACTCACGCTCACAGATAAAGAGTATCAGGCGATGCGTGACGCTAGCTTTGCCATACTTCGCGAGATAGGCGTTGATACTGGCGGTAGCAACGTGCAGTTTGCCATAGACCCAAAAACGGGCCGCATGATCGTTATCGAGATGAACCCACGCGTTAGCCGAAGCTCAGCACTAGCAAGTAAAGCTACTGGCTATCCGATCGCAAAGGTCGCGACACTGCTTGCAGTTGGTTTTAGCCTAGATGAGATCAAAAACGACATCACAGGCACGCCTGCTAGCTTTGAGCCGGTGATCGACTACATCGTCACAAAGATCCCACGCTTTACATTTGAGAAATTTCCGGGATCAAACCCATATCTAGGCACTGCGATGAAGTCAGTTGGCGAGGTGATGGCGATAGGTAGAACATTTAAAGAGAGTATCCAAAAGGCTCTTTGCAGTCTAGAGCGCGATCTTTGTGGATTTAACAGCCTTAGCCTAGAAAAAAACGCTTTGATTTATGGTATCAGAAATGCAAATGAGAGAAGAATTTTATATCTAGCACAAGCCTTTAGAGATAGCTTTAGCGTGGCTGAGGTACATGAGTTTAGCAAGATCGATCCTTGGTTTTTAGAGCAAATTTACGAGATAGTTAAATTTGAAGATAAGATCGACATGGATATCTTAAACAACGAAGAGCTACTGCGAGAGGCCAAAAGTATGGGCTTTTCAGACAAGATGATAGCTGTGCTTATAAATGAAAAAGACGATCTTGAGCTTAGCCAAAATGATATCTATTTTGCTAGGCAAAAGCTTGGCATCGAGCTTGAATACAACGAGGTCGATACTTGCGCGGGCGAATTTAAGGCGCTAACGCCATATCTTTACTCAACCACAAATATCACTAAATTTCCTAAAAAAGAGCCTGAAAAAGACGCTAAAAAGGTGATGATAATAGGCGGCGGTCCAAACAGGATCGGTCAGGGCATAGAGTTTGACTACTGCTGCGTGCATGCAAGCTACGCCCTAAGAGACCTTGGCATAAAAACGATAATGTATAACTGCAACCCAGAAACCGTCTCAACCGACTACGACACGAGTGATATTTTGTATTTTGAGCCGATCGATTTTGAGCACGTTAGATCAGTCATCGAGCGTGAAAAGCCAGACGGCGTGATCGTGCATTTTGGCGGCCAAACTCCGCTTAAATTTGCAAAACGTCTAAGCGTGATCGGCGCAAAGATCATCGGAACAACCGCAAGAGTGATCGACGTGGCCGAGGATAGAAAGAAATTTAGCGAATTTATAAATAAAATAGGCGTCCTTCAGCCTAAAAATGACACCGCCACTAGCTTAGAAGAAGCCTTGCAAAAGGCCGCAACTATCGGCTATCCAGTGCTTGTTCGCCCAAGCTACGTTTTAGGCGGCAGAGCGATGAGAAGGGTGCATAACGAGAGTGAGCTAAAAGAGTATATGAGCGAGGCGGTAAAGGTTAGCAACCACTCGCCAGTGCTACTTGATAAATTTTTACAAGATGCAAAAGAGCTCGACGTAGACGCGATATGTGACGGCAAAGAGGTCTATATAGGTGCTATAATGGAGCACATCGAGGAGGCTGGAATTCACTCTGGCGACTCAGCTTGCATATTGCCGCCGATGAGTTTAAGCGATGAGATGATAAAAAAAGTGGAGAAGCAAACCAGAGATATCGCGCTAAATTTAGGCGTTGTCGGCCTTATGAATATCCAGTTTGCTATCTATGAAAATGAGCTTTATATGATCGAGGTAAATCCTCGCGCGAGCAGGACTGTGCCGTTTGTGAGCAAGGCTACTGGCGTGCCTATGGCAAAAGTAGCTACAAGAGTTATGTGGCAGGGAAATTTACGTGAGGCGCTTAAATTTTATGATGATTACAAGGTCGTTTATGAAGATGGTGACATCTTAAAACCTCGCGTAAGCTCGCATGTTTGTGTAAAAGAGTGCGTGCTACCGTTTAACAAGCTAAGTGGCGCCGATCTCATCCTTGGCCCTGAGATGAAGAGCACGGGCGAGGTCATGGGCATAAGTCACGATTTTGCAAGCTCGTTTGCAAAGAGCCAGATCGCTGCTAGCAACACTTTACCAAGCAAGGGCAGGGTATTTTTAACGCTAGCTGACGCTGATAAATCTTACGCACCTGATCTTGCAAAAGAGCTAATAGCGCTTGGTTTTAGCATCGTCGCAACTGGCGGTACGCATAAAATTTTAAGCGAAGCTGGCGTGGAGGCTGAGTTTGTCTATAAGATAAGCGAGGGCAGGCCAAATGTCGAAGATAGGCTTAAAAACGGCGATATAGCACTTGTTATAAATACAAGTGATACAAAATCAAGCGTGGATGATGGCAAAAAGATCCGCCAAAATGTACTTAGATTTAAAATCCCTTACTTCACAACTATCCGTGCAGCACTTGCAGCTGCTAAGTCACTAAGCACAGTTCAAACTGGCAAAGCACTTGAGGTAAAAAGCCTGCAAGAGTATCTAAGCGAGAGATGAACCAAAAAGAGTGCGTAGTAGAGGCGTTGGCTAGCCTTGGTGGCATGGCAACGCTCTTTGATCTTTACCAT
>NZ_CABPUY010000003.1:0-152119 GCF_902460575.1 Campylobacter concisus | reverse complement strand
TTAGGCAAAAAATTTATGCAAATTCGACCCTTTTGCCAAAAGAGTGAGGCGTTTAGTATAGCTGGACCGCTTATGCCTCTGTGCGTAAAAAGCAGATCGCCACTAAATTTATGGCTCTCGTTTTTGTCATTTATCACTACATCCGCGCTTAGACTAACGCCACTAAGCTCTTTAAACCAAAACTCATCTTTTTGCACGCTAAAGCCAACAAGAGCAGGGGTAAAAATAAGAGACTGGTGAGCAAATAGGTTAAATTTATCAGTTAAATTTAGTTTTTTAGATTGGCAGTAAATTAAATTTATTGCATATTTATGCTTCCAGCTGGGGCTGGCATATCGCCTTTTTCGTCGATAAATGGTGGGCCTTTTTGAAGTAGGGCTGTGATCTCAGAGGCAACTTTTGGATCCATTTTGGCCATTATGGTTGAGATCTTTTTTGCATCAAGGGCGTAAAGTATGGTGGCTGCGTTTGATCTAGGCATTTGTGAGAGCACTTCGGCTGCTGCGCCATCTTTCATTTTGGCGTAGGATTCATTGACTTTATCAGTCGTCATCGTGCGAAGCTCTTTTAAAATTTTCTCATTTTTAGCGACAACTTCGTCGATCTCTTTGCGTTTTTGCTCGATCACTTTCATCGTCGCATTCAGATCAGCCTCTTTTTTGGCGAGCTTTTTGTTGTTCTCTTCATAAGCCGCAGCCGAGCTTGCTCGAAAGACCTCTAGGGCTTGGCGCTGCTCATCAATGACCTCAAGCTCCTTTGAAATTTCCTCTTTTCTAGCTTCAAAGATCTGAGTGCAATCAACCGGCACTTCAAAGCAAAATGCAAAATTTATGACTATAAAAAAGAGTAAAGCAGCTCTCATCACGCCTCGCTTTTGGCCGCAAATTTCATAACCGCAAACTCATCAAGAGCCAGCGCTTCAGCCTTTTGTATGCGTTTTATCTCTTTTTTAAATTCTTCTTTTTCTAGATATTTCATCTTTTCATACTCTAAATTTGCATTTTTATATTTGTGCTCGTAGTGCAAGACCTCTTTTTTTGCTATCTCTAAGCTCTCTTTGCAGGCACTTAGCTCGGCTCTTGCTATGTTTATGAGCTCTAAATTTTCTCTTAGCTCGCCTATGTTGCCACTTTTTGGCAGGCTAAACTCGTTGAGCTTGGCCCTTAAGAGTGCTATTTTTTCTTCAGCATTTCTTACATTTAGCCTAGCAACGACGAGCTTAGCCTCTACCTTATCCATCTCCTGCTTTTTGACGCGGACGACGGAGGTAAATTTACTTTTCATCTAATGATCGTATCGCTTCTTTCAGGGCTTGTTGAGATGTAGCCGACCTTCACGCCAGTTAGCTCCTCTATACGCTCGATATACGCTCTTGCGTTTGCTGGCAAGTCTTCATATCGGCTGATGCCTTTTACGCTGTCCCAGCCCGCAAGCTCCTCATAAATAGGCGTTGCATTTTCAAGATCTGTTGGCACGTAGTCGATCGTCTCACCATTATATTGATACGCTTTGCAAATTTTTACCACCTCAAAGCCATCAAGCACGTCAAGTTTCATAAGCGCATAGGTATCGACGCCATCAAGCCTTGAAGCGTATTTTACGCTTACTGCGTCAAACCAACCACAACGTCTGCGGCGGCCTGTTGTTGTGCCAAATTCTTTACCGATCTCGCACATCTTATCGCCGTTCGTGCCTTTGTCTTCAGTCGGGAAAGGTCCGTGTCCTACGCGAGTTGTATATGCTTTGATGACACCTATTACTTTGCCTATCTCTTTTGGATTTAGTCCAAGGCCTGTGCAAGCGCCAGCGCTTATGGTATTTGAACTAGTTACATAAGGATATGTGCCGTGATCGATGTCAAGAAGTGTGCCCTGAGCGCCTTCAAGTAGGACTTTTTTATCTTCATCAAGCGCTTTCCAAACTAAATTTGTAGTGTTTGCGATAAATGGAGCAAGCACCTCTTTATATCTTTTTAGCTCTTCAAGTAGCTCATTTTCTTCAGGTATCTTTACGCCAAGAGCGTCAAATACTGGTTTGTTTGTTTCAAAATCATGCATCAAAGCATCGCACAAACGCTCTGGCTCAAGTAGTTCGCCAACTCTGTGGCCGCTTCTACTTATCTTGTCTGCGTATGTTGGTCCGATGCCTTTGCCAGTTGTTCCGATCGCTTTTTCGCCTTTTAAGCGCTCTTTTGCTTGATCGACTTGGCTGTGGTAACTTAAATTTAAGTGTGCTTTGTCGCTTATATAAAGTCTGCCCTCTAAGTTGTCAAATTGTGCCATCTCAGTGATGAGCACCTCTGGAGAGACAACGACGCCGTTGCCGATGATATTTATGATATTTTTGTGTAAAATTCCGCTTGGGACAAGGTGAAGTGCGTATCTTACGCCATCGACCCAGATCGTATGACCAGCGTTGTGGCCACCTTGAGAGCGACAAATCATGTCATAGTTTAGTCCTAGCATATCAACTATCTTGCCTTTGCCCTCATCACCCCATTGAACACCAACTACTAAATCAGCCTTTCTCATTCTTACTTCCTTAAATTAATTTTTTCTTCTATCAATGCATCTGTATAAACAGCGAACCCACTGCTTGAAATATCGTCTATTTCATAGTTTCCGCCACTTGCTAAGATGGCGTTGTCTTTTAAAAATCTAAAAAATAAACTATCATAATATCTCATTTTTGAGTAATATAGCGGAACTATTCTTAAATTTTTATATTCTAGTGATTTGGCTACGCTTTGTAAATTTTTTAGCGCCCCTTTTAGCTTGTCAGGGACTAAATTTACTATCTCATCAAGCTCGCTAGCGTCCTTTAAAAGGGCTAGTTTGCTAAGCCACGGTACGTTTTGGGCTAAAATTTTTTCTAGCCATGAGTTTTCAAAAATTTCTATCTCTAAGTTTAAAATTTCGCAAATTATCCTTGGGATTTGCATGTTGCTAAGCTGCAAACAAGCGCCGATCTCAAGCTCGCTAAAAAGCTTTGCTACTATGTTTATGCTCTTTAAAATGTCGTTTTCACCGATAAGCTCAGCGCCTATTTGATAAATTTCTTGGCTTGGGTAGCGAAAGACAGGCTGGATGTAAAACCACCTCTTTGGCTCGTTTGCTTTAAGCCTTCTAAGCACGATCCTAACGGTATCAACCGTGCTATCAGCCCTTAGGCTTATCTCGTGGTTCAGACTGTCGCTAAAGCGCAGAAGATTTGTCGCATCTACGCTTAGATGTTGATGATACGAAAAAAACGGCGTTACGATCTCGCTAAAACCTTCATCTTCTAAAATTTCACTCGCTTTTTGCTCGATTTTTCTCTTTAGTTTTGCACTTTTTGCAAAGTAAAGTTTGCTTCCGTTTGGGATCTCGTGCTCATAAACATTTACATCACTCAACTCTTATCTCCTTACTAAAACCTAAATTTATATCGCACTCTTTGATGATGGACATGGCTAGATTATAGAGTTCGCCGCTGTCGCTGCTACTTGCTAGTTTGCTTAAATTTATGGAAATTTCTTGATTAAATTTACCTATATTTTTTATCTCATCTTCTATTTTTTGTTTTAGGCTTTGTGCTAGTTTGTCGTCTTGATTTAAATTTGCTATCACTTCATTTGCAAGCTCTTTTAGCACGACTAAGCCTTTAAAAAGTTCGAAATTCTCGCTATTTTTATAGTCTTTTATGTGTAGATATGGTCTTTCAAATTTAAATAAAGCAGCATCTTTTGCCAAAAGCGCTAATGAGAAAATATTACCTTGAAATTTATCAAAGCCAAGACCAAGTAAAAACTCAAGCGTTCTTTTGTCATCGATATTTTTTATAGTCGCATTTAGTCCAAATTTATCAGCCACAAACCTTATCATATTTATGCTCTCAAGCGCCTCTTTTGAGTTAAAGATATGTTTGCAAAATTTATTATCTATATTAAAGCGGTTTGTCTTTAGCATACCAAGAGCTTCGATCGAGCTTGAGTATGAGGCAAAGTCATCAAGCGAGAAGTGTATGCCAAGCTCTTTATATTTTCTCACATAAATTTCTAAAACTTCTAAATTTGTAGCTGTTGCAGCGTCGATAACGTCGATGATAAGCCCAGTTGGATCAAGGCTTTTATCCTCATCAAATATCGCTTTAAATTTATGCCAAAATTCCTGCGTAAAGAGCTTTTTAACGCTTAAATTTACACGAACCTTTGCACTTATGCCATTTTCTAGCCACATTTTTCTTGCTAAAAGCGCCTCTTTTATCGTAAATAAAGCGATATTACTTGATGCGCTACTTGTTTTTATAAGTGGTAAAAAGTCGCTTGGATAGATGATCTCGCCATCTTTTCTCCATCTAATAAGCGCTTCAAAACTTAAAGTCTCGCCCGTGCTAAAGCTGATCTCTGGTTGAAATTCTAAAAACATCTCACCAGCATCAAGCGCTTTTAAAATTTTTGAGCCATCTTCGTATTGGCTCTTAAAATAGACATCTTTTTTCGCATCAAATGTATAGCTTCTGTTTTTGCCACTTATCTTGGCTTGATACATCGCCCAGTCGGCTCTTTGTAGCACATCATCAGCCCCAAGCTCACTATCAGCTAAGGCTATGCCTACGCTAGCGCTTGCTTTTAGTTTTAGCTCGTCTATTTTTACTTCATCTGAAGCTAGCCTTAGCATATTTTGTGCTATCTCATAGACTTCGCCTAAATTTTCGTAGTTTATGACGCCTACAAACTCATCTCCGCCTATCCTTGCAAAGATATTTTTGCCATTAAACATAGCGCCTATCTTTTCAGAGATAGCTACTAGAAATTTATCGCCTATTTGGTGGCCGAAGTTGTCATTTATGCTCTTAAAATCATCCATATCAAGGTAGATGACGGCTATTTTTTGTTCGTTTTTTTGTATGAGAGAATTTAGCTTGTTGTAGAGTAAAAATCTATTTGGTAGCTTTGTAAGCGGATCGTGATATGCGATAAATTCTAGATATTTTTCATTTTGCGCTTCGTTATTTGCAAGCATTGCTAGCATGATGTAGCCGGTTTTTTTCTCATTCGCATCGATAAGCGGTAAAATTTCTATGACTTCAAGCTTGCTTTTGTTTTTATTATTTTCGCTCCAAACCTTGCCACTCCACGAGCCGCCTTGGTTTATAGTCTCTATGATCTGGTGTTTTATATCGCTTAAGCCTTGCTTTATAAAGGTGATATCTTTTAGATATACGCTATCTTTTGCGCCTGCACTTTCAAAAAATGCGTCATTTGCGTCAATAACCCTCATCTCTTCATCAAGCAAGACGACCTCTTCTTTGCTAAATGAGAAAATTTTTGCAAGCAGGTCTTGGCAGACAAAGAAGCTATCTTCTAGGCTAAGATCTCTTAACGTGCCTTTTATCAAGCTTACTTCGCCAAATTCGTCGTATTCAAGCGCTTTTGCCCTTAGTCTAAAGTGTAAAATTTCTTTATCTATGCTGTAAAGCTTGATATCTTTTATGTATGTTTGAGCGTCTCTTAAGCTCTCAAAAAAGCTATAAAAACTATCAAACTCATCGACAAAGACCGACTTTGCCTGCTCGAAATTTAGAGTGCTTTGCGTGCCAAGAATTTTACTTAGCTCGTCTGAGATGTTGAGCATGTCGCTTCTTTTATCCCAAGTAAAGACATTTGCCTCACTCGCCCAAAGCAGCGCCTTGCTCTCTTTGCTTTGTTTTTCAAATCTCTCTTGAAGCTTTAGCATATCACTAAGATCGGTAAATGAGTAGATGACCTTTTGCTCGTCTGCATCGATAAATTTAGCCTTTATCTTAAATGGAATTTTCTTGCCATAAGCGTTTGTCATATTTGCTATGAAATTTAGCTCTTCATTTTTAAAGCTTGCTTGCAAAAAGGCTTTTTTGCTTGCTAGCACGGCAGCTTTAAAGCTATCAAAGTCCTCGCTTGCGATGATATCTTCTAAATTTATAAGACCTTGGCTTTGGACATTAAAAATTCTCTCGACATTGTTTGTGCTTTGGATGATCAAAAATGGCTCTTGTGCCGAAGCGATAGCAATGACATTTGGCGATAAAAAGACGTAGCTTTTGATGATATCGTCATTTATTTGCGTCATCTTTTCTTGAGTGATATCTTTTATGAGTATGAAATTTAGCCTTGTGTTTTCTAGCTCAAAGCTACTTTGTGTTGCTAAAACATCGATTATCTCGCCATTTTTACGTCTTAGCTTAGCTTCATAAGATAGATCATTATTTATAGCGTTTTCTCTATTTTCTGCTAAATTTTTAGACTCATCATCAAGTAGCTCTTTGATATTTAGATCTGCTACGTCATCTTTTTTGTAGCCTAGATTTTCTAAAAGAGCGTTGCTAATGTCCGTGATGACGCCAGTATAAGCGTCAAAGACCACGATCTTTAAAAAGCTCTTTTCAAATACATAGCCAAATCTACTCTCGTAGCTTTGTGCCGTCTCGTAAGCTTTATCTCTATCTTCGTAGAGTTTTTTGATGCTGTTGTTTAGCGAGGTAAATTCTTTTATGTCAAATTCTTCATCAGTTGGCTTACTTTTATCTGTCGCAAAAAGAGCGATTCTAGTAAATGGAGAGAGAATTTTATCTTTTATATAAGAGTTATCACGTAGCCAAAGTATGCTAAATGCGACAAAACAGAAAAACGAAAGCACGACTAGAACTAGCTGGATAAAGATCTGAAGCTGCCTACTAGAGCCTGTTATGACAAATAGTTTTTGCTCTTCTAGGTAGCTGATTTTGTAAAAATTCATATCCTTTAGTATAAAAATGATCTTGTCACTTTTAAACTCGCCACCTTGTGAGATGTATTTGTTAAAGTCCTCTTTTATAAATTTCCTATAAAACTCATCTCTTGAGAGGTTGCCATCTTTATCGACCAAAAAGACGTATGCGGCAAGGTTTTTATTGTAGCCTGTATCGACCCTATTTTTTAAAAGATTTGGATTTAACTGGGCGAGAATTTTATTGCCATTTTTTAGCCCGTAAGCTATGTAGATATCTTTAAAGCGTCTATTTTTATAAAATCTATCAGAGAGCCTAAACTCGCCTGCTTTTATATCTGAAAACCACGAGATATCGTAGTTGTGTAACTCAAAAGCACCCTCAAATTTACGCTCATAAAGCAAGGAGTTGTCTTTTGCTATCACGTAAAAAGCGGCGTAGAATTTACTTACAACAGTATCTTCATAAAATGGCTCTACGCCGTTTGCTATGAGTCTTGCCTTTGTGGCGATATTGTCTTTTACCTCTACAAATGTACTCACGATGTTGTTTCTAGTGATAAAATTTAGTGTTGAAATTTCATATTTTATATCGTTTATGCCAGCAAATATGACAAAAAGTGCAAGAAAGATGAAGGCAAAAAGAAGTAGTGCTATCTTTACATAGAACCTCTTAAAAATCTGCAAAACTGGTTTAGCGCTATTTTTTTGCATTAAATTTAAGCCTCGCTTTTTAAAACTAGCCATGATTTTAACGCAAATTTACTTTTTTTAGCTTATAAAATGCCTTTTTGTTTAAATTTAAAGAGATCACAGGGCGTTTTGCCCCGTGACTTAGTATATCCAAGTAACTACTTCAGCTCTTTGTCTGCGTAGTTTTTCTGGTTGTGGATTTAGACGGTAGCCAAATGGCACTAAAATAGCCACTCTTTTTTCGCTCTCATCAAGCCCTAAAATTTCATTTAAAGCGTGTCTGTCAAAGCCTTCTATCGGGCAGCTGTCAATCCCAAGGCTTGCGGCTGCGTTCATCATATTTGTCGCAGCTATCATGCACTGCTCGTGTGACCACTGAAATGTTAGCTCGTCGTCATTTTTAAAATTTGATAGTAAAAAGAATTTCTGCCTTGCAGCGGCAGCTTCAATATTTTTGTCGGCTCTTCTAGCGATCATTTTATCGATATAGCTACTGCCAACTTTTACCTCTTTGATCTTAGCTAAGATGACAACTAAATGCGAGCAAGAGGTGATTTGCACTTGGCTCCACGAAACAGCTTTTATCTTCTCTCTAAGCTCTTTGTTTTGCACGACCAAAAAGTCCCACTGCTCAAGCCCAGTCGAGCTTGGGCTTAGTCTGCCAGCCTCTAGGATAAAGTCAAATTCGCCAGCTCCGATCTTTTTGCTCTCGTCAAAAATTTTGCAAGCGTGACGAAATTTTAAAATTTCAAGATAGTTCATCATATCTCCTTTGTTAAATTTCTTGACATTATAAAGCGACTAGGTAAATTAAAAGAAATTTAGCCAGACTTTAGCTGGCCTTAAAATAGGCTAAATTTAGCCTAGAGTTAGCTTAAAAATATATCAAACTCGCCTTTTTGTATCGCCTCTGCGATGATGGCTGAGCGCTCATAGCCAGCCTCTCTTAGGCGCTTTAGAGCTAGGCTCGCATCGTTCTCGCTAACAGCTAGCAAAAGTCCGCCAGAAGTTTGCGCGTCAAAAAGCAATATATCAGCCTCTTTGTTCACAAAATGCTTTGCAAATTCGCAGTTTTTGTAGCTTCCTTCTGGGATGATGCCCATATCGGCAAATTCTTTTGCACTTGCGATCACTGGCACATCTTTTTCAAAGACATTAAAGCTGATCTTGTCGTTTAACATCTCACTTAAATGCCCTAAAAAGCCAAATCCAGTCACATCGGTAGCGGCATAAACTTTGATGCCACTTAGTGCTTTTAGAGCGTAGAAATTTAGCTGAGCCATGATGCCTGCAACCTCATTTATCTGCTCCATGCTTAGTAGATCAGCCTTGATCGCTGTGCTTAAGATGCCACTGCCAAGAGGCTTTGTAAGGATCAAAACGTTACCAACTTCTGCTGTGTTGTTTGCCCAGAAATTTTTAGGATCTACCTTGCCAGTCACGCTTAATCCATAATACATCTGCTGCGTCTCTATCGTGTGTCCGCCAACGATGACGCCGCCACACTCTCTTACTTTATCGGCTCCACCTTGCAAAATTTCGCCTAAAATTTCAGGTGCAAGGTTGCAGCTATCAAAGCCCACGATGTTTAGGGCGTTTATCACCTCGCCACCCATTGCAAAGACGTCGCTTAGGCTGTTTGCAGCAGCGATCTGACCGTAGATAAATGGGTCATTGACTACTGGCGTGATAAAGTCAAGCGTCTGAACGAGTGCAAGATCGTCTGAGAGCTTGAAAACGCTCGCATCTTCGTTTGAGCCGATGCTTGAGAGCAGGTTTGGATGAGATAAATTTAAACTACTAATCGTTTTGTGAAGACCCGACGGGTCAAGCTTAGCAGCTCAACCAGCGGCTTTAACGAACTGCGTAAGCTTTTTGTCGTGATAGATCATAGTTTGATTTGCTCGTGAGTTGAGAGTATGTCGATGATCTCATAAGCGTTTGAAATTTCGCCAACTGCAAGATCGCTTACTAGTTTATAAGCCTCCAAGCAGCTTCCGCAGCTTAAAATTTGAACGCCAGCAGCTTCAAGATCTTTAAGTGGCTTAAAGCTTGGATGTGAGCGGTTTGTCGTCATCTTAACGGCGTTATTTACGCAAATGATTATCTTTGGTTTTTTCTCTACTTGAAGAAGTGCGCCTAGGAATTTTGATAGTAAATTTATACCAACTTCACCGCTACCTGCGCGCTCTTCGTTTAGATAGAGTACTTTTTCATTTTTTGGTGTGATATCGCAGACAAATTCGTCAAAATTTGTAAGCTCAAGTGCGCTTTTGCCCTTGATGGCTAAAATTTTAGTCTCATTGCCGTTGCTTTCTAGGCTAAATTCTATATTTTGATTTTTCAAAAATCTCGAGATATTCTCTTTTGGCGCCAAAGCATTTACGATGATCTCTAAGCTTTCGCCCTCGTTTAAACCCTCAAGTGCGTTTTTAGTCATGATGACTGGTTTTGGGCACTCTAAATTTCTACAATCAATTGTTTTTGTCATTGTTTTTCCTTTGTGATTAGTATTTCAAACCTTGAAACTGATTTTGGATTATAGCTAAAAAATATTAATTTTTTAAAAGGATTTGTGCTGTGAAATTTGCTATAAAAGAGAGTTTGACCCTGCGTAAGTCGCAAGGTCAAGATTAATTATTTTAAATTTGTATATGATTTTTCGTAGTCAGATACTGGGATCTTGTTTTTCTTAACAAGCTCTTGATACCAGTAGTGGTGAAGCACATAAACCTCTTCTTCTTCTTTATATCCAGTGATCATCGACCAGATAGCGCCATGTATAGCGATCGCAGCCATATAGATATGAACTAGGAAAAATACCGCACAGACGATGCCAAGGCAGTTGTGGATAACTACGCTATATCTTAAAAGATCGATTTGAGAGATACCAAACCAACTAGCAACCGCTGGCTCTTTAATATCCATGAAATACATGATCGCACCAGTGATGATCATCACGATACCACCAGGGATAGCGATCCAGTACCATGCCTTTTGACCAGCGTTAAATTTACCAGCAGGAACTGGTTTTTTCTTCTTTGATAGATAACCACCAACTATCATCATCCATCTGATGTCATAAACAGCTGGAAGCATTCTGATAGTCCAAGCAAATAGCATAGGAAGCACAGAAATAGCAAATATAATAGTCGCTATATCGTGCAAGTATCTACAGAAACGCACAAATGTGCCACCGCCAAGCTCTGCACCCCACATGATGATGATGCCAGTTGGTACCAAGATGATCCAAGAGATCGCAGCTAAGCCGTGAGCTATACGTTCGATCAGTGAAAACGCAAATACTTTTTTGCCCTCGTGACTAAAGTGTTTTGGTCCGATGATCAAGAAGTGTAGCACGAACGCGCCGATAACAGCTAAAATGATAGAAAGTGCAGCTATCGCGAAGTAGTCGTTGCCTTGTATAAAAGTAAATATCGGGCCCCATCCATGCTCATAAGGCTTGATATTTTCTATCCTCTGTGCTGCCCAAATGGTGCTGTCATATTGATTGACGCCAGTTGGTCCCTCAATGGCCATTGCCGCAACAGACAATGTAAAAAGTAGAGTAAGAATTCTCGTCATTTTATTCCTTTATTTGCTAAAGCTTAAATGATTTAAGCTTTGGTTAAATATGCTAAAATCACACAGCTATGCCGTTTTGCGGCTATTATATCAGAGCTAATCACAAGCAAACCTTAGCAAAAAAGATTACTAAAAATTTTATAAAAAACATTTAAGTTTTATTAATTTTTATCATTTTTGATCTGAAAATTTAGCTAAAATAAAGCCAAATTTTAGCCGAAAAAGGACCGCACTATGCATCTTTTTTGCCTTATATTTGATGAGTACGAGACGCTTGATCTCATGGGGCCAGTGGAGTTTTTGGCAAGGGTGCCTGAAATGAAGATAAGCTACGTCTCGTTTGATGGTGGGATGAAAAGAAGCAAGCAAGGCTTTCTTATAAAAACCAAAAAGCTTAGCAAGATGCCAAAAGAGAGCGTTTTGCTACTCCCTGGAGGTCAGGGCACAAGGACGCTTGTAAATGATAGTGAGTTTATTTTGAGACTTAAAGAGTGCGTTTTGGCTTCACAATTTTGCCTAAGCGTATGTACGGGCTCGGCGCTCATCGCTCGCACTGGAGAGCTTGACGGACTAAAGGCTACCTCAAATAAAAGATCGCTTGAGTGGGTAAAAAGTTGCGGCGAAGCTGTAAAGTGGCAAGAGCGCGCTAGGTGGGTGAGAGCAGGTAAATTTTACGCAGCTTCAGGCGTGGCTGCTGGTATGGATATGGCGCTTGGCTTTATAAGTGATCATTTTGGCAAAGAGCTAGCCCAAAAGATCGCAAATGAGACCGAATACAACTGGCAAAAAAGCTCAAAGATAGATAAATTTGCCAAAATTTATGGGTATTAAATTTAGGGTGGCTTGTGACCTTTTGATAAAGTCAGAAATTTGCTAAATTTAATAAGGATAGTAAGTCAAAATATCTTTAGCAAAAAGTGTCAAGATAAAATTTGTAGATAATAAATTTAAATCATTTTGGAGCCTAGCTATAAATTTGCCAAATTTAATTAAGTTTAATTTTTGAAAACGAAAATAGCTTCAAGATAAATTTTTAAATTTAAGCAGTTTAAAGCCATTTTGGCAAAATTTACAAGCCAGATAAATTTGACCTAAATTTAAAAAGCCAAATTTACCTTCAAAAACTCAGCCTAGTTTCTGCGCCTATACTCTTCGTATCCAAATTCACGGATCATCTTTATCTCGCCATTTTCTTTTAAAAGTAGCAGATCAGGCAGTTTTATGCCGTTAAATGTCGTGTTTTTAACGATGGTGTAGTGAATTTGATCTTCAAATATGACGCGGTCGCCGATTTTTAGCTCGCTATCAAATTTATACTCCGCATCGCCCGCTTCAAGTCCCACTATATCGCCAGCTAGGCAGGTATTGCCGCCAAATCTATAAGCAAATTTGCCATTTTTACTCTCGCCTCTAACGGCTGGGCGGTAAGGCATGAGCACAGTATCTGGCATGTGCGCCTCGGCTGATGTATCAAGTATGGCGATATCTTTTTCGTTATGTACGATGTCAAGGACGCTGCTTATCAAAAAGCCAGTCTGCCAGCCCACCGCCTCGCCAGGCTCCAGATAGACCTCTACGCCGTATTTTTCGCGGAAGCGCCTAATTATCTTTATAAGCAGCTCCACGTCGTAATCAGCCCTCGTGATGTGGTGGCCGCCGCCCATATTTATCCACTTCATCTTTGGTATAAACTCGCCAAATTTCTCCTCAAACGCCTCCAGCACGACCTGCAAGCTGCTCGCACTCTCCTCGCAAAGCGCGTGAAAATGAAGCCCAGTGATGCCTTCAAGAAGCTCTGGCTTAAAATTTGCCCTTGTGATGCCAAGCCTGCTAAATTTAGCGCATGGGTTGTAGCTGTCAGTTGGGGCGAGCGAAACCTCTGGATTTACGCGCAGGCCGCAGATGATGCCATTTTGTAGGGCAATGTCTTTAAATTTTTGCCACTGCGCAAAAGAGTTAAATGTGATGTGCTTTGAAATTTTTAAAATTTCATCAAAGTCCTCATCTTTAAAGGCTGGGCTATACGTGTGGATCTCGCCTTTTACGTATTCGCTCGCAAATTTGGCCTCATGAAGCCCACTGCAAGTAGCTCCGTCAAGATATGAGCCCACCATATCCATCACTCCGCTAAATGCAAAGCCTTTGAGCGCTACTAAAATTTTAGCTCCGCTTTGCTCTTTTACATACTTTAAAAGCTCTAAATTTTTACGTACTTTGGCCTCTTCGCAGACGTAGGCTGGGGTTTTTATGCTTTTTAAAATTTCGTTCATCTTCTATCTCTTTTGTAAATTTTCAAATAAGTATATCTAAATTTATTTTTAAGTAAAATCAGCAAAAATTTCAAAGGATAAAATGTGGTAGAGATCGAATTTCTTGGGCCTATAGGGCTTGAGAGTATAAAAGTAGAAGCAAAAAATTTAGGCGAGGTAAAAGTGGCAATAAGTGAGAAAGAAGAGCTTAAAAAGTGGCTAAATATCTGCGCAGTGGCTGTAAATGACGAGATCGTAAGCGATATAAATTTCGCTCTTAAATCAGGCGATAAAATTTCTATATTGCCACCAGTTTGTGGAGGCTAAGATGCAAATTTATAATGGTAGCTTAGATGTTCAAAGCATCACAAATGAGTGGTATGATAAATTTAAAGATAAAAACTGCGGTGCGCTCATCACTTTTGTGGGCATAGTGAGAGAAGAGGGCGGTATTTCGGCGCTTAGCTTTGATATCTATGAGCCGATCCTTAAAAAATGGCTGGATGCTTGGCAGGAGCGAGCCAAAAAAGAAAATGCTTACGTGCTCTTTGCTCACTCAAAAGGCGATGTGCTGGTGCATACAAGCTCTTATGTAGCTGGAGTTGTTAGCCCTCAAAGAAAGGTCGCGTTAAGGCTTATAAACGAGTTTGTCGAGGACTTTAAGGCAAATGCGCCGATCTGGAAATACGACGTGATAAATGGCGAGAGAATTTACGCCAAAGAGCGCAGCCAAGCGATAAATGGCGCCGGGCTTTTGGCATAAGAGGGCAAAAATGATAACCAAAGAGAGTAAAAAAGATGTTTTTTGGGCGCTAGCCTTTGGGCTTGGGCTCTTTGTCTTTAGCATCGTTGGATATTTTTATCTTGATCTTGGCACGCCCTCTCTTTTTGGCATCATCGTTGGCGCCATTTCAACCTTTTTTTGCGTGAGAAAGATATTGCAAAACAACTTTTTTGAGATAGATGATGATGGATTTGTCATAAAAAAAGGCTCAAAAAATATCAAATTTTTCTTCAAAGATATCGACGAGATCGCCATTAAGAGCTTTGGCGATAAGAAAAAAGTCGATGCGCTAAGTGTTAAATTTAGAAAAAATCGCCTGGATAGAGATGCGTGTTTTGGCTTAGTGCAAGCGCTTGGCGATGATATGATCGTCATTTTTGATAGATATGAGCTTTCGAAATTCACACTTTCAAAAGAGCTTCGAGATAGGCTCGCTAAAATTAAAGATAGGGCGTAAAAGCTTTTTAATTCGTGTAACTTTCAAGTTTTTCGTGGTCGATGATGAGAAATTCGTGCGGTGTGATCTTTCTGATGATGTCGTCTTTGATAAGCTCATTAAAGGCTGTTGAGGCGCTTTGGCGCTTGAGACCAACAAAGCTTGAGAGCACTTTTAGAGAAAACGGCAAAAACACATATCGGTAGCCATTTTGTTTTAGATCTTGCTCATTTGCAAGCTCGATCAAGAAATTTGCGATCCTGCCCTTTGCGTCCTCAAAAAGTATCGACTTTGTGATCTGGCGTTGCACGATGATGGTGTTTAGCGTGGTTGTTAGGATCTCGCTTGCAGCTTTTTGATTGTGCAAAATTTCACCTATCTCATCTAGTCTAATGACGTAAATTTGGGCATCTTCAAGCACTTCAAAGGCGCAGTTGTCATCAAGTATGGCGATGTTATTTTTTTCTAAATGATAAAGGATAAATTCCTCGCCATCTTCAAAAAATGAGAGCTTTGCTGAGCCGGTTTTTAAGATGATGATCTCGATATCTTCGGTGTAGATCGTGCTTGTTTTTGGCAGCTCTTTAAACTCAAATTTCTCCAGTTCATCTTGTGTTAAGATATCTAAAATATGTGTTTGTAAAAGCCCTAAGCGTGATTTTTTCATCTTTCTCCCAAAAAAGTGTAAGGGCTGATTTTACTTTATAAAGCATTTAAATAAGTTGAAATTTATCTTTTTTGAAGTCAATTTTTTTCAAATTCTTTTAAAAATAGTGATAAATTTAAGGGTTTGGCTGCATAAATCGCAACCAAATTTTAAAAGCCGTGGAGCTTTTTTAGCTTCTCATCTATAGGTTTTTTAAGTCCATCTTTTGTCACACTGACATAGGTCGCAGTTGCACTCGTGACATGTATAGTCTCTCTAAAACCGCCATCATTTAGTCTAAGCGCAGTCACTTCTATCTGCGTTGTTATCGATGTTTTGCCAACTGCGATGATCTTTGCATAGCAGCTTAGCACGTCGCCAACAAAGACTGGTTGTTTAAAGATGATCTCTTTCATCGAAATTGTCACAACTCGCTCAGGCGAAATTTCTCTAGCTGCCTGAGCACCTGCAAGGTCGATCTGACTCATTATCCAGCCGCCAAAGATATTGCCAGCTGAGTTTGTATCTTTTGGTAGCATCACTTGCTTGATGCGTGGCTCGCCAAAGTCCTTTAAAATGTCCATTTTTTGCCTTTTAGATTTTAAATTTTTGGTAAATTGTAGCAAATTTTAATGGCTTTATGCTAAAATCCTGCAACTTTAAGGGATGAAAAGATGAATGATTTTAAAAGACTAAACGAACTTACAAAAGAGCAAAAATCCAAGCTAAACGCGATTTATAAAAATTTAGATGACAAGATCATAACTGAAGCTGTGAAAATTTGCGGCCTTACTGGCACACCAAGCCAAAAGCTAGCCCTTGCAAGAAGGATAGTTGATCTTAAAGTTGATCCACTTCAAAATGAGCTAAAAAAGCTAAATTTGGGCGAGGACGAGCAAAAACGCGTGCTAAATTTAATCTATGGCTACGTTAGAAATTTATATGAAAATCTGCACGCCCAGCTTATAAAAAAGGTACGTGATGAGCAAATTTTAGACCCGTTTTTTCAAGCCTTTGTAGAGGCTATGCACGAGCTTGGGCTTAGTCTAAATGCGTGGCAAATTTCATGGCAAGAAAAGATAATAGATACTACAAATAAAGAGTTTGAGGCTAAATTTAAAGATTTAAGCCTGGCAAATGAGTTTATCACTAAAAATAGCTTATTTCAGTGTGATGGTAACGGCGTTAGGGCTGATAGAACGTATGGCGCAGTTTGCAAAGAGGGCGAGAAATTTAGCTTTTTGCCTTACGCGCTTGCCTTTAAAGATGAGGTTAGAGAGCTTAAAAAAGTATTTACAAAAAACCTTGAAATTTTAAGAAATTTAGCTCAAAATGACGAGCAAAAATCTTACGTAAAATACCTTGAAAAGCTGCAAAACGCCTTTTGCGAAGAGAATAATGCAAAGGTGATAAACGCCTGGCAAGAGGCCGAGATAGCGTGGATGGATGTAAAAGGCGCGCTTCAGCCAGGCCATCCGCTGGAGTACTATGAGGATGCCTACACGCACGCAGTCGCACTTGAGTGGGACATCAGGCTGGTTGATAGCGAAGGCATTGACGAGCTTAAATTTAAAGAGAAAGTGGCAAAAACTTACAAAAGCGTTTGCGAAAAGATCAAATTTGATAACGCCGAGACAAACAAGACAGTTAGCGAAAATATCGCTAGAACGCAGCTTTATATAAGTGTGCCGATGATCTATTACGCAGCGGAGCTAAACGGACTTTTTAGCGCTCAAGTCGTGCCAAATGACGAGAGTGTGAGCGCAAAATGCGGCAAGAAAATTTTTGCCTTTGTAAATCACGTCTATGAGGGCGCAAAGGCAAAGCCTTTTATGAAGCTTGGGGCTGAAATTTTTAGTAAGGAATTTTTGGATTTTGGTAGAGAGATTTTATTTTTAAAGCCAAAAATTTGGAAAAAAGTATATGAAATTTCAACGATCGGCCATGAGTTTGGTCACATCCTCTTTATCGGACTTGATACTGAGATGAGCATGAATAAAAGTGGCGTCTTTAAATTTATAGAAGAGTACAAAGCGACGACTGGTGGGCTAGTAAATTTCTTCTTGCACGAAGAGGCGGAGTATAAAATGGCCGTCTTTCACGAGCTAATAGCTCGCGCGGTTGGGCTTATCGCGTGGCGAAAGGTCGATGAGGTGAGGGCTTATTATTGCGAGGGGCTCATACATCTTAGTTTGCTTTTTAGGGCTGGAGTGCTTAAATTTGACGGCAAACTAAGCGTGGATATGAGCGAGCAAGCCTACGCTAAATTTAAAGAAATTTGCTTGCAAAACTATTACGAGCTAGCGCAAACATACGCCAAAAAAGTTGATGCGAGTACGTTTTTGGAGAAATTTTGCCAAAAAGATAAGCAGAGCTATCTGCCAAAAGATGAAGAGTGCAAGAAATTTGTTGAGCATTTCTACGCTAGGTACGAGGCTATCGGCAATGACGTCGATGATAGCGGCGAGTGGCAAAGGTGGCAAAAGCTAACCCAGGAAGCGGAGAGTGGCCGTGCTTGATAGGATAACAAATTTTCACAACGGCTCGTTTTTATTTATATTTGCCCTGATTATTGCTTATTTTTTTGCTATTTATCTGGGGGATCAGTTTTATCTGACAGCTATATCGGTCGGCACTGATGTAGTGATCGCCTTGTTTTTGTTCTTTTTCTTAAAAAGTAGTAGAAATTTAAACTCATACTGGACCTATATATTTTTAGCTATCGCGAGCTGGGCGCTGGCTGATATCCTTTTATTGCTTTATGATAGATCGCTTCTTATGCCAGGAAACATCTCCCGCACGGATCTTATGCAAATTTTATATTTGATCCCATTTTTTATGTTTCTTGTATCTGCCATTGCTTTTTTTGCAAAAATTTTAAAAAGAGTGATATGGCAGCAAGTCGTGGTAGATGCGCTTGCTTTGATGCTTATAACGGTTAGTTTTTTTTGGTTTGTAGTTTTTGATAGAAGTCTAGCAGTAGCGCTTAATAAAGAATTCGTGACTAGTCTTTCATACATCATAATGGATATTTTTATCTTTTGCTTTGTCTTTGTTGTCGCATTTTCACTAAATTTCGTATCAAAAAAACCAATTTTTAGCTATAAAAGAGTTAGCCTACTTTTATATCTATTAGCCTTGCTTATCATTTGCATTTGCGACGCATACTACTCATCAAAGGCCTTTTTGGCGTACGGTGGTACAAATGTTCATTATGAGTTTTTCTTTAAAGTTGCATTTTTTATTATATTTGTAGCTTGCTTGCACCTAAAGGAAAACGAGGCAAATATCAAGATAAGAAGTTACAGAAAAGACTATATAATGGTGCTTATATATAAATTTATCACATTGCTTTTCATCTCTCTACTTTTTTTAGGAGCTGCTAATACAGATAAAATTTACTCTGTCTGGATAGTCTTTCTGCTTATGGTTTTGCTAGCCTATGCAGCGCTAATTTATAGTATCTCAAATACAGTTGCTATGAGGGATCTAGCTAGATCTGAAAGGCATATCATCGCTCAACTTGACGAAGAGATCCAAGATAGCCTAAGAGAGCTTGAAGAGAAAAACGAACGCTTAAGGCAGCTTAGCGAATTTGACTCACTCACTGGGCTTTTAAATAGACAGTCATTTTTAAGCAAACTATCAGAGATGATAAAGACCAAAGCGCTTGGCGAAAAGATAGATATTTATTGTATCGACATCAACCACTTTAAGGCAATAAACGACTCATACGGCCACTACGTGGGCGATGAGGTGCTTTTAAAATTTTCTAAAAATATAAAAGCGATCTTGCCAGAGGGCGCTATCGTCTCAAGGTTTGGCGGCGATGACTTTATGATAGTTTTAAAGCAAAAAAATGAGGGGCATTATAGAGAATTTTTATACTATCTGCTAAACATCATAGCCGAGCAAATCTCAGTTGGCGATTATAAGATAGCTCTTGGAGCAAAGGTTGGCGTTAGCTCAACACAAACAAGTGAAATTTTAGCTGATGATCTTATCATGCAAGCTGGAGCGGCACTTGATGCAGCCAAAAGAGATGTCAATACAAAATATGTCTTTTACGATGATATAAAAGAGATCATTCAGGAGAAAAACTATATAGAAATTTTGCTAAATTCTATGAATTTTGATGAGGAATTTAGCCTAAATTTCCAGCCGCAGTATCTGCTAAATGGTAAAAAGATAATAGGTGCTGAGGCTCTTATAAGATGGAACTCTCCGGTAAAAGGCTTTGTAAGTCCGGCTAAATTTATCCCAGTAGCCGAGCAAAGCTCAATTATAAATACAATAGGAATATGGGTAGCAAAAGAGGCTATAAGGCAGATGAGCTACTGGAATAAAAAGTATGGTATCAGCCTAAAAGTTGGCATCAATATCTCACCAAAACAGGTTGATAATGTAAATTTTGCATCGGATATCTTTGGCTATGTTGAAGAATTTGGTATGGATCCAAAGTGCGTTGATATCGAGCTTACAGAGGCAAGCCTCGTCAATGCCGAAGAGATAATGCAAACAGTCTTAAAGAAATTTTCAGATAAGGGCATGAGCATCTCCATTGATGACTTTGGCACTGGCTTTTCATCGATGAACTACATCAAAAAGTATCCGCTAGATAGGCTAAAGATCGCAAAAGAGTTAGTTGATAACATCGCTATAAATGAGACCGATAGAGACGTTGTAAAAAGCGTTATAACTCTAGCTAAAAATATCGAGCTAAAGACGATCGCTGAGGGTGTTGAAGATGAAACTCAGCTTGAAATTTTAAGAGAGCTAGGCTGCGATGAGATACAAGGTTATTTCTGGGGTAAGCCGATGAACGCTAAAGACTTTGAAGAGCTTATAAGAAGCACGCTTGATCACATCTAAGCTTGTAAATTTACAAGCTTAGCCAATAACGCTTTTGTAGTCTAAATTTTCAAAAAGCAGTAGCTCTTTTTTGCTCTCTTTTATAAGTGTTTTTACTAGCTCTGAGGTTTCTTTATTTTTTGGCAAGACAAGATGAATTTTTTCATTTATAAAGATGATAAAGATATTTTTAAGCTCGTAAATTTCACTTACATCTTTTATGTCAAAAATTTCATTTTCTTTTGGCTCGTTTTCATAAAATGCCAAATTTTTCTCATCTACTTCAAAGATCATCTCTTTTTTAAAGTCTGAAATTTCTAAGCTTTTTAGCGCCACTCTTCGTCTATTTTTTAAAAAAATTGGATAAAAAATGATCCAAAAAATAGCAAAAATGGTGCCAATAATAGTAAAAATTTTGGTTTTTAAGAGCATATCAGCGATAAATCCAGCTATAATGGCCTCCGTAAAAATCATAAAAACATTTATAAAATACTGTTTTCTAGCCTTTTTTGAGAAAAATAGATTAAATGCTTGGTAATCTATTAAATTTTCTCCAGATAAGACGATATTACATTTCATGATTAACCTTAAAGAAAAATTTGCAAAATTATAACTAAAAATAAGGTTTGAAACAGAATAAACAATGGAGAGAAACATTTTTTTTACGTCAAATTCGTCACTTATCCTAAGACAAAAACAAATTTTCTATGCCGTTATAGCTCTTTTTATATTTTCTCAGTTTGCCGGCATTTTAAACTATAAAAATTTTGAAAATTTGTTGATATTTTTTGGCTTTGGTCTTGTAGTTCTTGGTATCTACATCTCTATGAACAGATCAAAGCTTAAAGCTATGCACTGGCTTGCTGCATGCTTTGGAGTCTTTATCTGGACTATTATTGACGCCATTAGGAGTGTCAATGAAGACTTTCTTTTAAGAAGCAAAGAGCAAATTTCTTATCTTGATTTTTTCGATCTGCTCCCTATGTTTTTACTATTGGCCGCTGTTGGTATATTTTTTGTGGTCAAATTTATAGCTAGCGATAAAAAGATCCTAGTTCTAGCCGATAGCTTTAACGTTCTTTTGCTAGTTTTCACGTTTGCTTATTGTATTGTTGGTGACATGGGTGATTTTGATATATTGATCCATCCTAAAAGTCCTAGTGAGCTTGCTGCTAGCATTGCTATTTTTGTAAATTTATCTATTTTATTCATCGCTCTTAGTGAAATTTTTAATAGCAACCATCTTTATATTAGACATAGCGGCTTTTTCTTGATAATCGCAAGTGCGATTTTTACGCTATTAAATTTATATGTTTTTTATAATGAGCTTATAAACAAAGGGCATGATTTTACTCTGCACTCTATCTACCTTGTGCCATTTTTTCTCTTAATGCTCGGGGCTTTTTACTTAAGGGGTGATAACAAGCGTATAAGCGCAGCAGATGTTGGCATAAAAACAACATCTAAGCTCGTACCTATCATCTCAGCTGCACTAATACTTATAAAAGCCAACCTCTCATCTTATGTCGATCTACTTATAATTTTTGTTATTGTAGCTGGAGCTGTCATTAGCTATTTTATGAAAGTACTAGATCAAAGCGAAGAGATATATAACGCAGAGCAAAATTTACATGATGCTAAGAACAAAGAGAAGCACCTAAAGACAAACGAACTTGAGATGATAAATTTAAGCTTAGAGGGCGTATCTGAAAAAGACTATCTAACCTCTCTTGGCAACAGAGACTCATTGCTAAATGAGCTAAAAGGTATGTGTAGCGTTTTGGGCGAGAAGCAAGAGATCGCAGTTTATTATATAAATATAAGTCGCTTTAAAAATATAAATACCTCTTACGGACATGAGGTTGGCGATAAAATTTTAAAAGCGGTAGCAAAGCGCATACGTGAAGCGTGCAACAGACAAGAGGTCACCGCAAGGATCGGCGCTGATGAGTTTATCGTGCTTTCAAAAATGGAAGAAAATAGCCACACTAAACGCATGAAGCTTGGCATGGAGCTAAGAGATACGATAGAAAAACCTTTGCAAATAGATAAGTATCACTTTGCGATTAAGAGTGTCGTTGGTATCCACGTAGTGACAAGAGATAACATCAGCGATCCTAGAAATATCATCAAAAAAGCTGATATGGCGATGTACTACGCTAAGCAAAACCCAGCTAAAAACCCAATGGTTTATAATAATGAGATAGATAGCGAGATACAACAAAGCTCAAACATAGAGATAGCTCTTAAAAAAGCAAATTTACAAGAGGATTTTGAGGTATATTTTCAGCCGATCTATGACATTAAAAATTTAAAGATCATCTGCGTAGAAGCGCTACTTAGATGGCAGTCAAAAGAATTTGGACAAAAAGAGGCTGGCGAGTTCATGGATATAGCTAGCTTAAATAGCGACATCTTAAACGACATCTGCACGCTTGCTGTCTCAAAAACAGTAGAGCAAGCTGTAAGGTGGCAAAACAAAAAGCTAAAAGTGCCAAAAATAAGCATAAACGTAGCGCAAATTCAAAGCACATCTGAAAAATTTGTAAATGAATTTATGCTAACTTTAAACTCACACCACCTAAATCCAAAGCAGTTTGAGCTTGAATTTAGCGAAGATATCTGGAAAAACGACCAAGAGACGCTTGATAAAATTTTCTCACTTTTAGAGAAAAATAGCATAGATGTTTGTATAGATGACTTTGGCTCTGGATATACGTCGTTTGTCTATATCAGAAAGTATAAGATCGACCGTATAAAGATAGCAAATGACTTTGTCGCTCAGTCAGTGATAAATAAAAAAGATATGCAAGTAGTCGCTGCTATCATAAATATAGCAAAATCAATGAAGCTAAAAGTAACAGCAAAAGGCGTTGAAAGCCACGAGATAAAAGAGCTTTTAAAAGAGCTTAATTGTAATGAAATGCAAGGATATTTCTTATCTCGTCCGATGAGTGCGGAGGAGTTTGAGAATTCTTTAAGGCAGAATTCTCACATGGTGGCTGATATTTAAATTTCAGCCTTTATCTCTTCGTTTGATTTTACGACCATGCCTGAGCCATGTATCACGCTTGGGATACAGCTTGTGCAGATATCGACCTCTTCGCCGTTTTTGTGAGCGTGGATGAAAACTGCATTTTTATCATCGCTGCTTTTTAGTCCGCAAACGTTGCAAACTACTAGATCTTTCTCTCTCATCTTTTCTCCTTTGAAATTTTGGGTGATTTTACATCTTGTAAGCTTGCATTAAGATGATTTGGGTCAAGCTTGTCGCTTAAGCATTAATTGTTTTTTGTTATAATCATTTAAAATTTAAAAGGTTTAAAAATGGATGAAAGAACTATTGTTTTAGAGATGTTAAAGATGCAACAAAGCCTAAATGACGAGACAAACGGGCTTGGTTGGGAAAATGGCTATACAAATAAAAATAAACTCATAAGCTGGAGGCGCTGCATATATATGGAGTGCGCTGAGCTCATTGATAGCTTTGCTTGGAAGCACTGGAAGAGCATAGATGCTAAGACTGATGAACAAAATTTACGCATCGAGGTTGTCGATATCTGGCACTTTATAATGAGCCTGGCGCTACAAATTTACAAGGCAAAACAGCTTGGTGATGTTGAGACATTAGCTGATGATATCTGCCAGTCAAGTGGCTTTAGTGACTATTGCAAAGAGCCATTAAAGGTCGAAGATGAGAGCATTTACGAGATCATGAACGACGTTGAGATGCTTATACATGAGTGCAGCGGCTTTGACTATGACATCTTTGATATCTTTAAAATTTATTTCTCAATGTCTTTAAAATGTGGCGTAAATTTATACTCACTTTATGAGTGCTACATCGCTAAAAACGTACTAAATCGCTTCCGCCAAAATAATGGCTACAAAGAGGGCAGCTATAAGAAAATTTGGAACGGACGCGAAGATAACGAAGTGATGAGTGAAATTTTATCAAATGGCGTTAGTAAGATTGATGAAATTTACGCCGCACTTGAGCGCGAGTACAAAAAGGTAAAATGATAAATCTTCTTCGTCTTGGCTTTAAAGACTTTTTCACAGCCAAATTTATAACGCTATCGATCTTGCCACTTTGTCTTAGCATACTTTGCCTAGCTTGGCTAAGCATCTGGGGAGGTGGCGAGATATTTGATCTTTTAAGTGACGGTGCTAAAAACGAAAATTTCGCCTTTTTAGAGTCAAACTCGACGCTATTTTTTATAGCTATTAAAATTTTAAGCTTTAGCGCTACAAAGTGGATAGTTAGCATACTTTTTTACGTCTTAAGCACCTTTTTAACGATCATCATTAGCATCGTGATCGCTCTAATCGTAGCTGGCTTTTTAACGCCAGTTGTAGCCAAAGAGATAAACAAAAGGCACTACAACTACGTGCTTAAAAGCGAGGCTAGCACGGCTAGAGTGCTAAAGGTGATGATGGTTGAGATCATGAAATTTCTTGGGATCTTGCTCGTTTGCTTACCACTTTTGTTTGTGCCATTTGTAAATTTTTTCATCATCAACGTACCGTTTTTTTATATCTACTATAAGCTTTTACTCATAGACGTTGGCTCAAACACACTTGATAGCGATAAATTTGAGCTAGCACTGCTTGAAGGCGGCGGGATTAAATTTATAGCTTTTACACTTTTATTTTATCTGATCTCGCTTGTGCCGCTTGTGGGATTATTTTTTCAGCTTTATTTTGTGATAGTCTTGTCGCACCTCTTTTATCAAAGAGAGGCGCTAGTTAAAATTTAGAGCCAAAGAGCTCTAAATTTAAGCGTAGTAAGATACTTTTTTGCTCTCATCTAGCAATGTGTCAAATAGCCTTTTTGTCGCACTTAGTAGGTTTTTATTAGCATCATTTTTAGCTAAAAGTTCGTCAAACATCTTTAGCATATTGTCATTTATGAAATTTTTGTGATCCAGGTCTTTTGCGTCAGGCAACATCTGCTTGATCTTGTTTGAAAGCTCGCTTATGCTTTGGCTACTACCCGCGATCTTGTCGCCTTCCTTGACGTTTTTCATAAACTCATCAACCTGTGGGCGAATTTGCTTCATCGCCTCTTCGATCTCTTTCATATCTTGCTCGTCTATGCCGTTGCCTTTATAAGCAAACTCATAGCCGTATTCGTGCGTAAGAGTTAAGCTCCTTTGGCTTGAAGTGCCATTTTTTTGACTTGAAAACTCTAAGTTTTTGTTGTCATACATAGAAAAGCTTATCTCATCGCCTGAGCTAGTCTTCATCGAAAAGCTCATGTTGTTGTAGCTTCCTTGAGAGTAAAAATTTGTTTGCATTTTTAAATCCTTTTGAGGCTAAATCGGCAAATTTTTAATTTCATAAAGCAAAATTTTGTAAAATGCGTCAAAAAAGGACGGGCGATGTGTTGTTTTGGGACTAGGATCTTTTTGCTGATGCTTATCACTGTTTTAAGCTTCGTTTTTGCTAAGCTTTGCCCAGTTTTGCCAGTCGTTGGCTACTACTTGATACTTGCAAATTTACTTGCCATTTTGATGTTTTCACTATTTTTTAAAGGGCTTTTGCCAAGCTTCGTGAAGGTAAATGCGATCCACTATTTTTCGCTAATTGGTGGCTTTTTTGGAGCATTTTTAACAATGCTTACTTTTAAAAAGGTTGCAAAAGATAAATTTACTTTAATAGAGCTCATTATTTTTACGCTTTGGGTGCTGATAATCGCCATAGTCATCTTTAAATTTCAAACCATTCTTGACATTTTTAGGGGAATTTAGATGGATGAGAGGATAGTTAAATTTCTAAAAAAGATGCATCTTGCAAGTGTCTGCACCATTGATGATGATGGGCAGCCTTACGCTTTTAGCGCATTTTACGCCTTTGATGAGCTAAGCTTTTGCCTTTTGTTAGCTAGCTCTGATGAGAGCTCACATATCAAATTTTTAAAAAACTCAAAGCTTGTTGCTGGCACCATTGCTCTTGATACAAAGATCGTTGGCAAGATAGAGGGCGTGCAGTTTCAAGGGGTGATGAGTGAGGCTAGCACAAGCGAGCGAGAAATTTACTTTAAAAGATTTTTTTACGCAAAAGCGATGGATCCAAAAATTTGGTCTATAAGCCTTGAAAAGGTTAAATTTACGAGCAATACTCTAGGCTTTGGCAAGAAAATTTTTTGGCAAAAGTAGCTAAAAATCGCATAATATTTTCGTGTTAGCTTAAAAGATGCCCTTTCTTAAGGCGTTCAGAATAACGCTTTTATGAAACGAAAGGTACATGTACCATATAAAAATTTTTTTTAAAATTTTTTACACAAAAGTTACACAAAATGCCTTTTTTAGGGGGAATTTTAAAAATATTAAAGTGTGATAAAAGAGTATTAAATAACTAAAAATAAACTTAAATTTACCCAAATTTTACTTAATATCCCCAGCCTCACTCTTATTATATAATCGCCGAAAAAATTATATAAGGAGAGTTTTATGGCTAAAGAAGCGGGTGTAGTAAAATCGCTAAGTGGCAAGGCGGTCGCAGTTGATCAAAACGGAAACGAAAGAGAGCTAAAAGTTGGTGACATCGTTTATATGGGTGAGAGTGTCAAAACTAGCGATGCAGCCGATAAAGTAACTATTGTTGCAAATAACGGCAAAGAGCTAACTGTACTAGGTAGCGATACACTTTCTTTAAATCCAAATACGATAGGTGCTGAGGGTTTAGCTGATATAAGCGCTCTGCAAAACGCTATCTTAAACGGCGGAGATCTAACAAAACTTGAAGAGACTGCTGCTGGCGGTAACGCTGCTGCTGGTGGTGGAGATGGCGTTAGCCTTGGCGAAGCTAGATTTGCTGAGGGTGGTCACTACTCTAACATCAATGAAACTTATAGAAATTTAACTGATACGAACAGAGCTTTTGCTTCATACGATAGCCCAATAGGTGGCTACAATGATGGCAACGATGGTGATAATGGTGCAAACACTAATATAATCCCAGGCACACCAACTGTTAAATTTCTCTATGACTTTGATGGAAACCACACTTTAAGCAGAGTAGAGCATGGAAATGATACAAATATAAATACATCTAAAGTTCTTATCACTGTACCAAATGACGGCACAGTAAGAGCTGGCGATATACTAAAAGTCACTGTAACTGATCCAAATGGTAATGAAACAACAACAAACATAACCATCACTCCATCTATCATAACTAATGGCTATCCAATAGATGCGCCTGTAGAGCCAGGTAAAAACTCAAAAGTAGAAGCAAGTGTTACAAATTTCCAAGGTAACACTGGCGGCAGCAGTGAAGATCACGTAACTCCTACAAAATCAAGCGTAAGCGTTGAATTTACAGAAGATAGAAATAACGATAAATTTTTAACTTATACAGAAAACGAAAATGACAGCAAACAAAATGAGTCACCAGTGCTTATAAAAGTAAGTGATGTTATCCCTGGAGATAAACTTCACATTACTCTAACAAAACCAGATGGTACTACTGAAAATAGAGAAGTTACTATCGATCAAAATATAATCAACAACGGCTATAAGATAACAGACATGCCAGTTGCTGAGGGTAAAGTTTCAAAAGTAGATGCTTATGTTACTGATAGTACAAACTCTAGCACTTGGAAGAGCGATGTAGCAACCGATGATGTTACTCCAGATGTAAGACCAACTTTAACATTTACTGAAGATCATGACAATGATGGTGGTATAGATGACTGGGAAAATAGCAAAGATGGTAACTTTAGAAGCACAACAGTTGAAGTAACACTTCCAAAAGATGTTGTAGCAGGCGATAAA
Source organism: Campylobacter concisus (assembly GCF_902460575.1). Lineage (GTDB taxonomy): Bacteria > Campylobacterota > Campylobacteria > Campylobacterales > Campylobacteraceae > Campylobacter_A > Campylobacter_A concisus_AW. The sequence continues at coordinate 124,369 of NZ_CABPUY010000003.1, read as the reverse complement.
GTTGTCATAACTTACACTGATCCACTAACAAAACAAAATACAACAACAGAAGTACCAGTTACACAAGCAGATGTTGATAATCATAAAGTAAATACATCATTACCAGTCTTCCCTGACGTATGGAACTATGCAAGTGCTCATGTCGTAGCTGCAGATGACACACCAAAGAGTGCAGAGTCTAACAAAGATAATGTAATACCTATCGGTAGAAACATGGAGATAAAATTTATAGAGCAAGATACTCTTCATGAAATTTCAAGACAAGAGAGTATGGATGAGCATGAAGTAAATAAAACAACAGCTCTTATAAGACTTCCAAACAAAATAGACAATGGTGATACACTCACACTTACTATAAACGATCCTATAAAAGGCGTTTATACAAGAAATTTCACTATAAATATGAATGATAAAGGCGAGGTAACTGGTATAACTGAGATTGGCAATGGCGGACAAAATTTCCCATTGATAAAAGAGAGCTTTAATCAATACTCATTTGAAGTACCAGGCTTTGATCTAAGACACGGGCAAGATACCACGATCAAAGCTAGTATCACAAACATGACACCAGGCAGACATACAGATATAAATGAGCCAGAAGTTTCAGCTAGCTTAGAGCATGTAAAAGCACCTGAGGTTATCTTTGATGAGGCGCATAACTCAAAAACTATGAGCAGAAAGGCTTCAGCTGCTGATGGTGATGAATTTAATACAACTGCAACTATCAAGATCCCTAAAAATGCAGTAGATGGCGATAGGATCGAAGTTAAGATCACTGAGCCACAGCTTGATGGTACAACTAAAGATAGAACGCTTAAATTTAACGTTCATAAAGATGCTTCAGGCGTTAAGATAACAGATGAGCATGGCAATGATGTAGCAGTAAGCGACAACGGCTTTAAAATTTCTCATGTTGGTACATTAACTGGAGCTGAGACTAAAATTTCAGCTACTATCATCGATAAAGACGATGTTCAAAGTGCTACTGGAACAAATAGCGTAAGCGTAACAGAACTTGATGACTCTGGAATTTTCTTTGGTGAAGACATTGATGCTAATACATCTATCACAAGAGATGAGAGTATGAAAGATCACGATCTTCACAAGACAGATCTAAAAATAAAAGTGCCAAATAACGTGATAACTGGCGACAAGATGATACTTGAGGTTAAAGCTGATGGCATCAAGACTTTAGACAAAGAATTTACTATCACAAGAAATGGCGACAACACCATCACTCTAAAAGCAGCTGACGGTCAAACCTTAACAGCTGATAGCGATAATAAAATCACAGTACCAGGCATAGTAATAGGTGAAGGTAAAAATACTGAAGCTCAGGCAACATTTACAGATGCTAAGGATCATGCAAAAACTATAGTAACAAACCACGCTACCCTTGAAAAACTTCACGATGATATGACTGTTATATTTAAAGAAGATACAGACTTTAACGGAATTTTAAATAGAGCAGAAGCAAGTTCAGATGGTGTTTTAGATAAAACAACAGCTATCATAAAACTACCAAGCAACGTTGTAGATGGTGACGTGTTAAAGATAACTACAAGCATAGAAAATGGCACACCAACTACTACAAGTCATACTATCCACAAAGACGCTCATGGCAATATCACAGTAGATGGTCTAAATGTGGTTGGCAATAAGGCTGTTGAGTATACAGTGCCGCTTGAGGAAGATAAAACAAGTAAGATAAGCGCAACAGTTAGCGATGCAACAGGCGTTGATAAGGTAGAAGCTGGTAGCGATATATTGCTTGATGCTGATGGTGATGGCAGTACAAATTTCTATGTGCTTATCGATGAGGACAAAGATAGAAATGGCAAACTAAGCAGAGACGAGGCAAACACAGATGGCAATGTTAAAGAGACATCTGCAACTGTATCTCTACCAAGTGGCAACCTACATGCAGGTGATACATTTACCGTAAAAGTAAATGGTGGCACCCCAGTCACATATAAAGTAACTAGCAACAATAGCCACGTGCTAACTATAGAAGATGCAGCTGGAAACAATGTGCCTTTAGCACCAGGCAACCTACTAAAGATACCTCATATCGCTGTAAGTGTTACAAATCCTGCTAAGGTTGAAGTAGATATACCTAATGTCACACCTAAATCAGCAGAGGCGATACTACAGCCTATAAACAATAGCGAGCTAAGCGTAATTTTTAACGAAGATAATGCTAACAGAAACAATGAGCTAAGCAGAGATGAGGCTATATCAGACAATAACCTAAAAACTACAACAGTAAGCGTAAAAGTGCCTTACAATGTTGTAACAGGCGATCACGTAAAAGTTGATTATATTGATCCAAACACTGGCACCCCAGGAAGTAGAGAATTTAAAATAACTAAAACAGCAGATGGTAAAATCACTGCTACTGATATAATAAATGGTGGAACACCACAGGATATCACAAAAACTAACACCATACAAGTAGATAATGTCCCTATGAAGCCAGGTGAGAAGACAAAGGTAGATGCGACTATAACTACTCAAGATGATCAAACAGCACATGCTGACGCAGAGGCAAAACTAGCACAGCTAAGCAGTAAAGGTCTAAGTGTAAGCATAGCAGCTGATGCAAACGACAATGGTACTATCACAAGAGATGAGACAAGTAGTAATACTTCAAAAGTAAGTGTATCTCTCCCTGGTAGCGTAATAGCTGGCGATAGCATAAAAGTTGAGATCACAAATGCTGGTAGCACAACGCCTGTGACTAAAGAATTTAAAGTTCTTAGCAAAGATCCACTTGGCAATATCGTACTAGAAAATCAAGCTAATCACAGCCAGATCACTCTTGAAAATGGCAAACCACTTGAGCTTGATGCAGCTATCGCAGTAAGACAAGAGACAAAAGCGAAAGTCACTCTATCTGATGGAACAACTACTGTAAGCACAGAGGATCATGCAAAAGTTGAGATGGACGCTATAAGAGGTATGCAGTTTAGCGAAGACGGCAATAGAGATGGACATCTATATGGCAACGAAAATTTTGGCGGTAATAATAAAACTCAAGATACAACGCCAGTTAAAATTTATGTTAGCGATGATGCAAGAGCAGGTGATACAGTTGAGATCAAATATACTGATCCAGACAATCACGCTCAAACAAAAACAGTAAATCATGTACTAACAGCTGATGATATGAGTAAAGGTGTATTTGATCAGTTACTAGACATCAACGCAAGATCAGCTTATGATCTAAAAGTAGATGCTACGCTTAAAACTCCAGGCGGTCTTGTAAATAAAACTCATAGCGATACACTTCGCATAGAGCTTGAAGACTTCAGGATGGATTATGATCCAAGCAAAGTGATGAAAGGTGGAGAGGGCACATCTGATACGATCGTCTTTAGAGATACTTCTCACGTAGATCTTAGCGGCGTTACTGACCTTAACACAAAAGTTGAGAGTATCGAGAGGATCGAGCTAAAAGGCAACTCTGAGATCAAATTTGACGCAAAAGATATCTTTGCTATGACTGATAACATCAACACTATCCTTAAGATAAGAGGCGATAGCACTAGCAAGGTAGATATAAAAGGTAAGTGGCATGAAGACCCATTAGTACATGCTGACTTTGGCTCAAAAGGCTATACAAGCAACGATACTGTAAATGGTCAGACAGTACATATCATCATTGAAGATAAGATCCAAACAGACCTATAATCCCCAAAAAAGTGAGTGCACTTTAAGCACTCACTTCACTAACCTAACTTCAAATTTACATCATTTTTTAAGCCTTATTTTACTAATATCACCCCTTTTAAAGGAGAAAATATGAAAAATTTAATAGCCATAGTTGTGGTCATCGCCGCACTTGTTTTTGGCGCTTTCAAATACGCAAATTCATTTGTCGTGCTTGATGAAAACACCAACGAGAAGTGGTCGCAGGTGCTAAATCAATACAAAAGAAGAGCCGATCTCGTGCCAAATTTAGTTGAGACCGTAAAAGGCTACGCAGCTCACGAGCAAAAGGTCTTTGAAGACGTGGCAAATGCAAGAAGTAAGAGCATGCAAGTAAGCATCGATGCAAGCAGCCTTAGCGACGAGGCAAAGGTTAAAGAATTTATGGCAGCTCAAGGTCAGCTAGGCTCCGCACTTGGCAGGCTAATGGCAGTTAGCGAGAGCTACCCAGAGCTAAAAGCAAATCAAAATTTCCTCTCACTCCAAAGCCAGCTTGAAGGCACAGAAAACCGCATAAGCGTAGCAAGACGCGACTACATCGAGGCAGTAAAAGAGTACAACGTAGCTCTTAGAAGCTTTCCTGGTAAATTTATAGCCAGCATCTTTCATCCAGAGATGAAGCCAAAGCAAGGCATCGAAGTTAGCAGCGAAGATATGAAAAATCCAAAAGTTTCGTTTGAGAAGTGATGAAAAAAGCTCTTGCTCTTTTGCTCTTTGCATTTAGCTTTTGTTTTGCTCTAAATTTCAATGAGCAGATCAACGATGAGGCTCATATTTTTTCACAAAATGAAAGAGATGAGCTTTTAAATTTATTGCAAAATTTCGAGCAAAATAGCACCACGCAAATCGCCATAGTGACTTTAAATTCGCTTGAAAACAGGAGCATTGAAGAGCTATCTCTTGAGATCGCTAGAGGCTACAAACTAGGTCAAAAAGAAGATAACAACGGTGTGCTTTTGGTGGTCGCTCCAAATGAGAAAAAGGTCCGCATCGAGGTTGGATATGGGCTTGAAGGGGTGCTAACTGATGCCGTAGCAAGCGAGATCATAAATAGCGTGATGATACCTGAGTTTAAAAATGGCAAGATGAGCGAAGGCGTGAAAGAGGGCGTTTTGGCGATCATAAAAGTGGCTAGCGGCGAGGAATTTAGTAGTAAATCCAGCCTTAGCGACTTGCCTTTTGGCGTATTTGCCTTTTTTGCTGGCATGCTCTCTTGTTTTGCCTCTGTGATCTTTGGCAAATTTTTTATGCGAACTGGCTTTAGCATGTGCTTTGCTGGACTTGTATCAACCGCACTTGAGCAGGGATTTGGCGTGCAAAACTACCTTATCATCTTTGGCGCCTTTGCCTTTATATTTGCGGTATTTTTCTTTATTTTAAAAGACGTTTTTAAGAGAAATAGCCAAGGTGGCTCTTTGCCAATGGGTTTTAGACGCGATAATTCAGGCTCAAATAGTGGCGGTCGCTCAGGTGGAGGAAGGGGCTTTGGCGGCGGAGGCGGTGGATTTGGCGGAGGCGGAGCTAGTGGCAGCTGGTAAAATTTGCCTGCTTTAGAAGTAAATTTTACTACCCTTTACAAATTTTAAACTTTCACCCCTAAGAATTGACTACTAAAATTTGGCTTCGCTTACAGCTTAGCTCAAATTTTAGAGCCGAAATTACTTTTAAATTTACTTGACGCATATCTAATTTAACAAAGTTATTTCGCAAATTTTAAAATCTTATTCACTCGCCTTAGCAACTTACTAAATTTAGGACTCAGAACTATTCGCCACTAAATTTAGAAGCGTGATATGCTCGTTCATAAATTTTAAAATTTGCTCAAATTTAATAAAACGCATGCAGTGCGAAGCACTAAAGCATGCCACTTCTAACGTGCGAGGGGATTGAGGGATCTAAAGGGAGATAAGGGGACGGCTTCGTAATTCAAGTCCCCTTGTCTCCCTTTCGAAAAACAAAACTTTAAATTTTAAAAAATCTATTTTGTAAATTTTAAAACTCCATTCACTCGCAAGAATTGACTACTAAAATTTGGCTTCGCTTACAGCTTAGCTCAAATTTTAGAGCCAAAATTACTCGTTCATGAAATTTTAAAATTTGACATTTTTCTTTGTAGAACAAAGGATTATTTTATGGATTTTAGACCCAACATTTGCATATAAAAGCTAAATTTCTTAAAATATGCCAAAAAATTAGGAGCAAAAATGCTATCAGGCGAGCTACTTAAAAGCCATTTTGCTAAATTTGATCTAGTGGCAATGCTTAGTGGGTTTTTTGAGCAAAGTCATTTTGACAAAGAAAAATTTAAAGCACTTAGTCGAGATGGTTTTAAAAGCTTAGATAAGAGCCAAAGAGACGAACTTTTTAAAATAGGGGGCTTTAAAGCGTATCTTGACGCGAAATTTCAGGGCTTTTTACGTGAGCTGATGCAAAGCAAGATCCTCGTTGTAAGTGGCGTGGAGTATAAATTTAGCGAGCTTGAAATTTACACCTGCTTTGATGCAAACACCTACAAAAGATCGTGCGAGGCGGGCGAAATTTACTTTCACAATTTTGGTTTTGACATCTCTTTTAAGAGCGAGCCAGCGCTTTATGGCGGCATTTTGGTAAGGAGTTTAAAGGCATTAAAAGAGCGAAATTTCATCTTTGGACCAAGAAAATGCGCCTTGCATATCTTAAATAGCAAAATAAGTAATTTAAATTTTGATCTCAAAGAGGCTGATTTTAGAGAGGATGAGGTCGCTTTTACGCCAAGGATTAGGTCGTTTAAAGATGAGATCGAGCTTAAAAATGACGCTTTAAGGGCGGTTAGTGGCGAGTTTAAAGAGGCGTTTAAAAGCGCAAAAGAGTATAAAAAAAGAGTTGAAAATGCCTATAAAAAGGGGTGAAATTTATCTTTTTATCGGCTTTGATGCTGAGAAATTTAGCCCCAAAATGCTTTCTAGAAAAGAGCGTAGAAAACTAAAAAAATATCCAAATTTAGCAAATTCAAACTCATTTAAACTTTCTCGCTATTTAAAATTTAAAGCAAAAAAACGGGGTAAAATTTGCCTCTCTCACAAAGAAAATATCGCCGTTTTGGCTATCTCAAAAGAAAAAGTTGGCGTTGATGTGGAGGAGCTAAAAGAGCGAAATTTTGACGGAGTGATCAAATTTTGCTTTAACAAAAAAGAGAGCGAAATTTACGCAAATGCCAAAGACAAAATACAAAAATTTTATGAAATTTACACCGCAAAAGAGGCTGTTATAAAAGCCAAAAATTTAGCCTTTAGCGACCTTGCTAGCGTTAAATTTGACGAAATGGATAGAAGATACTTGATTATTAATAATCTATTTATCATTTGCCTTGCATTTAAGCATAGCAAAGATATAATTGTTAAATTTTTATGATTTTAGAACACTAAAAAGGTAAAAAGTGCTTGTAAAAAAGATAGCTATGATCCTTGCGGTAACGCTTCTAGCTCTTGGCTGTGCGAAGAAATTTGATACGCCAAAGCTGGCGGATTTTAGCTTAAAAGCATTTAAGGTCAGTTCATCAAAAGGGCCGCTAATGCTCTATGTGCAAAATAGTGAGAATGAGTATAAATTTAGCCTTGTAAACGCACTTGGCGCACCAGAAGCTAGGCGAGTTTTAAGGGACGGCACGTTTGCAAATTTGGGCTTCTTGCCACCAAATAGTGCCTATAACGAGCTTTTTATCAAGGTGCTTGAGATGATAAAAGATGAAAAAAATGAGCAAAAATTTATGATAGATGATCAAATTTATGAGGTAAAAAGCGTTGATCTACGTTAGCAAACCAGCCATTATCAGCGCCGCAGGTAGCAGTAGTGATGAAAATTTAAGCTCGCTTTTAAGTGGCAAGAGATTTTTAAGCAAAAGTTCTGAATTTCACCCGCAAAATGAGTTTTTGGTGGGTAAATTTAATGGCGTTTTACCTAGCTTTTCAAGCAAAACCAAAGAACACTTCAAAACTCGCACCAACGCCTTGCTTTTAAGCACGATGCTAGAGATTGGTGATGAGATAAAAAGAGCGATCAAAAAATATGGCAAAAGCCGTGTGGGAGTAGTTCTTGGTACTACAACAAGCGGTGTTGAAGAAAACTATGAAGCGTTTAAAGAGTATATAAAAACTGATGCTTTTGATAGGGCTAAATTTAATATAGATAGAAACTGCCTTGCAAACGTGGCTGAGTTTGTGAGCGACTTTTACGAGCTTAGCGGCCCAAACTACTGTGTATCGACTGCGTGCACCTCGGGCGTCAAGGCGGTTATTGAGGCAAAAAGGCTAATCGAAAGTGAGCTTTGTGACGCGGTCATTTGTGGCGGAGTAGACAGCCTAAATACGCTTACGATAAATGGCTTTAACTCACTTAGCATACTAAGCAGCGCCCCAAGTCAGGCCTTTTCTAAAAATAGAGAGGGGATAAATATCGGCGAGGGAGCTGGGCTGTTTTTGCTAAGCCGTGATGAAATTTCAAACGTCGTAGTCGCTAGCTCTGCCTCAAACTGCGACGCTTTTCACATGACGCAGCCTGATTTTAGCGCTAAAATGGCGGTAAAGTGCATAGAGGGCGCGCTAAAAAGAGCCAGCATGTGCGGCGTGGACTATGTAAATTTGCATGGCACCGGCACGCAGGCAAATGACAAAATGGAGGCAAAAGCTGTAAATTTAACGCTTGGCGCCACCTTTGCAAGCACACTAAAGCCTCAGATCGGTCATACGCTTGGGGCTGCTGGAGCTATTGAGAGCGCCATTTGCGCCATGCTTTGCATGGAGGAAAATAGCACCTTGCCACCACACGTCTATGACGGCGAGTATGATGAGAGCTTGGAGGCTATAAATTTAGTAAAAAGCGGCACGAAATTTGACGTAAAAACAGCGATGTCGCTATCTTTTGCCTTTGGCGGAGATAACGCCGCGATAATATTTAAAAGAGTGAGATGATGATAAGTGATTATTTGCCGCACAGCAGCGCCATAACCCTGATCGATGAAATTTTGGAATTTATCCCTTGTGAGAGCATAAAAGTAAGAAGCGTGATAAATGAGCAAAATCCCTTTTTAGAAGATGGTAAATTTATGACGCAAAAGGCGATAGAGATGATGGCTCAAAGTCTTGGCATTTACGACTCAAAGATGCGTGAGCTAAGGGGCGAAAAGGCGATATTTGGCTTTTTGCTTGGCAGTAGAAAATTTGAAATTTTTAGGCCATATTTTAAAGTGGGCGATGAGATAGTGATCGTCTCAAAGTGCTCGATCCAAGATGAGAGTGGTTTTGGCGTGTATGACAGCGAACTTTTTGTAAATGTCGAGCTTGGCGCAAGGGCGGTTTTAAACGTGATGAGCCCTGATGAAGAATTTGTAAAAAAGGCACTTAGTGAGTAAGAGAGTATTGATAACTGGATCAAGTAGAGGCATAGGAGCTAGCATCGCTAGGAGCCTTGCTAATGAATACGAAGTGGTGCTTCACGCAAGAAGTAAGAGCGATGAGCTTTTAAAGATGGCTAGCGAGCTTGGGGCTAAATTTATGACATTTGACGTGGCTGACACTGCTGCGGCTAAAGAAGCTATAGAAGCTGACATGGAGGCAAATGGCGTCTACTACGGCGTTATTTTAAATGCTGGCATAACAAGGGATAATACCTTTGTTGGGCTAAGTGATGAAGAGTGGTTTGACGTGATAGATGTAAATTTAAATGGCTTTTACAACGTCCTAAGACCAGCGCTAATGCCTATGATAAGGACTAGAAAGCCAGCTAGGATAGTGACATTAAGCTCTGTTTCAGGGGTCATTGGCAACAGAGGTCAGGTGAATTACTCAGCTAGCAAGGCAGGCATCATAGGTGCTAGTAAAGCCCTTGCAGTCGAGCTTGCCAGCAGGGGCATAACAGTAAACTGCGTGGCACCAGGGCTTATAAAGACAGATATGAGCGAAGAAATTTTAAATAGCGACTTTTTAGATGAGGTGCTAAAGGCCATACCTGCAAAAAGAGCTGGCGAGGCAGATGAGGTGGCAGGACTTGTTAAATTTCTACTAAGTGACGAGGCTAGCTACATCACAAGGCAGGTCATCGGTGTAAATGGAGGACTTTGCTAATGCGTGTATTTGTCACAGGTATCGGCGCAGTCAGTGCTTTTGGCAACAGCTGGGAGGAGATGAGGGCTAAATTTCTTGAAGGCAAAAATGCCGTGAGATATATGAGCGAGTGGGAGGACTATAAGGAGCTAAACACGCGCCTAGCAGCACCCATCATAGACTACAAACACCCGCAGGAGTGGGACAGAAAACAGCTAAGAAGCCTTGGCAAGGTCTCAACTTATAGCGTGCACGCAGCTGGGCTTGCCTTAAAAGACGCTGGCTTGCTAAATGGAGAAGATTTGCAGGCTACAAATTTAGACCCAAGTGTGCAAGATGGCAGGATGGGCGTGGCAAGTGGCTCAAGCACTGGTAGCACCGACTCTATCCTTGACATGGCAAAGCTAGTTTTGGACATGGATAGCGGCTTTAACGCAAATACCTACATAAAAATGATGCCTCACACCACGGCGGCAAATATCGCGCTATTTTACTCGCTAAAAGGGCGCATCATCCCTACATCTTCGGCATGTACGAGCGGCTCACACGCCATTGGCTACGCGTACGAGAGCATAAAAAATGGCAGCATAGATATGATGCTAGCTGGCGGGGCTGAGGAGCTTTGCGTGAGCGAGGCGTACGTCTTTGACAAGCTCTATGCGACTAGTGTCAAAAACCACGCGCCAAATTTGACACCAACGCCGTTTGAAAAAGATAGAGATGGCTTGGTGCTTGGCGAGGGGGCTGGATTTTTAGTGCTTGAAAGCGAAGAGAGCGCCTTAAAAAGAGGAGCTAAAATTTACGCTGAGGTCGTTGGCTTTGGCTCTACGTGTGACGGCACGCATATCACTAGACCACAAAGTGCTACGATGAAAGCAGCGATGAGCCTAGCACTCCGCGCGGCAAAACTAGAGCCAAAAAGCATTGGCTACGTAAATGCCCATGCCACCGCGACAAAACATGGCGATATAGCTGAAAGTATCGCTACAAACGAGCTTTTTGGAGAGGATATCGCCATTAGCTCACTTAAAAGCTATCTAGGTCACACGCTTGGCGCTTGTGGCGGGCTGGAGGCGATAGCAAGCATAATGATGATGAGAGAAGAGCTATTTTTCCCAACTATAAATTTAAATGTAACTGATCCTGAGTGTGCAAAGCTAAACTACTTAAAGGAGCCAACGCCGATAAAGACGGACTTTGTGATGAGTAACAACTTTGCATTTGGCGGTGTAAATACATCTTTGATATTTAAAAGAGTAGATAACAAATTTTAAAAAGGATAAAAAATGAAAAGATTAGTTTCATTAGTTGCCGTTTTGGCATTTGCCTCAAGCCTTAGCGCAAGAGATGACGTGAAGTACCACTCACTTGACTTTCTAAACGGCCCAAAGGCTAAAGAATTTTTGCTACCAAACGTTAGCATCAGCTTTGGCACAGGATACACTGGCAAGGTGATCGTAAGAGATCTAACGTCAAACAAAAAGACAAATGGCTTTAATAAAAGCGACGAAGAGGCTTGCCAGATCGCACTTCTCTCTGCTTTAAAGTCATTTCAAGAAAGAGCGGTGAAAGAGGGCGGCACGAAGGTTGTAAATTTGACTGGATATTACAAAAAACAGCCATTTAACTCTAAAACTCAGTTTCAGTGCGGCAGCGGTTCTTTGATGTCTGGCGTCACATTAAGAGGCGACATCGCGAAATAATGAAATTTCAAGTTGATTTTTATGACGCTATAGCTTATGGCGAGATCAGCAAGGATCTGGCTAGATATAAAAAAGAATTTGATCTAGCAAAGATCCCGCCGATGCAAAGAAGAAGGCTAAGTAGTGCCGCAAAGTGCGCTTTTAGCCTGCTTAGTAGTTTTGAGAGTATCGACATGCCAGTCATTTTTAGCTCTTATGAGGGCGAGATAAATCGCTGTTTTGAGCTAGAAACTGCGCTTGCAAAGGCTGAGCCAGTATCGCCAACGTCGTTTTCACTCTCTGTGCATAATGCTATATCGTCGCTTCTTGGCATCGAAGCTAAAAATCATAATGAAATTCTAGCCATATCCTCTTTTAGCCCAGTAGAAGATGCGCTGCAAGCTGCGTTTTTGAGGCTAAATGACGGATATGAAAAGGTGCTCATCCTTGCCTATCATGAGTCGATATCGCAGAGCTATTTTGATGAGAAAAAGCCATCATTTATGCTAGCGCTCGTCGTTTCAAAGGCAAAAGATAAGAGAGTCTTAACTCTAAAAAGAGTGGAAAAAGAAGAAGAAATTTCAGAAAATTTACTGCAAAGCTTTATCGTAAATTTTGACCCAAATTTGGCAAAAACGTGGCAAAGCAGTAGCCATTTTTCATCTTGGAATTTTAGTTATGAGCCTTAAAATTTTAAGAGCTGGATTTTTATTTTCTTTTTTTGCGCTCATTTGCATAAGTGGCGATCTTTTGTTAGTGCCAGTCGTGCTTTTAGGGCTAAATAAATTTAAATTTTTGCAAAATTTATGCCGAGATCTTGTTAGAGTTTCTTGGGGATTTTTTATAAAAGTTACTAAAATTTGTGGGTATCTGGACTATAAATTTGAGCTTACTAAGCTAAATGGCGGCTCAAATTTAGTCATCGCAAACCACCCTTCGCTGCTTGATGTGGTCTTTTTGGTCTCAAGATTTAAAAGGATAAACTGCATCGTAAAGGGCGAGCTTGGCAAAAATGTATTTTTATTTGCGGCTATTAGGGCGTGCAACTACATACCAAACACAAATAACGAGGAATTTTTACAAAAAAGCGTAGATGTTTTAAAAAGCGGCGAAAATTTGCTCATTTTCCCAGAGGGCACACGCACGAAAGAGGAGATCATCTTTCATAAAGCAGCCGCATATATGGGCATAAAAGGCGCGTCTAACGTGGTTTGTGTGGGTATAAATATGGCTCCAAGAAGCCTTAGAAAAAATGAGCCATGGTACAAAACGCCAGATGAAAAGATAAAGTACGTCTTCAAAGAGCTAAAGAAATTTGAAGTTGGTGAGTTTTTAAAAGATAGGCCAAGCCCCGTAAGGGCTAGAGCACTACACGAAGAGATAAGTAAAATTTATAAGGAGGAATTTAGTGAAAGAACTAGTTAATGAGATAAAAGAGCTGATCATCACAAGCTTAAATTTAGAGGATATGAAGCCAAGCGATATCGACGAGAACGCGCCGCTTTTTAGCGAGGGGCTCGGGCTTGACAGCGTCGATGCACTAGAGCTTGGGCTAGCTGTGCAGAAAAAATATGGCCTCGTGCTTGACTCAAAGACAGCAAATTTAAAAGAGATATTTTTTAGTGTATCTTCTCTTGCAAAATACATTTACGAAAATAGGAAATAACAATGAGCGAAGTAGAAATTTTTGAAATTTTAAAGAAGGCTTTGATCGAGCTTTTTGAGATAGACGAGAGCAAGATAAGGCCTGAAACTAGGATATATGAGGACTTGCAGATAGATAGTATAGATGCTATTGATATGATTGATTACATCAAGCGCCAAACTGGTTATAGACTGATGCCAGAGGACTTTAAAAACGTAAAAACGCTCGATGATATCGTAAAAGCCGTAGCAAAGAAATTTGAAGCATAAGATAGTAAAAGTAGCGCTAGTTTTAGCAAGCATCGCCTACCCTTTGGTGCTATTTTTTTGGCAAAAAGGTGCAACTCTTATCTTTTGCGCTCTTTGTGCTCTTTGGCTGGCTAGGGCTTATTTTGAAAGCGCTAAAACAAGGCAGGTTTGCTTAGCGGCTGGGCTATTTTTTGCAGTTTGTGCTATTTTTAGAAGTGTAAATTTAGCGCTTTTATACCCAAGTATCGTAAGTCTTGGCTTTTTGGCGATATTTTTTTACAGCTTAAAGGGCGAGGCAGTCATAACAAGGCTTGCTAGGCTAAAAGAGAAAAAGATAGATGAAAAAGTCGTTAGCTACACAAGAGGGCTAACTAAAATTTGGTGCTGGTTTTTCGTTTTTAACGCAGCTTTTGCCTTTATTTTGGCGCAGTTTGAGGATAAAATTTACTGGAGCATTTACTGCTCATTTGTATCTTATATCTTGATGGGAGTTTTGTTTTTTGGCGAAATTTTATATCGTAAAATTTTTATTTTAAAGAGGGAAAATGGATTTTAAAAAGTGTCTAAAGGCATTTAAATTTGTGGATATCAACAAGGATCTTTATGAGTACGCAGCTACTTTTGGGGCAAATTTAAAAGAGAAAAATTTAAGCGAGATAGAAATTTATCTAAGCCAGAGTTTTGACTTTTGCGCTGCTTTTTTTGGAGCACTTGGGGTTGGTGTAAAACCTATCTTGCTTGCAAAGCCGATATATAGCGGGGATAAATTTGTCATTAATGATGAAAATTTTGGTGATTTTTTAGACTTTAGCAAGAGCATGGAGCTAAAATTTGATCAAAATTCTACATTTTTTATCCAGACCTCAGGCTCAAGTGGAGCTAGTAAAAATATCCAAAAAAGCCTTGGCGCGATGATAGATGAGGGGATATTTTTAAAAGATGAGCTGGGATTTGGCGAGGAGGATAAATTTTTTGCTAGCGTCTCGCACCAGCACATGTTTGGCCTTACATTTAAGGTCTTTTTGCCGCTCATCTCTGGCGCAAAGGCCGTTAGCAAGGAGCTAAACTACCCAGAGGCGATCTTTGAACTTGACCTTACAAATTTAAGCTTCGTAACAAGCCCAGTCCTGCTTCAAACGCTAGTTTCTAGCCCAAGAGCGGCTGAAATTTCAGGGCTAAAAAACATCATCTGCGCAGGCTCAGCGCTAAAGAGCGAGCTAAGAGCAAAGATAGAAAGCTTAAGTAGCGCTAGGATAATTGAAATTTATGGTAGCACCGAAACTGGCATAGTTGCTAGAAATTTAGGCGATGAGCTTTTACTTTTTAGCAAGGTAAAAGCTGGTCTTAGCGAGGACGAGGCGCTAAATGTGAGCTCGCCTTGGTGTGAGTTTTTCCAAACTAGCGACTGGGCGCAGATAGATGGTAGCAGGCTCACGCTAAAGGGCAGGATCGATAGGATCGTTAAGCTAAATGACAAAAGGGTCAATCTAATAAGTATCGAAAATAAGATGTTTGAAAGCAGCCTTTTAAAAGACTGCTACTGCGACACGCATCCTAAGTTTAAGCGTCTAGCTGCGCTTTTGGAGCTTAGCGACGAGGGGGTGAAGCTCTTTAGAGATAGCGGCAAAAAGGGCGTTGTAGCAAGGCTAAATGAGCTTTTAAGGCCTGAGTTTAAAAATAGTGTTAGATATTTTAAGATCGTTAGCTCGCTTTGCAAAAACGCTCAGGGCAAGTTTTTAAAGGCAAATTTTAAGCTGCTTTTAGAAAAAAACGAGGAGCTTTCTTGGGAGAAAAGTAGCGAAGAGGGCGTTTATAAATTTAAGACAAAGCTAAGTCCTGCGCTTGGCATTTTTATGGAGCATTTTCCAAATTTACCGCTTTTGCCTGGCTTTGTGCAGCTCGATTTTGTGTTTAAATTTGCAAGAGAGATTGGCGCAGAAATAGGCGATCAATGTGTGGTGGAGAATTTGAAATTTTTAAAATTTGTAAGGCCAAATGACGAGCTTTGCATAGAGATTTCGCAAAGAGATGAGAAGATTTACTTTGAGATATTTTGTAATGGCGCTAGAAGTGCTGTTGGCAGGATAAAGCTTGGCTTATGAAGACGCTCTTTATCATACCATTTTACAACCATCCAGAAAAGATAAAAGCCCTTTGTGAGGCGCTTGCGAGATATGATCTACCCATTTTAATAGTCGATGATGGATCAGATGAAACTTCAAAAAAAGCTTTGCTAAATTTGAGCGAATTTGGTGTAGAAATTTTAACAAGAGCGCAAAACGGCGGCAAGGGAGCTGCGCTAAAAGATGGCTTTAGGCACGCTTTGCAAAATGGCTACACGCACGCGTTTCAGATCGACGCTGACTTTCAGCACGATATAAGCTTGGTAGCGGAGTTTTTAGAGCTTAGCAAAAGATATCCAAATGACCTAATCATGGCTGATCCAATTTACGGCGAGGACGCGCCAAAGTCGAGGTTTTATGGGCGAAAGATCACAAATTTTTGGGTTAAGATCAACTCTTTAAATTTTGACATCAAAGACGCGATGTGTGGCTTTAGAATTTATCCGCTAAAAGAGCTTGAGAGTGCGACCCTCCAAAGTAGCTCAAATAGGATGGAATTTGACATGGAGATCTTGGTAAATGCCGTGAGATCTGGCGTAGAGATAAAGTGGATAGCGCTAAAAGTAAGCTACGAAGCTGGCGGCGTTTCGCACTTTAAAATGCTAAAAGATAACGCACTAATAAGCCTCATGCACGCTAGATATTTTTTTACTTTAGTGCCATTTTTGCTCGGTAAAGCCTTTAAAGGACAAAAATACGCATGGTGGCAAAAGGGCGAGAGATCAAACGAATTTTTTCTTAGAGTTAGCCTATTTTTAACTAGAAATTTGCCTATATTTCTCATAAAACCTATCGTTATCATCGTCGTTTGCTTTTACTATCTCTTTTCAAAAGTTGAGAGAGAAAATATAAGAGAATTTCTTTTAAATGTAGAAAAATTTAGCGGTAAAAAGCCGGCAACTGGCGTTTTTAGCAACTTTTACGACTTTGGCATAGCAATATGTGATAAATTTCGCATCTGGCAAAATGGCGTGCTTGAAAGCGAGCTAGAGCTTAGTAAATTTAACAGCATTAAAGATGAGTTTGAAGCTTCAAAGCGTGGTAGGATCGTGCTTACAAGCCATCTTGGTAATGTAGAAATTTGCAAGGCGCTCTCACTTAGATCGCCAAATTTTCGCATGATCATCTTGGTTTATAGCAAGGGTAGCGAGAATTTTTATAAAATTTTAGAGCAGATCAGCAAGGGGCAGATCAAATTAATAAGCGTTGAAAAGCTTGATGCGGCTGCGATGATGCAGCTAAAAGAGGCGGTTGAAGATGGCGTAAATATCGGCATAATGGGCGATAGGACGCCGCTTAATGGAGATAAATTTATAAGGCTTAGCTTTCTTGGCAAGGAGGCTAAATTTAACTACGGCCCATACCTGCTAGCTGGCATTTTGGGAGTAAAAATGAGCGCACTTTGGTGCATAAAAAAGGGCGATAAATTTGACATAGAGCTAAGCGATATCGCTGATGAGATAAAGCTTAGCAGAGACCGCAAGGCAAGCGTCCTGCCATACGTGCAAAGCTATGTAAGGCAGCTTGAAGCAAGAGCGTGCAAGAACCCGTCGCAGTGGTTTAACTTTTTTGATTTTTGGAGATGAGAGTGAAAATTTCACACGTTAGCACATTTAAAGTGGCGTTTTTTGACGTTGATAGTATGGAGGTGATGTGGCATGGCAACTACGTCAAGTACCTAGAAATAGCGCGTTGCGAGCTACTTGACAAGCTAGGATACAACTACATCGCTATGAAAAAAGATGGTTACGCCTTTCCTATCGTAAAGCTTGACGTAAAGTACGTGCGACCAGCCTTTTTTAACGACGTCATAAAGGTCACGACGACGCTTAGCGAGTGCGAAACATTTTTGAAATTTCACTACCTTATAGAAAATGAAAAGGGTGAAAAAATAAGCGAGGCAAATACAGCCCAAGCTGTCATCGAGATGAAGAGCTTGCAAACTTGCTTTGAGATGCCAGAAGCCCTAAAAAAAGCGCTTAAAGCCTACAATGAAAAGGAGAAAAGATGAGAAAAATAGCTCTTTTTTTAGCCATTTTTATATCTTGCTTTGGCTATGAGCTAGGTGAGCTTAAAAATATAGTAAAAACAGATGGAGTAAGCGGAAATTTTACGCAGACAAAGAGTCTGGCTGGCTTTAACAAAAGCATAAAAAGCTCTGGCGAGTTTAGGCTCGAAAATGGCGGTCTTTACTGGGATACGCTTGAGCCTGTCGCTTCAAAGGTTTTTATAAACAAAGATGGCATTTTCAAAAACGAAAATGGCAAGCTTGAAAAAACAACGGCAAATTTTGATGAAAAGCTCTTTCTTGCTATCATCAGCCTTGATGAGAGCGAGCTTAGAAAAGAATTTGACATAAAGACAGGCGGCAGCCTAAAAGAGTGGAGTATAGAGCTAAGCCCTAAAAATTTACTCTTTAAACAAATTTTTAAAACTATAAAGATAAGTGGCGACAAGGCGGTAAAAAAGATCGAGCTTGACGAGGTAAGCGGCGATAAAACGCTAAATGAGTTTAGTATAAAATGAAAAAACTAGCCACGATTTCGGCTTTTATCTTTGTTTTTTTAGCCTCGCTTGGATATTCGCTTGCGAGCCTAAAAAACGTCCAAACTGATATCTTTTCACTGATAAATTTCAAAGACGCCAAAGAGGCAAAGGTGCTAAAAGAGGTGCAAGATGAGATGGCGTCAAATTTTTTGGTACTGGTAAATTCTAAAGAGCTAGCCAAAAACGTGCAAAGCTTGGCGCTTAAAAGCTCGCTTTTTAAGAGCTTTGAGGCGAACATCGACTTAAATTTAAATGATATAAAAAGTGACATCAATCGCTCAAAGATCGCTCTTTTAAGTAGGGGTGATTTGGAGCTTTTAAAGAGTGACAAAAACGCCTTTTTCAAAAAGCGCGCAGAGGAAATTTTTAACAGCTTTAGCTTTAGACTTTTAAATATAAATGATGATTTTTTCTCGCTAAGTAGCGGTTTTAGCGCAAAAAATGGCAATGTGAGCTTAAATTTAGCAGATCTCATGCTTGAGGTAAAGGACGGCAAAAAGAGCTTTTTCTTGCTAAAAGGCGAGCTAAAAAAGGGAGCTTCGAGCGAGGGGCTAATAAATTTTTATAACGAGCTAAATGCGCTAAAAGTTGGGCAAAACGAGCTTTTTGTACACTCAAGTGCGCTTTATCAGGCATTTTCAAAGCAAAAAAACGAGAGCGAGAGCCTTTATATGAGCGTGGTTTCGCTTAGCCTAACCGCTATATTTTTGATGCTTGCTTTTAGAAATTTGCGAATTTTTTATGTGATATTTATCGCTGCATTTGGCTTTAGTGTGGCATTTGCAGGCACTTTGCTCTGCCTAAATGAGCTAAATATCCTTACTATTTTAATAAGCACTAGCCTCATTGGCCTTATGTTTGACTACGTCTTGCACTGGCTTAGCAAAAACGAGGGCGAAGCGATCAGGGCTAGCAGCATAAAAAATATGCTAAAAATTTTCTTACTAGGCCTACTTATCACGCTTAGTGGCTATCTTGCTTTTACTTTTTCTGATCTTAGGCTGCTTAAAGAAGTGGCGCTATTTTCGGCATTTGCGCTAGTTGCTGCTTTTTTAGCTAGCTACTTTTTCATGCCTTTAGTCTTTGAAGGGGTGAAATTTTATAGATCAAAGGTTTTTGATGCGTTTTTAACTAAATTTTGTAAGCTCTCAGACGTGGCTGCAAGGCATTTGGGGCTTAAATTTCTAGCTATCTCACTTATTTTGCTAGCTATTTTTCTTGGTTTTGATCTTAAAAATTTATCAAAAAGCGAAAACGTAAAAGACTACTCAAATATGCCAAAGAGCCTGCTAGCGGACTCTTCTTATATCTTAAGCCTAACTGGCAACAACCAAAACACGATGATCGTGACAAGATCAAGAGGTGACATTTTGGGAGGTGAAAAGAGCCTTTTAGATGAGCTAAAAAAGAGAAATTTGATAAAAGATGAGAGCTCGCTAAGCGATATGTTTTTAAGTAAAAGCGAGCAGAATGAGCTAAAAGAGGCCTTTAAAAAGGCGCTTGATGATGAGCAAATTTACGCGATTTATGAGAAATTTGGCTTTAGTAAAGATGAAGTGCGAAGTGAAATTTTAAAGGTTTTGAGCGAAAAAGAGCTTAGCGCGAATGAAATTTTGGCTCTAAAATCTATGAAGGATTTTAAGAAATTTATGCTTGATGAAAATGCAAGTGTGGCTTACGCGAGTGGCTTTGTAAAAGGGGCGGCAAGTGATGAGCTACTAGAGCGCCACAACGCTTTTAGTCTAAATTTCGCTAGCTCGCTAAATGAGAGCCTAACTCAGGCAAAAGAGCTTGCACTAAAGCTAAAAATAGCAGCTCTTGTGGTCGCGTTTTTGCTGCTGTGGGTTTATTTTAGTGCGCTTATCTCGGCACTTGTGATGGGCGTCATCATCTTTGGCGTGCTTCTTACGCTCTTTATCTTTGCTGTTTTTGGCGTAAATTTAAGCATTTTTGGCGTCTTTGGGCTTATCCTTGCAAGCGCTGTGGGGATTGACTACATGATATTTGCGCTAAATGAGAGCCTTAGCGAAAAAGAGCGAATTTATGGGATATTTTGCGCATTTATCACGAGTTTTATCTCGTTTTTTACGCTCTCTTTTAGCCAGACCGCCGCTCTTAGCGTCTTTGGGCTAAGCGTTAGCCTTTGCGTGCTGATATATGGGCTATGTGCTAGCGTTTTGGCTTGTAAAAATATAAAAATTTAGCTTTGTTTTTATGCCCCAAGCGTTTTGGCTAGCTCGGGGCTTTGGTGATATTATTTTATAACGGCTAGTTTGCCTGTGCCTGCGTTTTTATTTACCTCGTTTTGGACGCTTAAAGCTTCTAGGAGCTCAAATTTATATGGAGGCTCAAATGGCGGCTTGGTTAGCTTTTCGCAAACGCTGCCTTTTTTAGAAAGGTCTATGTTGCCGCTTTCAAAAATGGTACCTTTGTTACATTTGTAGCTTATCTTGACGCCATTTGTAAAGTAGTTGTTTTGAGCGTATATTAGTGAGCCAAAGCGCACTCCAATGGCGTATTTTTGGTCATAAAAGCCATCTTTTGAGTCGTAAAAGTTGTTATAGATGTGCACCTTTGCATTGCGTGCCATAGGTAGGCGTTGCGCGCAGTTGTCAAAAATGTTATGAGCGACCGTTATAGTTCTAGTTTCGCTGCTGCCGTCCGAGTCTCTTGAGCCTATTAGCATCGTTTTGTCGTGGTTTTCAAAGATGTTGTGCGAGATCGTGATAGCCGCACTATCCCCCTTGATGTCGCACAGTCCGTCGTAGGTTTGCCATTTAGTAAGCTCTCCGCCTGCTAAATGCACATGGCTAAGATCCACAGTGTCCTTAAAATGGCAGTGATCTACCCAGATGTTTTTGCTTGATTCTATACTAACGCCGTCATATTGCGCGTTAAAGCCGTCATTTTTTTGTACATCTGGAAATGGATCAAAAGCATCTTCGATCAGCATGTTGCGGATCGCGATATTTTGGACATTTTTTAGCGAAAGTGAGCCACCTTTTATGCCTGAGTTTTCGCCTAAGCCGATTATCGTGGTATTGCTAGCTACCGGCACTACGATGAGCTTTTTGTATTCGTTGGCTAAATTTTTGCGAAGCGCTGCTAGCTTTGGATCTTGCGAACCATCTAAAAATGCACGGCACGAAGCGCCGTAAGCCTGCATAAATTTAGTATAAGTGTCAAACTCGCCACTGCTAATCTCACTTATAAATTTATCCAGCCCATCGCTATTGCCATTTTGCGGGATCTTGCCTTCGCTAAGGTCTATGAGCCCATCCACATAGATGACGTAACCACCCATTTTGGCGTATTTTACGAGCTCTTGCCTATTTTGGATGGCGACTTCTTTGCTCTCTTTGCCGGCGTATCCGCCAAAATTTTGCTCTGCACCAATGCTAGCGTAACCAAAGGGCGAGTCGCTTGCTTTTATCTCGCCTGCTTGTGTTTTGGCACTAAATGCAAATAACGAAAAAACAGCTAGAAACAATATCTTTTTAAACATCTTTAGCCTCCTAAATTTGGCTTTTGTTTTTGATATTTTATTGCAAATGTCGCCGTTAAATTTAGTGCTATTTTTAAAAAGATAAAATTTACGCGAAAAATATCTCGCTTTTTAGACGAAGCAGGCATAGATAGGCGCTTAGCACGCTTTGCTCTCTAACGTAGTTGCGCTCCCCTTTTAAAAGTAGCCTCTCAACCTCGATGTTGCCGTTTCTATCGCCAGCTGCGACATATACCGTGCCAACTGGCTTGCTAGCTGTGCCACCGCCTGGTCCTGCGATACCGCTAATAGCAAGCGCAAAGTCCGCATTTGTCGTGCTTAGCGTGCCTTTTACCATCGCTTTTACGCAAGGCTCGCTCACGGCTCCGTAAGTATCTAAAATTTCATCCTCAACGCCTAGCCACTCGTGCTTTATGTGATTTGCGTAAGTCACCAATGAGCCATCAAAGCTGGCTGAGACGCCGCCATATCTTGCAAATTTAGCCGCCGCAAGCCCAGCCGTGCAAGACTCAGCAAATGAAATTTTAAGCCCCTTTTGCATGAGCTTTTTTGCTACAAATTTGATCACATCTTTTTGCGGGATAAATTTTTGCGAAAATAGCGTTTTTACCCCTTGTAAAAAACTCTCGATCTGGCCAAATTTATTGCTTTTTGCCCTTACTAGTATCAAATTTGGCAGGATCTGCGCAAGAGTGATATCAACTTCATAAGTTTTAGCAAGTGGCAGCATAAGGATCTTCGCGCTATCTGCGTCGATGTCTATTAGATGAAAGTAACTAAAATCAGGCTCATAGTCGGTGAGAAACTCGCCTAGTTCTTCATTTGGATTAGCTTTTATGAGATTTATCTGAGCGTTATTTAGGCTGG
Source organism: Campylobacter concisus (assembly GCF_902460575.1). GTDB lineage: Bacteria > Campylobacterota > Campylobacteria > Campylobacterales > Campylobacteraceae > Campylobacter_A > Campylobacter_A concisus_AW. Next base: position 101,964 of record NZ_CABPUY010000003.1, on the reverse strand, counting down.
CTAGAAAGCTATTTTTTGAGTAGTCTAAGCTATCTTTAAGGGCAAGTGTCGTGCTATCTTTTAGCTCGAGCGAGCCCCCTGTTAGCGTCGCTACGATCTTTGCAGCGATGGCAAAATTTTCATCCGAGCCAAAAATGCTTACAAAGTCGTAATCTTTTGATAAATTTTCGATGATAAAAGGTAGCTCTTTGCTATTTTTTGGAGCAAAACTGACCACTCCAAGCTCGCCAAAATGATCCTCGTAACTTTGAAAAATGTAGTTTAGAAATTCTCTATTTATCTCAAGATCTTCGCCTATTATCAAGATACTTTGTCTCATTTTTAAGCTCCTTTTTTTGCCTCATTATACTATTTTTCAGTGTGATTTAACCAGCACAGGTGTAAAATTAGCAAATTTTAAAATCAAGGTAAAAAATGGACTACAAAGAGACACTTTTACTCCCAGAGACAAATTTCCCGATGCGCGGAAATCTCCCACAAAATGAACCACAAAGACTAAAATCATGGTACGAAGAGCGCAAGGTTTATGAAAAAATGAAGAAAAACCGCCAAAATACGGCTAAAAGCTTCAACATCCACGACGGCCCTCCGTATGCAAACGGACACCTTCACATCGGCCACGCATTAAATAAAATTTTAAAAGATATCATCACAAAAACGCACTATTTTTACGGCGAAAACGTCCGCTATGTGCCAGGCTGGGACTGCCACGGCTTGCCTATCGAGCAGCAAGTCGAAGTAAAGCTTGGCGATAAGAAAAAAGAGCTTAGCAAGGTCGAGATCAGAGAGCTTTGCAGACAGCACGCGAGAGAATTTATAGACATTCAGCGAAATGAATTTAAAAGCCTTGGCATCATCGGCGACTTTGAAAATCCATACATGACGATGAAATTTGAGTTTGAGGCCGACATCTACAAAGCACTTTGCGAGATCGCTAAAAAAGGGCTTTTGGTTGAAAGAAGCAAGCCAGTTTATTGGAGCTGGGCGGCTAGATCAGCGCTAGCTGAAGCTGAGGTCGAGTACGAGGAGAAAGAAGACTACTCTATTTACGTAGCGTTTGAGCTTGATAGTGACGCGTTAGAAAAGCTTGGCGTAAAAGAGGCAAGCGCTGTCATTTGGACGACCACGCCTTGGACACTTCCAGCAAATCAAGCCATAAGCCTAAATCCAGATGAAATTTATGTGCTAACGGCTGAAAATTTGATCTTTGCAAAGCCACTACTTGAAAGCGTTGTGCAAAGTGGCCTAAGCAAAGGCGAGGTCAAAAAAGAGTTTAAATCAAGCCTACTTGAAAACACTCACGCGATAAATCCACTAAACGGCAGAAAGTCTAAATTTTTACTAGGCGATCACGTCATGATGGATGGAGGTACTGGACTTGTTCATACAGCTCCAGGACACGGCGAGGACGACTACTACGTCTGTTTGAAATATGGCTTTAGCGAAATTTTGATGCCAGTTGATGATGGTGGCTGCTACGATGAGAGCATAAAACATCACGGACTATTTAGAAGCGACGTGGTAGATGAGTTTGTCGGCATGCACATCTTTAAAGCAAATGAGAAAATTTTAGAGCTACTTGGCAAAAGCTTGCTTAGCGTATCTAAATTTAGACACTCTTATCCATTTTGCTGGAGAACGCACAAACCTGTCATTTATAGAGCCACAAAGCAGTGGTTTATTGCTATGGACGAGGCTAAACTAGGTGGCAAAACGCTTAGACAAACAGCGCTAAAAGAGCTTGAAAAGGTTAAATTTTACCCAAGCGTAGGCATAAAAAGAATAGGCTCGATGATAGAAAATCGCCCAGACTGGTGCATCTCTCGTCAGCGTGACTGGGGCGTGCCTATCGCGTTTTTCAGAGATAAAGCGACAAAAGAAGTTATATTTGATAGTGAAATTTTAGACCACATCGTGGCTATCTTTAAAGAAAAAGGCGCTGATGCGTGGTGGGCGCTAAGCATAGACGAGCTTTTACCAAAGGGCACAAAATACAAGTCTGAAAATTTAGAAAAAGTGATGGACATCCTTGACGTTTGGTTTGATAGCGGCTCGACGTGGCATGCGGTCTTGCAAAGCGACAACTACGACGCTGGCAAATACCCTGCAAGCATGTATCTAGAGGGCTCAGATCAGCACCGCGGCTGGTTTCAAAGCTCGATTCTAGTAAGCACAGCTATAAATTCTCACGCACCTTATGAGAGCATCCTAACTCACGGCTTTACAGTCGATGCTAAGGGCGAGAAGATGAGCAAAAGTAAGGGCAACGTCATCGCTCCACAAGACGTGGCTAAGACTCACGGCGTGGAAATTTTACGCCTTTGGGTTGGCATGAGTGATTACTCAAGCGACCTAAAAATAAGCGAAGATATATTAAAACAAATAAGCGAGCAGTATCGCAAAATCCGCAACACTATCCGCTTTTTACTAGCAAACGTAAATGACCTTGAAAGCTTAAATACAGAGTTTAACATCCTTGATAAGTGGATCTTAGCACGTGCTAAAAAGGTCTTTGACGAGGCGAGCGCTTGCTTTAGAAATTACGACTTTTCAAAGGGCTTTAACATCCTTTTAAATTTCCTATCAGCCGATCTTAGCGGCGTATATCTTGACGTTTGTAAAGATAGACTTTACTGCGACGCAAAAGACGCCCCAAGAAGAAGATCAGCTCAAAGTGCGATGGCGATCATAACAAAGGCGCTTTTGCCACTTATCGCTCCAACGCTTACTTACACTGTCGATGAGGTGATGGACTACGCTCCAAAGATCATCAAAGGCGAGGCAAAAGACGCGTTTGATCTAGTCTATAAGCCAATCAAATTTGATCTTAGCTTTGAAGATGAGCTGCTTTTTGCCAGCAGGGAGAAATTTAACGAGATCGTGGACGTTCTTAAAAAGGACAAAAAGATAAAATCAACCCTAGAGCTAAGCCTAGAGACCACAAACCACAACATCACAAGCTACGACGAGCGCGAAGTGGCCGACCTTTACATGGTAAGCTCAGTTAGACCTTACGATGATAGCGAGCCACTAGCTGAGTTTGAGCTTGAGGGTGATAAATTTAAGATCATAGCAAGCAACCTTCACAAATGCCCAAGATGCTGGAAATTTAACGCTAGCAAAGAAGATGCGCTATGCCCAAGATGTGAAGAGGTCATAAGTGCTAAGTGAGCCAGTAAGCGCAACTATCATAGTCGCAACGATCGCTGCGGTGGTCGTTGTTAGCTTGTTTGGCATATTTTTGGTTAATAAATTTAAAGGATAAAAATAGTGGTAACTTTAAAAGAAGCTTTGAAATTGTCAGCTGAAGAGATAAAAAATTTAAGAGCCGAGCTTGAGGCGAAGATCATAAAAGAAAAAGAGCTTGGCGCTTATGTCGAGCAGCTAGCAAATTTAGAGATCGCAAAACTAGGCGAGGGTGTGCCCATCGCTATAAAAGACAACATCCAAGTAAAAGGCTGGAGCGTCACGTGCGCTTCTAAAATTTTACAAGGCTACGTAGCGCCTTACAACGCAACCGTTATCGAGAAGCTACTTAGTAAAAATTTAGCTCCATTTGGTCGCACAAATATGGACGAATTTGCGATGGGAAGCACGACTGAGAGCTCATTTTATGGCAAAACACTAAACCCACTAAATCACGCTCACGTCCCAGGTGGCAGTAGCGGTGGCTCAGCAGCAGCAGTCGCAGCTGGCCTTGCAGTAGCCGCACTTGGTAGCGACACTGGTGGCTCGATCCGCCAGCCAGCGGCATTTTGCGGATGCGTAGGACTTAAGCCAACTTATGGCAGAGTGAGCAGATATGGCCTTGGCGCCTACTCAAGCAGCCTTGATCAAATAGGTCCGATCGCTCAAAACGTAGAAGATGCAGCCATTTTATATGACGCGATCGCTGGACACGATCCAAAAGATAGCACGAGCGCAGATGTGCCGTTTGTGAGCGTTAGCGACAAGATAGATGGCAACAAAAAGCTAAAAATTTGCGTCATCAAAAACTACGTAGAAAACGCAAGCGAGCAGACAAAAGCTGCTTTAAATTTAGCTATCGAAAAGCTAAAATTACACGGCCACAGCGTAACTTACACAAATTTTGAAGACTCAAAATATGACGTCGCTGCCTACTACATCATAGCAACCGCAGAGGCAAGCGCAAATTTAAGCCGCTACGATGGCGTGAGATATGGCAGACGCGCAGATGCTAAAAATTTAAAAGAGCTATATATCAACTCACGATCTGAGGGCTTTGGCGAAGAAGTAAAAAGAAGAATTTTGCTTGGTACATTTGTGCTAAGTAGCGGATACTACGATGCTTACTACATCAAAGCGCAAAAAGCAAGAGCGCATATAAAAGCTCAGTACGAGAAAATTTTAGAAGAAAATGATCTCATATTCATGCCAGTTGCCCCAAGCACAGCTTATAAATTTGGAGCACACAGCGATCCGCTTCAAGCCTACCTAAGCGACATCTACACGATCAGCGTAAATTTAGCAGGTCTGCCAGCTATCTCTGTGCCAGTTGGCAAAGATGATCAAAATTTAAACGTGAGCGCCCAGCTCATCGCAAAAGCGTGGGACGAACAGACCTTGATAAATGGTGCTAAGAGCCTAGAAAATTTAATAAAAGGATAAAAATATGAAGATAGTAAAGAGAGCTTTAACATTTGAGGATGTGCTTCTTGTGCCGCAATACTCTGAAATTTTGCCAAAGCAAGTTGATGTAAAAACCAGGATCAGCAAAAATGTCACGCTAAATATCCCGATCGTCTCTGCTGCGATGGATACGGTGACTGAGCATAGAACTGCTATCATGATGGCAAGGCTCGGCGGTATCGGCGTCATCCACAAAAATATGGACGTCGAAAGCCAAGCAAAAGAGGTCAAACGCGTTAAAAAAAGCGAAAGTGGCGTCATCATCGATCCTATCTTTATAAATCCAGAAGCAACCGTGGCTGAAGCTCTAAGCCTTATGTCAGATCTTCATATTTCAGGTGTTCCAGTCATCGACAAAGACCGCAAACTTATAGGAATTTTAACAAACCGCGATTTGAGATTTGAAACAAATATGAGTACTTTGGTAAAAGACCGCATGACAAAAGCACCTCTTATCACTGCGCCAAAGGGCTGCACGCTTGATGATGCGGAGAAAATTTTCTCTCAAAACAGGGTTGAGAAGCTACCTATCGTCGACAAAGACGGCAAGCTTGACGGCCTTATCACCATAAAAGATCTAAAAAAACGCAAAGAGTATCCAAACGCAAACAAAGATAGCTACGGCAGACTTCGCGTGGCTGCGGCTATTGGCGTGGGTCAGATAGAGCGCGCTAAAGCGCTAGTCGATGCTGGCGTAGATGTCATCGTCATCGACTCAGCTCACGGCCACTCAAAGGGCATCATCGATACTTTAAAAGAGGTAAAAGCAAATTTTAAAGTTGATGTCGTAGCTGGCAATATCGCAAATCCAGCAGCCGTAAAAGACCTAGCAGAAGCAGGAGCTGACGGCATAAAAGTAGGCATCGGACCAGGGTCTATTTGTACTACAAGGATCGTTGCTGGCGTTGGTGTGCCTCAAATTTCAGCGATTGACGACTGTGCAAGCGAAGCAGCGAAATATGGCATCCCAGTTATCGCAGACGGCGGTCTAAAATACTCAGGCGACGTGGCAAAAGCTCTTGCAGCAGGGGCAGCTTGCGTTATGGCAGGTAGCTTGCTTGCAGGTTGTGAAGAGAGCCCAGGCGAGCTTATAACATTCCAAGGTCGCCAGTACAAAGTATATCGCGGTATGGGATCGATCGGCGCTATGACAAAGGGCAGCTCTGACCGCTACTTTCAAGAGGGCACCGCTCAAGACAAGCTTGTACCTGAAGGTATCGAAGGCCGTGTGCCATTTGCTGGCAGCATAAAAGATGTGATCCATCAGCTAATAGGCGGCCTAAGAAGCGCTATGGGCTATGTAGGCGCAAAAGATATCCCAACTCTTCAAGAAAGAGCTGAATTTGTCGAGATAACAAGTGCAGGACTAAAAGAGAGCCACGTCCACGACGTAGTTATCACTCACGAGGCACCAAACTACAAAGTTAATTAGTGTTAGAGCTGCAAACTAGAACTATTAAATTTAACGAGCCACTTTATCTTGAGAGTGGCCGTATGCTATCAAATTTCAAGCTTATTTATGAGACTTACGGCACGCTAAATGCTGATAAAAGCAACGTTATCGTGATCTGTCACGCCCTAACTGGCTCGCACCACGCTGCTGGCACATACGCAGGCGATGAGAAAGCTGGCTGGTGGGACGGGCTAATAGGCAGCAAAAAGGCGGTAGATACCGATAAATTTTACGTTATTTGCGTAAATATCTTAGGCTCATGCTTTGGCTCGACCTCGCCGCTAAGTGTTGATCGAAGTAACGGCAAAGAGTATAGGCTAAATTTCCCAGTCCTTGCCATAAGCGACGTGGTAAAGGCGCAGATGAGGCTATTTAGCGAGCTTGGCATCACGAGGGCAAGAGCCGTGATAGGCGGCAGTCTTGGCGGTATGCAGGCACTTTGCTACGCTATCGAGTTTCCAGAATTTGCGCAGGATATCATAATGCTTGCAAGCACCTACCAGACTAAGCCTTGGGCGATAGCGTTTAATAAAATAGCCATCGAAGCCATTTTAAACGATGAAAATTTTAAAAACGGCGAATACGACGTGGAATTTATAAGAAAAAATGGGCTAAAAGGCATGGCTTACGGCAGGATGGCAGGGCATATCAGCTTCTTAAGCCCTGATAGCATGGATAAGAAATTTGGACGCAACTACGTCGAAACTGACGGCCTTTACGATCTTTTTGGACATTTTCAGGTCGATCGCTATATGGAGTACAACGGCTATAACTTCCCAAAGAGGTTTGACCCACTAAGCTACCTATATATCGTAAAGATGATGAATATCTTTGACTGCACAAGGCACTACGATAGCCTAAAAGACGCCCTTGCGCCGATCAAAGCAAATTTGCATCTAGTTGCTTTCAAAGGCGATCTACTCTTTCCGCCAAGCTGCATGAGAGAAATTTATGACGCACTTTGCGAAATGGGGCGGGAGGCAAAGACAAATTTTATAGAGATAGATAGCAACTACGGCCACGACGCATTTTTGGTCGAGATAGAAAAATTTGATGGATATATAAAAAATATATTAAAAGGATAGAAAATGGAGCAAAAAGAGCAAAGTTTTGAAGAGAAATTAGCCCTTGCTGATAAAATTTTAAACGATCTAAATAAAGATGATGTGAGCTTAGAAAACAGCATAAAGCTGCACGAGCAGGGCAAAAAGCTCTTAAACGAGGCAAGAGAAATTTTAGAAAACGCAAAACTTAGCATAAAGCAGGTGGATGATGAGTAAAATTTGCGCCCTTCAGCTACCAACGCAGCCCTTAAGCGAGGCGAGGCTTGATTATTACCTTAAAATTTGCGCGGATGAAAACGCAAGGCTGGTTGTGCTTGGCGAATACGTGCTAAATAGCTTCTTTAAAGAGCTTGCTAGCATGCCAAAAAGCCTCATAAAAGAGCAGAGCGAGCGCAAAAAAGAGGCGCTCTTTGCGATGGCAAAAAAGTATGATCTAAACATCATCGCACCTATCATAAATTTAAAAGGCAAGGAGATATTTAAAAGCCTAGCTAAATTTAGCCAAACGCAAGTAAAGCTATACGACCAGCAAATTCTCATGCCATATGCGCACTGGAACGAGGCTAAATTCTTTAGCAACGCAAGCGAAGAGCTAAATTTACCTATCTTTACATACGATAAATTTAAGGTTGGCGTCATGTTTGGCTTCGAGGCGCACTTTGATGTGTGCTGGGCCTATATGAGCGCTAAAAAGGTCGATATCGTGCTTGTGCCAACGGCTTGCACGTTTTTCTCGCAGGCGCGCTGGGAGGAGCTTTTAAAGGTTAGAGCTTTTACAAACAACGTCTATGTGCTTCGTGTAAATCGCGTGGGGAGCCACAAGAGCGATGATGAGCAGTGGAGTTTTTATGGCGATTCGATGCTTATTAGCCCATTTGGCGAGGTTAAGAACAGGCTTGGCAAAAATGAAGAGATGATGATCGATGAGCTTAGTAAAAAGGAGCTTAGCGAGGCTAGAAGCACCTGGGGCTTTATGCAGATAGAGGCGAAATTTAAAAGATGAAGCGCTGCGTCTGGGCTGAAAAGAGCGAGTTTAGCAAGAGCTATCACGACTGTGAGTGGGGCAGGGCGGTCAAAGATGATAAGAAATTTTTTGAAATGCTCATTTTAGAGGGCTTTCAAGCAGGCCTTAGCTGGGACTATGTGCTACAAAAAAGAGCTGGGCTTGCTCAAATTTTAGACGGCTTTGACGCAAAAAAGATCGCTAGCTATGACGAGGCAAAGCTTCAAAGCCTTTTAAGCGACGATCGAGCGATCAAAAACCGCCTTAAAATTTACTCTCTGCCAAAAAATGCCAAGGCTTTTTTAGAGCTTTGTGCCGAGTTTGGCTCGTTTTATAACTACATCTATAAATTTACAAATGGTAAGCGCGTGATAAACGACATAAAAAGCGCCAAAGATATGCCAGCAAGTAGTGAGCTTTCAAAGTGCATCTCAAAAGATATGAAAAAGCTTGGCTTTAAATTTGTAGGTGCTGTGATCATCTACTCGTTTTTACAAGGCGTTGGCGTCATCGATGATCACGAAAATGAGTGCTTTTGCAAAGGTAAAATTTAAACTCACCACCACCTTTAATCTTAATACAAAATAAATAATTTTAAGTAATCTTTATCATAAATAATCCTATAATTTTAGTAATCACAAAGGGTTTTAAACTAAGGTGTAAATTTAAAATTTACAGGCTTGTGCGTAACACTAAAAAGGAGACGCTATGAGTAAAGTTTCTAGACGTGATTTTATAAAATTTGGTGCTGTTTCGGCTCTTGCTGCAAGCGGACTTTATGCGAGCGATATGCCAGTCTTTAGAGATAAAGATGTCAAATTTGACGAAGAGTGGGATGTCGTTATCATCGGTAGTGGCTTTGCTGGTCTTGCAGCTGGTATCAAGGCAAATGAGCGAGGCAACAAGGTTCTTATCTTAGAGAAAATGGGGCGAGTTGGTGGCAACTCTGTAATAAATGGCGGAATTTTTGCCGTGCCAAACAGCGAACTTCAAAAGAAAAATGGAGTCAAAGACTCAAAAGAACTCTTCATCTCAGACTGCGTAAAAGCTGGCCTTGGGCTAAACCACGTGGAGCTTCTTGGTATCCTTGCTGATAGAGCGGTCGATACTTTTAACTTCACCGTAAAACACGGCGCAAAATACCTAGATAAGCTACTTCTTGAGGGCGGTCATAGCGTGCCAAGGACTTACTACACTGAAAATACAAGCGGCTCTGGCATCGTTCAGCCTCTAGCTGAGACGTTTAAAAATTTACAAGACTGTGAGCTTAGAACAAGGTGCAAATTTGATGAGTTTGTAACCGATGAAAATGGCGCAATAGTAGGCGTTGCAGTCCGAAATGACTATAAATTTGATAAAAATTTATTTAGCGATGACAAAGAGAACAAGAGTGGCGAGCGTAAATTTATAAAGGCTAAAAAAGGCGTCGTGCTAGCAAGCGGCGGCTTTTGCAGTGATAAATTTTTTAGAAAGCTTCAAGACCCACGCGCTGTGCCTGAATTTGACACTACAAACCACCCAGGCGCAACTGCAGGCGCTTTGATCTCAGCCCTAAAAATAGGCGCTTTGCCTGTTCAAATTGGCTGGATACAATACATCCCATATAAATGCCCTGACGAAAAAGGCAACGGCATCACAAGTAAATTTGCCTCACAAGCTGCCTTTAGATACGGCATCTCAGTCGATCCAAAGACCGGCAAACGCTATATGAATGAGCTTGCTGATCGCAAGATAAGGGCTGATGCTATGTTTAGGATAATTGATGCTAAAAACGACAGCTATCCTATAAATTTATGTGACTCAGTAGCTGCTGCAAAGCTAGTCGAGAGCGACCTTGCAAATCCTATGAAAAACGGCGTCATAATGAAATTTGACACGCTAGCAGACCTTGCTAAACACTACAAAATGCCAGCTGGCGAGCTAGAAAAAACGGTTGAGAGATATAACGAATTTGTTAAAAAAGGCAAGGATGATGATTTTGGTAAGCCAATCAAGCTAACTGATGGTATCACCATCTCGCAAGCTCCATTTTACGCTATGCGCGGCGCTCCAAAGCTTCACCACACAATGGGCGGCGTAAAGATCAACACCAAAGCTCAGGTGCTAAACATAGACGATGAGCCGATCAAGGGACTTTACGCTGCTGGCGAGGTCACTGGCGGTACGCACGGAGCTAGTAGGCTTGGTAGCTGCGCGATACTTGACTGCTTGACATTTGGTATGATAGCTGGTGAGAATATCTAAATTTACTCGTGCTAAATTTGGAGGCAGTTTGTTTTGTTATTGGCTTATGCAGGCAATGCTAGCCTCCATATCATCGGTACAGAGTTTAAAATTTTGTTTTTTATTAGTAAATTTAAAAACTTTCATTCGCTCACAAGAATTAGCTACTAAATTTTGGCTTCGCTTACAGCTTAGCTCAAAATTTAGAGCCGAAATTGCTCGCTCATGAAATTTTAAAATTTACAAATAACGTGCGAGGGGTTTAGGGGATTTAAAAAGGGGGATAAGGGGACGGCTTCGTAATTCAAGTCCCCTTGTCTCCCTTTTAAATAAAATGATAATTTTATTTCGGAGTGAAATTTGAAACGAAGCGACGTTGAGAGATATATAAAAGAGAAATTTGACATTTTGGGTGAGCAAATTTTCCCAAAATATCCAAAATTTAGTGTCTTTCGTCACAAGAAAAATGAGAAGTGGTTTGCGCTGCTTATGCAGCTAAGCGCTAGTAAGCTTGGCCTTGAAAGTGACGAGATGATCGAGGTTTTAAATCTAAAATGCAGTCCAGATCTAGCCATGGTGCTAGTTGATGAGAGGCAAATTTTTAAAGCATATCACATGAATAAAAAGCACTGGATAAGTGTAAATTTAAACTCCAAAATCTCACAAAAAACCGTTTTTGACCTGATAGATGAAAGCTTTAGCTTAAGCAAATAAAAGCCATTTTTCAGCCTTAAATTTAGTAGTTTTTGTTAAAATCACGAAAAACTTAAGGATAAAATTTGCAAGAGCTAAACAACGAGATCAAAAAAGTCCATTTCATAGGCATCGGCGGCATCGGCATCTCAGCCATCGCTAGATTTTTACACGAAAAAGGCCACAAGATAAGCGGCAGCGACATCAAAGAGAGCAAGACGACGCTTGAACTTCAAAATGAGGGCATCGAGGTCATCACGCCACACTGCAAAGAAGCGATAAAAGACCAAGACTTCGTGGTCTATTCAGCTGCGATAAAAGAGGACAACATCGAGCTAGTGGAGGCTAGAAGAAAGGGCATAAAGTGCTTTTCAAGAAAAGAAATTTTGCCTTATGTGCTTGAAGATAAGTGCGTTTTCGCAGTTGCTGGCGCGCACGGCAAGAGCACGACTTCAGCGATGCTAGCAAGTCTCATCGAGGGCTCAGTCATCATCGGCGCTATCTCAAAGCAGTTTGGCTCAAATATGCGCTACGCCAAAAGCGATAACGTCGTATTTGAGGCTGATGAGAGCGATTCTAGCTTTCTAAACTCAAACCCATATCTAGCCATCGTCACAAACGCAGAGCCAGAGCACATGGAGCACTACGACTACGATCTAGCTAAATTTTACGCAGCATACAAGGGCTTTTTGGAGCGCGCGAAAGTTAGGGTGATAAACGCTGAGGACGAGTTTTTGAGCACGCTTAAGCTTGATGCGATCAGGCTTTATCCAAGCACCGACATCACGGAGCTTACGATGGTGGTAAGAGACTATCAGCCATACACCAGCTTTAACCTTAAAAATTTAGGTAAATTTGAAGCCTTTGGCATGGGCGAACACATCGCTATAGACGCATCTTTGGCTATCCTTGCTGCGATGCATGAGACGCCGCTTAAAGACATAAGAGAAAATTTACTAAATTTTAAAGGCATCAAAAAGCGTTTTGACATACTTAGCGCAAACAAAAATTTCGTCCTAATCGACGACTACGCACACCATCCAACCGAGATAAAAGCGACGCTAAAATCAGTCTTTGAATACGCCAAAATTTTAGGTATAAAGAGCGTCACAGCGATATTTCAGCCACACCGCTACACAAGACTTAGCACAAATTTACCTGGCTTTAAAGAGTGCTTTAAGGGCGTTGATGAGCTTGTCATCTTGCCAGTTTATGCAGCTGGAGAAAATCCTATCGAAGTTGATATGAAGAGCGAATTTAGCGAGTATAACCCGATCTTTACCGACAAGGTCGAGAGGGTTGAAGAGGGGATAGAATTTATAGATGAATTTGGCGTGAAAAACCGCCTAAGTGACGGCATCGTAGTTGGCTTTGGAGCAGGCGATATCAGCGTGCAGCTAAGAGGCGGATATTGATGGATCTAAGCAGCTTTAAGCCTCAAGATGAAAATGAAATTTTAAAAGAGATAAAAGAAAAAGAGCTTAGTGAAGAAGAAATTTCAAGCCTTATAAATTTAGGTAAAAAAGATATCTTGATAGCCCTTGCAAGGTCGCAAAAGCTAAGTAGCGCTCAGATAAAAAATATGCTGCCAAATGCCCCATATCTAGCCGTTTGCTTGCTGGTTGAAAAGCAAGATATCAGCGAGGTTAGAGCTGAAATTTTAGAAAAGATCAAGCCTCATGCTGAGCTTTACAAGGAGCTCATCGCAAAATATAAGGGCGTAAAATGGTAAGAAATTTGATAATAATCGCCGGCGTGATGCTGCTTTTTGGAGCGATCTGGGCGATAAAAGATGAAAAGATCAGCAAAGGCATAAAAGCGCTTGTTAGCGCGGTGCTTGTAGCGATCCTTGTTTGTGTCTATTTTTACGAGCAAAATTTATCCAAAAACGAGGACGCCATTTCAAAGCTAGTGACTGACTTTAAGCAGGGCAAAGTGCTAAAATGTGGAGAATACAATGTTAGCGCTGAGAAATTTAACTACGAATTTGGCACGGCGTCATTTTTAGCTAAAAGAGAATTTAGCGATCTCTCAGGCGTCATCGTGCCTATAAAAAGTTGTGAGTAATGACTGAAGAGATATTTTTAAAGCTAGATCTAGGCGAGTATCTGGATAAATTTAACTCCTTTTTAGCAAGGCAAAAACCGCTATTTTTACAAGGCGACAGCAAAATCCACTTTGAAAACATCAGTGAGCTTTCAAAGTATGATTTTAAAGCGCCTGATGAGATAAAAGAGCTTGATGATGCGCTTATGAGACTTAGCAAGCAAGCAGTGCTTCACATCAGCGAAATTTACGAGTTTGCAAAGATCATTAAGTATTTTTCATATCTAAAAAAGCAAAAATTTGAAGGCAGGCTTGGCGAGTGGATCGCTAAAGTTGAAATCCCTGAAGCGATGAGCCAGATGGCAAACAGCTTTGATGAAAACGGCGAGTTTAGCGACAGCGTGGATGAGAGATTTGCTGCGATAAAGCAGGCATTTAGCGAGAAAAAGCGCCAGATCGACGCTGAGCTTAAAAAGCTCATCTACTCAAAGCACATCACGCCCTATCTAGTCGATACCCAGACGCACTACATCAACGCGCAAGAGGCACTTTTGGTGCGTGGCGGCTTTAATCACGCCCTAAAAGGCACCGTGATCGCTAGAAGCTCAGGCGGCTACTTCTACGTCGCACCTGCAAGCACCGAGCGCCTAAAAAAGGAGCAAAGCGAGCTACTTGATAGAAAAGAGGAGATTATTTTTGAGCACTGCAAGAAATTTAGCCTGCAGATGAGCAAGAGCCTGCTCTTTTTGAAATTTATAAATAACGCTTTTGATCAGTTTGACGCCTATCAAGCGCGTGTAAATTTGGCTAGATCACGTGACTATGAGTTTGTTTTACCAAATAGCTCGCATGTTATAAAGCTTGAGAAATTTGCCCACCCAGCGCTAAAAAACCCAAAAAGCGTGAGTGTGGATTTTAGCAAAAAAGTGCTTTTAATAACCGGCGTAAATGCTGGCGGTAAGTCGATGCTTTTAAAATCAATCATCTCAGCCACGCTGCTTGCAAAGTATCTGCTGCCTATGCGTATCGACGCAAACCGCTCAAGCATCGGCTCTTTTAAAGAATTTGATGCGATCATAGAAGATCCGCAAAGCGTGAAAAACGACATCTCGACCTTTGCTGGCAGGATGGTGCATTTTGCAAGGCTTTTTACTAAAAAATCGATCATCATCGGCATCGACGAGATTGAGCTTGGCACCGACTTTGAGGAGGCTGCGAGCTTGTATGGCGTCATGATAGAGCGCCTCATCACTCAAGATATCAAAATGATCATCACGACCCACCACAAGCGCCTTGCGATGTTGCTAGCTAAGAATCCAGAGGTTGAGCTAGTGGCGGCACTTTACGACGAGGCGGCTCAAAGGCCTAAATTTGAGTTTTTAAAGGGCACGATCGGCAAGTCTTACGCCTTTGAAACGGCGGCAAGATACGGCATATCTCAAAATTTAGTGGCGCAGGCAAAGAAAATTTATGGCGAAGATAAAGAGAATTTAAACGAGATCATCACAAAGACGCTAAATTTACAAACCAAGCTTGATGAGGGGATAAAAGAGGTTACGTCAAAAGAGGAGCGGCTGGAGCGCTTGCTTGAGGAGCAAAAAGAGCTAAAAGAGAGAAATGAGATCAAACTAAATGCGACTATTTCGCGCCTTGAAAAAGAGTATTATGAAGCGATAAATGCGGCAAAAGCTGTTATAAATTTCAAAGACATTAAAGACAAGCAAAGAGCGCTAAACGTGGCAAATGAGAAAAAAGCTGCCATCGTTAAGCCTAAAAAAACTGAGCGTGAGAGCCTAAAAGTAGGCGATAGAGTGAAGTATGAAAATATAAAAGGCACGGTTTTAAGCATCTCTAAAAATGACGCGATGATCGAGTCAAATGGCATAAATTTACGTGTGCCACTTGAGCTTTTAAGAAAAAATGGCAACGAAGTGGTCTTGCCTAAAAAAGGCGGCGTAAGTTTAAGCGTAGATAAGCCAAAAACAGCCTCGCTCTCGCTTGATCTGCACGGCATGAGAGCTGACGAGGCGATAGCTAAGCTTGATAAATTTATCTCAGATAGCCTTGTTATGGGATTTGACGAGGTTAGCGTATTTCACGGCATCGGCACTGGCAAGCTTGCCTTTGCTGTTAAAAATTTCTTAAAAGAGCATCCAAGCGTGAAAGAATTTCACGATGCACCGGCAAATCAAGGCGGATACGGTGCAAAGATCGTTAAGCTTTGAGCTAAATTTTTAATTAAAAAATGAAAGAAATTTTTTATTTAGCTTGGATATAATCCAGTAGAAAAATTTAAATTTAAGAAAGGAAGTTTAAACTTTATGCCAGGTGACGAATCGCAAAAAAAGCACTTTAGTATGGTTAAAACTGTCACTTTGGTCGTTGTTTTGCTTCTTGCTTTCTTTGTAACTGAAAATTTAACTATCTACTCGTATAAATACAACAACGCGCTCTCTACAAACAACTTTGATCTCAAAAAAAAGACCGAGTATCTAACATCTCAATATGTAAATTACCTTAAAAATATAAGTAAATTTAATATTATAGATTTTCAAAATTATATAACCGATAACGCTGTTGGCGATGTCTTTTTACTAAAAGAAAATGGCAAAAACGGCTTTAAGATAGAGGCTTCTTCAGACAAAAGCCTCGTAAATAAAGACTACGAAGACAAGAGCTGTGGCGACATCTACTCGCATGATTTTCAAAAGGATTATTTCTGGGCTGAAATTTTGCCAGAAAACAGCGCCAAAGTATGTATGTTTGTTGCCGTGAATGACTATATTTTAGGCTTTAAAGCGCATATAGATCAAAGGATAACTGGCACTAGCGACCCATTTTATTTTCAGTGGCTGATGAAAAACATGGCTCTCACTTTGATCTTAAGCTCGATTGGTCTATTTTTAGGGCTTGCGGTCTGTCTTTGGTTTGTATTTAAGTATCTTAACATCAAATTTGACTATCTAAAAGTAAAAGAAGAGAGCACTACTAAGATCGCCCAGTTACAAGAGAAGCTATATATCGATCCGATGACTGGGCTTTTTAACAAGGCAGCGCTCATAAAAGATGTGAGCGAGTATAAATATCCAAAAGTGATACTTATGGATATCGATGATTTTGGCAAGATGAACGACTACTACGGCAAATACGTGTGCGATCAGATACTAAAACAGATGGCAAATCTCATCAAAGAATTTGCAAAAAATGAGAATATGAAGGCTTATTGTATCGAGGCGGACAGATTTGCTTTGGTCGAAGATAATAACGACTTTATCGACAGATACGAAGAGCTAGCTGAAAATTTACTAGATATCTTTAAAGGCAGGATGCTTAGCATAAAAGATGAAAACGGCGTAGAGGTCGATGATATAGAAATTCACAACACCATAGGCTTTGCGCTTGATAGCGATCAGACTTTAAGAAAGGCAACCATCGCGTTAAAATCAGCCAAATCACTCGATAAAGACTATGTTTGCTACTTTAAAGGGCTAAGTCAAAAAGATGAATACGCAAATCAGATCGAGCGCTCAAAGCTTATCCAAAACGCTACGATAAACGATAACATCGTGCCGTATTTTCAGCCGATATTTGACGAGAAAAAGATCCCTATAAAATATGAATGCTTGATAAGAATTTTAGACCGCGACGATGTCATCTCGCCAAGCGTATTTTTGGATATCTCAAAGCGTATCAAGCGTTACGCAGACCTTGAAAAACAGCTCATTAAAAAGTGCTTTGAGCACCTCACTGAAGATCCAAATTTGGTTCTTTCTATAAATTTAAGCAGCCGAGATATGATAGATGGCGACGTCTCTGCGCTGGTTTTAAATTTACTAAACAAGCACAATGTCGCTGGCAGGATAGTTTTTGAGATAGTCGAAGACGAGGAGCTAAAGAGCGCTGAGCGCGTCTCAGTCTTTGTTGAGCGTGCAAAGAGCATGGGCGCTATGATAGCGATTGATGACTTTGGTTCTGGCTACTCAAATTTCTCTTACATCATAAAGATCAAGCCAGACTACGTGAAGATCGACGGCTCTATCATCAAAGATATCGATATCAATAAAGACTCATACGCCATCGCAAGCGCGATCGTGGCATTTGCAAAAGACCTTGGCATAAAAACGATCGCAGAGTATGTTCATTCTAAAGAAATCTTTAACGTCTGTAAGGAGATAGGCATCGACGAATTCCAGGGATTTTACTTGGGAATTCCTTCTAAAAAGGCGTTTTAGTGGTAGTTAGCTTTTTAAAAGAGCTTTTAAAATTTCGTTCTATCACGCCAGATGATGCTGGGAGTTTGGAATTTATCGCTAAATTTTTGCCTGACTTTGAGGCTAAATTTATAGAAAAAAATGGCACAAAAAATCTCATACTTTCTAAAATTTATGGAGACGGCGAGCATCTAGCCTTTGCAGGGCATGTCGATGTCGTGCCACCAGGAGATGGCTGGGAGAGCGAACCATTTACACCGCTTGAAAAAGATGGCTACATCTACGCAAGGGGCGCGCAGGATATGAAAAGCGGCGTGGCTGCCTTTGTTTGTGCTGCTAAAGATGCAAAATTTAATGGCAAACTAAGTCTTATCTTAACAAGTGACGAAGAGGGTGATGGCACTTACGGCACGCCTTTGGCACTTGAATATCTGCGTGAGATAGGGGATCTGCCCAAATTTTGCGTCGTGGCTGAGCCAACTTGTGATAAGAAATTTGGCGATAGTATAAAAGTCGGCAGACGTGGCTCGATAAATGGCAAGATCGTGATAAATGGCGTTCAAGGTCACGTGGCATACCCAGAAAAGTGCCTAAATCCAGTAAATTTAATAGCTCCACTTTTAAGCAAGATTGCAAATCACGATATGGACGGAGGGAGCGAGTTTTTTAGCCCAAGCAAGATCGTGGTGACGGACATTCGTGGTGGTATGCAGGTTTGCAACGTCACGCCAAGCGAGCTTAGCATAATGTTTAACGTTAGAAACTCAAATTTAACCGATGTAAATGACGTTGAGAGCTATCTTAGAAGCGTTTTAGATGGGCTTAGCTACGAGCTTAGTATAAAGCAAAGCTCAAAGAGATTTTTAACCAACAAAGATAGCAAGATCGTAAGAAATTTAATGGCATCTGTCACAAAGATCACAGGTGCTGCACCACTTTTAAATACAAAGGGTGGCACGAGCGATGCTAGGCATTTTGCTGAATTTGGTGTAGATGCGATAGAATTTGGCGTCATAAATGACCGCATACACGCTAAAAACGAACGAGTTAGCGTTGATGAAATAAATAAACTTTATGAAGTTTTTAAAGACCTGATAGAAAATTTTTACTAATCTCATTTGTCATCAAATAGTTAAATTTAATCGTCTTTTCTGGCTTTTCTAAGATAAATTTAAAAAACAGCTACATTTTACCTGAGAGCGAAACTGCTTCATTATATAGACCGCGCTTATTACCGCAACCACCGCTAAAATGGTGATCGTTATTATTAGAAGCGCCTGTTTGTCAGGATTTGAGTCTAGAAAGTAGCCAACTCCAAGCAAAACAGCACACCAAACCCTAGCATTAAGCGTGGTAAATAGGCAAGAACTAAAAATATTCATCTTAGCAAGCCCAACTGGCAGGCTGATATACTACGAATTTTAGAGATAAGGCGCGAGTTATACCTACAAATTTGCCGTATTTTAGATGATCCCACGCCCAAAAAAGTAGCAAATACACTGCAAAGGCGATAGGACTTTTGCTACCAATTATTGCTATTTTACTTTTGATAGCACTTATTAAAACTTGGCGAAAATGGCGCATTTTGCAAAGAAGTAAATTTTGCTCAGTGGGCGCTATCAGCAAAATTTTCGAGCGTGACTTTTCGATGTTTTATGGCATAGTCTCTATCGTTCTTTTTGCAAGCATCACAAATTTAGTGCTAAATCAATACAAATTTGGCTTTGAAGCTCAGTTTTTTGTTTTAAGCATGGGAGCAGGTGCAGCAATAAGTCATAACTTTATCTTAGCAAGCTCAGGAGCTGGCATCACACCTTATGCCCCGTATGCCGTAGCAACCCTTATATCTACGCTATTTACGTTGGATTTTTCACTAAAAAAGCTTAAATAAATTTGGCTGCTTTTACAGGTTTTTGCTTATAAATTTTAAATTTAAATTTTAGAGAAATTTAGCCACCAAAGTGGCTAAATTTGAAGTTATCTTAGGATTTGAATTTTTGCTTTTGCGCGGAGTTTTTCGAAGTAATCACTCATTAATTTTTCTTGCTCGCCTTGGTAAAGCTCGTTTATAACGTTATCTTTTACATCAGCAAAGCTTGGTGTATATGAGCCAATCTTCTCTTTTACTAAAAACATATCAAAGCTATCAGGTCCTTGCAAAGGCTGTGTGTAGTCGCCGTTATTCGTGCTTGAGATGATCGCAGCAAGTCTTGGATCTATGCTTTGATAGTCCAAACTGACCTCTTGCGTTTGCACGCCGTCTAGTAGCTTCGGACTTGTCTTTTGAGCCTCAAGTAGCTCAGGGTCTTTTGCTCTATAAACTACGACTCTAGCGGTGCTAAAGACCTTAAATTTGTCAGGATTAGCGTCAAAATACGCCTTTGCTTTTTGCTCATTTATGTTTTTGCCAGCCTCAGCAGCTATGCTTTTATAAAGTTTTTCTTGAAGCATCTTGTGCTCTAGGTTGTTTTTAAAGTCCAAAAAGTCCATGCCTTGGGCTTGGATAGAGCTTCTAAACTGCGAATTTGTCATGCCATTTTGCTTTGCGATCGCCTCGATCCTGTCGTTTAGCTCAAAAGGTGTCACGCTTAAATTTAAGTTTTTTATCTGCGCATCTTCAAGCCTATCTCTGATAAGCAAATTTAAAGCGTCCTGCTCTGTTGTCTTTAGCTGTTCCTTCAAGCTATAAACCTCGTAAAGCGTGATAGGCTCGTTCTCCACGATAGCTGCGATGCCGTTTATCATCTGAGCTGAATATAAATTTAAGGCACTTAACACGCCAGCAGCCAAAAAGAGCAATTTTTTCATAATGAAACCTTTATTTAAGTATTTAGTAAATATAATTTTGGGCAATTATAACATAAAAATAAGGCACAAAATGATAGTTACTAGATTTGCTCCGTCGCCTACTGGATACCTACATATAGGCGGACTTAGGACAGCTCTTTATAATTATTTATACGCAAGAGCTAACAATGGAAAATTTCTGCTCCGCATCGAAGATACTGACTTAAAACGAAACTCAGAAGAAGCCACGCAAGCCATAAAAGAGGCATTTGCTTGGTGCAAGCTAGATCACGACGGCGAAGTGACCTATCAGTCAAAGAGGTTTGATCTTTACAAAGAGTACGTTAAAAAGCTGCTTGATGAGGGCAAAGCCTACAAATGCTACATGAGCAAAGAGGAGCTTGAGGAGCTTAGAGCTAGCCAAGAGGCAAGAAAAGAGCGCCCAAAATATGATAATAGATATAGAGATTTTACTGGCACGCCTCCAGCTGGCATCGAGCCAGTCATCCGTATAAAAGCCCCACTTAGCGGCGAGATCGTCATACATGACGGCATAAAAGGTGAGGTTAAATTTAAGGTTGAAGATATCTTAGACGACTTCATCATCGCAAGAAGCGACGGCACGCCAACATACAACTTCACAGTTGTGATAGATGATGCGCTAATGGGCGTAACAGACGTTATTCGCGGCGATGATCACCTCTCAAATACCCCAAAACAGATCGTTCTTTACGAGGCGCTTGGTTTTAAGGTGCCAAAATTTTATCACGTCGCTATGATAAACGGCGAGGACGGCAAAAAGCTTAGCAAAAGGCATGGCGCGACCGACGTTATGGAGTATAAAAAGATGGGCTACTTGCCTGAAGCGCTCTTAAATTTTCTCGTTCGTCTTGGCTGGAGTCACGGCGATGATGAGATTTTTACTATCGAGGATATGCTTAAATACTTCAATCCAAACGATATCAACAAAAGCTCAAGCACCTACAACGCTCAAAAGCTTGACTGGCTAAATTCTCACTATATAAAAACTTTGCCTTATGAGAGGCTAGCGCACGATATGCTCGAGTTTGGCGTGGATTTTAAGGCTTTGGTAAAGGGTGAGCTACTGCTAAATTCGCTCCGTGAGAGATCAAAGACACTAATTGAAATGGCAAATAGCGCAAATGCTATCATCAACGCTCCAAAAAGCTATGACGAGAAAGCTTGGGCTAAATTTATAAATGAAAATAGCAAAGAAATTTTGGCTAAATTTGCTCAAATTTTAGACCGTGACCTTGACGCAAAGGGCTACGAGGAGCTAACTAATAAATTTTTAGAGCAAAATGGCTTAAAACTAAAAGACCTGGCTCAGGCTCTAAGGATAGCGCTAACTGGCTCAAGCGTGAGCCCAAGTATCTTTGAAGTGCTTGAAGTAGTAGGTAGCAACGAGATCAAAAACAGAATACAAAATTTATTAAAGGAAGAGAAATGACACATGTAACTAAAGAAGAGGCACTAAACTACCACATCGGCGGTAAGATCGAGATCAGGGTAAAGACACCTTGCGAGACTTCAAGAGACCTTTCGATGGCCTATACACCAGGCGTTGCTGAGCCTTGTAAAGAGATAAATGCAGACACTGAACTAGCTTATAAATATACAAATAAAGCAAATTTAGTAGCTGTCATCACCGATGGTACGGCTGTTCTTGGTCTTGGCGACATCGGCGCTATCGCTGGTAAGCCAGTTATGGAGGGCAAGGCGGTGCTATTTAAGAAATTTGCAAACGTTGATGCCTTTGACATCGAGCTAGACGAGCACGATCCTGATAAGATCGTTGAGATTTGCAAAGCTCTAGCTCCTACATTTGGCGGTATAAATTTAGAAGATATCCGCGCTCCAAAATGCTTTGAGATAGAAAGAAAGCTTCAAGAAGCAGTCGATATCCCTGTAATGCACGATGATCAGCACGGCACAGCGATGATAACAAGCGCTGGCATTATAAATGCGATGGAAATTTCTGGCAAAGATATATCTAAGATAAAGATCGTAGTTAGTGGCGCAGGTGCAGCCGGCATCGCTTGCGCAAAGATGTATAAAGCACTTGGCGCAAAACACATCGTGATGATAGATAGCAAAGGCGTCATCCACTCAAAAAGAACAGACCTAACTCCAGAGAAGGTTGAATTTGCGCTTGAGACCGAGGATAGGACACTAGCTGATGCGATGAAAGGCGCTGATATGTTTTTAGGTCTTTCTAAGCCTAGCGTTGTGACAAAAGAGATGGTTGCGTCGATGAATAAAGAGCCTATCATCTTTGCTTTGGCAAACCCAGTGCCTGAAATCTTCCCAGAGGACGTTGTAGCTGTAAGAGATGACGTTATGATGGGCACAGGCAGAAGCGACTATCCTAACCAAGTAAATAACGTTTTGGGCTTTCCATTTATCTTTAGAGGCGCGCTTGATGTTAGGGCTAAAAAGATCACTGAAAATATGAAAATGGCAGCAGCTAAAGCACTTGCACAGCTTGCAAAAGAGCCAGTGCCAGCCGAAGTTTTAAAAGCAAGTGGCGTTAGCGAGCTAAAATTTGGCAAAGAGTACATCATCCCAAAACCATTTGACAAGCGCGTACTAACAGCGGTCGCTCCAGCAGTTGCAAAAGCTGCAGTTGAAGATGGCGTAGCGAGAGTAAAAGATTTTGATGTTGAGGCTTACAAAGCCAAACTTGCAAAAGGTTTTTAATCAAATTTAGCCCAAATTTTGGGCTAAATTCTCCTCTTGGCATTTTGTAAAAGACAAACCTTGTAAAAACAGTAAATTTAAGGACAAAAAATGCAAAACGTGAAGCTCATCTCACACCCATTGATCGAGCATAAATTAACCATTTTACGTGATAAAAACACCCAGCCTTTTCAGTTTCGCATGCTAGTTGATGAGATCAGCTACCTTATGATCTTTGAGGCGACTAGAAATTTAAAGGTAAAAGATGTCAAAGTCCAAACACCAGTTGCGGTGGCAGACGCAAAGAGGCTCACTACAAAGGTGATGATATGCCCTATTTTAAGGGCTGCTCTTGGCATGCTTGATAGCGTCTTTACCATCATCCCAGATGCGAGCGTTGGCTTTTTGGGCTTTCAGCGAAATGAAGAGACAGCGCAGGCTGAGTTTTTCTACGCAAAGCTTCCAAAAGACGCAAAAGAGCGCATGGCGATCATCATAGATCCTATGTTTGCGACTGGTGGCACGGCGATAGATGCGGTCAAATTCTTGCGTGAAAAGGGCGTTAAGGAGATCAAATTTATCTCTATCATCGCTGCACCTGAGGGACTAAAGAGATTTAGCGAAATTTACCCAGACGTCGAGGTCTATACGGCATCGATCGATGAGAAATTAAACGAGAAAAACTACATCGTACCAGGTCTTGGCGACGCTGGCGATAGAGTTTTTAACACACTTTAAGGGCTAAATTTGAACAAAAGACTTTTGCCGGCTTTAGTCGCCTTTGTCATTGCTATCATCATTGGCACTTTCTTTTTTTCAAAAGAGGGCGGCGAGGCAAACAAAAACGCTCAAATTTTACTTGAGCAGCTAAACAAAGAGGGGCAAAAGAGCCAGAGCCTTGCAGAAAACGGCTCATACACCTCAAAAGATGAGGTCGCACTTTATATCTATAAATTTAACAAGCTGCCAAAGAATTTCATAACTAAAAAAGAGGCACTTGAACTTGGCTGGGACGCAAAAAGCGGAAATTTATGGCAGATAAGCGGCGGCAAAAGCATAGGTGGGGATAGGTTTTCAAATCGAGAAAAGAGGCTGCCTGAGGCTGATGGTAGAAAGTGGTTTGAGTGCGATGTGAATTATAATGGCGGCAGACGTGGCGCTGAGAGAATTTTATATTCAAACGACGGACTTATCTACTACACGCCAGATCACTACGAGCATTTTTACCTGCTTTATGAGAAGAGGATGCAATGAAAATCGTGATCTTAGACGCCAAAAAAATGCTCGAAAAAGAGAAGATGCATGAGTATTTTGCAAAGAAATTTGACCTGCCAGAGTACTACGGCAAAAATTTAGACGCGCTCTTTGACTGCCTTTGTGAGATAAATGAGCCAACGCTTATAAAGCTAAAAAATGAAAATGCTTTGGATAGTGCCACGAAAGAGAGCTTAATCCAACTATTTCGCGATGTTTGCAACGAAAATGAGCTAGTTAAATTTGAGCTTGTAAAAGATGAAAAATGATATTTGGAAAGATTGATTATCTAAATTTACTCCCATTTCACGTATTTTTAAAATCAGCCCAACTAAGCTCTCAGATAAAAAAGGCGATCGAGTTTAAAAAGGGCGTGCCAAGCAAGCTAAATAGGGCACTAAATGCCAGAAAGATCGACGCTGCGGTTATCTCAAGCATAGCTAGTAAAAAGGCAAATTTAAAGAAGCTAAATTTTGGAATAGTCGCCAAAAAAGATGTAAAAAGCGTGCTTGTGCGCAAAAACTCAGCCCCAAAGCCAGATCCTGCCTCAGCTAGCTCAAACGCCCTTGCAAAGATACTTCATCTAAATGGCGAGGTGATCATAGGCGACAGGGCGCTAAAAGCATACTTAAGCGAGGGCAAAGAGTGCTTTTACGACCTTGGTCAAATTTGGCACGAAAAGACAAATTTGCCATTTGTTTTTGGTAGATTTTCTTACGTAAAAAATGGCTCGTTTTACAAAAGGCTGGTCGCAAAATTTTTACAAAAAAACGTTAAGATCCCAAACTATATCTTAGCCAAGTACGCTAAAAGTCGCGACATAAGCGAGCAAGATATCAAGTGGTATCTTAAATTTATAAGCTACAAAATAGGCCCAAAAGAGCAAAAATCACTCCGAAAATTTTTTAAAGAACATAGGTTTTTAAGAGAGGCTGTATCGCAGGCTTAGATAAATTTAGACTTTATAAATGTTTAAAGTTGCGATACAAAAATCCATCTAGGATTAAGACTTAACCTTATTTTTAGCAAAATCACAAAAGTATTTTAGAAGCAAAATTTCATCTTATTTTTGATCACATTTGATAAGATCTGCTCCGCCAAAGTGGCTTTTTGGAGCAGACTAAAGTGCTAGAGTTTGTAAATTTATCTTACGCTCTCCAGCCAAGTTTTTCTCGTTTTGCTTTCATATCAGCTACGATATTTTCAGCAAGTGCGACAGGATCAAGATTTACTACCATTTTTGAGCCAAGGATCGGCAATGTGCCATTTGCCATAAATTCCTCAACATTTTTTGAGCCTTGAACAGGGGCAAATACGCAGTGGTAAGATGAAATTCCAAGTAGTCTAAAGCCAAGTGCGGCATCTATGCCCTTTTCATTTGACCACTCAGGGCTTGAAAATGCGTATGGCAGGTCTTTGATGTCAGTACTTAAGTTTTGACTAAGCGCATTAAACATCGCTGAAGCCCTAGCGTTGTCCAAGCACTCGCCCATGTGCCAGATCGGTGGGATCTTATAAGGTGCTAAAAATTCTCTCAAGCTATCGCCGCAGTATTCAAGCGCATTTGCATTGCAAAGTCCTGTTTTTAGTAGTGGAAATGAGGCGCAGCCGTTTGTCATTATTAGGACATTATTTTTTAGAAGCGTTCTAGCTACATTTACGACAGCTTTTTCATAAACTACGCGTGGATTTGAGCAGCCGACTAAATTTACAAGTCCAAGTATCTTGCCCTCTTTTATCGCATCAGCGATGACCTGCGTTGAGCCAAAAATTTTATTTACATTTTCTAGTGAAAAGCCCATTTTAGCTTCGACTTCGTATTGCGGGATATGCACTGGTATGCCTTTTCTAGCTTCATGGCTCTCAAGCGCTCTATATAAAATTTTCTCTGCGATCTCGTGAATTTCACTCATATTTGAGTGATGATGATCAAAGCCGATGTGCTCAGCTCCAGGAAGCCTTGCAGAGTCGCTTGTAGTGATGACTGTCGTTTTAAAGCACCTTGCTACCTCCATAACGGTAGGATAGACATCTTGCACATCAGCTAGCCAAAGATCAAGCGCCCCTGTGCCAACGACAAGCTCTGCGCCAACTGCGTTTGAAAGCGGTATAACGCCGTCGTAGCGATACATAGCCGAAAGTCCGTTACAGCAAACACCATAAAACTGAATGCCTAAAGCACCCTTTTCTTTGGCTAAATTTTGAAATTTCTCGCTCTTGCCAAGCTTAACGACGACACTTACTAAAAGTGGAGAGTGTCCGTGAAGCGCGATATTTACGTAGCCTTTTTTGATAGCGCCTAAATTTATCTTTGAGTCATTTAGTTTTGGCAGACCAAATAGACAATCCATCGCAATAGACGTGCCAAGCGTGCTTGACCAAGCGTAAGCTAGGCCTGTGCGGAAAAACTGCTTCATTACATTTCGCCAGTCGCCATCTGTGCCAGTGCTCGTTCTATGAAGGCTCTCTGTAACCTCGTGATAGACGCCTATTGGCAAGATATCAAGCTTTTTCCACACCTCTTGACGCTCTTTTGGAGCAAAGGTCTTTATGGCTTTATGCTCTTGTGGCAAGGTGCGAGATAGATCTTCAAGTAAGATATCAGCGATCTGCGAGGCAAGCTCGTTTATGCTTTTGCTCTCATCAAGTCCAAAAGCCTTTGCAACTGCACGCACTTTCTCTTCGCCTTCTATTGGGATATTTAGCTTACCAGTTGCTGCGTTTTTAAGAGCTAGCATGTTTTCTCTGCCTCTTGCGCCGTGAGCCGCAGCACCGCCAGCTACGTGACGGAGTAAATTTCTAGCTACGATGACATCTGCATCAGCGCCGCACACGCCACGAGTTGCCTTTGATGTGATCTTGCATGGTCCCATAAAGCAGATCTTACAGCAAATTCCAGCCATGCCAAAGGTGCATTGTGGCTTTTGCTTGTCAAATCTATCAAAAACAGTCTCGATCCCCATATCTTGCATTTTTAGGAGCATTTCGCTAACGGCTGGATCAGGTGTCTCTTCGATTACTTTTTGCTTATTTGGAAAGGTTTTTTTATAAAGTGAGATAGCATTTGAGTAGTCTGTAAATTCTGCCTCGTCTTTGTAGTCATAAAAGCCTTTTTCATTTGGCTTAGCCTCTTTATCAAGTCCGTATTTCTGGATCTTGATGCCTAAAATTTCGTCGTTTGTTTGCATTTTTGCTCCTTATGCAAGTAAATTTTATCTTTTGGATAAGTCTTGGATTATATCATCAAAAATTTTCACAGAGATTGATTTAGGATAAATTTAGTGTAAATTTTAGATTTGGTTACTATAATTACACACTTAAAATAAAATTCAGGAAAATTTATGACCAGGCGTTATGCTTTACAAATTTTAGGCTCTTTCTTGGCTCTTAGTAGCCAAAAAGCTCTAGCAAGCACTCCAAAGATCGGCGTAAAAATAGGCTTTGTGCCGATAAGCGATCATCTATGCATCATCGCTTCAAAACTCTATAAAAGTGAAAATTTCATGATAGTGCCTATTAAATTTGCCAGCTGGGTTGATCTAGCTGAGGCGCTTAGGGCAGGGGCGATTGACGGGGCTTTTATGCTAGCTCCACTAGGTCTTATGCTAAGAGCAAATGGCGCAAAGATAAAGACAGTGCTATCAGCTCACAAAAATGGCTCAGCCCTTGTGGCTAGAAGCGACGTGATCGGTCTTAAGCAGCTTGCTGGCAAAAAGATCGCTGTGCCTTCAAAATTTAGCATGCACTATTTTTTACTTGATACTATCTTAAAGCGTGAAAATATGAGTGTAGATATCATTGAGATGGCGCCACCTGAGATGCCTTTTGCGCTTCTTAGCCATCAGATAGACGCTTAT
Source organism: Campylobacter concisus (assembly GCF_902460575.1). GTDB lineage: Bacteria > Campylobacterota > Campylobacteria > Campylobacterales > Campylobacteraceae > Campylobacter_A > Campylobacter_A concisus_AW. The sequence continues at coordinate 74,023 of NZ_CABPUY010000003.1, read as the reverse complement.
ATCGTGGCTGAGCCATTTGGGCAAATGGCGGTAAATTTTAAAGGCAGGGCGAAGAATTTACTCTTTTCAAAAGATATAAAGCCAAATCACATCTGCTGTACACTAAATTTTCAAGAAGAGATCCTCTCAAAGCCTTATTTTAATGAGCTTTTAGATGCTTTTAGAAAATCAGCAAGCTTTATCACAAAAGATCACGAAAAAAGCGCACTTTTGGGCAATGAAATTTTAAGTCAAAATGCAAATTTATTAAAGCTAGTGCTTGATAAAGAGATCGTAAGCTACGACGATCTAAGCCTAAAAGCAGAGGAGTTAGAGGAGCTAAAAGAATTTCTAATCAGCAAAAATTTAGGCAATCAAAAACTAGCAAATTTAGAGATAAACTCATACTTGGAGCAAAGATGAAATACCTTTTTCAAATTCTCGTTTTAGCCCTAGCTTTGCTTATCTGGCAAGCTTTTAGTGGGGACTTAGTACCAAGCGTAAAAGAGGTGGTAGGTGCATTTTTCGAGCTTGCAAAAAGCGGCAAACTGCTTCTTGGCGTCACTGACTCACTCATTAGATACGTCATAGGACTTCTCGTTGGCTCGCTTGTTGCGGTTTTGGTTGGACTTATATTTGGACTTTTTCCTAAATTTGCAAACGCGTTTGAGCCGCTTATCGGGCTTTTACGTCCTATTTCGCCGATTGCTTGGATACCTTTGATAGTCCTTGCCTTTGGTATCGGCGATAAACCGACCATTTTCATCATCGCTTATGCGATATTTTTTCCTATGCTACTTCTTACTATAAATGCCGTAAAAAGCGTGCCAAATGAGCTTGTTTTAGCGGCTCGTGGCTTTGGAGCTAGCAAAATGCAAATAATCACTGGCGTCATCATGCCAGCAAGTCTTTTTAGCATCATCTCAGGGCTAAAGCTAGCAGCGAGCCTTGCTTGGATAAATTTAGTAGTTGGCGAGATGGTGGGAGCGCAAAGCGGGCTAGGATATCTCATAATAGACGCTAGAAACCAGCTTAGGATAGATAGCGTAATGGCGGTGATTTTTGTGATCGGCGTGATAGGCATCGTGATAAATTTCATCTTTTCGCTCATTGAAAGATACGCAGGGGAGAGGCTTGGACGATGATAAAGATAAAAAATTTAACCAAATCTTTTGGGGACACTAAAATTTTAAAAGGGATAAATTTAGAGATAAAGCAGAATGAATTTTGCGTTTTGCTTGGCGGCAGTGGCTCTGGCAAGACGACACTTTTAAACATCCTAAGTGGCACGAGCGAGCTTAGTAGCGGTGAAATTTCGATGCAAAATAAAATTTATACAAAGAAAATTTCACTAGACAAATCTCGCCAGATCATCACTCAGACCTACTCGCTAATGCCATGGCTAAGCGCAAAAGATAACATCAAATTTGCCCTAAAATGCTCTGGTATAAAGGATAAATTTGAACAAGAAAAGAGAGCTAGCAAATTTCTGGAGCTTGTTAGTCTTTCTCACAAGGCTGAGCTCTTCCCACACTCGCTAAGTGGCGGCCAAAAGCAGCGTGTCGCTATAGCAAGGGCGCTTAGCTTAAGCCCTGAGGTGTTGTTTTTAGACGAGCCATTTTCTGCACTTGATCCAATAACAAGGACAAATTTACAAAAAAGCTTAAAGCAGATGTCAAAGACTCAAACCACTATCTTTGTCACGCACGATATCGATGAGGCGCTATTTTTGGCTGATAAGATCGTGATCTTGCACGATGGCGTGATTATAAAAGAGATAATCAATCCAAATTTTGGCGTGCATGATCTAAAGTATTTTGAGCTAAAAGCTAAAATTTTTGACCTCATAAATGGCGAAGATAACGAGGTTGAATACGCCATTTAATAAATTTTAAATATATTTTTAAATTTTAAGCTATTATTAATCTTAGCGTTAAATTTATGTTATAAAGATTTACTACAATTACACACAAAGCAAATCATTTTTGTTATTCCTTTTACTGATTGAGGCCTTGGTTTTTGCCGAGGCTTTTTCTAAATTTTATAAGCTTTATGAGTAGAGTTTATAAAATTTATTTAAAGGAGATGTTATGAGAAAGACTTTGTGTTCTGTTGCGCTTGCTTCTGCACTTTGTACGGCTGCTTTTGCCATTGGTGGTCCAAGCGGAGCTAAACTTGACTACGCTATAACAGGAGCTATCGGCGAAGTAGTGGTAAATCCATACGACACAGCGCCTCTTACAGCAGTCATCAAAAATGGCGGCTACACACTAAGCAACGCTAAGGTCACTATCGTGCCAAAACAAGGTGGTCAGGTGATAAGCTACAAAGTGGCTGACAAGCATCTTCGCACACATGGCGGCATCCCAGTTTTTGGCATGTATCCTGACTATCAAAACACCGTTGAAGTCGAGTACGACAAGAGCTACAAGGGCAAGACTGAGCATATAAAAGAGAGCTATAAAATTTACGCCCCAGCTATCTACCTAGAGAGCGCTGGCACGCCAAATCAAAAGGGCGCGTTATTTGATAAGATCGAGGTTACTAAGCCTGCGAGCGCTAAATTTGCAAACCGCCTCTACTATGTAAATAACTTTGTAAATAAAACAGGCAAGGGCACAAAAGTCGTTTGGAACAACCCAGCTGGCGGTGCCATCGAGTGGAACTACAGCCCAAATAACTTCATCCTTGATACAAAAGGCGAGGTTAGATGGTATCTTGAACCAAGCAAAATTTACGACCTAAAACAGCCATTTCACGCTGGCGTTATGATGGGCTTTAAGCAAAATGACGACGGCGCTATGACTTGGGGATATGGCCAAAGATACGCAAAATACGACATCATGGGTAGAGAAATTTTCAACCGCGAGCTACCAGCTAGCTACAACGACTTCTCACACTCGATGGACGTAGCACAAAACGGACACTACTTCTTGCGCGTGGCAAATGCCGACTACAAAAGGGCTGATGGCAAAAACGTAAGAACAGTGCGCGATGTGATCGTCGAGCTTGACCGCGACGGCAACGTAGTTGATGACTTTAGACTATATGAAATCCTCGATCCTTACCGCGACATCGTGCTAAAAACGCTTGATCAAGGCGCAGTTTGCTTAAACATAGACGCTAAAAAAGCAGGCCACACAGCAAGCTCTGATGAGCTTCAGTCTATGGATACACACGATAAATGGGGTGACATAGTTGGCGCTGGTCCAGGACGCAACTGGGCGCATGTAAATAGTGTGGATTACGACCCAAGCGATGATAGTATCATCATCTCAAGCCGCCACCAAGACGCAGTTATAAAGATCGGTCGTGACAAACAAATAAAATGGATCATGGGCGCTCACAAGGGCTGGAGCGATAAATTTAAAGATAAGCTCCTTCAGCCAGTCGATAGCAAAGGCAACAAGATCGTCTGCGAAGATGAGTACTCAAAATGCCCAGGATACGAGAGTGACAAAGGTGGTTTTGACTGGCAATGGACGCAACATACGGCATTTAGGATAGACAGCAAGTCTAAAAAAGGCGAAATTTATCTAAGTGTCTTTGACAACGGCGACACAAGGGGCATGGAGCAACCAGCCATCGCTGGCATGAAATACTCTCGTGCGGTCGTTTATAAGATCGATGAGAACAAAAAGACCGTTGAGCAGATCTGGGAGTACGGCAAAGAGCGCGGTAAAGAGTGGTATAGCTCAGTTACAAGCCTTACGCAGTATCAAGATGACCTTGATAGTGTGATGGTCTATTCAGCCGTTGCTGGCATGCAGTTTGACATCGCAAAAGGTCGCCCAGTAGGACTTCCTAGCCCGCACATCGATGAGTTTGAGTGGGGTGCAAAAGAGCCTAGCATCGAGATAAAGATGACAAATGCTATGGGCTATCAGGCGTTTCCATTTAGCTTGCAAAAAGCGTTTGAGAAATAAATTTTTTCCTCCTTTGCTTCGGCAAGGGAGGCTTTTAGTTAAAATTTATTTGCTGTTTTGCTCTTTTAAAACGACCTTTGCATTTTTCTCTCTTTTACAAAACTCTAAAAAATTTAATCCACTTTTTGTATCGTCATTTAGCCCTATGCATCCAAAACCTCTCTCATCATGCGGATAAAGTGCTAAATTTAGGCTTGGAAAGATAAAAAAGCACCACTCATTTAAGGAGTATGTATAAAGCATGAGTAGTTTAGCTAGATCTTTGATCTCATCAAATCTCAGAGCATCTATCCTAAGGCAGATGGCAGGCAGCAAAATCTCACCATCTAAACCAAGATCAAAGTGCTCATTTGGCTCTTGCAAGATGCCTAGCTTTTTAAATTTATCGTGCAAATGTTTTATTTCAATCGTTTCATCGCTCAAGTTAGTATCGTCGTAGTTTAAGGCGCTTATGACAAATGCTTCATTTTTAAATTTATTAAAATATTTATCAAAAAGCTTTAGTGCGGTATCTACGCCAGAAGCCCAGTTTTCATCCTCTATCTCAAAAAAGCCTATCCAGTTTTTAGAGTGACTAAAGGAGTTAAAATTTATATCGCTAAGCTTTAGAGCCTTATTTATCAAGCTTGATGATTTTTCCATTTTGTTTAATGCACTCTTGCAAGAGCTCTATAAACTAAGAGCCTCTCGCATAGAAATTTCTATCTTTTTCTCATCAAGGCTGCCATTATAAAATAAATTTAACGCTAAAACCGCTTGATACAAGAGCATATCAGCTCCATCTTTGCATGCTAAATTTTGCCTTTTTGCCTCTTTTAAAAATGGCGTTTGCTTGCCGTAAATAACATCAAATGCAAATTTAGCGCTTTTTAAAATGCCATCTAAAATCTCTTTTGGTGCTGGCAAAAGGTCATCTTTTAGCCCTGCTGAGGTCGAATTTACCACTAGATCAAATTTATGCTCTTTATAGTCATCCCAGCTAAAGCACTCATAGTGATCTTTAAATTTATCAAGTCTTGCCTTGCTTCTATTTAGTATGCAAACATCTATGTTTTGTGATTTAAGTGCGTAGGCTAGGGCATTTGCGGTGCCTCCAGCTCCAAGGATGATAGCGCTTTTTGCCTCTTTGAAATTTGATATCGCTTTTAAAAAGCCAGGTGCGTCAGTGTTGTAGGCATAAATTTTCTCATTTTTTAGCACCAAAGTGTTTGCAGAGCCTATTTTACGTGCTGCTTCTGAGGCCTCATCAGCTAAATTTAGAGCAAATTCTTTATGCGGGAGTGTGACATTTGCGCCGTTTAGTTTTAAGGATTTAAATTTATTGATTAGCTCATTGCCATCTTTTAGCAAAACCCTTGTGTAAAGGGCATCAAGAGCCAGATCGGCAATGGCTTTGTTGTGTAGTCTTGGAGATACCGAGTGAGCTATCGGATCTCCAAAAACTGCGAAGGTTTTCATTTTGCTCTAAAGACAAAAGCGTCTTTATTGACATCTTTTCTTATGTCATTTACAGCTTTTTGTAGCCCTTTTTCATCAAACGGACCAACTAAAATTTTAGTTAGCTCGCCAGCTTTTATAGTTTTGTAGCTATAACCTTTGGCTGCTATTTTTTTCATGTAGTCGGCATTTGGGTTAAATTTACTAGTTGCAAATACTTGAACATAAGAGCCTTTTGCGACGCTCTCAGCTTTTGCTGGAGTTTCAGCTTTTTTCTCTACTTTTTCTGCTTTTGCAGGAGCTTCAGCTTTTTTTTCTACCTTTGTTTCAGGTTTTTTCTCAGCTTTAGTTTCAGCTTTTTTATCTGCTTTTGCCTCAGTTTTAGCTGGCTTTGCTTCAGGCTTTTTCTCTACTTTAGATTCGCTTTTTGTTTCAGCTTTTTTAGCTGGAGCTTCTACCTTTGTCTCAGCTTTTTTAGGTGCTTCAGCTGGATGCTCGACAGCTTTTACTACCTCTTTTGGCTCTTCAGTTTTAGGAGCTGATTTTGCACCTTCTTTATCTTTTAGCTTTTTGATCATATCTTCAAAATCATCTTGTTGCTTATTTTCAGGCACGATAGGCACTTGCTCGAAAAGCTGAGTATCGCCTTTTTTAACATCTGAATTTGTATCTTGTGCAGGCACCTGTGTATCGACTGGCTGCTCTGCTGGCACTGGAGGCAGAACTAGTCTTGAGTCAGCTTCGTTTTGTGCTTGTGTTGAGTCGCCTGAGTTTATAAGCTTCATGGCTACGATGATGATTAAAAATAGTATAACAAGAGCTGCTATAAACATAAGAAGTTTCTTTAGTTTTGCACCCTTTGCCTCATCATCTTTTTCTAAAAGTATATCTTTTAACTCTTCGTTTTCCATTATCTCTCCTTACATATATTTTGACCAACTTGCCCCGCGCTCTTTTTGATAGAGGTTATATGGCAAAGTTAGGATGTTAAATTCTTTTGGCATGTCGATATTTGGGAACATTCTCCACTCTTTGGCTAACTTTTGTGAGAGCTTTGCGCTTAGCATATTTGCAAGCGTGCAAGCTTCATTTAGCGTAGTGTGACCTTTATGCACATAAAGGTGTAAATGTCCTGGGGTCTTAGTCTCATAGGCTGTGAAATTTATAAAGCCTTCTTCTCTTAAAAGAAGCTGCGCTCTATGCCAAAACCTATCTGGAGTTCTGCCATTGTAGTCAAAGACTATGTTTTCGACCTTGTCACTTGCATTGATTAGCGAGTGGGCGATTATAGCTTTGCCCTCCTCATGCTCTTTCATGACACTATAAGTTAGTGGTTCGTTGATCTTTTCAAATTTATCAAAGAAAATTTTACCCTTGTACTCTATCTTATTGACGATTGTGTCACGTTTGATGTAGTAGTGGGTCGTTATTATCTTTATAAGAGATGTATCAATACTTTGCATCAAAATGTCGCTTTATCGTAGATTATAAATTTATGAGCTAGCTCTTTTAACTCGCCCTTGATCTTCTCTTGTAAAGATGTGTTGTTGATGTCGCTTAGCACGTCAGCGATCTTGTTTGCTATTAGCTCAAATTCAGCCTCTTTCATGCCACGAGCTGTTAGAGCTGGGCTACCTGCACGTATGCCGCTTGTGATAAACGGACTTCTTGACTCGCCTGGAACTGTGTTTTTATTTACAGTTATGCCAGCATTTCCTAGAGCGATATCTGCATCTTTTCCGCTAAAATCGCGGTTTAAGAAGCTCATTAGGATTAGGTGGTTATCAGTGCCGCCACTTACTAGATCAAAGCCTCTACTTATTAGCACTTCGCCAAGTTTTTTAGCGTTTGCTTTTACTTGTTTAGCATAAATTTTCCACTCAGGGCTAAGGTTGTGCTTAAAGCCAACTGCCTTTGCAGCGATGACGTGAACTAGTGGGCCGCCTTGGATGCCTGGGAAGATAGAAGAGTTTATCTTTTTAGCGTACTCTTCGTTGTTTGTCATGATGATACCGCCTCTTGGGCCTCTTAGAGTTTTATGTGTAGTTGAGCTTACGACATCGCAGTGTGGGAAAGGATTTTGATGCTCTCCAGCCACTACAAGACCCGCTATGTGAGCAACGTCTGCAAAGAGTATCGCACCAACAGCGTCAGCTATCTCTCTAAATTTCTTAAACTCGATCTCTCTTGTGTATGCGCTCGCGCCACAAACGATCATCTTTGGTTTTACTATCTTTGCGATATCCATAACTCTATCGTAGTTTATGCGACCATCAAGCTCGACGCCGTAAAAGAAGCTCTCATACATCTTGCCAGAGCTGCTTACCTTTGCGCCGTGTGTTAGGTGTCCGCCATGGCTTAGATCCATGCCTAAAATTTTATCGCCTGGGTTAAGCAAAGCACCATAAACGCCTTGGTTTGCCTGAGAGCCTGAGTTTGGCTGAACGTTTGCGAATTCGCATCCAAAAAGCTCTTTGCATCTATCGATAGCGATTTGCTCGATCTCATCGACAAATTCGCAGCCACCATAGTATCTCTTTCCAGGGTAGCCTTCGGCGTATTTGTTTGTTAGGATTGAGCCCATCACTTCCATGACTTCTGGATATGTGAAATTTTCGCTAGCGATCATCTCAAGGTGGTCACACTGGCGTTTTAACTCTAAATTTACTAGGTCGTAAATATCTTTATCATAGCTTTGCAAACTCATTTTTCGTTCTCCTTTGTCTCAGTTTTTAGTGGCCTCATCGCTGGGAAGAGGACAACGTCGCGTATTGATTTTTTATCTGTTAAAAGCATGACAAGCCTATCGATGCCTATGCCTTCGCCTGCAACTGGTGGCATGCCGTATCCTAGGGCTTTTACATAGTCCTCGTCCATCTCGTGAGCCTCGTCATCGCCTGCATTTTTAGCGTCGATCTGCGCCTTAAAGCGGTTGTATTGATCGATCGGATCATTTAGCTCGTTAAAGCCATTTGCAAGCTCTCTACCAGCGATAAATAGCTCAAATCTCTCTGCCACGTCAGGATTTGTGTCGCTTCTTCTTGAAAGTGGGCTTATAGAGATCGGATAGTCGATGACAAAAGTTGGGTGTATTAGCTTGCTCTCTACGTAGTTATCGAAGAGTTCAGCCTGCAAGTGGCCAAGGTCAAGCTTCTCGTTTGCCTCAAAGCCATCAGCTCTTAGTTTTGTTAAAATTTTATCCTTATCATTTACCACATCTTCGGCAAGTCCGCCTATCTCAACTAAGGCTTTTTTATAGCTTATGCGTTTAAATGGCTTGCTAAAATCAATCTCCATGCCATCAAAATTTATCACTTTCTCCATGCCAAGTTTTTCTAAAATGACATTAAATAGATCCTCTGTGATGCCCATTAGATCGTGGTAGTTGTGATATGCCCAGTAAAACTCGATACTTGTAAATTCAGGGTTGTGGGTTAGGTCCATACCCTCATTTCTGAAGTTTCTATTCATCTCATAAACAGCCTCAAAGCCACCAACTACAAGACGTTTTAGATATAGCTCGGGAGCGATTCTTAGGTATCTCTCAACTCCAAGGGCGTTGTGAAATGTCACAAATGGTTTTGCATTTGCGCCACCAGCTATTGGGTGAAGCATCGGAGTTTCAACCTCTAAAAAGCCCTTTTCTTCAAAAAATCTTCTAATCGTGCTTATAATCACTGAGCGCTTTTTAAAATCAGCCCTAACTTCAGGGTTCATTATCATATCAAGGTATCTTTGGCGGTATCTTGTCTCAACATCAACTAGCCCATGGTACTTCTCTGGAAGCGGACTTATCGATTTTGTAGCTAAGCTAAGCTCATTTACGTGCATTGAAAATTCGCCAGTTTTTGTTATAAAAGCGTAGCCTCTAACATAGACGATGTCGCCTATTTCTACATATTTTTTAACGATTTTAAACCACTCTGGATCAAGCGTCTTGTTACTAAAATAAATTTGTAAATTTCCATTTTCGTCTTCAATGTTTGCAAAGACTGCTTTACCAGCGTCACGGATCAGCTTTATCCTGCCTGCAAGGCCAACTAGCTGCCCCTCTGCTTTTTTCTCTTCTGTATCTTTTATATAGTTAAATTTAAGTCTAAATTTAGAGATATTCATATCTCTTCTAAGAAAATGTGGATATGGATTTATGCCTAAATTTCTAAGCTCATCTATGCTTTCTAATCTTTGAATTTCGTGTTGGTTGTCAAATATCACCTTACTTTCCCTTTATATTATTTTTTGAACATTTTTCGCAAATTCCATAAAGCTGCATCATGTGACCAGTTAGTTTAAAGCCATGCTCTTTTGCGATGCTTATCTGCCTTTTTTCTATCATAGGATCTTCAAACTCTATGATAAGGCCGCACTTTCTGCATATCATGTGGTCGTGGTGTGGCTTTGTGGCAAGCTCAAATTTCTTGCCTTGTGAGCCAAAGCTGATTGATGTTACCATCTCTGATTCTTCTAGTAAATTTAGCGTCCTATAAACAGTTGCTATGCCGATATTTAGCTCAGGATAGGTCTCTTTTATAAAAAGATATAGCCTCTCTGGCGTAAAGTGTTCGTCGTTGTTATAAAGCGTTTTTAGTAAAATTTCACGTTGTTTTGTATATTTTAAACCGTTGTCGCGAAGAACTCTTTTAAATTTCTCAAGCAAGGCATCGTATTCTAAATTTTCTATCATTTTTCTTCCCCTTTAGTGACGTTTGTGTCGGTGTTTGTGCTTGCATTTGCATCCATTGATATAAATGCATCACTCTTGTTTGTATCCTTTGGTCTTACTACCATCTCATCTAGCTCATTTTTGATGTTTTTCACATCAATATTTGTTATCCATCTACCAGTTTCAAGTAGGAGCGGATAGACCTTGCTATTTGTAAAGTATGGCTCGATCATTTTATTTAGCGAAGTGCCTGACATTACGGCAATGACTGCTGAAAATGTGAGGAAAATTTTGCCACTTCCCATGACAAATCCACCAAGCCTGTCTAAAAAGCCAAGTCCGCTTACTGAGACTATCTTTGATAAAAATTTGCCAACTAGCAGACAAACTAGCCAAAAAACTAGCCAAAGTCCGATAAATGCGACAAATTGTAAAAATGAAGGATTTTCAAATTTATAGATATTTTTGCTTATGAAGCTTTCAGCTACATCTGAAAATCTACTAGCGACAACTAGACCGCCGATAAGTCCGATAAGTCCAAAAGTCTCTTTTATAAGCCCGTTGATTATGCCTTTTACACCAAGTATCAGGACAAGGGCGATGACGATAATGTCAAACCAAGTTACTAAATCCATCATACAGTTCCTATTAAATTTTGAAGTTCTTGCTGGCTAGTCGAGTAGGCTAGCGCGTTTTCTTTTGTGATCAAGCCCTCTTTTAGCGCTTTCATCAGTGCTTGAGTCTGCGTGCTCATGCCAGTTTGTTGCTGATTTAGCTGCATTTGAGAGTAAATTTGATGCACTTTATTTTCGCGTATCAAGTTTGAAATCGCCATATTATTTATCAAAATTTCATGCACAGCGCACCTTCCGCCACCTATTTTTGGTATCAGACTTTGTGAGATGACGGCAGTTAGCGAAACGCTAAGCATATTTCTTACTTGAAGCTGCTCGCTTCCATCAAAGCTATCAACGATCCTATTTATAGTTTGTATGGCTGAGTTTGTGTGAAGCGTGCCAAAGACTAGGTGTCCAGTCTCAGCCGCTGTAATAGCCGTAGAGATCGTCTCTCTATCCCTCATCTCGCCCACAAGTATGATATCTGGGTCTTCGCGAAGTGCAAATTTTAGCGCCTTTGAGTAAGAGTGCGTGTCGGTACCTATGTTTCTATGTGAAAACAGGGCTTTTTTGTTGTTATGCACAAACTCTACTGGGTCCTCAACAGTGATGATGTGCTTTCTATAATTTAAATTTATCTCATTAAGCATCGCAGCAAGCGTCGTTGATTTACCACTGCCTGTTGGTCCAGTAACTAGGATAAGGCCTTTTTCTCGTTTGATGATATATTTAAAAATTTGTGGTGCATTTAGATCATCAAGCGAAGGGATATCGATAGGTATGATACGAAAAGCTGCGGCTAGATCGCCATTCATCGTGTAGTAATAGTTGCCACGAAAGCGACCAATATTTGGAAGCTCTATGGCAAAGTCAAGCTCTTTATTGTTTTCAAGCTCGCTCTTTTGGGCGTCAGTGATCAGAGCGTAGCATAAATTTTCTATATCTTTGCCACTTAGAACGCCAAATTCAAGCGGCCTTAAAGTGCCATCTATCCTTATCTGAGGCTCAGACCTTGAGACTAGGTGGAGGTCGCTGGCTTTATTAAAAACAACAGTTTTTAGAAGCGTTTGGATGTCACCAGAGAGATTGCTCTCTGATGCTTTGGTTTGGGCATCCGAGCTTTGCGCTCTTAGTTGTTCGATTAGATCCATATTTTACTCTATGATCTTTGGCACGGCAAAGAAGTGTCCTTCGCGTGAAGGGGCGTGCTTTAAAATTTCATCGACAACGTCACTTAAATGTGGCTCATCTTCTCTTAATGGAGTGCCACCTTTTATAGAGCTAACTACGGCCTCATCGCTGCTTAGATCAAGCTCGTTTAAAACATCGACAAAAGATACGATTTCACTTAATTGCTTCTTAATCTCTTCTCTTTTTTCATCATTAATTTGTAATGCGGAGAGTTTTTCTAGTTTATTTAAGAGAGTGTCGTCTATTTGCATTATTAAGCAACCTTTTAATTGATTTTGAGGCATTATATCACATTCAAGCTTTAATTTTGGGCTACTTTTAATTTAATTATGCTAAAATCTGCGAATTAAAATTTTTCAAAAACAAGGAAAAACGTTGGCTATAAAAGAAGACTTAACCGAGATAAAAAAAGAGATCGACGCCCAGGAGCAGTTTCTTGAGAGTATGATCAAGGGAGAGCGTTTTTTTAGGAAATACAAAACTTTGCTGATCGTGCTATGCGTGGCAGCTATCGTCGCACTCATCGGATTTTACGCTAGTAAGGTTTTAAACGACAACAGAGTTGAGGAGGCAAATTTAGCCTATTCAAAGCTTATCTTAAATCCAAATGACGCAAGCGCTTTAAATGTTTTAAAGGAGAAAGAGCCAAGCTTATATGCACTTTTTTCACTTGGGCAAATGCTTGATAAAAACGATACAAAGGGCATTAGCGAGCTTGCAAATTTAAAAGTAAATCCGATCGTAAAAGATATCATCCTTTCGCAAACTGGCGATGCAAATACTCAAATTTTAAGCGAATATAACGCACTTTTAAAAGGTTTTGAGCTTTTAAAAGAAAACAAGATCAAAGAGGCAAACGACGAATTTAACAAGATCGCACTTGACTCACAACTACAAACTTTAGTTAAAAATTTAAAACACTATCAGGGAATAAAATAATGAAAAAACTTACACTATTCTTGGCTTTTGCCTTGGCTTTAGTTCTAAGCGGATGCGGCACAAAAAGACAATATTTTGAGCCTGCGCAAACTTCTGGTGAGATATCTTTGTCAAAAGATCTTCCTTCTTACATAAAATCAGCAAATGCAAATGGCGCAACGCTTGATAATGGCAACATCATCACGAAAAATGGGCTAAACAAAAGCGTTACCTTGCCTGAAAATTTCAATTTCTTAAACGAAAACAACGGCTTTGTCATCTCAGCTAGCATAAATGGCGATCTAAACGTGACTGATCCTAGCGGCCACAGCGTTTATAGTGGTAAATTTCCAACTGCGATTGTAGCAGCTTCGCTTGATCAAAACCAACTTGCAGCTATCAGCGCATCAAACCACATCTACCTAATCGATATCAACACAGCTACGACACTAATGGAGTACAGCTCATCTGACATCGCAGCGGTTGATTCAAGAGTTGTGGCACCTTACTTTATGAGTTCACTCATCGTCTATCCAGCACTTGATGGCAAAATTTACATCGTACAAAAAGATACTGGTAGAATTTTGCGCGACGTTGTCGTAAGCTCTGAAAATTTCTTTAACAACATCATATTTTTAGGCGTTGAGGGCGATAACCTAATCGCAGCAACAGCTAAAAAACTAATCGTCATCAACCCAAGCCAGACAGTATATTATGACGGTGAGATCAAAGATGTGCTAGTTCATAACGATGAAATTTATATCTTTAAAAAAGATGGCACGATCGTAAGAACAGACCTCATGCTAAAAGAGCAAAATAAGGTAAATTTCAAATTTGCTATCTTCTCAGCGGCTACTATCATCAACAATAAGCTCTATGTCATCGAAAAAACAGGCTATGTTATAAAGACAAATTTAGACCTTAGCGGAGCTGAAATTTATGAATTTAGCGACGAGATAAAAGATAAAAGCTTCATGGGCAATGGCGCATTTTACTACGATAACGAGTATGTTAATCTAGGGCAATGAACCAAAAAATTTGGGAGCTTTTTGAAGCTAAAAAGATCTTGCTAAGAGATCTAAAAAGGCTTGACCTTAGCGAATTTACCAAGAAACGCTCGCTTGAGGCGTTTTTTGGTGTCGATACAAAAAATTTCTACGAGATCGTTTTTTTAAGAAGTGCAAAGAGCAGGCTTTTGCTTAAAGAAGCCAGCGAGATAAATGAAATTTGCACTAAATTTGAAGAGAAATTTCAAACCAAGATCAAAAAACGTGTGATCTTTTACAGCTCTCAAATTTGCTCAAAATCTCTAAACTACTTCAAAGAAGAAGGCTGGAGCTGTTATGATTTTGTGTGATATCGGCAACACCAACGCCTCTTTTTTGCAAAATGGCAAGATCACACATATAAAAGTTAGCGAATTTAAAAACTATAAACCAAACGAAAAGGTCTATTTTATCTGCGTAAATGAAGAAATTTTGCGCATGATAGATAAGGACGAAATGTTTATAAATTTAGAGCCTTACTTTGAGATAGACACGATCTATCAAGGTCTTGGAGTAGATAGAAAAGCAGGGTGCTATATGATAAATGATGGCGTTATAGTAGATGCCGGAAGTGCTATAACCGTTGATATAATGGCAAACTCGCTTCATCTTGGAGGCTACATCTTGCCTGGCATCGCAACTATGTTAAACGCCTACAAAAGCATCTCGCCACGCCTTGATGTGACACTAAATTCGCAAATAGACATCGATGCGTTGCCTCAAAAGACGAGCGATGCTGTGAGTTATGGCATCATAAAGCCCATTATCACGCTCATTTCAAAGTTAGCAGGCAGCAAAAAAGTCTATTTTACTGGCGGAGATGGCGACTTTTTGTCTAAATTTTTTAAAAATGCCATTTGCGATAAGATGCTGATCTTTCGTGCCATGCAAAAAATAATCGATGAGAAAAAGGAAATTTTAAAATGATAACAGTAGCCTTGCCAAAGGGCAGGATCGCAGAAGATACACTTGAAATTTTTAGAAAAATTTTTGGTTCGAGCTTTATGTTTGAGGATAGAAAACTCATCCTTGAAGAGGGAAATTTTAGATTTTTAATGGTTCGCAACCAAGACATACCAACTTACGTCACCGAAGGAGCCGCAGATATCGGCGTGGTCGGCCTTGACGTGCTTGAAGAGCATAAGCCAAATGTAGTGAGGCTACTTGATCTACAAATAGGCAAGTGCAAGGTCTGCATTGGCATAAAAAACGAAGATGAGCTTGATTTTTCAAGGTCTGAGCTAAAGATCGCTACAAAAATGCCAAATATCACTAGAAACTACTTTGCAAAGCTTGCCGTTGGCGTGAAGATCATTAAGCTCTATGGCTCGATCGAGCTAGCACCACTTGTTGGGCTAAGCGACGCGATCGTCGATGTGGTAGAGACTGGCTCAACCATGAAGCAAAATGGACTAAAAGTGGCTGGCGACATCATGCAAAGCTCAGCCTATCTGATCGCAAATAAAAATAGCTTCATCATCAAAAAAGATGAAATTTTGGAGCTTTATCAAAAGATAAAAGATGAAATTTCAAAGTAAAATTTGAAAAAATGTAAATAGCACAAATAAAGAAAAAATGGTTAAGGTAAAACACTGTTGCTCTCAAATGAAAGAGGCAACGAAATTAAATTGTAAGATTCATAACAATATTTATGATTGCCCAGACGTGCTTATTTCGTATTATCCTAAATTTGATGAATATGGAATTATCGTTCACGATGGTGGCACAAGCAGTATTTCAATCAAATTTTGCCCTTTTTGTGGTACAAAATTACCAAAATCAAAACGAGATAAATGGTTTGACAAAATGGAAAAATTAGGAATAGATATTGATAATGATGAAATTCCTAAAGTATATTTAAATTATGGTTGGTGGTTGAAGAAGTGATTGAAAATTATTTTTTAACTCTTTTTAATCAACGTAAAAACTAGTTGTTGCCAATTTCAAACGGCTATTACATAAAAGATCTTTAGAAATTTCTATTTAACTAGATGTAAAAACAAGATAAAATGCTTAATATTTTTTGTCCACTCACAATGGTGGCGTGTTTTGTTAGAGTTTCTTAAGACCGAGCAGGTATAGCTCTGTACAAAAACAGCAAATTTGCTTTAAATTCTGCTGGCAAAATTTGATCCAAGATGGTAAATTTTATTTGATACAGTTAAAATTTAAATGGGAAGAAAGAGTAAAATTAGATTAAAAAAATATAATTGTTTTTGCATTTTAAAATGGCAATCTAAATTTAAATTTTTAACTTTTCTTGATAGTTAAATTTAGCAGAAAACAAAAATTTAACCTAAATTTTACCGCCAAACATCTCATACATCGCCTTTTCCTCGCCCCAAAGCTCGCGGTGCTTTTTGATAGATGATTTGATAGCGTTTATGAGATAGAGCACATCCTCTTTTGTGTGCGTGTAGTGCATACTCACCCTTACAAAACCTGGCTTTTTCTCTAAGATCTTATTTTCTTTAAGTCCCAGCAGATCAAAAGCATAAGGTCCAGCGCACATCACGCCAGCGCGACTTTGTATGCCGTAGTTGTTGCTAAGTGTTGCGGCAAAGTCATATGGCGAAATGTCTCGCACATTAAATGAAAAAATAGGCAGTTTTTCTGCATTTTTAGGGCCATAAATGGTGATATCTTCGATACTGCTAAGCTCTTTTTCAAAGAAATTTGCCAGTTCATCTTCGCGAGCTTTGATATTTTCTACTCCGACACTTGCTTGCAGGCTGTAAGCTAGACTTGCTCGCACCAGCCCCAAGATAGATGGCGTGCCAGCCTCTTCAAGCTGCTCGACATTTTTTATAAAAAGGTGCTTTGAAGGCGTTGCAAGAGCGATGGTGCCGCCACCTGCGAAGCTTGGTATATCGCTTGTATAAAGCTCTTTTTTGATCGCCAAAAGCCCACAACTACCAACTCCACCAAGTAGCTTGTGAGGCGAAAAAAAGGCTGCGTCAAAGTAATCGGCATCTAAAATTTCATGCGAGCTGGTCGCTGCGCAGTCAAATGCCACCACTCCGCCAAATTTTTTAACGAGTGAGTAAATTCTCTTATAGTCGGTTTTCACGCCTGTGACGTTTGAGGCGGCGCTAAAGCAGGCGATGATCTTTCTTTTTGCGTTTAGTTTTAGCGTCCTCTCAAGCATCACGTAGTCTATCTCGCCGTTTTCATCAAGTGTTATGCGCTCGCAGTCGCAAAGTCCTTCGCGAAAGCTGATCTCATTTGAGTGGTGCTCATACGGGCCAACAAGCACGAGTGGTAAATTTACGCTTCTTAAATTTGCTTCGCCGATCAAGGCTCTTGTGGTTGGCGGCAGATAAATCCCCATTATCTCCTGAAATTTCTTTATCGCAGCCGTTGCGCCTTGACCTGTTGCGATGAGATAAAAGCTCTCATCAAGCCCCAAAAGCTCCTTTAACTCGGCTCTTGCGTTTTCGTAGCGTTTTTGCGTTAGCACGGCACTTGAGCTGCTGTCTGAGTGTGTGTTTGCGTAGGTTTTTAAAAATTTTGAAATTTCATCTTCGATAGGCGCATAGGCAAGGCCTGAGGCCGTGTAGTCAAAATAGTAAATTCCATCTTTTAAAATGATATTTTTTCTTACTTCATCTATAGTTGGCACGATTTTCCCTTTGGCTAAAAAGCGCGATTATAATGAAATTTTGTATAAAGTGAGGTTACAAGCGGGCAGGGCGCCCACTCGCGTCTGTTTATTTGTTTAAGAAGTTTTTCTCTAACCACTCGTTAGCTTTTGCTTCACTCTCAAATCTTTGGCTCTTAGCAACTTGGTTTGCACCCTCATAAAAACGGATACGAATGCCGTCTTGAACGCTATCGATCTTGATTCTAGTGATCTTATCTTTGTTTAGATAAGTCCTGTCGTTTAGTTTTACATACATGTTTTTCTCCTTTTAAAAATTTGGTTTATTTTTTATCGTTTTTCTTCTCGTCTTGTTTTAAAAATAGCTCTTTAAAGCGCTTATTTGCGTAGTCTTCGATGTCATTTTGAAGCTGTTTATAGGCGTTTATGAGCTCATGAGCCCTATCATTTAGCGTAGTGCCAGCACTATCTCCGCCACCTTGCTTGGTCGTAAAGAGATCTTCTTTTAAATTTTTTTGCAAAATTTGCAGATGTGACCAGCATTTTTTATAGTTCATACCTAAAATTTCAGCTGCCTTTGATATCGAGCCAACCTCGGCTATAACGTCTAAAACCTCGGTTTTGCCCTTGCCAAATATAAGCTCGCCCTCGTCGTTTTCTATCCAAGTCTTCGTCTTTACTCTCATCTTTTTGCCTTTCTTTTCCTTAAAACAGCCTAGCTGACAGTACTTCACATCAAAGCCGTAGTCTCTAAGCGTCGAGCGCATGGTCTTTAGCCCGCCGTTAGCCGCCGCCATCTCTCTTGCATCTTTGCAAAAAACTCTGCCCTTTTCGTCGCTCACTTCTTTTAGTTTTAGTGACAATGTAAATTTACCTCGGTCTTTATCCAAGCCACCAAACTGTCCAAGCTCGCAGTTGTCTATCTTGATGCCTAGCCTGGTTGCCTCGTCGCTTACTTCGCCGACCTCTATGCCAAGCTTGTTTGCGATCTTAAAAGCCGTGCCGCAGTCAAGTTTGCCACTTTTATTTAGCGTTTGTTTTATTAGCTCTTCTAAATTTTTACTCATAAATTCTCTCTTCGCCACTATAAACGTTGATATTTTCGCCCCTTGCAAAACCACAAAGTGTAAGCTCAAATTTACGAGCGATCACCACGCCAAGGCTAGTCGGTGCTGTCCTTGAGATAAGCGCTGGGACGCCGTGCATAACAGCCTTTGCGACCATCTCTGAGCTAAGCCTGCCACTCACCATCAAAAATGAATTTGCTAAGTTAGCTCCGTCTAAAACGGCCTTGCCAACGGCCTTGTCGATCGTGTTGTGCTGAGCGATATCCTCGCCTATGTAAAATTTATCTTCGCTTACAAAAAGCTTTGCCGTATGCACGCAGCCAGTCATCTCGTAAAGCTCGCACTGCGTGTAAAACTCCTTCATTTGAGCAAGGATCATATCTTTGTTAAATTTAGCTCCGCTTTTTACAGCTCTTGCTGCCATCGCCTGTGGGTCGATATTTGCCGTTGAGCTTCTGCCACAGCCACTTATTATGACCTTTTCTTCGTCAAACTGCTCTAGGCGTTTTTCGTTCACTTTGGCGCTTACATAGACGCTTAGCTCATCGCTTGAGAGCCTAACTTCAGCTATATCCTCTGGCTTTGTGATGACGTTTTCACTGATCAAATAGCCCAAAGCAAGCGCCTTTTGATCCGTTGGCGTTGCCATGACGGCACCAAATTTTTTGTCATTTATGTAAATTTCAAGCTTGATCTCACGCACCAAAATATCATCAACCTGTGCTTTTTGCTCGCCTTTATATTTGATGATCTGCGTTTTATAAATCGGTTCCATCTTGCTCCTTGAAGTTTTCACAAATGATAGCCCAAAAAGCTAAATTTAATTTTGGATTGTAGTAAAAACTTGCTTAAACAAAGCAAAAAGCTTAAACGCATTTTGATACGAAATAAACGTTATTATAATTAAAATTTGATATGCAAAATAGGCATATTTCTTAAAGTATAAAATTAGAGAAAATAACAAATTTTATAGGTGCAAAAAGCACCTATAAATTTACGCTTTTAGTTTTAGTCTGTCGCCAGCGTAGTAAGCGATCTTCCAAACAGTAGTTTGTTTTAGATTCTTTTCACCATAACCTCTTGCAGCAACTCTGTCATTGTAGATTTTTTCGATCACATCTGACTCGCCAACTAACAAAGCCTTTGTAGAGCACATCGCAGCACAAACTGGCACCTTGCCCTCAGAAATTCTATCTTGTCCATATACTTCGCGCTCTTCTTCACTATTAGTTGGTAGCGGACCGCCTGCACACATGGTGCATTTATCCATTACGCCCCTTGCACCAAACGCACCATCTTTAGGGAATTGTGGCGCACCAAATGGACAAGCATATAAGCAGTATCCACAACCTATACAGATATCTTTATCGTGAAGCACGATGCCATCAGCTCTGATGTAGAAACAATCAACCGGACAAACAAGCGAACAAGGCGCGTCTTCGCAGTGCATACATGCGATTGATGTTGAAATTTCTTTGCCGGGTACACCTTCATTTAGTGTGACGACGCGGCGTCTTCTAACGCCAATAGGCAACTCATGAGCTTCATCACACGCTACCGCGCAACCATTGCAATCAATACATCTATCTGTGTCGCAGTAAAATTTAAGTCTATTGTTATCGTTAAATGTGCTCATATTATGCCCTTTCTATGCGGCAAAGACCGCCTTTTGTTTCTGGAATTTGAGTGTTGATATCATATCCATAGTTTGTTACGGTATTTGCACTCTCGCCAACCGCAAATGGCAAAGTTCCTTCTGGGAAATTTCCAGTCATATCAACACCTTGCATATATCCAGCCCAGTGGAATGGCAAGAAGATCATATCAGGCTTGACTGATGGCACGATCCTTGCACGAACCTTGATCTTAGTGCCCTCAGGTGAATGAACCCAAACAAAATCCCAATTTTTAATACCATGTTTAGCCGCTAGCTCTGGGTGGATGTCGGCAAACATCTCAGGCGTAATGCGTGATAGATACTTACTAGCACGCGTCTCCATACCAGCACCACTGAAATTTACAAGACGAGCTGTAATAAGGTTGATAGGGAATTCTTTTGAGAAGTCCTTACTTTGTTGCAAGCTTTCAAATTTAGTATCAACGCGGTATTGTTTTGCTTTATCTTTAAAGCTTGGATACTTCTTGGCTAGATCTGGTCTTGGTGAGTGGATCGGCTCTCTATGCTTAGGGATCTGATCAGCAAATGTCCAAACGATAGTTCTAGCACGTGCATTGCCATACGGAGCGATGTTTTTCTCCAAGCATTTTGTTGCTATGATATTACTATCATCAGTTGACCAGCTGGCTCCGATCCTTGCTTTTTCATCATCAGTTAGTGTGATGCCTAAAATTTTCTCGATATTGTCTTTTTTGATCTCAGGATATCCGCCATTTATAGATGAACCAACTGGCGCTGAGCCTTCAGCTGCTAGCTGACTAACACCGTTGTGCTCTAAACCAAAGCGGTTTCTAAAGCCCATTCCGCCTTCGCGAACTGATTTATGTGTATCATAAAGTATTGGGCTACCTGGGTGATTTTCTGTCCAGCATGGCCATGGGAGTCCGTAGTATTCGCCCTCAACAGGAGTGCCAGGCTTGCCAAGAGATGTTACTTCATCGAATTTATCCCAGTTCTCTTGGTGGCGTTTCAAGCGCTCAGGTGTCCAGCCAGTCATACCGATAGTTTTTATAATATTTGCTATCTCGTGAGTAGCAGCTTCTGGCCATTCTATCTTGCCGTCAGCATCCCTTATAGTGCGAGTTAGCTCGTCATAGAAGCCTATACGTTTAGCTAGTTCAAATAACAATTCATGATCAGGTATGCTCTCATAAAGTGGTTTGCATACTTGGCTTCTCCATTGACCACTTCTGTTTGTAGCTACGACTGTGCCGCTAGTTTCATACTGAGTTGAAGCAGGTATGATATATACATTATCTTTTTTATTTGTTATAACGGCAGCGTCATTTACAAACGGATCTACACAAACAAGTAACTCAAGCGCATCAAGACCCTCTTGAACCTTTGCTTGTTGTGCAGTAGATGTGATACCATTTCCTATAACTACAAGAGCTTTTAGGCTATCTCCTGCATTATCGATCGCATCATTACCATCTTTACCATTTAGCGTACCAGCCCACCAGCGTGCAAGTGAAAATCCTGGCTTAAACATCCACTCAGGCTTGATAAAATTCTTTTGCAGCCACTCGAAATCAACCTTCCACATTTTTGCAAAATATTTCCAGCTTCCTTCATTTTTAGGGTAATAACCAGGTAGGTTGTCTGGTAAATTTGCCATATCAGTTGCACCTTGAACGTTATCGTGGCCTCTTAGGATGTTACATCCGCCACCACTTACGCCCATGTTGCCAAGCACTAGTTGCAAGATCGGAGCTATACGAGTGTTTGAGCTACCTATTGTGTGCTGAGTTAGACCCATCGCCCAAACGACTGAGCCAGGGCGGTTTTTAGCATAGACTTCTGTGATCTCTTTAAGAGTTGCAGCTGGCACTCCAGTCACATCTTCAACGACTTCTGGTGTCCATTTTGCAGCCTCTTCACGAATCAGATCCATACCATAAACACGGTCATCAATAAATTTCTTATCCTCCCAGCCATTTTCAAAGATGAGATTCATCATGCCATATACAAAAGGTATATCCGTTCCTGGGCGAATTTGTGCGAAATAATCAGCCTTTGCAGCTGTTCTTGTATATCTTGGATCGATTACTATTAGCTTAGCGCCCTTTTCTTTTGCTTTTAAAAAGTGTCTAAAGCCAACTGGGTGATTTACCGCTGGGTTTGATCCGATTATAAAAATAGACTTCGCGTTTTGGATATCTCCAAGGTGATTTGTCATAGCTCCATAACCCCAAGTATTCGCCACACCGGCGACTGTAGAGCTGTGTCAAAGACGTGCTTGGTGATCTAGGTTGTTTGTCCCAAACATCGCAACGAATTTGCTTATATAGTAGCTTTGCTCGTTGCAGTCTTTTGCTGATCCTAAAAACATTACTTGCTCTGGATTTTTCTCGCGGTAAGCTTTTAGTTTTGCACCGATCTCGTCAAGTGCTTGCGTCATAGAGATGCGTTGCCACTTGCCACCAACTTTTTTCATCGGGTATTTTACACGGCAGTGTGAGCGCACCATATCGATAACGTCTGCTCCTTTACAGCAGTGACCACCAGCACTTACTGGGTGATCTTGTGCTACTTCTTGACGTACCCATACACCATTTTCTACCTCTGCTAGCACTCCGCATCCTACAGAGCAAACTGTGCAGACAGTTTTTACTATTTTTGAGTCTGGAAATGGGTTTGCCATCTCTTGAGCTGTTGCTTCTCTTGTGACATTGCTTGCTGCAAAGCCGGCCGCTCCACAAGTACTTGCTAATGCAGCCATTTTTAAAAACGATCTACGACCGATGTTGTTTGGCGTAGCGTTTAATCTAGCTTCAGACATTTTCATCCTTTCTTAAATTTCTATCAAATTTTATTTTGCTTGTTTGTAGTAAAGTTCCCAGTTTTTGCTTCTTTTATAAAGCACCTCGGTCTTTTTACTCTTTCCTGATTTTAAATTTTCATTAGCATTTGCTGCTACCGCACCACTTGCTGCCACAGCGCCAACTAGACCGACTTTTTTTAGAAATTCGCGTCTATTTTGCATATGTACCCTCCGTTCTTAGTTTTCTTATCCTATTTTTTTCTCTTCTTATGCTTTCAGATCTTGAAAGACCATCGCTCTTTTTGTGGTCTATCTTGACTGGTTTTGGTGAGTTTAGTGCCACGCGCTCAAACGCGATAAATTCGTTTAGCAAAACGGCCACATCCTTGTAAATTTCACTATTTTTATGCTCGTATAAATTTTCTATAAACTCATCAATGTTTGGATTTATAATATTTTTAAAAAGCTCCTCTTCGCACTCGTCAAATTTACCGATAAACTCGTTCATAAGCGTAAAGACAAAGCCCACGTTATCTTCATTCTCTTTAAATTTACTCTCATCTCTTCTGATGTTTGTCTTAGCCAAAATTTTACGCACATCAGCGCAAGCATGCCCCACCTCATAACCCTCATCGTAAAAAGAGAGCGAGTTTCGAAGCGGACTTGGCGGAGTGTGAAAAATGTCATCAAATTCGGTGATCAAATTCTCTGGATTTTTTTCATCAAATTTACTTTTTATATTTGCAACAGCATGCGATACTTTATCATTTAGGCTGTATTCTTCTATGAGATCAAGCATTTTACTAAGGCCATCAAATCTCTTTTCATCTTCACTAAATACGAAAAATTTAGAGAAAGTAGCGTAGTAAAGTTTTCTGCCAGCTGCAAATTCCTCTTTTGTGCTCACCTTTTTCCTTAAATAGTTTTTTAACGACACTGAAACTATACAATTAATTGCCTTATTAATGTGGCTTAAAATAAAATAAATTAGAAAAGTTAAAAAAAGCTTAAATATGCCTTAATTGCATATTTAAAAACGCCATTTTTAGGGAGTTATATAAGATATGATTTTTTAGCAGGATTATTAAAATTTAGCTGTTTTTTGATATCCATTTTTATTTTTGGACTAAATTTAAAGAGTGGGAGCAAATTTTACTCCAAAGCTAGCATCGAGCCATCTTCAAATTCTAAAAATACTCTCTCGCCGATCTTTGTAATTTCATCATCGTGGCTAAAAATTTTGATCAAAAAGTCGCCAACTTTGACCTTCAAAAGCTTTTCATCGCCCATATAAAGCGAGGCTGAGTGCAAAACCCCTGAAATTTGACCCTCCCCACCTGTTTTAGAAATTTTTATCTTGCTTGGGTTGATCGTGATCTTGCTTTTACCTTTAAAATTTGAAGGTAAATTTAGCTTCGAATCATCGCCAAAGCTTAGCACGCCACCTTCTATCTCAAAGATATTTTTGTATTCAAACTCGCAGACTCTGCCTTTGTGCAAAAACACGCACTCGTTTGCTAGCATACTAAGCCACTTCTCGTCGTGACTTGCGATGACAAAGCCGCAGCCATATTTCTCGTGCATCAAATTTATAGCCTTGCTAAAGAGCTTTGAAGTGCCGATATCAACGCTATTTGTCGGCTCATCAAGCAGATAAAATGGCACTCTTAAAGAAAGCGCAAGTGCAAATGCGATGCGCTGCGTCTGCCCTGAGCTTAGCTCAAAGTGGCGCTTATCTAAAAATTTCTCATCAAGTCCTACAAGAGCGAGTGCTTCGCTAGTTCGCTCATCAAATTCGCTTAGTAAATTTCTACTTTTTAATATGGCTTTGAAATTTTCTCTCACACTTCTTTTTAAAAGGGCAGGCTCAGGCAGCAAAACGCAAATTTTACGCAGCATTTCAAGGCTTGGTTTATTTTCACCCCAAAGTGAAATTTCCCCACTATTTGGGCTTTGCAAGCGTGAGAGCACTCGTATTAGCGTGCTTTTGCCGCTGCCGTTGCTGCCCATTAGAGCGGTTATCTTTTTAGTATTTATATCAAGGCTTGGGATATTTAGGATCTCGCTTTTGCCGTAGTTTAGGTGTAAATTTCTTATCTTTATCAAAATTTGCTCCTATTTGTCGAGTTTTCTTAGCGCAAAGATCGCTAAATTTACTAAAAATGCGATAAATATCAAAACCATCGCGAGCGCTATACCCATGGCAAATTCACCCTTGTTTGTCTCTAGCGAAACGGCTGTGGTGATCGTGCGGGTAAAGTACTTGATGTTGCCGCCTATCATCATCGCAACGCCCACTTCAGCCACGATCCTGCCGTAAGCAGTGGCGATAACTACCATGAGAGCGTAGCGTAGCTCATAAAGCACGCAAAAAACTAGCTTTGGGGCTGATAGGCGTAAATTTAGGATAGTTAGATAGTGCTTTTTCTCCATATTTTCAACCACGCTTGCAGTAAGCGAGATGATGATAGGAAGGGCAAGCACAAACTGGCCTAACATGACCGCTTTTAGCGTAAAGAGTAAATTTAAGCTACCAAGCGGGCCATTTCTCGTGATGAATGCGTATAAAATAAGACCAATGGCAACCGTTGGCATGGCTAGAGCCGTGTCACTTAGAAGGCGTAAAATTTTGCGACCTTTAAAGTCATAAAAGCCAAGTATAAAACCAAGCGGAAAGCCTACAATAACAGCAAAAAGTATCGACACGCTTGATGTGTAAAGGGTAGCCTTGATGGCTGAATATGTTTCAAGATTGCCGTTTAAAAGTAGATTAAAGGCTTCTGCAAAGCCGTGAAGTAAAAAATCCAAATATTATTCCTAATTTTTTATTCATATTATTTTAATATGCTATAATACCACATTTTCTAAAAAGGAGAAAAATGAAAAAGATTATTTTAGGCTCACTAGCAGCCGCAGTTTTGGCGTTTGGCGCTGACAATGAACTAATCATGGCGACTACAACAAGTACAGATAACACTGGCTTGCTTGACGCGATCTACCCAGTTTATAAGGCAAAAACAGGTGTTGATATAAAATGGACAGCTGTTGGTACAGGCGCAGCTCTAAAGCTTGGCGAAGACTGCAACGCTGACGTACTTTTCGTTCACTCACCAAAAGTTGAGAAAGAATTTGTAGAAAAAGGTTTTGGCTTAAAAAGAAATGCCGTAATGTACAATGATTTCGTCGTTATCGCTGATAAATCTATCGCTGATAAATTTAAAGGTAAAGATATCAAACAAAGTTTTGAGCTTATCAAAAAAGATGGTATCAAATTCTTCTCACGTGGCGACAAATCAGGCACAGATAATAAAGAAAAAGGCATCTGGAAAAAGATCGCTGGCGAAGTCCCTGAAAAAGATAGCTGGTATATGCAAACAGGTCAAGGCATGCTAGCTACGATAAATGCTGCTGCTGAGCAAAAAGGTGTTACATTTACTGACCGCGGTACTTACATTAAATATGAAGCAAACCAAAAAGGTCATCCTGAGATGGTCATCATCAACGAGGGCGACAACGACCTTAAAAATTTCTACTCTCTAATCGCAGTAAATCCAAAACACTGCCCTAAAACTGACATCGAAAATGCAGAGAAATTTATAAAATGGGCGACAAGCGAAGAGGGTCAGAAATTTATAGGTGACTTTAAACTTCTTGATAAGCCACTTTTCACTCCAGACGCAAACACACGCAAGAACTAATTCAAAGGGCGAGCAATCGCCCATTTTTTATAAATTTTCATAATCTTTAAATTTATTTTTAATCACTTAAGCTAAAAACCAAATTTAAAATAAGACAAAAAATGGTAAAAAGCTCCGTAAATTCAGCGTCAAAGTAATATGCAAATTTTGCATATTACTTAAAATTTTTTTAAATAAAATAATTAATTTTAAAACTACTTTTATTTTATAAGGTATATAATAACCGAACTATTAGAAATATTACTTGAAAGGAAATCTATGCAAAAGATTGTTCAAACAACCTGTCCGTATTGTGGAACTGGTTGCGGCATAGACCTTATCGTAGAAAACGGTAGGATAGTCGATGCAAAGCCGACTGAGAACCACCATGTAAATGATGGCGAGTTGTGCTTAAAAGGTATGTTTGGTTGGGAATTTGTAAATTCTCCAAAACGTTTAACTAAACCAATGATGAGAAAACTAAACGGAGAGTTTAACAAAGAGGGCAAACTTGAAGAGGTTAGCTTTGAAGAGGTTTATGAATTTTTAGGAAAGACTTTTAAAAATAGCGTTGAAAAATATGGTCCAAGCTCTATCATGGGCTTTAGTTCGGCTCGTTCAAACAACGAAGACAACTATGTATTTCAAAAATTCTTTCGTGCTTTAGGAAGTAACAACGTAGATCACTGCGCTCGTCTTTGACACGCTCCAACAGTGGCAGGTCTTGCCAGCACCCTTGGAAACGGAACGATGACAAATGATCTTGTTGAATTTGCGACTGATACAGATGTATTTTTACTAATAGGCACAAACACAAGCGAATGCCACCCTATCATCGCTATGCAGATGCAAAGAGGTTTAGAGCGTGGTGCAAAAATGATCGTTGTGGATCCAAAACGCACCGATATGGCTAAAAAAGCCGATATATTCTTGCAAATTCCAGTTGGCTCAAACATCAAAACACTAAACACAATGATGAACGTCATCATCTCTGAAAATTTACAAGATACAGAATTTATCGAAAAATATGCAGAGGGTTTTGAGTATCTAAAAGAAGCCGTAAAAGACTTCACTCCTGAGAGATTTGAGCGTGAGACTGGTGTCAAAAAAGAGCTTATAACTGAGGCTGCTAGGATGTATGCAAAAGCTGGCAGTGCTGCCATTTGCTACACTATGGGTATCACTCAGTTTAGCGACGGCACATCAAATGTATTCTCGCTTTCAAATTTAGCGATATTAACAGGAAATTTAGGTAAAAAAGGCGCTGGAGTAAATCCACTTCGTGGACAAAACAATGTTCAAGGCTCATGCGATATGGGCGCACTACCTAACGTCATCCCAGCAGGTGCAGTAAATAGCGCTTACGCACAAGAGCAAGCTCGCAAAGTTTGGCACTTCGAGCTTAATCCAGTGCCTGGCTTTAAACTAACATACGCACCTGATAAGATGGATAGCGGCGAGCTAAAAGTGCTTTACGTTTATGGCGAAAACCCTGTTATGAGTGACCCTTGGACAGAGCACTTTGTGCATGCTACACACCACTTAGATTGCTTTATCGTGCAAGATCTATTCTTTACTGAAAGTGCTCAAAAGGCCGATGTCGTCTTACCAGCAGCTGGTTGGGGAGAGAAAGATGGAACATTTATCAACACATCTCGCCGCGTTCAAAGGACTAGAAAAGCAAGCGAACCAGTAGCTGGCGTAGAGCCTGACTGGAAAGTAGTTTGCAACATCGCAAAGGCTATGGGACTTGAGGGATTTGACTTCTTAAGTGCAGAAGAGGTTTGGGACGAGCTTAGAAAACTAATGCCTAAATTCTTTGGTGGTATCAGCTACTATAGACTTGAAAAACTAGGTGGCATCAGCTGGCCATGCCCTGATGAAGATCACCCAGGTACACCTGATCTTTATACCGATCACAAATCAATGCTACCTGATGGTAAATTCCGCCTAGCTCCAGTACTTTACGCTGACGATAAAGATAAGCGTGCGAGCATGGAGGCTGAATTTAAAGCCAAAATGCATATACCTGATGGCTATCCAGTAGGCTCAGGTGCGATGAGCGAAGTACCTGATGAGGTCTATCCTTGCTTATTTACAACAGGTAGAAAAGTTTATCACTACCACACTGGTACGATGACAAGAGAGTGCCCACCGCTAGAGTATGGTGCTGGTATCGAAGGTCCGCTAATCGAAGTAAGCCCTGATATCGCAAGAGAAAGAGAGCTAGAAGATGGCTGCTACGCAATGGTAGAGAATAAACGTGGTAGGATCGCAGCTAAACTTCGCGTAAATCCTGACCTTAGAGAAAGCACGATATTTACGACTTTCCACTATAGTGAGGCTGACGGTAACGAGCTTGCAAACGCACAAGACCACGACCCACTCTCAGGTATCACACCTCTTAAGATCACTATAGCTAACATAAAAAAATTAAGCGAAGAAGAGTATATAGCATTTAGACAACAAAACGAGATGTCTATGCACTCTGAAAAACCTTATCTTTCACCTGTTAGATCATAATTTCAAGGGCGCAATGCCCTTGAATTTTTAATTCAAATTTTCATAGCAAATCAACTTTTATTAATTAAATTTTTCTATTGTTTTAGATGAAATCTCATAGTAAGAATGGGTTGTTTTTATAAAATTGCTATGAAGTGCTATCTCTATTTTTTCTTTCACATCTATCAAGGCTCTTAGACTTTTAAAGCTTGTATGCGTCGGCTAAAAGCGTTGTTGGCTTTAACTTTTAAATTCTGTGATCACTAATTGGCGTGAGAGTTTAGGTATTATTTTTCTTTTAGCTGACTAAGGCAAAATTTTTGGCTGTTTTTGAATTGTCACCCAAATACTCAATATTTTTATGTATCGTAATTTGCCTATATTTGCTAACGCCTCCTTTTTGCTTGGCAGTCTTAACATTTATAAATTTTATGCCATCTTCTTCGCCTACGCTTTTACTATCAAGTTGCCAAATTTCATTAAGTCTTAGCCCAGTATGAAGAGCAAACATCATATAGTTTCGTAGATCAAGCCTTTTTGTAGCAAAAACTATTTTTAATTCATCTAGACTAAAGTTATCTTTTGGTGACTTCTCGTCGGCTGAAATTTTAAAAGATGTAAGCATTTTAAAAGGATTGGTCGTGAGCTTGCCCATCTTTATGGCATAGTCAAAGAGCCTCTTTGAGTAAGATGTGTAGTTGTTGATGGTCTTTTTATTAAGCTTTTTGCTAGCTAGAGTTGTTTGAAAATTTTCAGCATCGCTGTAGATAAACTCTTTACCTTGATGATCTTTAAAAAACTCATCAAGGAGCTTGCCAGTCTTAATATAATAGCCCTTGGTCTTATCACTAGATTTTAGCTTTAAACACTCTGTTTGCGCATATCTTTTAGCTACTGCTTCAAAAGATAGCGGCGAGGTTTCTTTTGGATTTAAAGATGCATCCAATAATGTTTTGAGCTCTTTTTCAAGCTTTTCTTCTGGAGCCACTAGATTATAAAATTTAGCTATCACCTCTTGTGAGAGCTCTTTATATTCGCTAACATCTAAAAATATGCCATTTTGTTTAATGCACCGCTCATTTAGTCTTTTAATGTTTATCAAGGCTCTTAGGCTTTTAGAGTTTGTATGTGTTGTGGTTATCTTTTTAGCAAGAGCTTCGTTGGCTGCGGCTTTTATAGAATTTGCCAGTTTTACCGCCTCATCTAGATCTTTTGTGAAAAGGCAAAATTTAACAGTTAGCTTTTTGCTATCTTTAAGAGCGGTATCAAAAAAGTAAAAATTTGGTCTGTTGGGAACCTTGGTGATCAATCTAGAGCTCATAGAATGATCCAAATAGTTTCTGTAACAAAAGTGCAAATTTTCTGTAACAAAGCTGATTTGTCTGAAATTTAAGACAAAAATATCTGCTAATAAATGCAGTTAAAACATCGAAATTTAGGGAAGTTTGGAAAAAAAATATTGTGTTGGTGGCGGACAGAGAGGGATTTGAACCCTCGAGCCCCGATTAAGAGCTGCACCCTTAGCAGGGGTGTGGTTTCAGCCGCTCACCCATCTGTCCACGTTCAAGAAAAATTTTATTAAAAAGAAATGGTGGTTAGAGGCAGAATCGAACTGCCGACACGCAGATTTTCAGTCTGCTGCTCTACCGACTGAGCTATCCAACCACCTTGATAAAAGAAATTGGATTATACATTTTAAATATTTAAACTAAGTTTAAAAATCTACAAGAAGCTTTTGTTTTTAAAAACTTTAAATATAAAACTATAAATTTTAGCCCGACAAAGTTAAATTTAATGCACCAAATTTACTACACTTACATCTTTATCTATCTCGATAAAAAATGTTTGTGCGCCAGCTCCGCTGCCATATACGCCTTTATAGACTTGATTTACAGCGTGACCGCTACCATCAACTGCTACTTGGTTATGTGTATCGCCTAAAGCGCTATGCTTTAAATTTAGTGCTGCCACTTCGCTGTCTGTTGCTTGTGTAAAGATAGTTCCTTTGCCCTCTAATGCCACTTTGTCATTATTATCGCCTTTGATCTTTAACACGGTATTTATGCTTTTTAGACCACCATCTGTTACTTGTGCGTCTATGATATCAAGCACGCTTTTAGCGTCTAGCCCTATCGAGACCGCCTGAGTGCTCTTGCTGCCAAGCTGTAAATTTTCAAAGCTCTTTAGTTTATCATTTAGGTCAGCCACTCTGCTAAGATCGATATTTTCAGTAAAGATGAGCGTATCAACGCCATCTTTTGCGTCTATCTTGTTGCCTTCATAGGTAAATGTATTGTTTTGATCATCTCCTTCGTGAGTGATTTTGATATTTTTATCTATCTCAACGAAAAATGTTTTTGTGCTAGTTCCATCTGTGTATGTGCCCTTATAGACGTGATTTACTGGAGTGTCGTAGGAGTCGATGATCGGCTTGCCGCTTGCATCTTTATATGTTTTCCATACATCTGGGTTATGCGCTGGATCTGGTTGAAATTCTCTTACACGTCCGTGACCGTCAGTTTCTACTTTGTTGTAGCTGCCACCTATGGCTTTGCTGTGCTTCCAGTTTAGCAAAGTGACCTCTTCGTTTGTTGCTAATTCAAATTTATTTGTGCCATCATTTATTAGTTTTACGATGTCGTTGCTATCTCCTAGTATCTTTAAAACTGTATTTATGCTTTCAGTGTCAGATACGGTTGTTAGGGTTGAGTATTCGCCCTCTGTTATCTTTGTTGTTCTAGAGTCTATTATGTCAAGAACATTTTTTGTGTTAAATGATATTGAAACAGCCTGGTTTTCTGTGCCTAGTTGCAGGCGTTCGAAGCTTTTTAGATTATCATTTAAATTACTCACCTTTTCTAATTTTGTATCTTCAACAAATATCAGCTTATCAACGCCACCTTTTGCGTCTATGCTCTTACCATTGTAGATAAAGACATCATTTAGGTTGCTACCTTCAAGGTTATCATTATTGTGTTTGAGATGTATTACTTTGTTAAAGTCATCCGTGTCATCGCCAAAATATTTTGTCGGCTTACTACTATCTTTTTCTTGATTTATTAAGCTTCTATACCCTTTTTTACCAGCTTCAATACCATCTTTTTCATCGCTAACATATCCTTTATCATGTAGGGCTTTTACATAGCTATCACTAAAAAGATGCGTGCCGCTATCCTCTGAGCCTATGATTTTATAGTCGCTAACACCTTGTGACCTCTTCTTGATCATTATGTCTAAGGATGTATCTCCTGTCCTATCAACATAATCAACCTCTATCCTATAAAATCCTTTTTTTAGATTATAAATATAAGTGCCATTGTGAAGACCAGGATTTCCTCCACCCCACCAATACGCCCACTTTCCAAAAGTTTTATCTGCTATTTTTACATCTATCATATCTTGAAAGTGTTTTGCTGCTATATTGTATTGACCATCTTCTTTTATATATATCCAACCTTTCATTTTCATGATCAGATCAGTTCCTACAGGCTCCGCCTCTTCAAGGACGTAGTTTCCTGTCTTGTTTAGGTTATAGTGTGCACCAGTATGATCGGTATCCTTTGCATCTGGAGAGTGTCCTACTTTTGCCATATCGTTTGTGTTTAGCTCACCTGCGTGCGGTCTTGTTGATTTTAGCTGCCAGTCTTTACCTCCTTGAAAAGAAAGCTCATTATAAGTTGTGGTAGCACTTACACCTGCCCATTTGGTCCATGCCTCATAGTGATTTGCTACGTGATATCCATATCCTCCAGGTGAGATATTGTCCGCTCTTGGACCAGTTGTAACTGCTGGGTCATATGACCAAAATTCTGTATTAGTGCAGTCAAAAAACCACATATCAACATCAAGCCCTTTGTTTGCTACCATAGTCACGGTTTGAACAGCTAAATTTCCCGCATCATCTAGTCTTTCTACTATGTAGTTTTTGCTGCCAGTGTTTTGCGCTACGTTAAAGCTTCCAGAGTAGCTTAAATTTCTATCAAGTGTCAGTGTCGTCTTCTCAGATGTCTCAGCGTCTATGACCTCTACATCTTTTGATTTTTCATCGTGTGGATTGTTTGCAGCTTCGCCTTTGCCGCTAAAATTTATAGCGTAGTTGCCAGAGCCGTTTTTTATATTGTCAAAGTCAGATTCTATTAGCTTGTCAGGCTTTGAGTCAAGATCGACTGTGATAGTTAGGTTATCATCTCTTTGAGGCATGCCGTCAGTCCCCACGTAGGTGGCGTCTATAATGTGGTGAGTTCTATCTAGCTTTTTGCCAACCTTTTCAAAGTCAGCTATGACGGTGTTATTCTCGATCTTGGCTATAAAGCTATCACTTAGACCTCCATTTTCGTCTTTTATCTCGATTAGCACGTAGCCTTTACCGTCACTTGTGGTATCTGGCTTATTTATACCAAATTTAATGTATGGCTGTTCGTCATTCGTAAGAGCGATGTTGTAGTTTATCTTTTGGGTAGAATTTGACTCATACTGGCTTGTTGAGATGATATGCTCGTAGTTCTCTTCGTTTAGGTATTTTGCAGAGTGGATATCAGCATTATCTATCTTTGTAACAAGTTTTACATCATCTATATAGTCAAGCACACCAAAGGCAAATAGCCTGCCGCTTGAAGTGCCTGATATGGCACTTCCATCGTCTTTTATAAGGGTCGCATCGACTAGGGTCGGGCGCTTGCTACTTACCGTCACGTCTGCTATGGTGATAGCGCCGTCACTTATCACTTTTATATCGCTTGGATCTTTTTTGTTTATCATATGCACGCCATCATCGTCTAGGATGTAGCTCACGGTTGATTGTTTGTTGGTAAGCGGGTTTAGGATGCTTATTTTTAGCTCATCTTTTGGCACTGCGCTACTTGGGAGATAGACCTTTACATCAGAGGTCGTTATAGATCCAGTGGTGTCATCTATGAGTCCGTCTCCGTCAGCGTCTTTGACAAATTTCGCCACCGGGCTGTCGCTAAATTTTATCTCATTTGTATCGCTCTCGCCTTTGTTGCCAGCCTTGTCCATCATGGTCGTCGTTATGCTTGTGGTTTTGCCATGCTCTATTGGCACTGTGATCTTAAATTTACCATCATTTAGTGGCACTTCATTGTGATCAGGAGCGATTATCTTGCCATTAGTGTATGTGTAAATTTTGTGCGTTTTGCTGCCGTCTGGATTTGTGACATCGATGGCTATCTTATCGCCTTCTTTTATCACGCTTGGGATTTTTATAGAGGCCTCAGTTTTTGTTGGGTCGCCGTCATTGTATCTGTTTTCTGATGTATCTATCCTGCCATCTGGAGTTCTATTGCTAGAGCCCAAGTCACTATCAAAGCTTATCTTGGCTGATTTTACAGGTGGAGCTACCACGACGCTTGGAGTGGTTTGGCTACTTGTGCCATTTGGTTTTGGCGTGCCATGCCCGTCATTAACCGCTGTGTTTATAGATACACTTGAGCCAGGTGTCACTGGCACGCTTACGCCTGGCACTTCAAATTTACCATTAACTATTGGCACTACTACGCTTGGGTTATTTTTATCATAGACGCTTGTGCCATCGTCGCTTACGACAAATTCTTTTGGCGAGCCACCTATGTTTATAGTGACGCTCTCTTTTGGTTTTATGGTGCGAGGTAAATTTATCTCAACCTTTGAAGTGCCATCTCCTATCTCGTCGCTACTTATCAGCCCATCGCCGTTTTTATCAGCTGTTAGCGTCACTTTGACGGTGTCACTTACGCTGCTGCTTGGCGTAGTGCTTGTGGCTGAGACGTTGCCAAATTTATCAACTACGCCAGTTTCTATGCTACTTCCTGCTGTGATGTTTGCGATATTTGGCACGCTAAAGCTAACTGCGCCATTTTCATCGGTAGTAAATGTATAGGTATTGCCGTCCTCGTCAGTGGCTGTGCCATTTTCTTTATCTAGCGTAAATTTCTTCTCAACTGGCGGTTTGCCCGGTTCATTTAGCTTAAACGTGATCTTATCTCCAGTGCTAAGCTCGTCAGGCACTATAAATTTCATACCGCTAGTTTGCGTGCCGCTGCCATATCCTAGCTCGGTCGCATCTATCACGCCGTCGCCATTTTTATCAAGATCAAGCGTGGCTGTCACTTTTGAGATGGCTGGCGTGTCGTTTAGCTCATAGGCAGTTGGCGGCGCGGTAAATGTCCTGCCACCAGTGGTGTATGAGCTTGTCACGGTCGTTTTGCCATGGTTTAAAATTTCAACCCCAGTGATCTCTGCTTCGCCATTTACGATAGGTATAGGAGGTGCTCCAGTAGGCGTGCCGGTGCTATCAACTGGGATTAGCTCGTTTGTAGCAGTATTTATTTTGTAGTTGCTAGTTTTGCCGCCACCTTTCATATTTGTCTTTATCGTGATGATGTCGCCATTTTTGGCAACATCTGGGATATCAACGCCTATGCTTGTGATTGATCTTTTTGCCATCAGGAGTTTTTGGTAGCGAGTTTAGCTGTGCTCCTCCTAGAAAGCCCTTTTTCTCGCCAGTGTCGCTTGTGAGGTTAAAATTTAGCACGATGTTTGGCTCTGGTGGTGTAAAATTTAGGTTTTCGGCGCCAAATCCAGCGTAAGAGACCCCGCCGATTTTTGCCTCGCCAACTGGCCATTTGACCTCGTCATGCCTAGCTTCAAGAGTACGCAAACCAGTGTAGAAGTCGTAGATGTTTGAGTAGTGGCCACCTAGTTCAAATTTGATGCCACCACTGCCAGCAGAGGCGAAGTTATGTGGTGATGAGCCGTGAGGAGATAGCTCTTGATGGGAGATTTGATCATCATCATTTGCGTGTTCTTTGTGATTTTCAAGGATGTTTGCGTTTTTTGGGATGACTAGCTCGCCTTTATGCTCAGCAAAGACATTTATAGTGTGAAATACCGAACTAAAGCCGACATAAGCCTTTTCGCCGTCATCAAAAACAATGGTAAGGTTCGAGTTTTCGCTCGTTTTTATATCGTCACCAAGGTAAATTTCATCGCCTTTGTGCAGCACCCTCATGGTGCCGTCCCTGCTTATGGCGATGGCTTCACCCTTGATCTTTTTGATAACGCCAATCCTTATGGCGTCAAAATTTGGCATTTTTTCATCCCTGTAAATGTGTGTAATGTAATATCGGAAAATCTCTTAAATTTTATATAGTTTGTACTACATCACCTCGACATGTACGTTTTTATCTATCTCGACAAAAAATGTCTGCCCAGCGTTATTTTCGCCTTTATAGACTTGATTGACCGCTTCGCCACCAACCTCATTGAGCTTGTTATCATCAGCTCCGATGACGCTATTTTTTGCATTTAGGGCGGCTATCTGGGCGCTTGTAGCTTTTATGAAATTTCCAACGAGCTGCACCACGTCGTCGCTATCACCTGAAATTTTAAGGATGGTGTTTAGGCTCTCTAAGCCATCAGGTCCTTTGGTAGGGTTGGAGTCTATCATGTCGCTTATGTTTTGCCCATTTAGCGTTAGCTTTACAGCCTTTTTGTCATCAAGCTCGATGCGCTCAAAGCTCTCAAGGCGCTTATCTAGCTCACTTATCTTTGTTAGATCCACATTTTGGGTAAAAAGTAGTGTGTCTATACCACCTTTTGCGTCGATATCGTGTGAGTTAAAGATAAATTTGTCATCATCATTACTACCAACGTCTTTTGTGCCTTCAAATTTTAGCTTATAAGGCTCATCAAAATCGCTTGCATTATCGCCAAATTTCACACCATTTATTTCTTTTGCCTTATAAAATGTATCGCTCTCTTTTGTCACAAGACCTTTTTGGGCAAGAGCCTCCATATAAGCGTTGCTGACTAGTTTTATGTTAGGGTCATCTGAAATAATTTTATTAGTAGGGCTGATGCCAGAGAATGCTGTAAAATTATAACTATATCTATCATCAGATACTTCTATATGTACTTTATAAAAGCCGTAGTCTTCTGTTAAATTTAGGCTACTTGTGCTTACGCCTTGTGAGGCATTGCCTTCATCTCTGCCGCCATTTTTACTTGCCGATCCAAATGGCTGCCATGAAATTTCTCTACCATCAAATTCAAACTTAATACTTTGCCTTTCAGGCTTTGCATCATAATAAAAATTGTTAATATCACTACGATTTTTTATAAATATCCAGCCATCCATGCTGACCATTACTCCATCTGCTGTTATCTTGGACTCATATAGTTTATAGTGTCCGTTTAAATTGTGTGGCTTGAAGGGGCTGGTCATATTTTCGCTTAGTCTATCATTGGCATAGTCTGCATTTGAAGCTCTGCCTATCCTAGCGAGCTCCATAGCTGTCGGAGTACGGTCGCGTAGTCTGCTAGCTTTAGCTGGATCTGATGTGTCGAAATATCCAGGATCAGCCTGTTGCCCACTATAGTAATATAGGTCATTAAAAGTACTTGTCGCACTTACGTGATGGCTTGCACTCCACTCTTTTAGTATGCTTTTGCTATTATGCTCTATATCATAATAATCAAGTAAACGACCACCATTTCTAACGGAGTCATAAAGCCAGATATCTGCGTCCAGTCCTCTGTTTGTGACATTTAACACATTTATGGTATCTATAAATGGCTCTTCTTTTGGTTCTGCAGCGCCGCCGCTTTTTTCTACCAGCGTGCTAGAGGCACCTGAGACGCTTTTTAGCTCACTTGGCTGGGCGCTACTTACGTTTGACTCTAAAGATCTGTGTTGGTTGTAAATTTGATGGATATTTGCGCTATGTCCGCTTGTGACAAAGCTAGCAGCACTTAGAGATATGCCCTCGCTTGCGCCAAAGCTGTTAGAGTGCTCGCTCTGCTCATCTGCTTCTTTTGCTGAGATTTTTAAAATTTCATCTAAATTTATGCTTTGATGAGCGTTTAAATTTACCTGCTCGCCATTTTCTAAAGTGATCTTGGCGTCTAAATTTTTAGTAAAAATTTTCTCACCAGCGTAAATTTCATCGCCATCTTTTAGCATTTTTATGCTTCCATCTTGGCTTATGACGTAAATTTCACCCTGAATGTCTTTTATGATCAGCTTTTTTTCTTTCATATCTTTCCTCGTTGTATTCTAAGCCATATCGGATAAATTTATAAAATATGTATAGCTAAGGTCTTATTTTGCGAGGATTGTAGCAAGATGAGCTAGATATTATCGTTGTTTTACGTCAAAGTAATACCTGTAAATTTATGAAATAGCAGGGTAAATTTAAGAGAAAATTGTGCTTTAAAGAGCCCTTATAAACTCTTTAAATTTATCTCCTCGCTCGGCGTAGCTCTTAAACTGATCAAGGCTCGCAGCTGCTGGGCTTAAAAGCGCTATCTCGCCACTTTTAAGCTCTTTGCCGATTTCATTTACAGCATTTTGTAAAAAGTCGCATTTTAGGGCAGGCACGCTAAATTTAGCAGCTAAATTCATAAGTTTGTCGCTGTTTGAGCCGATTGCGTAAATTTTGACCTTAAGACCCTTTAAATTTTCAAAGAGCTCATCCATGCTAACGCCCTTGTCGTCGCCGCCTAAGATTAGGTGCATGAAGTGGTCTTTGTAGCGTTTTACGGCTTGAATGCTCGCATCTATGTTGGTCGCTTTTGTGTCATTGACCCAGGTTCGCCCCATCTTGTCGGTGAGCTCTTCAAGCTTGTTTGCCTCGATGACAAATGTGTTTAAAAGTGCCACGTCGCAGCGGTCAAATAAAATTTTCTCCACCGCAAGTGCCAGCAGTGCGTCAAGTAAAAACGGCGTTTTAAAGGCTATATCCTTCAAAATTACACCACAAAAACGAGCAAGATCGCTCTCGTCTTTATAGGCGATCACTTTGGCTTTTGTAGGTGTTTTAGCGTAAATTTCAGGCACTATCGCTACGCTAGTTTCACTCATGCTAGCAAGCGGCTTTAGCTTGGCCTTTTCGTACTCGCTCATGTTGCCATGCCAGCTTAGATGATCTGGAGTGATCGGCAAAAGCACGTAAATTCCTGGTGTGGCGCGCTTTGTGTAGTGCAGGGTAAATGAGCTAGTCTCAAGTATCCAAATTTTAGCGTTTGGGTCTAAAATTGCTAGCGCGATACCGACATTGCCACCCATGACAGAGCCTTTGCTCTCTAGCAGGTGCTGCATCATCTTTGTAGTCGTCGTCTTGCCGTTTGTGCCGCTTATCCAGACATTAAATGGCAAATGCGCCTTGTAAATTTCATAAAAATAGTCATATTCGCTAACTAAATTCTTAGCTTTTTTGATAAGCTCGTGGTGAGGCGGGATGCCCGGGCTTGGTATCTCTAGGCTGCTTTTTGCTGGGTCAAATTCGCTAACTGGCAAAATAGTGTTGCCAAACTCATCTTTTGAAATTTCGCTAAATTTATCATCGTAGATATCCCAAAAGCCATCATTCACGAAGTTTTTAGCGATAGCTTTTGTCGTGCCACCATAGCCAAATAGTGATTTTCTCATGCTTTTTATCCTCTTTTGCTCCATAAAATTTCTATTATCTCGTTAGCGCTAAGCTCACGCATCACGCCCTCTATCTCGCGGCGCTCAAAGAGCTCAAAGCTAAATGTATCAGCAAAATTTAGCTTCAAAAACTCTGCAAAATATGCGCCTTTGCAGGCAAATTTTACTCTTATATAAAATGCCTCTAAAAAATCATCATCAAATTCAGGCACAGGCGCTAACATACGCTCCACGATCTGCCTAAGCTCGTCTTTTGTGATATCAGGCACTACTTTTGGCTCTGGCAGGGCGATGTCAAAGGCGAGATTTTCAGCCCCCTCGGCCTCCCACCACTCATGCAGGCTAAATTTACTCATATCTTTGCCGCTTATCTTGGCTAGACGCTCTTCTACTTTGCGGTACTCTTCGCCGTCCTCATCGTCATTTTCGTCGCAAAAGTCGGTGTAGGCTAAAATTTGCTCCAAAATTTCATCATACTTTTTTCTAGCACTCTCAAAGTCAGGCTCTATCTGCGCTCGCATGATCTACCTGATCTTTAGCGCCGTTAGTGCGATCAAATTTGCTAAAAGCGCGATGATCCAAAAGCGCACGATGATCTTATTTTCCGCCCAGCCTTTTATCTCAAAATGGTGATGTATAGGCGCCATTAGGAAAATTCTGCGTTTAAAAATTTTAAAGCTACCCACCTGCAAGATGACGCTTAGGGTTTCAACGACAAAGATGAGGCCGATGATGATGAGTAAAATTTCATTTTTGGTCGCAACACCCATAAAACCGATATATGCGCCGACGCTCAGGCTGCCACTATCGCCCATAAAGACCTCGGCCGGATGGCAGTTAAACCACAAAAAGCCCATGAGCGAGCCAATGAGCGCAGAGGCTACGACGACGCTCTCGCCAACGCCTGCGATCTTTGGTAAAAGCAGGTACGAGCTAAAGACAGCGTGGCCGCAGATGTAGGCAAAAACGCCGAGAGTTAGAAGCGAAAATATCGATGGCACCGCGGCTAACCCGTCAAGTCCGTCTGTTAAATTTACCGCATTTGAGGCTGCGACGATGACTAGCGTCCAAAAGAAAATGGCAAAAATTTTCATGTCAAAGATCGGCTGCTTGTAAAATGGCAGGTAAAACTCGGTGTTTAGCTCTTTGCTGATGTATAAAAAGGCTGCGAGCAAAAAGGCGATTAGAAACTGAAAAAAGAGCTTTGCCTTTGGGCTTATGCCGGCGTGGTTTTTCGCACCTAAAATTTTGCTGTAATCATCCTTATAGCCAAGCAAAGTAAAACAAACTAGGCAAAAGAGCGATGCTAGTACGAAAGCGTTATCAAGCCTAGCGCAGATGATCGTGGCGATGACTGCAGTAAAAACAAAGACAAGTCCGCCCATGGTTGGCGTTTTGGCCTTTTTTTGGTGAGTTTGTGGCGCGAGCTCGTAGATAGGCTGTGCGGCGTTTTTTGCCTTTGCCCAGGCGATAAATTTAGGCATCAGATAAGCTGTCAAGATAAATGCTATGAAAAACGCGATGCCAGCGCGAACGGTGATATACTGAAAGATATTAAAATTTAAAATTTCGTAGATATAGTAAAACATAGGGGCCTTTATTTTAAAAAAAAGCAATTTTAGTATAATGGCCTTAAAAATTATCTAAATTTAAGGATAAAATTTAAAAATGGCTCAAAAAACTATACTTATAATAACTGATGG
The DNA here is from genome assembly GCF_902460575.1 of Campylobacter concisus. Classification (GTDB taxonomy): domain Bacteria; phylum Campylobacterota; class Campylobacteria; order Campylobacterales; family Campylobacteraceae; genus Campylobacter_A; species Campylobacter_A concisus_AW. The sequence continues at coordinate 32,828 of NZ_CABPUY010000003.1, read as the reverse complement.
CATTGGATATAACAAAAATGGCAAATTTAATGCATTTGAGGCGGCCAAAAAGCCAAACTACGATAAATTTTTTAAAGAAATTCCAAACTCACTCATAAAAACTTCTGGAAACGCTGTGGGGCTACCTGAGGGGCAGATGGGAAATAGCGAAGTAGGGCACATGTGCATAGGAAGCGGTCGAGTTTTATATCAAAATTTGGTCAAAATTTCACGCAGCTTTGATGACGGCTCAATAGCAGAAAATGAAGCGCTAAAAGCTCTTTTTAAAAAGTGCAAAAAAATTCACGTCATGGGGCTATATAGCGACGGTGGCGTGCACTCTCATATGGAGCATTTTGACGGCATGTGCGAGCTTGCTAGTAAAAATGGCTGCGAAGTTTTTGCCCACGCTATAACCGACGGACGCGACGTTAGCCCAAATAGCGGTCTAAATTTCATCAAAAGCTTGGAGGCTAAATTTAAGGTAGCGACCGTTTGCGGGAGATTTTACGCGATGGATAGAGATAAACGCTGGGAGCGCGTAAAAGAGGCCTATGATAGCCTAGTAAATGGGGCAAATTTAAGCGATCTAGCACCAAGCGAGTATCTACAAAAAAGCTATGATGAGGGCGTGACAGACGAGTTTGTAAAGCCAGCAAGCTTTAATGGCTTTAAGGGCATAGGCAAAGATGACGGCGTGATCGTAATAAATTTTAGAAATGATAGAGCAAGAGAGATTTGCCAGGCTCTAGGCGAGGAGAAATTTAGCGAGTTTGAGCGACCTTTTGCTATCAAAAATCTAATCACCATGACCGAATACGACGCAAATTTTAAATTTGAAGTGCTCTTTAAAAATGAAAAGATAAAAAACACTCTAAGCGAGGTCATAGCAGCTGCTGGACTAAGGCAGCTTCACACGGCTGAGACTGAAAAATACGCCCACGTAACATTTTTCTTTAATGGTGGCGTCGAGGAGCTAGCTAGCAACGAAACTAGGGTGCTAATCCCCAGTCCAAAGGTCAAAACCTACGACGAAAAGCCAGAGATGAGTGCTGCTGATGTTTGCAAGGCTGTGCTAAAGGGCATGGAGGACGAGCAAGACTTTATCGTAGTAAATTTCGCAAATGGTGATATGGTGGGGCACACTGGCAACTACGAAGCTGCTATAAAAGCCGTAGAGGCAGTGGATGCAGCTCTTGGAGAAATTTACGCCAAGGCAAAAGAGAAAAACTACGCGATGATCATCACGAGCGATCACGGAAACTGCGAAGAGATGCGTGATAGCAGCGGCGAGCTACTGACAAATCACACGACCTACGACGTCTTTTGCTTTGTGATGGCTGATGGGGTAAAAGAGCTAAAAAATGGCGGACTAAATAACATCGCGCCTAGCGTTTTAAAACTCATGGGGCTTGAAATTCCAGCTGAAATGGACGAGGCGTTATTTTAAATTTGATAATATAAGCAAAATTTATAAGGAGAATTTATGAAATTTAGCGGAAAAAACGTGCTAATAACAGGTGCAAGCAGAGGTATCGGCGCACAAATCGCAAAGACGCTTGCAAATATGGGCTTAAAAGTGTGGATAAACTACCGCTCAAAGCCTGAGATAGCAGACGCTTTGCAAGCTGAAATCGAGCAAAATGGCGGCAAGGCTGCGGTGATAAAATTTGACGCGACAGACGAAGATGAGTTTATAAAAGGTATAAATTTGATAGTTGATAGCGACGGTGAGCTAAGCTATCTCGTAAATAACGCTGGCATCACAAATGACAAGCTAGCGCTTCGCATGAAAACTAGCGAATTTACAGATGTGATAAATGCAAATTTAACTTCAGCTTTCATAGGATGTAGAGAGGCTTTGAAAGTGATGAGTAAAAAGCGCTTCGGAGCAGTCGTAAACGTCGCATCTATCGTTGGTGAGATGGGAAATGCTGGACAGGTGAATTATTCAGCCAGCAAGGGCGGACTAATCGCCATGAGCAAGAGCTTTGCAAAAGAGGGCGCAAGCAGAAATATCCGCTTTAACAGCGTAACTCCGGGCTTTATCGAGACTGATATGACGCATGGACTAAGTGACGAGGTGAAAAAAACTTATAGCGATAATATCCCGCTAAAACGCTTTGGTAGCGCTAGTGAGGTGGCCGAGGCTGTGGCATTTTTACTAAGTGATCACGCGAGCTACGTGACTGGCGAGACACTAAAAATAAACGGCGGACTTTATATGTAATGAAATTTCAGCAAGTTTTGAAATTTAAAATAAATAAAAGCGTAAATATTATAAGATAACAGACATTTTTTATAAGGAGACCTTAAATGGCAGTATTTGAAGACGTAAGAGACGTAGTTGTAGAGCAACTAAGCGTAGATCCACAAGCGGTAAAACTAGAGTCTAAAATCATCGAAGATTTGGGCGCTGATTCACTTGACGTTGTAGAGCTAGTTATGGCTTTAGAAGAGAAATTTGAAGTAGAAATTCCTGATAGCGAAGCAGAGAAATTAGTAAGCATTCAAGACGTTGTAAATTATATAGAAAAACTAGGCAAATAATTTAAATTTGCATAGTTTGATTTAAGGAGATGTATTGAAACGAGTCGTTGTAACTGGTATTGGCATGATAAACGCACTTGGTCTTGATAAAGAGAGCTCTTTTAAGGCTATTTGCGAGGGTAAAACAGGTGTGAAAGAGATCACGAACTTTGATGTAAGCGAATTCCCTGTTAAAATTGCTGCCGAGATAACTGATTTTGATCCAAATAGCATTTTAGACGGCAAAGAGGTGAAAAAAGTAGATCGTTTCATACAGCTTGGCATAAAAGCATCTAACGAAGCTATGGCTGATGCGAATTTTAAGGAGTTTGACGCTCATAAATTTGGTGTTAGCTCAGCTGCTGGTATAGGTGGTTTGCCAAATATTGAGAAAAACTCAATCACATATTTTGAAAAAGGTGTAAAGAGAATTTCGCCATTTTTCATCCCATCTGCACTTGTAAATATGCTAGGTGGCATAGTTTCAATAAATCACGGACTAAAAGGTCCAAATTTATCAAGCGTAACAGCTTGTGCAGCAAGCACTCATGCGATATCACAAGCAGCAAAATGCATAATGATCGGTCAAGCAACAAATATGCTAGTTATCGGTGCTGAGTCTACTATCTGCGGCGTTGGTATAGGCGGTTTTGCAGCGATGAAAGCACTCTCAACTAGAAACGATGAGCCAAGCAAAGCTTCAAGGCCATTTGATGCAAACCGCGATGGCTTTGTAATGGGCGAGGGCGCTGGCGCACTTGTGCTTGAAGAGTACGAGTCAGCTGTTGCAAGAGGAGCTAAAATTTACGCTGAAGTAGTTGGATTTGGTGAGAGCGGAGATGCACACCATATCACATCACCAACACTTGAAGGTCCATTAAGCGCGATGAAACAAGCACTTGATATGGCAAAAGGCGTAAAGATAGACTATGTCAATGCACATGGTACTTCAACGCCTGTAAATGATAAAAATGAGACAGCTGCACTAAAGGCTGTTTTTGGTGATAAATGCCCACCAGTTAGCTCAACCAAAGGTCAAACTGGACACTGCTTGGGTGGTGCTGGTGCGATCGAGGCTGTCATATCTATAATGGCAATGAGAGATGGCATCATCCCTCCAACGATAAACTACGAAACGCCAGATCCAGACTGTGATCTAGACTACGTTCCAAATAAAGCTAGAAAAGCTGATATAAAAGCTGTTATGAGCAACTCATTTGGCTTTGGTGGAACAAACGGCGTCGTGATATTTAAAAAGTTGGATTAAGATGTCAAATTATTTAGATTTTGAAAAGAGCATAAAGCAAATTGATGAAGATATAGCAAATGCTAAGATCAGAGGCGATGAACATGCTGTTGAAATTTTAAATAAGAACCTATCTAAAGAGATATCAAAAGTATATAAAAATTTAAACGAATACCAACGTTTACAACTTGCTCGTCACCCAGATAGACCATACGCTATTGATTATATAAATTCATTTTTAGTTGATGGCTATGAGATCCATGGCGACAGGGCATTTCGCGACGACCCAGCAATAGTCTGCTACATCGGCTATATCGGAGGCAAAAAGGCTGTCGTTATAGGTGAGCAAAAAGGTCGTGGCACTAAAAATAAACTAAAAAGAAATTTTGGTATGCCTCATCCGGAGGGTTACCGAAAGGCTTTACGCGTAGCAAAATTGGCTGAAAAATTTAACCTACCTATCTTATTTTTGATAGACACTCCGGGCGCATATCCTGGTGTTGGCGCTGAAGAGCGAGGTCAAAGCGAGGCCATAGCTAGAAATTTATTTGAATTTGCAAATTTAAAAACTCCAATAATAGCTGTCGTTATCGGTGAAGGCGGAAGTGGCGGCGCTTTAGCAATAGGCGTGGCTGATAGACTTGCTATGATGAAAAACTCTGTCTTTTCAGTCATCTCACCAGAAGGTTGTGCAGCGATACTTTGGAACGACCCAGCTAAACAAGAGCAAGCCACAAAATCTATGAAGATAACGGCTGATGACTTAAAAAATTTATCGCTTATAGATGACGTGATAAACGAGCCGATAAATGGAGCTCATAGAGATAAAGATGGTGCTGCAAAAGCACTTGCAAACTACTTCATCTCAGAGTTAGCCGAGCTTGAGAAGCTTGATATAAACGAGCTTGTCGCAAAAAGAATAGACAAAATCCTCTCTATCGGAGCTTATGAAGAGTAAAATTTATAGTCGCAAGCGAGTTGAAAGTTTAAGTAAATTCGCTTGTGGCTCTCCTTTACGCTAAATTTAATGTGCCTTTTTTAAATTTTAAAAATTAAACAATTTTATATTTTTATCCCACTCTTTTAAATTTTTAATAACTCATCTATGCGACTTTTAAGTCTTTAAAGCTAAAATTCTTAGCAAATTTCATAAAGGCTATTTGTGGATAAATTTCAAGAAAAATATATAAATCTTTCAAAAGATTACTACAAAAATAACGGCAATGCGGCGAGCGTGGAGGCTTTGTATCAGTTCAAAGAAGAGCTTGAGGCAAGCGAGGATATGCAGGCAAAGAGCGTTTTAGTAGATATTTATCAGCTTTTGTCTATGCAAAAGAGCGCTTATGAGCTACTTTTAAAGATACACGATAGAAACGACAAAAAGCAGCTAAAAACGCTTGGTTATCTTTCGCAGTTTTTGGATGAGGGCGACAAATGGGCGGTGCCAAGGCCAAAAAGCAAAGAGCAAATTTCAGCCCAAAAGGCACAGGCAGCCACCTTGCCAAAATTTCGCTATCATCCAGAGCCATTAAAAACTGGCGCATTTAAAGATGATATGTGTGTCATCTGCGAGTGTTGCGGTAAAGAGACAGAAATTTATTACAACAATGGCGTCTATAGCGAACAAGATGTTACCTATCTTTGCCCAGCCTGCATAGCAAATGGCACAGCTGCCAAGAAATTTGACGCTACCTTTGTTCAAGACGCCGACAAGCTTGCCACGGATGACACCAAAAAAGATGACGAGCTTTTTAGAAGAACACCTGGCTATGAGAGCTGGCAGGGCGAGCACTGGGTGGCATGCTGTGATGATTATTGCGCATTTTTGGGCGATGTGGGCACGAAGGAGCTTTTAGAGCTTGGCATAGCAGACGAGGTTTTTGATGACTACGCAAAAAGGGACGATTACGACGTAAAAATGGCTCGCGAGCTGCTTGTAGCTGGCGGCGACTTTGCTGGATATTTGTTTCGCTGCTTGCACTGCAAAAAGTATCACATCTACATTGATGCTTGCTAGAAAGGTAAAATATGGATCTAAATGAAATTTATAAAGGCTGCAAAGAGCGCGGTCTGGAGGGACTTTTTGAGTTTTTAAAGCCAATGGCTAAAAATGCTATAAAGATAGATACGCAGGCTAAAAGTGACGGTGATATCGCCATTGGAGCGTCTAAATTTGGAGGGCAGCCTGATCTGCCAGCTAGCGTGCCATGGCCATCAAATGAAAACGGCGCGCTTAGCTTTGTGGCGCAGATAAATTTTGCTGAAGTTGGCAAATTTGACACCGATGAGTTACTACCAAAAAGTGGCATGCTCTATCTTTTTTATGATATAAATTTACGCATTTGGGGCTACGACCCTGCTGATAAAAAGGGCTTTGCCGTGATCTTTTCTGAGGCAGCTAAAGACCAACTTGCTCGCCAAAACATTGGTGGCGTAAATTTCACATTTGGCGCACGCTCTCTTAGCTTTAAAAACGAGCTAAATTTGCCAAGTTTGCAAAGCTCGCTCGTGCCATTTGGTAAATTTAGCGAGGAGGAGTGGGAGGCATATCACGAGGTCATCGAGCCAAGCTGGCAGGCCAAAGAAAACAAGCTACTTGGTCACTCTGACAACATCCAAGACGGCATGGAGCTAGAGTGTGAGCTAGTCGCAAATGGCCTTGACTGCGGCGATGGCAGCGCCTATCACCACCCAAACATCGCTGAGTTTGAGAAAAATGCCGCCCAGTGGCAGCTGCTTTTGCAGATAGATAGCGACTGGGAGAGCGACATGGACTGGGACGGAGAGGGTAGAGTTTATCTGTGGATAAAGAGGGACGACCTAGCGGCGCGCGACTTTAGCAAGACGTGGCTAGTTTTGCAGACAAGCTAGGGGCGAAATTTAGCTAAAAGCTTTTGATATGCGTCTGGTAGTAAAATTATTATTGCTGTTTTTTTGGCGAGCCATATAAATTTCGCGCGTAGAATGTGTAAAATTAAAAATTTAAAGGCAAATAGCAGGTGAAATTTATGCTAGCTAGATCAAGTTTAAAACCTTTTGCAATTTGCCGCCAGTTAAATTTACCTTGCAAGTGACTTTTGCTACCAAACTAGTGGCTCATCGCTAATTTGCTAGCTTTTTTATTTCTTTTTCTAGGTTGCACTCGCGTTTTTTGTTTTTTGCGTGACCGCTAAAAACCTATCTTAATGTCAGTTGCGATATTTAGCCTTTATACCTTTTAAATTTCACAAAACTAGCAGAGCTATCCATGCGCCAAATTTAGGCAAAATTTAGTAAAATCCTTAAAAAATTTAAAGGCAAAATATGTTTAATGGCTTAATCAGGGAGCTTGCCGAGGTCATTAGCTACTCGCAAAATGTTTTACGCCTAAAGGCTAAATTTCGCCCAAATTTAGGCGACAGCATCGCAGTAAATGGCGCTTGCCTAAGCGTGATAGAACTATATGATGATGGCTTTAGCGTAGAGCTAAGCGCAGAGAGCAGGGCAAATGTCGCGGTTGAAAATTTAAGTGGCTTGGTGCATATCGAGCCAGCGATGAAGCTTGGAGAGCGCGTGGATGGGCATTTGATGCAAGGGCACATCGACTTTATCGGCGTGATCTCGGCTATAAAAAAGCATGAAAATGGCGTTGATTTTTACATAGACCTGCCACGTGAGGCGATGGCTCTGATGGCAAACAAGGGCTCGGTGGGCGTCGAGGGCGTTAGCCTTACGATAAATGAAATTTTGCCAAAGGGCATAAGGCTAACGATCATTCCGATCACGTTTAGAGATAGTCTTTTTGGCACTTTCAAGGTCGGCAGGCGCGTAAATATCGAGAGCGACCTGCTGGCTCGCTACGTGGCTAGGATGCTTGAGAGCAAGCAAAATGGCGGCCTTAGCTGGGACGAGGTCGAGAGAATTTCAAGCCTTTACTAAGCGAGCGAAGATGCGTGAAAATTTAGAGATCGTTTTTGATAGAAATGGCATCACGGCTGGCTTTACAAACAGGCTTGGCGGCGTGAGTGAAGCTAAATTTAGCTCGCTAAATTTGGGCGATCACGTGGGTGATGAGCTAAGAGATGTCATAAAAAATAGAGAAATTTTGGCTAGAAATTTGGGCGTTAGGCAGCTTAAATTTATGAAGCAGATCCACTCGGACAAGGTCTTTGTTCTTGAAAACGAGGACGACGAGCTACCAGAGTGCGACGCTGTGATCACAAATTTAAGCGATGTAGGCATCTGTGTTTTGGTGGCTGACTGCTCGCCGGTCGTGATGATAGATGAGAGGCGGGGCGCTATCTGCGTGGCTCATGCAGGCAGAGCTGGCGTGACGCTAAAAATTTGCACAAAAGCAGTTAAGCTTATGGGCGAGAAATTTGGCTCAAGAGCGGGCGAGATGAGTGTCTTTGTCGGAGCAAATATAAAAGGCGGCTGCTACGAGGTGGGCGAGCTTGACCTTGGGGAATTTAACGCATATAAGATAGGTAGAAATTTTGATATGAACGCAGCCTTGAGAGATGAATTTAGCGCACTTGGGGTTAGAAATTTAAACTTTAGTGAAGTCTGCACACACTGCGATGAGAGATATTTTTCATACCGAAGAGACGGCGTGTGCGGTAGATTTTGCGGATTTGCAGTGAAATTTAAGGATAAAAATGGGATATGAGAGCTTTAAAAATCCACTAGCGGCAAAAATAGCTCAAAACGCTAGAAATTTGGGCTTTGAGCAGCTTATGAATGAAGAGTTTGTGCAGATGCTACTTAGCTCAAAAAAGATGGAGCTAAGTGCCGTGGATAGGGAAAATATCGAGCAAATTTTTATAAAACTGATGGAGATAGAAGAGAAAGTACAACTTAGCAAATAAAGGAGAAAATATGCTTTTACTTAAAAATGCTAATCTATACACGCCAAAATTTCTTGGCAAGCGCGATGTTTTGGTAGGTGGCGGTAAAATTTTAGCCATCGGCGAGGGGCTAAGCTTTAGCGTAGAAGGGCTTAGCGTTTACGACCTAAAGAGCAAAATTTTAGCTCCAGGTCTGATTGATCAGCACGTGCATATCACTGGTGGTGGCGGTGAGGCTGGATATCACTCAAGAACGCCTGAGATCACGCTTAGTCAGATCGTAAAATACGGCACTACGACGCTTGTTGGCGTTTTGGGGACTGATGGTGTCACCAGAAGCCTAGAAAATCTCTACTCCAAAGCAAAAGCGCTCGAGTTTGAGGGCATATCGACCTTCATCCACACCGGCTCATACGCAAGCCCCTGTGTGACATTTACCGGCGACATCGCAAAGGACCTCATACTAATCGACAAAGTAATCGGCGTAAAGATCGCACTGACCGACAACCGCGGCAGCTACGTCTCAAAAGAGGAGCTCATTAAGATCCTAAGCAAGATACGCATAGGGGGCATGGTCTCTAAAAAAGGTGGCGTGCTTCACATGCACATGGGAGGGCTGAGTGAGAAATTTGACAACGTCTTTAAGGTGATAAAAGACTATGAATTTCCAGTTCATTACTTCTCGCCGACACACTGCGCTAGGACGAAAGACCTGTTTAACGAGGCTTTGAAATTTCAAAAAATGGGCGGAAACATCGATATCACAAGTGGTGGGAGTAAATTTGCCCCACTTCACGAGGTGGTGGCTTATGGTCTTGAAAATGGGCTAAATTTAGAGCGTCTAACGATGAGCTCTGATGGCAACGGCAGCGTGCCTAAATTTAACGAAAATGGCGAGCTAGTGGGATACGGCTGCGCGTCATGTGCGTCAAATTTAGAGGTATTGCAAGCTTTGGTGAGAAATAAAATTTTAAAGATAGAAGATACTTTGGCTTTGATGAGCAAAAACGTGGCGAGATATCTAAATTTAAGCCAAAAAGGCGAGATAAAAGTTGGCAATGACGCTGATCTTTGTGTCTTTGATGAGGAGCTAAATTTATATGACGTGATCGCAAAAGGCGAGTTTTGCGTTAAAGACGAAAAGGTCGTTAAAAAAGGCTTTTTCGAGTAAATTTAAAGAAATTTGCGCTTTATTTGTAGCTAAAGAAATCTTTAAATTTAGCTTCAATAAAGCCAAGTTTCAATATAATCCAAGCTTTATTTCACACACGACAATCCTAAATTTGGTTGTGCGAAAGCATTAATGGTCGTGGAGGATAAAACTAAATTCAAGGCAAAATGCCTAAAACAAGGAGAAACTCATGGTAACTATGAGAGATTTATTAGAGTGTGGCGTACATTTTGGTCACCAAACACGCCGCTGGAACCCAAAGATGAAAAAATTTATCTTTGGCGAGAGAAAAGGTATCTATATTATAGATCTACAAAAGACTATCCGCTACTTCCGCTACACTTACAACATCGTTCGTGACGCAGCTGCTGAAGGTAAGTCAGTACTATTTGTTGGTACTAAAAAACAAGCTATCGACGCTATAAAAGAGTACGCTGAAAAATGTGGAATGCCTTATGTAAATCACCGCTGGTTAGGTGGTATGATGACAAACTTTGGTACTATCCGCCAGTCTATCCGCAAACTAGAAGTTATCGAGACTATGGAAGAAGATGGTTCGATAAATTTACTAACTAAAAAAGAGGCTTTGATGCTTCGCCGCAAAAAAGAGAAGCTTATCGCAACTCTTGGCGGTATCCGCAATATGAAAAGCCTACCTGATATGATATTTGTTGTTGATACAGTTAAGGAAAAGATCGCCGTTCAAGAGGCAAATCGCCTAAAGATCCCAGTTGTAGCACCGATCGATACAAACTGCGATCCTGACGTTGTTGATTATCCTATCCCAGGAAACGATGACGCGATCCGCTCTGTTCAGCTTTTCTGCCAAGAGATGGCTGAGGCGATCAACGAAGGCAAATCACTTCTTGAGCAAGATGGTGGCGAGCAAGCTGCTGGCGAAGAAGTAAGCCAAGACGAGAAAGACGCAGTTATAGCTGAGGCTATGAGCGAAGAAGACTTTGGCGAGGACGAAGAGTAATGGAAATAACTGCACAAATGGTAAAAGAGCTCCGCGAATCAACCGGAGCTGGCATGATGGACTGCAAAAAGGCACTTGGCGAAGCAAATGGCGACATGGAAAAAGCTGTTGACATCCTTCGCGAAAAGGGCCTAGGTCAAGCTGCTAAAAAAGCTGACCGCCTTGCAAGCGAGGGCTTAGTAAGTGTTGAAGTTTGCTCAAAATGTAAAAAAGCAACTATCAGCGAGATCAACTCTGAGACTGACTTTGTTGCTAGAAACCCACAGTTTCAAGCACTTGCAAAAGATACAACAGCTCACATCCAATCAAGTGGCATAAAAACAGTTGAAGAGCTAAATACAAGCACTTTAAACGGTGTTAAATTTGAAGAATACTTCAAGACTCAGATCGCAACTATCGGCGAAAACCTTGTAGTTCGCCGCTTTGAGACTATTAGCGCTGATGATAAGGGCGTGGTAAATGGCTATGTTCACTCAAATGGCCGTGTCGGCGTACTTATCGGTGCAGCTTGCGAAAGTGCTGAAGTTGCAAACAAAGCAGCTGAATTTATAAGAAATTTATGTATGCATGCAGCTGCTATGAAGCCAAGCGTTATAAGCTACAAAGACCTTGATAAAGATTTTGTTGAGAAAGAATTTATCGCACTTCGCGCTGAGCTTGAAAAAGAAAATGAAGAGTTAAAACGCCTAGGCAAGCCACTTCACCACATCCCTGAGTATGCTAGCCGCTGCCAGATAGGTGAGGCTGAGCTTGCAAAAGCTACAAAAGCGATAGAAGAAGAGCTAAAAGCTGAGGGCAAACCTGAGAAAATTTGGGACAAGATCATCCCTGGCAAGATCGAGAGATTTTACGCTGATAACACAGTGCTTGACCAACGCCTTACACTTTTAGGTCAGTTTTATGTAATGGACGATAAAAAGACTATCGAACAAGTTATCGAAGAGAAGAGCAAAGAGCTTGGCGGCAAGATCGAGATCGTAAAATACGTTCGTTTCGAGCTTGGCGAAGGCTTAGAGAAAAAAGTAGATGACTTTGCTGCAGAAGTTGCTGCCCAAATAGGCTAATGGAAATTTTAAGAGCGTCTAATCTAGGCTTTGCGTATGATTATACGCTCTTTAACAATATAAATTTAACTCTCAATCAAAAACAAAGCATCGCGATAACTGGCGTTAGCGGTTGTGGCAAATCAACGCTTTTACACATACTTTCAACACTTTTAAAGCCAAATTTTGGCGAGGTCATCTACCAAGATAGATCGATCTATGAGCTTTCTCAAAACGAGCTTTTGGCTATTAGAAGGCTTCATTTTGGCATCATTTTCCAGTCGCACTATCTTTTTAAAGGTTTTAGTGCTTATGAAAATATCGAGCTTGCAAGCATTTTATCTGGCGAAAATATAGAAAAAAATGATCTTGAAGCGCTTAAAATTTCAAGTGTGATAAATCAAAAAGTTGGTGAGCTAAGTGGCGGCCAGCAGCAGCGCGTCAGTATCGCTAGAGTGCTTACCAAAAAGCCAAAGATCATCTTTGCAGACGAGCCAACGGGCAACCTTGATAAGCAAACAGCAAATGAAGTGATGCAAGTTTTATTTGACTATATAAATGAAAACAATGCTGCTCTTGTTCTAGTCACTCACGACAACGACCTAGCCGCAAAATGTGACAACTCATACAAGCTTGAGAACAAAGAGCTTGTGCAAATTTCTTAAAATTTAGCTTCAAATTTCTAAAAACTACCGCTTAAATTTAAAAAACAAAGTAAAATTTTGTAAAATTAGTAAAAAATTTAAAAGAGCAAAATGGAACTAGTAGAATTTTTTGGAGCCGATAAAGCAATAGTTTTTATGCTTTTATTTGCACGCCTAAGCGGTCTCGTCGTCTTTTTTCCATTTTATTCGCACAATCAAATTCCTCTTAGCGTAAAAACGCTTTTAGTTTTTGTCCTTTGCGTCGTGCTATTTCCAATCTCAAAAGCTCATGAAAACTCTATAAATTTCTTAATCGGCGAGATATTAGGCGAGGTTATGCTGGGTCTTTGTGCTGGACTTATGCTAACCATCATCTTTGCCACGCTTCAAATGGCAGGCGAGCAAATATCGATGGTCATGGGCTTTTCGATGGCGTCGGTGCTTGATCCGCAAACTGGCACAAACTCTCCAGTCATTGCAAACCTTATAAATTTCATCGCGCTATTAACATTTTTGGCATTTGACGGCCACCATTTGCTCCTTCAGTTTTACGCTAGCTCGCTTGCTGTTGTGCCTCTTGGCGATTTTTATCCACGACCTGGCATCATGAGCTATGCGATAAATTTATTTACAAATTTGTTTATGTTTGGCTTTATTATGTCATTTCCAATTATCGCTCTCTCTTTGCTCTCAGACTCCATTTTTGGCATGCTCATGAAGACGATGCCGCAGTTTAACCTACTGGTCATCGGCTATCCTATCAAAGTGACGATCGGATTTTCCGTTTTGATAGCCATTTTAGCAGGCATTATGAAGATCATGAGCGACCTACTTTTAAAAGTGATAAATGATCTGCCGGCTCTGTTTTTTTAAGAAAATAGCAATGAAATTTATCATAGAATAGGCTTTTACTATTACAAGGAGGGATGATGAAAGTTGCTCTAATAAATAAAAATCCAGCAGTTTCACGTCTGATAACTTTAAGTCTGAATAAAATCGGCACCGAATATAGCGAATTTGAGGATCTAAATGGATTTGACGATGCTCAGTTTGACTTTATCATAATCGACAGTGACGTGGATAGTAGCGAGCTAGCTACAGATAAAAAGGTGATGTATCTAGCAAGTCGTGGCGAGAGCAAACCAGAATTTGCTACTTTGATGCTTGAAAAACCATTTTTACCGACTGAATTTATAAGTGTTTTTGAGCAAAATATCCCAAAAGATGAGCCAGTTGCCGAGCAAAATGCTAGTGAGCAGGGCGAAAGCGACTTTGGTGATTTTAGCGACGAGGCTATAAATTTTGACGAGATGTCAGGGTTTAAGCTGCCTGATATCGATACAAATTTAGAAAATTTCGCAGACCTTGATAAAGAGCTTTTAGAAAGTGGCATAGATAGCCCAAGTGAGGAGATTAACGAGAGTGACTTGCAAGAGGAAAATGAAGCTAGCGATGTGGATGCTTTAGAAGAGCTTGAGGACCTGCAAGAGCTTGCTAGTGAGGACCTTGCTGATGAGAGCGTGGATGAAGAGACTAGCGAAGCGATAAGTGATGCAAATGAGAGCGAAGAGAGCAAAGATGGCGATCTAGCAGAGCTTAGCGCGCTTGTCGATGAGATAGAAAATATGCCAGAAGAGTCTGAAGCAGATGAAGAGCTGAATAAAAATTTAGATGATATTATTAGCCAAAATGACGTTGCAGGCTTGGTCGATGAAGAGAACGCGGGTAGCGAGCTTGACGAGATAGATCAGAGTAAATTTGAGCTTAGTGAGATCGATTCGCTTGATGAAGAGCTAAATAGTGAAGAGGCTGATGAGGAAAATAAAAATTTAGACGATACTGAGCTAGATGTTCAAAATTTAGAGCAAGAAGAGCTAAATTTAGACGAACTAGCTAAATTTGATGATGAAGATAGCCTTGAAAATGAGATAAATTTAGAAGATGAGCCTAAAGATGAGGAGAATTTAGATGAGATCTCTGAGGCTGATGAAGAGCAAATTCAAGTAGATGATGAAAAAGCAGAAGAAGATATAGAAGAGGCTCTGGATGAAATTTCAAGTGAGGAGCTAGAAAATTTAGAGCCTAGTGATAGCGAAAACGCTTCTAGTGAGATGCCAGTAGAAGAGTTAGAAGATGTGAGCGAGCCAGAAGCCAAAGAAGATCTAGGTCTAGTAGATGAAACTTTTGAAGAAGAAAATGCTCAAGAAGAAAACGCACAAGAAGAGAGCAAAGACGCGGCATCAAGTGAGTTAAATTTTGACGTTGTATCGATAGATGATATAGATGAAAACACGATGTTGGCGGCATTTGGGCTAAAAGATATACCTCAAACAAGCTCAAAAAATGATGCAAAAGAAGACTATAAAGAAGAGCTAACTAAAAAGATCACAAAACACGTCCACGAGTCGCTAAATGAGAGCTCACTAAGAGATGTGCTAAAAGATATGAACATCAAGATAAATATAAGTTTCGAGGAAAAGTAGTTGCAAGGACAAATTTTAGTAGTTTCGGGACCTAGTGGAAGCGGCAAAAGCACGCTTTTGGGCCGTCTTTTAAAGGAAGAGAAAGACCTATATTTTTCTATCTCAAGCACGACAAGAGCCAAAAGAGAAGGCGAAGTTGATGGGGTGGATTATTATTTTATAAAAGAAGATGAATTTAAAAGCGGCATAAAAAAAGGCGAGTTTTTAGAGTGGGCGCAGGTGCATAAAAACTACTATGGCACGAGCCTAAAGCCAGTTTTAGCAGCGCTTGAAGCTGGAAAGATAGTGATATTTGACATCGATGTGCAGGGCTTTCACATCGCACTTGAGAAATTTAAAAGCTACATCACTTCAGTTTTTATCACAACTGCGAATAAAAAAGAGCTAAAAAGACGCTTGAAAAACCGCGGAACAGATAGTGACGAAACGATAGAAAATCGCTTAATGAACGCAGTTGGAGAGATGGAGTATATTTTAGAGTATGATTATTTTTTAGTAAATGATGATATAGAAAAGAGCTATAAAGGGTTAAAATCAATCCTTCGAGCGATGAGGTTAAAAAGTGCTAAGATAAACTTAAGAAATGTCATCGACGAGTGGATAGATTGTTAGAAATTCAGGAATTTATGATAATATTTTGAGAAAATTTGATAAGGAGAAAAGATGGGTTCTTTTAGCATTGGCCACTGGTTGATCGTTTTAGCGATCATTGTATTACTTTTTGGAGCAAAGAAGATCCCAGAGCTTGCAAAAGGACTAGGTAAGGGCATAAAGACTTTTAAAGCCGAGATGGAGGACACAACCCCTGAAAAGAGCGAGAAAGTCGAGCATAAAGAAGAGAGTGCAGCTAGTCAAAAGATAGAAGAAACAACTAAAAACGCGTAGGTTTTAGAGTTGAAAGATAAAGTAAAAGCTGAAATTTCAAAGGTTTTAGAGCGAGAATTTGTGCTTGAAAAGCCAAAGGATAAAAATTTAGCCCACTATGCGACGCCGCTTTTTAGCCTTGCAAAAGAGCTAAAAAAGTCTCCAGCTATAATAGCTAGCGAATTTGCTGATAAATTTAGTGATAGCAAGATAGTTGAAGCTAGCGCGGTAAATGGCTACTTAAATTTCAAGCTCAAAAGCGAATTTTTAGATGAAATTTCAAAGCAAATTTTGCTAGATAGCGAAAATTTTGCAAAAGAAGATGCGAAAAAAGATAGCTATTTAATAGAATACATCAGCGCAAATCCGACTGGGCCGCTTCACATCGGACACGTTAGAGGCGCAGTTTATGGCGATACTTTGGCAAGACTTGGCAAAAGGCTTGGCTACGATATCTCAACAGAATACTACATAAACGATGCTGGCAATCAAATAGATCTGCTTGGCACATCGATATCACTTGCGGCTAAAGAGCAGCTTTTTAACGAAAGTGTCGTCTATCCAGAGAAATATTACCGCGGGGATTATATTTTAGATATTGCTAAGCTTGCAAATGAGAAATTTGGCAAGGAAATTTTTTATGACGAGAGCAGGAACCTTGAGCTTGCTGAGTTTGGCAAGGATATCGTGCTTGAAATTATCAAAAAAGACTTGGCTGATGTTGGGATATTTATAGAGAGCTGGGCTAGTGAAAAAGCTCTTTATGACCGTCTGGAGCCAACAATAGAAAAGCTAAAACGTTCAAATCAAATGTATGAAAAAGAGGGCGCTATCTATATCGCTTCTACCACACTTGGCGACGATAACGATAGGGTTGTGGTTAGAAATGACGGCAGACCGACATATTTAGCTGGCGACATCATCTATCATAACGCTAAATTTGAGAAAAATTTTGACCACTATATAAACATTTGGGGCGCGGATCACCACGGATATATCGCAAGGCTAAAGGCTGCGATAAATTTCCTTGGTTACGATGAAAACAAGCTTGAAGTGATACTTATGCAGATGGTTAGTCTGCTAAAAGAGGGCAAGCCATACAAGATGAGCAAGCGCGCTGGCAATGCCGTGCTTATGAGTGATATCGCAAGCGAGATCGGTGCTGAGGCGCTTAGATTTATTTTTATAAGCAAGGCAAACACGAGTAGTTTGGAATTTGACGTAGATGAGCTTAAAAAAGAGGATAGCTCAAACCCTATTTTTTATATAAATTACGCTCACGCTAGGATAAATCAGATCTTTGCAAAGGCTGGAAAAAGCGTCAGTGACGTGATAAATGCGGACTTTGAGTGCCTAGATGAAAATTCTAAAAATTTACTTTTTGAAGCGCTTATCTTGCCTGAAATTTTAGAGGATGCTTTTGTCTCAAGGCAGCTTCAAAAAATACCAGACTATCTAAAGTCACTAGCTGCTAGCTTTCATAAATTTTATAATGAAAACCGCGTGGTTGGAAATGAAAATGAAGATAGCTTGTTAAAAGTCTTTGCAGTCGTTGCTGTCTCGATAAAAACAGCATTTAACATAATGGGAATCACAGCTAAAGATAGGATGTAAAATTTAAATTTCAGATAAAAAGGATTATTAAGATGAGTGGTGTAAATTTTGGTTTAATAGGCGCTAGTGGATATATAGCTCCAAGGCATATGAGGGCTATTAAGGATACAGGCAATGAACTGATTGCAGCCCTAGATCCTTATGATGGAATAGGAATAATGGATAGCTATTTTCCTCAAGCTTATTTTTTTACTGAATATGAAAGGTTTGATAGATTTGTTGATAAGTGGCGAAGAAACGGTAATAAAAAAATAGAGTATATTGCGATAACTACTCCAAATTATCTACACGACAGTCATATTCGTTTTGCCCTAAGAAGCGGAGCAAATGCTATCTGTGAGAAGCCACTTGTTTTAAATCCGCATAACATAGATCAATTAAAAATAATCGAAGAAGAGAGTGGCAAAAAAGTATTTAATATTTTACAGCTAAGGCTTCATGAGTCAATTGTTGCATTAAAAAACAAAATTTCAAAAGAGCTTTTACAAAATCCAGACAGAATTTATGATGTAGATTTGACCTATTTAACATCTCGTGGTAAATGGTATTTTATATCATGGAAGGGCGATGAAGATAAATCTGGTGGTGTTGCTACAAATATTGGAGTGCATTTTTTTGATATGCTCTCTTGGATTTTTGGACCTATAGAGGAAAATATAGTTCACCTTAAGCAACCTGATGCAAATGCAGGATATATGAGGCTTAAAAACGCAAATGTTAGATGGTTTTTGTCTGTCAACTATGATTATATTCCTGAGAATATAAAAAACAGCGGAAAAAGAACTTTTAGAAGTATTAAGGTCGATGGTGACGAAATAGAATTTTCTGATGGTTTTACTGATTTGCATACCAAAAGCTACGAGCATATCCTTTCTGGAGAAGGTTTTGGTTTGGATGAGGCTAGAAATTCTATTAATATTGTTTCAAGCATAAGAAAAATGTCGCCCATTGGTTTAAGAGGAGAATATCATCCTTTTTGTAAAAAGGTGGTAGAATAATGCCATATTTTGCTCATGAAAGTTCGTTTATAGATAGTGACGTAATAATTGGGGAAAAAACAAAGATTTGGCATTTTTCTCATATATTAGCCAATTCTATTATTGGACAAAATTGTTCATTTGGTCAAAATTGTGTTGTTGGACCAAATGTTAGAGTCGGTAATGGCGTAAAAGTACAGAATAATGTTTCAATATATGAAGGTGTTGAAATAGAAGATGATGTGTTTTTGGGACCATCTATGGTTTTTACAAACGTTATAAATCCACGCGCTTTTATCATTAGAAAAGAAGAATTTAAAAAAACACTTTTAAAAAAAGGCTGTAGCATTGGCGCAAATGCTACTATAGTTTGTGGTGTTACTATCGGTGAGTATGCTCTCATAGGAAGTGGAGCTGTTGTAAATCGCAACGTGAAACCTTATGCGCTTATGGTTGGTGTGCCGGCGCGACAAATAGGTTGGGTTAGTAAGGCAGGAAATACACTGAAATTTGATGGCAATGGATTGGCTGTTGATGATTTTGATGGTAGTAGTTATAGGGTAGTTGATGAAAATTTAATAGTAGTAAAAGAGTAAAATATGAATATAGATTTTGCAAATTTAGCGTATCAACATGAACTTTACAAAGATGAAATCGAGAAAGCTATTTTAAAGGTTGCTAGAAATTGTAACTTTATAATGGGAACTGAAATTTCTGAATTTGAAACGGAACTAGAAAAATATATAGATGTTAAGTATGCCATAAGCTGTAGTAGTGGAACTGACGCTATTTTGATGGCTCTAATGGCTATTGATATAAAACCTGGTGATGAGGTTATTACAACACCATTTACTTTTATAGCAACTTCTGAAATGATTGCTTTGCTTGGGGCAAAACCAGTTTTTGTTGATATTGATGAAAAAACTTATAATATAAGTGCCAGTAAAATAGAAGCGGCCATAACTTCAAAAACAAAAGCCATACTTCCAGTCTCGCTTTATGGTCAGCCTTCCGATATGGACGAAATTTCAAAAATAGCCAAAAAACATAACCTAAAGGTTATAGTTGATGGTGCGCAGAGTTTTGGCGCAACCTTTAATGATGTCAAAGATTTGGTTCTTGGTGATATTGCTACTACATCATTTTTCCCAGCTAAACCACTTGGCTGTTATGGTGATGGTGGTGCTGCTTTTACAAATGATGAAAATTTTGCGGTAAAGTTAAAATCTTTACGCTTACACGGGCAGTCAAAAAGATATCATCATCAATATATTGGTATTGGTGGTAGATTAGATACTATTCAAGCAGCTGTCTTGTTGGTAAAACTTGGACATTACAAAAAAGATTTATCATTAAGACAAGAAGTGGCATCTAAATACACAGATGCATTGCAAGATAAAAATGTAATATTGCCATACATTGATAGTAGAGCTCAGTCAGCTTGGGCACAGTATTCTATTAGAATAAAAAATAGAGATGAAGTGCAGCTAAAATTAAAAGAAGCCGGTGTGCCAACAGCTGTACATTATCCTATGCCACTTCATTTGCAGGAGTGTTTTAAATATTTAGGATATAAGTCCGGGGACTTCCCTATAGCGGAAATGATTTCAAATGAGATAATGAGCTTACCTATGAATCCATATTTAAAAGATGTGGAAATTGAATTTATTGTAGAAAATTTAAAATAAATAGGATGTAAAAATGAATAATAATAAGCTACAAGATGCTAGAGTTCTAGTTATAGGTGCAGCAGGCTTTATAGGGGGATTTGTTGTAAGTGAGCTTCTTAAGGAACCAGTTAAAGAGGTTATAGTTTATGATAATTTTACTCGTGGAAAATTGGATAATATAAGAGAAAGTCTTAAAGACCCAAGGTGTCATATTTTCTCGTATGGCGGTGATGTTAGGGAGGTGGATGTTTTGGATAAAGCGATGGAAGGTATAGATTACGTTTTTCATCTTGCTGCTATGTGGCTTTTGCATTGTAAAGATTTTCCAAGGACTGCATTTGATGTAAATATAGCTGGTACATTTAATGTACTTGAGGCTTGTGTAAAGCATAAAGTTAAAAAACTAATTTATAGTTCATCTGCTTCTGTGTATGGTGATGCAGCGGAAGTTCCTATGAAAGAAACACATCCTTTTAATAATAAAAATTTTTATGGAGCTACAAAAATAGCTGGTGAAGCCATGTGTACTGCTTATAATGATAGATATGGTTTGGAAATTATAGGACTTAGATATATGAATGTATATGGTCCTGGACAGGATCAGCATGCCGTATATAGTGGAGTTGTACCTATTGTTTTAAATAAAATAGATAGAAATGAGGAACCGTCTATTAATGGCGATGGGTCTCAAGCTTATGATTTTATATATGTTGAAGACATTGCAAGATGTAATGTACTTGCTCTTAAATCGGATGTGAAATTTGGTTTTTATAATGTTGGTACAGAAGTGCAAACTACAATAAAAACACTTTGTGAAACGATACTTAGACTTAAAAATTCGAATTTAAAAATAAAATTTATACCATATAGTGCAGATGATGCTAGACAACTTGTTCAAAATCGCATAGGCTCAAGAGAAAAAGCAGAAAGAGAATTGGGGTTTAAATATAAATACTCATTAGAGGAAGGCCTTAAAAAGTTGATTGCTTGGCGTGAAGCAAATGGGATTATAGGGTAGGTAGTATTATTTTTTGGTTTTTTAAAATGATACAACAGAGAGAAATATAAACATAAAATGGATATAAATAATAGTAAAAGCTAAGATTTGATTTCAATATTTGTTTTTTCGCAAATCTAGTATAGGATTAATTTTATTATTAATATGTTTTTGTTACAAAATTAAATTAGTTTGTGATTGAATGGATAAACTAAAATATATTCCTAGTATATATATGTATGATGTATATATTATATCATCAGAGAAAAAGTAATTTTAAAAAACTAGTTTTATTGCATTTACACAATAAACATTGTTTGCATGATAGTGGTTTTGTATGGTTTAAAATAAGATGAAGAATATTTAAAGAGGTAGTAGTTAAAATGTGTGGTATTGTTGGTGCAGTTTCATTAAATTCTAAAAGTATTCTTGTTGATTGTGCAAAACCCATGGCCGATAGTATTGCTCACAGGGGTCCTGATGATGCGGGATATTTATTTTTTCATACTGGCTCTAGACACTATAACTACAAATTATCTTTTTTTCAAAATCTAACCGATGATGAATTCAAAAATATAGACGGCATGCTTCCATCTATTGAGTCTGATTCTATGAAAAGGGAACTATGTTCCCATGATTATGATTTATTTCTGGGGCATAGGAGGCTTGCAATACTTGATACAAGCTATGCCGGCCATCAACCCATAAGTGATTTATCTAAAAATATTTGGGTTGTTTATAATGGTGAAATTTATAATTTTCAAGAAATAAAAAATGAGTTGATAAAAATAGGGCACAAATTCAAAAGTAATACAGACACAGAAGTTATTGTATATGCTTATATAGAATGGGGTGAAAAATGTATCGAGAAATTTAACGGTATGTTTGCTTTTTGTATATATGATAACTTTAAAAAACGTATTATTCTTGCGCGTGATCGCTATGGCATAAAGCCTATTTATTATAATTTAACCAAAGATAGAACTCTTATTTTTGCAAGTGAAATAAAGGCCATTTTAAAATACAAAGACTATGAAACACAAGTTGACAAAGAAGCATTGCTTGAATATTTTACTTTCCAAAATATTTTTACAAATAAAACTCTTCATAAAAATATACAAATTTTAGAGGCTGGACATTTTCTTGATATAAATTTAAAAACTAAAGATATTAAAAATATTAAATTTTGGGACTTTAGCTTTAAAGAAGAAAATTTTAAAGATGAAAGAGAGTGCATAGAGGAACTAGATAGACTTTTTAACCAAGCAGTTAAAAGGCAGTTGGTTGCCGATGTGCCAATTGGTAGCTATCTTAGCGGAGGTTTAGATAGTGGCTCTATAGTGGCTATTGCTGCTAAAAATATTCCTTGGTTAAATACTTTTACTGTAGGCTTTGATCTAAATAGTGCAAATGGTATAGAGCTTGGATTTGATGAAAGATCAAAGTCTGAATACATGTCATACAAATTTAAAACAGAACACTACGAGATGGTTTTAAAGTCTGGTGATATGGAGAGATGTTTAAAAGATTTTGCCTATCATCTTGAGGAACCTCGAGTTGGACAGAGCTACCCAAATTATTATGCGGCAAAACTCGCTAGTAAATTTTCTAAGGTTGTTCTAGGGGGTGCCGGTGGCGATGAGTTATTTGCCGGATATCCTTGGAGGTATTATAGGGCTGTAAATAATATAAATTTTGATGATTATGTGGATAAATACTATGGTTTTTGGAAGAGACTTTTGCCAAATAAGGATCTAAAGGAGCTTTTTTTTCCAATTGCAAAAGATGTTGAGAATGTATGGACTAGAGATATTTTTGCAAACATTTTTATAGATAAGAAAACAGGACAAACACCAGAGGAGTATATAAATCATTCATTATATTTTGAAGCTAAAACTTTTTTACACGGACTTTTGGTAGTTGAAGATAAGTTATCAATGGCACATTCTCTAGAAACTAGAGTGCCATTTTTAGACAATGATTTGGTTGATTTTGTTCAGAAAATACCAGTAAGATTTAAACTTCGGAATTTAAAAAATGTTGTAAATGTAGATGAAAACTCCATAGGAAAGCTGCAAAAGACAAATGATGGGAAAATGATACTACGAAAAGCTATGAAAAAATATATACCAAGTGAGATAAATAATGCTATCAAACAAGGATTTAGCTCTCCTGATGAAAGTTGGTTTAGGGGGGATAGTATGGAGTTTGTTAGAACAAAACTTTTAAATAAAAATGCTAGAATATACAACTATTTTGATAAAAAAACTGTTGAGAGATTATTGGAAGAACATTTAAATGGTAGGCAAAATAGAAGACTTTTTATTTGGAGTTTACTAAATTTTGAAGAATGGAACAATATTTATGTGTGATAAAAAAGAAAAATACAAGTTAACAAACGTTGGTTTTACTAATGAAAACATAGTCAGTACCTACATTACAACAGAGTTAATAGAAGATACTGTGCAACTCGAAAAACAAGATGCTAGTATTGATCAGTATATGGAGACTCATTTATTGGGAAAACATTCAGATGAAATAATTTTTTTAATGAATGAATTTCAAGCGTTTATGTCTTTGAATATAATTGGTAACTTGGAACATAAATTTGTACTTGATGTAGGATGCGGCATATCTAAAACGTATCCTATATATTTTAATAAATTAAAGAATATAGGATTTTTATCATATGTTGGACTTGATCCATTTGATGTCAATAAAACAGACAGAGAGTATTTGTTTATAAATGGAAAATTTGAAGGCTTAAATAGATATTTGGATCATAAATTTGATTATTTGATCTTTAGTACCAGTCTTGATCATTTTGAAAATTTAGAAGATGTAAAAGATGAAATTAGGAAAGTATTAAAACCAAATGGTATCGTTTTTTTTTGGATTGGTTTGCATGATTGTGATTTGGTGGCTAGACAATCTATTTATAAATTTTTTGAACATTTTAAAATATTAAATTTTAAAGATCTAATTATTAAGATGATTAAAACACCTTTATACTTATTTCTATTATATAAAGCAATGAGGAAAAGATCATACAAACTGAATAATAAAATTCCATTAGATGATTTGCATTTCCATTATTTTACGCGATCTTCGATAGATAAATATATAAAAAGCCTGGGTGGTTCTGTTGTTGACACTAAAATAGTGCCTTTTTCAAATTCAATAATGTATGCAGTTGCTATCTATTAAAATTAATGAAAAGGGAATTGCTTTCTAATAGTCTTATTTATATTATTGGCAACATTATGACAAAAGGTTTGTCTATTGTGCTGTTGCCAATATATACCAAATATATTACTGCTGAGGACTATGGGCTATTTGATTTGATATTTATTGCTTCTAATATTGTTAACATACTCCTAACATTTGAAATTTCAATTGCAATTGCTAGGTTTTATCAATCTTCTAGTGATATCGATCGGAGAGAATATGTTTCTACAGCATTTATATTTATTTTATTTACTTATACTTGTTTTTTAACTTTTGCCTTATTTTTTAGTAAAGAGTTGACTTTATTGATTTTTAATGGTAATAATTTTGAATATTTTTCTCTTGCCTGTTTTGTTATTTTTACGAATGGAATATTCTATTTTATCCAAGGAATTCTTAAGTGGGAAATTAAGCCATTACATAATATAATAACCTCTGTGGTAAATGCTTTGTGTATTGCCATTATTGCTATACCACTATTATTATGTGGTTTTGAATTATTCTCTTTATTGATCGCACAAATACTTGCTAACGCTACTTCAATTATTCTTGCTTTTTATTATTCAAGAAATAATTACTCTATGCTTTTTAATTTTTGTAAATTTAAAGAGCTTATTAAATTTTCTTATCCATTTGTTTTTTCTAGTATATCTATTTTTATTGCAAATAGTATAGATAGAGTAGCAATTGGTAATTTACTTGGATTGAAAGAACTTGGAATTTATAGTATAGCATACAGGTTTGCATCAGTTGTTTCTCTTGTTATGGTTGGTTTTCAGTGGGCTATAATGCCATTGGTATCTAAATATTATAATGATCAAAAAACTAAAAAAGATATATCAATTATATTTAGTTTTTTTTCAGTATGTGCTATATTTATTGTTTGTGCCAGTATTTTGTTTTCAAATGATGTTTTGTTTATTTTTGTAAATAATGACTTTTATGAATCGGCAAAATTTGTTCCGTGGCTTGTTATGGTAATGTTTTTCTCAACCATGTATGTATTTTTCCCTGGAATATTTTTATCTCAAAAAACTGTATATACTTTTATAATTACTTTAATAGCAGCTGTTTTAAACACATCTCTAAATTATACTTTGATCCCATACTATGGGTTGTATGGTTCCGTTTTTTCTACGCTATTAAGCTCTTTTTTGGGAGCTTATTTATACGGCTTTATTTCAATTAAACTATATCGTGTCACATATAGTGTAGTTAGAAAAATTTGTGTTTTACTATTTATAATCTTTGTTAGCTATTTCTTAAGAAATTTTTTTTATGAAATTTCTCTATCAAATTTTATTATAAAATGTATTTTTGCATTATTTTTGTTTTTTACCATTACTTTATTGATCACTAATAAGGAAGAAAAGATACTGCTTAAGTTGTTTTATGATAAAGTAAGATCCAAAATGAGTACCAGATAGGGAGTAATATTTTGTTTGATTGTAAATTTTATCGTATGTTGCTTGATAAGTTTAAAGAATATGGTTTTTCATTTAACTATTTTGATAATTTTAAGGATAAAAGTTGCATCTTAAGGCACGATATAGATGTAAGTCCAAAATTAGCATTAGAGATGGCAAAGCTAGAACATAAATTAGGTGTCAATTCGACGTTTTTTTTTATGGTTAGAAGTCCATTTTATAATCTATTTAGTAGGGCCAATGATAATATTGTAAGACAAATTATTGACATGGGTCATTGTATAGGGTTGCATTATGATGAAGGATACTATTCTAAAAATATTAGTTTACAAGAACTTGTAGACAGTGAAATTTTAATGCTCGAAAAAAATTTTGATACAAGAATAAATGTAGTATCTTTTCATCAGCCGTCAAAAAAAATAATAGACAATTCTATAGGAATAAAACAGATAAATACCTACGATAAGAGTTATTTTCGTGATATTAAGTATGTATCTGACTCTAATATGATTTTCAAGGATGATATTATTGACATAATCACTAGCGGCGTATATCCTAAAATTCAAGTATTGATACACCCTATTTGGTGGATGGCCTGTGGTAATGACACTGAAGAAAAATTTATAAGTGCTATAAAATGTAATTTTGAACAAGAGCAAGAACAGGTTGTAAATACAGAAAGAGCATATGGAAATAGAAAGGACATAAAATTTATATGATTATTACAGTAGAAGATATTTTGTCATTTTTAGGTATAAAATCCAATATAGAAAACTGTGATATGGAGATAAACAAATTTACAAGTATATCTGCACTAGAAGATGGTGCCGTGTCGTTTTTGACTAAAAAGGATTTTGTTTTTGATAGTACCAAAAAGGCTTTGATTATTGCTTGTAATCATATTATTGATGAAAACAACCAAGCAATAGTCGTATATAGTAAAAATCCACGTTTGGATTTTATAAGGGTTCTTAATAGGTTTTTTCTTGTCAATAAAAAAAATATTATTTCAAGTACAGTAATTATAGGGAATAATGTTACTATAGGGAATAATGTTGCCATAGGAGAGTATAGCGTGATTGGTGACAATGTTAAAATCGGTGATAACACCGTCATTAATAATCATGTTGTTATTGCAGAGAATACAATAGTTGGAAAAAAATGCTATATTAAATCTGGGGCTATTATAGGCGAGGACGGATTTGGGTTCGAGCGAGATGAATATAATAGGCC
The DNA here is from genome assembly GCF_902460575.1 of Campylobacter concisus. Taxonomy (GTDB): domain Bacteria; phylum Campylobacterota; class Campylobacteria; order Campylobacterales; family Campylobacteraceae; genus Campylobacter_A; species Campylobacter_A concisus_AW. The sequence goes on along the minus strand of NZ_CABPUY010000003.1, from coordinate 5,918 downwards.
AATAAGGTTTCCCCATTTTGGAAATGTTGTAATAGGGAATGAGGTAGAAATTGGAGCAAAAACAATAATTGCAAGAGGGGCACTAAATTCTACAATTATTGGCGATAATACAAAAATAGATGATAACGCATTTATTGCTCATAATGTAAAAATAGGTAAAAACACTATGATAGCAGCTTGTTCTGAAATTAGTGGAAGTGCAAAAATTGGCAATAACTGCTGGATAGGCCCAAATTCTACCATTAGAGATGGTGTTAATATTGGGGATGGATCTTTCTTGGGAATCGCGTGTATTATTTCAGATGATATTTTACCAAATTCTAAAATAGGAAATATTTCTAATTTGAGTTTTAGGGATATTGTAAAAATAAATAAAATAATAGGTAAGTAATAGTACGAAAATAAAAACAATACCAATTTACGAAATTAAAATTGGTATGAGTGAGAGTTTAGAATATGTAGCAACAGATGAAAATATACTTAAATTTGCTCAAATTTCTGGCTATAGCAATCTTATTCATTTGGATGAAGAGTGCGTCAAAAATACAAGATATAAAAACAACCCATGGTGTGATGTCCGCATCTTTATTTAATTTTTGAAACAAGACTTCCGGGGACTGGTTGTGTTTTATATTTTACATTTAAAACTTGTTTGTATTTTTGATGCGGTAGGGGGGGGTGATCGTTAAAGTAGTAGGAGTTGATCAAATAAAAAGAAGAGTTTTTTGCAATATCATGTTTTGTAAAAAAATGATGGTTATTGATGGAGAGGCTGAGATATATTCTATAAAAATCAATAAAGTTAAAGGTGCTTAATTAAATGAACATAATGATAATTGGTGCAAATGGTTTGCTTGGTATGTATTTGGTTGATATTTTAAAAGATAATACTAATTTATTTGCTGTTGTTAAAAATAAAAATAAAATAAAATTTGAAGATAATAAAGTTAATGTTGTAGAAATAGATCTTGCAAATTTTAATGTTGACACACTCCCAAAGTCGATTGATGTTGTATTTTACTTGGCTCAATCGAATAGATTTAGAGAATTTCCAGATGGAAGCAATGATATGTTGGATATTAACATATGTGCTCCAAGTAAAATAATACAATGGGCTGTCAAGAATGGAGTGAAGAAATTTATTTATGCTTCAAGTGGTGGAGTTTATTCAAATCAACCATATCCTGCCAAAGAGTTTTTTCAAATAGACGCAAATCAAAAACTGGGATTTTATTTGAATAGCAAACTGGCTGCGGAAATGCTTTTGAAAAATTTTGCGCCCTTTTTTGAAACATTTGTTATTCTTAGACCTTTTTTTATGTATGGGGTTGGACAAACTAGCACAATGTTGATTCCGAGATTAATCAATAATATTATAAATGGAGAAAAAATTCTTTTGAGCGGTGTAGACGGTATAAAAATTAATCCAATTTACGTACAAGATGCTGCGCGTATTATTGCTAAAACTATTGATTTAAATGGGGAACATATTTTTAATATTGCTGGAGACGAGATTGTGAGTATTAGGCGGTTGTCTGGAGCAATAGGAGAAGTGGTTGGTAAAAAACCTATATTTCATCAAAATAGTGTTAATGGTAACGATCTGGTAGGTGACATCTCTAACATGGTTGAAAAATTGGATAAACCAATAATAAAAATACTTGATGGTATCAATAAAATGGTAAAAGCTTTATGAGAGTACTACATCTTCCAACGTCTGTAGGTGGTAATGCTTGGGGATTATCTCAAGCGGAGAAAACTTTAGGTATATATAGCCAGGTTCTTATAGAAGAAAATAATTGGTTGAATTACAAAAGTGACATTTGTCTCAATTTGCAAGGTAGAAATAAATATTATAAAGCCTTTAGAAAATTTTATGAATTTTTAAAAATACGAAACAAATATGATATCTATCATTTTAACTTCGGAACTTCTTTGCTTAATTTTCCTAGTTATAATTTATATTGTTTAGATTTACCATTTTATGGGGGCAAAAAAATCATAACTTATAATGGATGTGATATTAGGCAAAAATATAAGACAATTGATAGGGTTTCATTCTCTCCGTGCCATGAGTATTATTGTAATGGTGGGCAGTGTAATAATGGCACAATGGACAAAAGGCGAGTTAAACAGTTGGAGAAAGTTGAAAAATATGTTGATCATATTTTTTCTTTAAATCCAGATCTTATGTATTTCTTGCCAAAGAAAAAAACGACATTTTTGCCTTATATTATAGCAGGTTGGAATGAAATTAATAATGAAAAATATATAATAGAAGATAAAATAAAAATTGTTCATTCCCCAACAAATAGATATGGTAAAGGATCTGCTTATATATTAAAGGCCTTATCAAATTTACAGAAAAAATATAACAATATAGAAATTCAAGTAATAGAAAATGTTTCACATCAAGATGCATTGGCTCTTTACAAAAAAGCAGATATTGTGATAGATCAGATTTTAGCTGGCTGGTATGGTGCTTTTGGTGTTGAGGTTATGAAAATGGGCAAGCCACTCGGTGTTTTTATAAGAGAAGAGGATTTAAGGTTTGTCCCAAAAGATATGGCTAAAGATATCTTGGATAGTGTTATAAATATAAATCCATTTAACATAGAAGATGAGCTGTCAAAATACCTAGATAATATTGATTTATTATATAAAAAGAGTCAAGCTTCTGTTGATTATGTAAATAAATGGCACAACCCCTTGAATGTGGCAAAGATAGTTCAAAATATATATGAAAGTTGATTTTAAATGTGTGGAATAAGTGGAATAATAAATAAGAGCAATGTTGCTGTGGCAAAAGATGAAATAAAAAATATGAATGATTTGATAGTTCATAGAGGGCCAGACGATGAGGGCTTTTTTTATGGCAAAAATTTTGCATTAGGACATAGAAGATTATCTATCTTGGATCTTAGTAAAGATGGTCATCAGCCTATGAGCTATATGGAAGATAAATATACAATAACATATAACGGTGAAATTTTTAATTATTTAGAGATAAGAAAAGAACTTGAAGAATTTGGATATAAATTTAACTCAAAAACTGATACTGAAGTTATTTTAGCAAGCTATGATCGATGGGGCAAAGATTGTGTCGAAAAATTTAATGGAATGTGGGCTTTTGCAATATATGACAAAAAAGAAGATATATTGTTTTGTTCAAGAGATAGATTTGGAGTAAAGCCATTTTATTTTACACAGACAAAAGATAAATTTGTATTTGGCTCTGAAATAAAACAACTTTTAAATTTATGCAATGGCAAATTTGTAAACAAGACCTTGCTAATTGATTTTTTAGCTACCGGTATACTAGAACATACTAATGAAACATTTTTTGAAGGCATCTATAAGTTAGAGCAAGCTCATAATATGATTTATGATTTAAAAACTCATAATTTTAAAATTAAAAAATATTACGATATAGCATTAAATGAAAATAATAAAAAATTAGATGAAACTCAAAGCGTAGATTCGGTTTCAAAAAATTTAAAACAAGCAATTAAGTTGAGGTTGAGATCGGACGTTAAAGTCGGAACTTGTCTTAGCGGGGGGCTTGATAGCTCGAGTGTGGCAGCGCTTGCTTCTATGGCATATACCAATAATGAGGAAAAATTTATAGCCATTCATGCAAAATCAATAGAGAAAAGTACAGATGAAAGTATATATGCACAAATGGTGGCGCAGCATTGCGACTTAAATTTACAAATAGTGGAGCCAAGTACACAAAAATTTATTGATAACATACAGGAAGTTGTTTATACGCAAGAGGAACCATTTGGTGGCCCATCTATTTTTATGCAGTATTTTGTTATGCAAAAAGCAAAGGATTTAAACTGTAAGGTTATGTTGGATGGCCAAGGTGGTGACGAGACTCTACTTGGATATGAAAAGTATTACCCAGCAATTTATTTAGATATGTTTAAAAATTTTGGTTTAGTGTACTGTTTAAAAGAGATAATGAGGTCAAATAAAAATAACTCAAAATTGAGTTTATTTGGGATATTGAAATATATAGTTGGAAGTTTATTTTTTGGGATAAGAAAAATTTACATTAAAAGAAATGTTAGTTTTTTAAAAGCTTTTGAAAATAAATTTTTATTCTTGGAAAATTTGTCAAAAAAATATTTCAATATAGATGAAATGCAAAAATATGAAATTTTTACCACAAATTTACCAGCGCTTTTGAGATATGAGGATAAAAACTCAATGAGGCACTCTATCGAAACCAGGCTCCCATTTGTAGATTATGTAAATTTAGAAAATTCTCTGAGCATAAATGCAAAATATAAAATTAAAGATGGTTGGAGTAAATATGTCTTAAGAAAGGTCATTGATAGTATTTTACCAAATGAAATAGTTTGGCGAAAAAATAAATTTGGTTTTAATGCACCTGACAATATTTGGTTAAATAGCATCAAAGATAAAATGAAAGAGGATATATTAGGCTCTGATATTATTAAATCTGTTGCCGATATGGAGCATTTAAAATTTAAGCTTAATAGTATGAACATACTCATAATGTGGCGTCTTTATTGTGTGAGTGTTTGGGAGAGAGTTTATGATGTTCATGCAAAGTAGTATTATAAGATTATAGTATGAAAATATTGTATGTTGTTGATGAGAGTATACTTGCTGGTAGCCATTCTGGAGTTATAAAAAAAGTTAAGAGTCAAGTTTTATTTTGGCAGCAGCAGGGTCATCAGATTTGTTTTTTTTCAATTTTTGATAATGCGTTGTATGATAGCGACCTTAAAATGGTGACTAGTTTTAGGCGAGTCAATTTTAAAAAATTCGGCAAAATTGGATCATTGTTTAGGATTTATTTTTCTACTTATTTTTTAACGAAAGTGCATCATATTGTTAATTATGATTTGATTTATACTAGATATATTCTTTTTACTCCATTTTTCTACTATCTTGCGAAAAAGAAGCGTGTTATTATGGAGATAAATTCAAATGATGTAACAGAATATAAATCCAGATCACGTTTGACGCATTTATATAATTTGATAACCAGAAATATAATTTTAAAAAAAATATCGGCATTTGTTTTTGTAAGTCATGAATTATCAAATATTTTTAGCTATTTTGGTAAAAAAAGTATCGTTATAGCAAATGGAGCAGATGTAAAAAAATATCCCATAAAAAATAATACAAACACTAGACCAAGGTTAGTTTTCGTTGGTTCAGTTGGACAAAAGTGGCATGGTGTTGATAAGATAGTAGAAATGGCTAAAAATTTGACCAAATATGACTTTATAATAATTGGGCAGGATGGCTGCAATACTGATAATTTAAAATATATGGGAAGGATGTCTAGCGACAGAGTGATCGATGAAATTGTAAAATGCGATGTCGGAATAGGCACATTGTCTATATATATATATAAAAAAATGAGAGAAGCATCTCCTCTGAAAACAAGAGAATATTTATCTTGCGGACTTCCAATAATATATGCTTATGAGGATACAGATTTACAAGACATAGAAAAATTTGCCTTAAGACTGGATGAGGATAATATAGATTTAAGTAAGATAAAGGTATTTGTTGATAGCGTATTTAATAATAACAATATCAACATTCTTGCCAGAAAATTTGCTGAAGAAAATTTAGATATAAGAATTAAAGAACAAAAAAGACTGGAATTCTTTAAAGAAATTATGGGGGAACAGTGAATATAAAGAAAATAATGTTTGTAGCAGATGCTGGCTCAATACATACCAAAAAATGGGTAGACTATTTTATTGAATCTGGATATGATGTTTTTTTGGCAACTTTTTCCAAAATAAATATAACAAACTGTAAAAATATTTTTTTTCTTAGTGATAAAACTGTTGATAATAGAGGAGGTAACTATTATTATTTATTCTATATTTTTAAATTAGCTAAAATTTTAAATGAAATTAAGC
>NZ_CABPUY010000002.1:511346-519905 GCF_902460575.1 Campylobacter concisus | reverse complement strand
AATATATTTTTATTTACAAAATTTTATTTTATAAAGTAAAACTTAGCCATAAAAATATATTTTTTAAACTAAATTTAATAAATATAGTTATATTATTTTTCTCAGATAAGCATGCTTGTAGTTGAAAATTTACAAATTGGGAGCTCAAAATGGAATTTCTAATTTTGACACTATTTCTGATTAGTGGGCTTATCTTATACATAAAGCCACAAATGAAGAAAATAGCAACGTCCTGTATGGCTTTGGGGTGCGTAATACTAGTTGCACTAGAATTTTACGTAAATTTATGGGTAGTCTTGCCAATAGGCAACTTTTAGGAGGGCAAGATGCAAACAAAACAAAACGAAATCCCAGCAAACGAACAAGGCTTTTTCAACCTTATGTCACTGGCCATCACTGCTCTTGTGGCACTTCCAGTTGGTATCGCCTGCTTGGTGCTTGGCTTTGGACTAGGTGATAACCCTTGCGTAATGTGCTGGGCCGAGAGGATCACGATGATAGCTATTAGCCTAATAGCACTTTTTATCATCAGGTACGGACTAAAACCTGGCTATCTAGCAGCACTTTTACTAATGGCTTGCTGGGGCATATTTAATGGCTTTATCCACTACAGCCTAGATGGAACATTTGGCGGCTATCTTGACATCAAACAAGGTTTTGGCCTTGAAATTTTAGGTGCCCATACTCAGCTTTGGGTTATGGTTGTTGATTTTTGTGTGATCATATTTTTGGCTTTTATATTTTTGTTTAGCAAAAATTTGGGTCTTATAATGCAAAAAAGCTCAAATGGCGAATATGGCAACTTTCTAAGCTACTTACCACTTGGCAAATTTGCAAATTTAGTCTTTATCGTGATCATCCTTGCAAACTGCGTTCAAGCCTTTATAGCTTCTGGTCCACCACCATATCTAGGATCTAGCACACCACCAAGGATGAGTATCGATCCTTCAAAATGGTTCTGGGAGAAAGACCACTGGGATAGCTCGCTTGATTTTAGATTTGACTGGAACCCTGAGCTTCCAGACCTAGCAAAGTAAGGAGTAAAAGATGAAAAAACTAATATTTTTTGTCGCATTAGCAAGCCTTGCTTTTGGGTTTAACTTTGACATGGATAGTAAAAATGGAGCGATCCAAAACATAAAAGAGCTAGGTCTTAAAGATACGCTCACTCTAAATTTGCAAAATGATAATGCAATAACTGGAGCCGACTACGATGAGAGCAAAAAGCACTTTGCTCTTGTCTCAAACGACAATGAATTTTACATCGCAGATGAGAATTTAAAGCCTCTAAGTTATGCCAAACATGACCGTCATTTTATAATGGAGATGGAGGCAACAGTCGGGGCTACTTGGTATAAAAAAGAGCTTGGCATTATAAGTTATAACAAAACTTTTGTCTTTTATGAGCCAGCTAGCAATCTTAGCAAAGATGAGCAAAATAGCCAGTGGAGGCACCTATTGGCTGGATATGACGCATGGAAGCTAAACGACCTTGGCAACAAGGGCAGATTTTCTACCATTAGATCAAAACAGCAGTACATCTTAGGCTGGGACTATCTAGAAAGTGAGAATAAATTTTTCACAGCTAGCGTGCCAAATGACGTTAGAGACTACTGGAGTGTGGCTATATTTGATGGTGATGACAAGATGATCTTAGAAGAATTTATGCCAAAAGCTGGAGCAAATTTGCAGCTAAAAGAGGGTAGAAATTTAAACAACTACTACATTACTGGTGTTGATGTGGAGCCTGATGCGCTCTATCTTTTAAGCAAAAATTTCTCAACTATTTTAAAGTTAAATTTAACCACCAAAGAGATAGACGAGGCATTTAGTTTTAGTGGGGTAAATAACCCAAGAGCATTAGCAATCAAAGATAATAAATTTTACATCTTCTCACGAGAAGGCAAAGAGAATAAAGTTTTTATCTTTGAGGTGAAATAGCTATCAAATTTAAGGAGAAAACATGCAAAGACGTTCTTTCCTAAAAGGCACCGGAGCAGCTCTAGCAGCAGCTGGGACAGCTCCTAGCCTATTTGGTATGGAGCAATTTGAGGTGGATTTTAAACCAAAATCCTATAAGAACGAGGAAAATGTAGAATACCACTACCTAACCTGTCCTAGAAACTGCCGTGATGCCTGTTCGATGATCGCTGAGATAAAAGACGGCAAAATGGTAAGCATAAAAGGAGATCCAAAGCACCCGCTAACGCAAGGCACAGTCTGCGTCAAGGGTCACACCTATGCCATGCACCTGTATAACGCTGACCGCATCATGCACCCTATGAAAAGAGTCGGTAAAAAAGGCGAGGGAAAATGGGAGAAGATAAGCTGGGATCAAGCCTTAAAAGAGATAGCTACGAAGCTAACTGAGATAAAAGAGAAATTTGGTGGCGAAGCCTTGACCGAGTTTGTCTACTCTGGCAACGAGGGACATATCTCAAAAACTATCGCACCAGGAAATTTCTTTGAAAAATATGGAGCCACAAGACTTGTTAGAAACCCTTGTGACTGGCCAAGATACGCGGGCACTCCTAGCGTTATAGGTACTGACTTCTCAAAAGATGCACTTGAGATCGATGAGAGTGATATGTACATTAGCTGGGGATCAAACGAAGCTTACACAGCCGTACACTGGATAAGATTTGCTCACCGCGTTAAAAAAAGAGGCGGAAAGATCATCGTTATAAATACGATAAGAATTCCTCTTGCAAACCAAGCTGATATGTTTATCCAGCTAAAACCATCTAGTGACCCTGCATTTTGTCTAGCGGTCTGCAAATTTTTGATAGAAGAAGATCTATATGATCATGAATTTGTAGAAAAATATACCACTGGCTTTGAAGATCTAGTACACGAGTGCTCACTCTACACCTATGGCGAGCTATCTGAGATGTGCGGAGCAAGTGTGGATCAGATCAAAGTTTTTGCCAGAGAGTACGCTCACGCAAAAGCACCAGCTATCATGCACGGCGACGGCGGACAAAGACACTTTAACGGAGCAAGACTTGTTCGTGCGGTTACATTTTTACCAGTTTTAACTGGCGCCTTGACAAAGCTTGGTGGCGGACTATTTTGGGCGTATGTGCATGTAAAAGGCTGCTTTAATTTCGACAACTGCATGCCAGATCTTTCTCCAAAAGATAAAGATGGCAAAAAGATAGAAAGACAGCAAATAAGCTATATAGAATTTGGCAAAGGCATACAAAAAGAAAATCCAACATATCTTGACAAGCCTATAAACACTGTCATTAGAGCATGCATCAACTACAACTCAAATTTAATGGTAACAGCGCCAAATACAAATTTGATCAAAAAGCGTGTAATGGACGATGACTTCTTTTTGGTTGTAATTGATCCTTACGAAACAGATACCTGTGACTATGCTGACTATGTTCTACCTGGTGTTACATTTATGGAGAGTGAGGATATCCAAAACGACCAAATTTCTGGATACGTCTGCTACAACGCTCAAAGTGTAAAACCTCTTGGTGAAGCTAAGACAAATTTAGAGTTCTTCAACGCTCTTGCAAAAGCGATGGGCTATACAGAAGAGTGCTTTAACTGGGATAGTGAAACGGTTTGCAGACGCTTTTTGGATACAGAATTTGCCAAAAAACAAAACATCACCTATGAAAAACTAAAATCAGTCGGCTGGATCAAGCCATTTAGAACGCCTGAAACGATGAAGGATCAGTTCCCATACTACCCTTATGCGCCAAAAGACAAACTAGTCTTTGGTACAAAAAGTGGAAAATGCGAGCTTTACTCACAAATCTTTAAAGACGCAGGATATCATCCAGTAATAGACCTTGAAACTGACTGGGACTACTATGAAAAGAGCAATAAATTTGGAAAAGACTATCTTAAGAAATATCCGCTTTATTTCATGACGCCAGGTACTCAGCTCCAAGATAACTCAAACTGGGGCAATATGCCTTATATCTTAAAAAGGGTTATCGTTAAGGGCAATGCTGAGCTATTTATGACACGTGAAGATATGGAAGCACGCGGTATCAAAAATGGAGACACAGTTGAGGCAACAAACGAAAAAGGTACAGCCGTCTTTACAGCAGTCGAGACAAATCAAATGAACCCAGGCATAGTCTATGCGTGGAACAACATCTGGGTAAAAGTGACTAAATCAAGAACTGGAGCAAACATACTTTGCTCTGATGGCGTTAGCGATCTAGGAAATGGCTCAACTTATACAGCTAGCTTTTGTGAAGTAAAAAAAGCAGCTAAACAAGAGATGTAAAGGGGTCTAAGATGAAAAGAAAACAAGGTTTTTTATTTGATTATAACTTTTGTATAGGCTGCAAGGCTTGTGAAATTTCATGTCAAGTCTATCACAACCAAGATCCAGATATAAACTGGAGACATGTTGATGGCCTTATGATACATGAAGATGGCATAGAAAAAGAGATCTTTATAACTCACTCTTGCCATCACTGCGACGAACCAGCCTGTATGGATGTCTGCCCAGTTGGGGCTTATATCAAGCTAGAAAATGGTGTCGTACAGCCACTTCATGATAAGTGCATAGGTTGCGGATACTGCTTGATGGCTTGCCCTTATGGCTCTATCACAAAAGGCAAAGACGGTAAAGCTCAAAAGTGCAATCTCTGCGCTGAAAAACTTGAGCGTGGCGAAGAGCCAGCTTGCGTAGCAGGCTGTCCGTGTGGAGTACTAAAACTAGTTGATAGCAACGTCAGCGACAGCGCTGGTATGCAAAAAGAGATGCCAGGCTTTAAACACTTCTTTACCAAGCCAAATATCCGCTTTTATCCAAGAATGAAGCGAAACGAATTCATACACTAAAGAGTAAAAGATGGATAAGGTCAAAGAAAAGCTTAGCGTTAGCCTTAGTGTTGAAGACTTTTTAAGGCGATTTTTCTTAGTAGAGCTTAGAGAGCAAAATTTAGATGAGCTCATAAGCCTAAGCTTTAATTTTAGTGATAAATTTAAAAATCACAACTTCATACTTTGGCTAAATAAGTGCAAAGATGATCTAAATTTGCTAGACGAGCTAAGATATGAATTTAATAGGCTATTTGTAGGGCCAAGACACCCAAAAGCTGAGCCATATGAGTCGGTTTATTTTGATTATAAAACGATGTTTGGCGAGAAGACTATACAAGTGCGTGGCTTTTATGAGAGCTCTGGGCTAAAACTTAGTAAAGAGCAGTTTGATAAATTTCCAGATGATTTCATCGGATATGAGCTGCAATACCTTTACTTTCTAAGTTTCAATGCCTTACAAGCAGACGAAAAAGAGAAAATGGATGAAATTTTACATAAAAAATATGACTTCATCCGCACTCATCCGTTTGAGTGGTTTTATAAATTTAGCTCTCGTTGTAAGGAGGCTACAAATTTAGAAGCCTATGTGAGCTTTGCTGATTTTTTAAATTTATATCTTGAAAACGAGATAGAGCAGTCAAGAGCTCTTCTAACTTTTAAGAGTTAAAGGATAGATAATGGAACAAACAACTTGGGGATGGCTCATAGTCATATATCTGTTTTTGGGTGGTTTAGGTGCTGGGGCATTTTTGTGCTCGGCTTTAGCCTATAAAGGCTTTTTGGGCAAGCTTGATGAGAAATTTTACAAATTTGGATTTTTGCTAGCGCCAATAGCGGTCATAGTTGGAACTTTGCTTTTGCTATTTGACCTAGCGCCAAGTGCGGCGATCAATCCAGCTAAGATCATAGGCCTTTACACAAGACCAGTTTCTATAATGAGTATCGGCACATATCTTCTAACATTTTTCATAATAGTTAGCGTACTCGTGCTTTTACAAGTTAAAAAAGGTGGCAAAATTTGCGATATGATGCTTAGCCTTGGCTCGCTACTAGCCATTGGAGTGATGGGTTACACTGGACTACTTTTATATGTTGTTAAAGCGATCCCACTATGGGCAAGTATATGGCTACCGATACTATTTACTATCTCAGCCATATCAACAGGCCTTAGTGCAAACGCTATATCTGTGCTAAGTGGTGGCGGCATTTTGAGCCACGAGTCGCATAAATTTCACACTATTTTGGTGGCACTTGAAATTTTTGCCCTCTTGATGCTATTTGCAAGCGTTAGAAACGAAGCTGCTGGCATGGCTAGCATAACTAAAATAGTATCAGGCTCTCTAGCGCCGATGTTTTGGATAGGTTTTATAGTACTTGGTCTTGCACTGCCATTAATTGGCGGCAGTAAATTTATGCTACAAAGATGTGGCGTAACAAAAGACGGAGCAGTATGCGGATGTAGCGAAGGCGTTAAAAGCTGCGTATATAATGAATATGGTGTTTTAGTTGGCGGTTTTTGCCTAAGAGCATTTATCGTTCTTGGAGCAATTTATATATTTTAATAAACTTTCTCCCTTTAAAAACTAGGCCGGATATAATCCGACCTAGCTATCTAATCATTTCTCGCCAAGTGGCCAGTAAACAACTGGTTTAGCTCCTAGTCTTGCCTCACCGTGATACATACCAAGTTTATCTTTAGTCCAAGCAAAGCCAGTCTTACCAAACTTATCAATAGAGATGATACCGCCACTACCGCCTAGTGCTGCTACCTCTTTTACAGCCTCTTCGGCTGCTTTTTGCACATCTGAAGTTTTGTATTTATAAAGGGCTGAGACCTCATGAGCAGCATTTACGCGCATATAGATATCACCTGTGCCTGTGCAAGAGACTGCTACTGAGTCATTATCTGCATAGGTTCCAGAGCCAATTATTGGACTATCACCTATACGACCAGTCATTTTATTTGTCATGCCACCAGTGCTTGTTGCTGCGGCTAGGTTGCCATTTTTATCAAGAGCTATCGCTCCAACAGTGCCAAGATATGGGCGCTCATATAAATTTAGCGAAGTTTTCTTTGTCTTTTCACTATCAAGCATGAGCTTTTGTTTCTCTTTTGCCCTTTGGAGTGCGTCATATCTAAACTGCGTGAAAAAGTACTTTTGATCGACCATCTCTAGGCCGTTTTCTTTGGCTAATTTGTCAGCTCCCTCGCCAGCAACAAGAGTGTGCCAAGTCTTGTCCATTACAACTCTCGCGCCAAGGATAGGGTTTTTGATATGCCTTGCCATCGCGACTGCACCTGCTTTTTTAGTAGAGCCGTCCATGATCGAGGCATCCAGCTCATTAAAGCCGTCAGCTGTAAATACTGCGCCCTTGCCAGCATTAAAATTTGGATCGTCTTCTAACACCATAATGGCTGCCGTAACTGCATCCATAGCACTACCGCCCTTTTCAAGCACAGCCTGGCCAGCTAAAAGCGCCTTTTTCATAGGCTCTTCGCGCACTTTAAACTCATCTTTAGTAAGCTCAAGTCCACTGGTGCCACCATGTATGACTATGACAGGACTAAATTTATCCTCTGCGTTTAAGAGTGAGCCTGCGAATAAGGCAATGCCAGCTGCTACAAAAACAGCTTTTGAAAATGCTAGTTTCATACGCTCTCCTTTAAAGAAATTTGATAAATCTTAAAAAATAATATAACTTAATACTTTTCGTTTAGCTTAATATAAGTATACACTTTTACATGAGGCAGTGTTAAATTTAATAAATTTAGCATCGCGTTCGTTAGTATGTAATAAAACTTTAGCAAAAACAATAAATACATAAACAACGCATCACCTCAAAAATGACTTTTTGACTGTAATATTCAGATCAGCTTAGAGGTCATGCAAATATCAAATAGCTAAGTGATAAATCTTATTCAAAAGGTAAAAAGAACAGATAAAAATATGGAGTAAATAGCGTTAAGATCGTTATTTTAGCAGATGGGGATATGGAGTAAAAATAAGGAACTCAAAATGCAAAATTTAGGCATTTTTTGCATTTGAAAGTCTAAAGCTTCAAATAGCTTCAAAGTCCCTTTAAGCAACTCCTTTTTCTGTTATGCGTCACGACCCATACAATAGCGCAATTTTCTAAATTTTTACCGTCTATTATGATAGGTTTATACTCTTCATTATCCAAAAATAGAGTTATAACATTCACTATCTGATTTTTTCTAATAGTTTTACGAATACGTCGTCGCATATTTATGACGTGTACATTGCGGCTTATTATGTCACCTGTATTTGCCACACTTATAAAAAGAAGTTCACCATTAGCAATACCATGCTGTATCCTTTGGCATTAATAACATGATAAGGTTCGGGTATTTTTTAACAACCAATGGAATAAAGATCCCAAATTTTATGATCACATATATTAGAACTTTAATCTAACTACCTAAAACCCAGTTCGAAAAAATCAGATTATAAACTATAAGCTTGAAGAAATTAATATAAAAACAAGTAAAAGAATTTAATATTTTATACTTATACAAGAAACAACAATAATAAAAACAGAATCAAACAATGTAATAGTTAAAGCAGACAAACAACAAAGCCCGCAACGACCTACTTTTCCAACATCCCAGTAAGGGAGAGTATCATCAGCCAGGACGAGCTTAGCTTCTTGGTTCGAGATGGAGCAAGGCGTTTCCTCGTCTGTATAGTCACGGGCAGTGTTAAATAAAAGATATAATAGCTAAATCTCTTATTTAAC
>NZ_CABPUY010000002.1:304922-505467 GCF_902460575.1 Campylobacter concisus | reverse complement strand
CTCTGAGCCAGGATCAAACTCTCCATATTAATTACCTATCTAATAGAATAGGATTTTTATTATGAAGTTTTTAATCAAAAAAACTTTTAGTTTTTATATTAGTTTGTCTAATCTATTATTTAATCATAATAGACTGGCTCAATCGATCACTTGTTTAGATTTCAAAGATTGACTAATAGTTTAACAATTGTAAGTTAAAAGAACAACGATAAGAAAAAGGCTTTATTAACGTTGAAGTTAAAGGTGGTTTCTCGTTTCGTGAGCTGGAATTATATATGAGGGATGCTTAAATGCAGATTAAAAAATGGCAACTTTTTTAAAAAATAAAAACTATAAATTTTTAATCAAATTTAACTATTTTCTTTTATGGATGCAAAGCCACTTTCTTTTTCTATAGTAATGGTTGTTTGATTGCCACGTTTATCTGTTATTGTTATACTGCAATCTTTTTTAACAAGTCTATCGTATGGTCGCTTTATACCACCACCAACTGTGCTTATTGTCCACATCGGTCGTCCCATTTCATCAAAAGCGATTTTTTTCTTAGCATTTCCTTTTACACATCCACCAGATAGGGTTACATCTGTTATACCAAATCTTTTTTCTATATTTAACTCTTTGTTTATCTTTTTGCAGTCACCACCTGACATACCACTCCAGCCAGCTGTTAGTAACTTTCCAGTCTTATAAATATCACTTGCAAATTCATCTTGTGAATTCGGGTTTCCAGTCATACTTTTATCATAATAAACACTATATTTCCAAGTTTGCTCATTATTTTTATCGACCGAACAGCCGTCTACTTTATCTTTAGCAAAAGCTATCGTCCAGCGCTGTTTTGCCCATCCTTTTTCGGTAATAGAATATTTATCATCCTGCATAGCGAGGTGTTGAGTGTATCTTATATGAGTTAGGACCTGATTTGCAGCTTCTCTTGAGGCATTTCTGTTTAGTTTTGGGATCATAATGGCAGCTAAAATTCCAACAACAACAATAACAAAAACAAGCTCTATCATCGTAAAAGCTCTTTTTTTCATAGCTTATCGTTCCTTGATATTGAAATTTGCAACTACTTTTCCCATTTTTTCTATACTAATTTTTGACTTCTCATCTAAATCGGCACTTGCTAATAAATTTTTAGAGTAACTTTTTGTTTTTATCCCATAAAATTTAAGCCTTAGCGCAAGCCTTGTATCATCAGTCGCTATATCTTGCACTCCAGCCTCTTTTAGCTTATCTGCTAGCTCTTTTGCTACATCGAATTTATATGTGAGATGTTTTGTAGGATCGCTTAAAAAGAGGTAAAAAATTTGATTAAAGATGATCGCTGACCAGTTAAATATCAAAAAGAGCATCACTAAGCTAGTGCAAATTTTATGACCTTTTCTAAATTTTGGCAGCCTCACGCGATATGAGTTGAAAAAAACTCTAACCATAAGTGGCGTTGCGATCACGCAAAATGGCAAAAACTGCTCAAGCTCCAGCCTTTGGCGCACAGAGACTATCATACAAAAGCAAAATGAGCAAATGGCAATAAACCACAAAAGATCCTTCTTCTCCTTAACCCAAATTCTATAAATCGTATATATAAAAAAGATAAAGACAAATGGCGAAAATACAGCGGCAAATATGCCAAAAGTATCGATAAAATGCCCACTTGGTCTGCCATTTGTTTCAAAGCCAAAAAAGTAAAGTGTCAGCAAAAATAAAATGGCGCTTAGCCAAGCAAGTGGCGGCTTTCTTTTGTAAAGTGCAAATATAAAAAATCCTGCATAAAATATCAAAAAATCGCCATCTATGAAAAAGGCTAGGCAGAAAAAGATGCCAAATAAAATTTTCTTTTTAATATGAAAAAGATATATACACAAAAGCGCTAGAGTGATGCAAATTCCAGCGTTATTTATGATAAGGGCTGAAGCTAGCGTGCCAGGAAGCAGCACAAAAAGTAGAACTGCTATGATCCTGTCAAACTCGAGCTTAATGTAAAATTTACTCACCTTATACATCAAAACCACGCTTGCGATGTGAAAAAAGATCATCACGCCCCGCACAGCAAGGTCATTTTGACCAAAAAAATGGGTACTTAGTTTTAAGATGTAGCTTAGAAGGCTGTGCTTTTGAAAGAAAATTTCAGCCTCGTTGTAGCTTATGCTAAGAGAATTTGCCGCATAAAGTAAAAAAACAAAATCAATCAAACATATCAAAAACACGCTAAAAGCGATGTGTCTGCTAGCAAATTCTCTAACTCTTTCTAACAAATTTAGCCCTTAAATATGTATATCCCAGAAAAACTCAACCCAGTCATGAGCCTCTTTTACCTTAAATTCAGGCAAAAGCAGAGCCTTTTCTTTATAAAATACAGTTGCTATCTTTATATCTAAATTTGGATAGCGTTTAAGCAGCTCTCTTTTTATCTCGACCATGCTCTCGCCGCTATCGATGATATCATCAACAAGCAAAATTTTAGTGTATTTGCTAAGATCTGGCACGTTAAAAATTTGTATCGTATCAAGCTTGTTTGTATCCTCGTAGTGGATAGAATTTAGGGTAAATAAATTTCTATTTTCTAGCGCAACGGCTAGCGAGTGGCCAAGCGTTAGACCGCCTCTTGCCACGGCTAGTATCACCTCTGGATCAAATTCATCTTTTATCTGTTTTGCCATCTTTTTAGCATCAACGGCAAATTCATCGTAGCTATAAAATATCATCTTTCATCCTTATCAATGCACTAAAAATACGATAAAACTAATAAGCGCTAGCACGACTACGCCTAAATTTATATCGCTAAATTCTCTCTTTATGAGCTTAACTATGACGTATGACATAAAGCCAAATGCAAGACCGTTTGTGATCGAGTAAGTAAGCGGGATGAGCACAACTATGAAAAATGTCGCAACGCCGATGGCTGGATCTTTGAAATTTATGCTAGCAAGCTCGGCAAACATAAGCACGCCGACCATTACGAGGATCGGATAGATGGCGTTGCCAGGGATAGCTTTAAAAAGTGGCAACATAAATAGTGTAAGTATAAATAAAAGTCCGCAAAATACAGCCGTTAGACCAGTCCTACCGCCCTCTTCTACGCCGCTTGCGCTCTCTACAAACGATGTGGTCGTACTTACACCTACAAGCGAGCCAGCTGCAGTAGCAACGGCATCAGCTTCAAGAGTTTTTTCAAGTTTTACGACACCATCTTTTTTGTTTTCGTCAAATATCCCAGCCCTTGTGCCAACGCCAGCTAGCGTGCCTATCGAGTCAAAAAGATCGGTCACAAAAAATGTGATAATAACCGGTAGCAAGGCTAGGCTAAAGGCGCCTTTTATGTCAAGCTCTAAAAATATCGGTGAGATAGAGGCTGGCGTTGAGAAAATTTCTGTTGGATGAGGAGCGATGCCAAGTACCCAAGCGATCACTGAAGTGACAAGCACAGCCAGTATAAACGCGCCCTTTATCTTCCATGCCCAAAAGCAAATAACCAAAAATAGCCCCAAAACGCCAAGAAGCACGTTTGGATCTCTGAAATTTCCTATACCAACCAAAACCGCGTCGTTATTTACTATAAAGCCCATTTGCTGAAACGCAACAAAGCTGATAAACGTGCCTATGCCAGCGCTTATCGCTCTTCGTAGGTCAAGTGGGATGGATCTTATTATCCACATTCTAAAATTTGTAAAAGATAAGACGACAAATATCACGCCGCTTAGAAAAACAACGCCAAGAGCCGTTTGCCAAGGCACTTTCATACCGATGCAAAGACCAAATGTAAAATAAGCGTTAAGCCCCATGCCAACGCTCATCGCAACTGGTGTGTTCGCCCAAAGACCATTTAATACAGTAGAAAATATGGTAATTAGCGCAGTTGCAGTGATTAATGCCTCATAAGGCATGCCAGTTTTGCTCATAATGATCGCATTTACCGGCACGATATACATCATCGCCAAAAATGTCGTAAGTCCCGCTCCAAATTCCTGCTTCACACTCGTTTTGTTTTGTGCTAAGTCAAAAAATTTCACCCCAAGCTCCTTTAGTAAATTTTAAGTTCGTTATATAAGCTATCACGCTCAACCGGCGTAAAACCAGATGTTTTAATAAGATCGCAAAATGTCTTTAGCGTAACGCCATTTGCGCTATTTGCGCCGGCTGCACTTTGGATACTCTCTTTTTCTATCGTGCCATCAAGATCATCAGCGCCAAATTCCTGCGCTATCATCGCTAAATTTAAGGTCGATGTAGCCCAGTATGCCTTTATGTGCGGGACATTATCAAGCACTAGCCTCGAAATCGCCATAGTCTTTAAAATTTCAGCCGATCCTAGAAATTTAACATCTTTTAAGTAGTTATTTTCTCTTTGATAGACAAGCGGGATAAATGCGTTAAATCCGCCAGTTTCATCCTGCAAGTCCCTGATCCTTAGCATGTGATCGATCCTATTTTCACGGCTTTCTATGTGTCCAAAAAGCATTGTAGCGTTACTTTGTCTGCCCTTGTCGTGCCACATTTTGTGAATTTTGAGCCAGTTCTCGCTACTTACCTTGCCTTTGCAAATTTTAGCCCTGACCTCTTCGTCAAAAATTTCAGCCCCACCGCCTGGCATGCTATCGACTCCGTATTCGAGCATCTTTTCTATCACCTCATCGTAGCTTAAGCCGTAATGCCTTGATAAAAAATCAATCTCAGCCGCCGTCATCGCTTTTACGTGAAGCTCTGGATGAGCTGCCTTTATCTTTTTAAAAATTTCTAAGTACCACTGCCAGCCGCTAGTTGCGTTGTGGGCGGAGACAATGTGTATCTCTTTTACGCCGTGGCTCACGCTCTCATCAACGATCTTTAAAATTTCTTCGTGGCTCATTAGGTATGGATTTGGATTTTTTCTGTGGGCTGAAAATGCGCAAAATTTACAGATGTCAGCACAGATATTTGTTGGATTGATATGGCGATTTACGTTAAAAAAGACCTTGTTACCGTGCAGTTTTCTGCGCTTTTTGTCGGCAAATTTAGCCAAGGTAAAAAGATCAAGCTCATAAAGCGAAAAAGCCTCTTGCTTGCTTAATCTCTCGCCACTTTCTAGTTTTTGTAATAGATTCATTATTTATATCGTCCTAAAGCTGAACTTAAGGCTTTATTATAAGCAAATAAAGCTTTGTTTTTGCAAAAATTATGTAACATTTGCCAAGATATTTTTAACAATGGAAACACTAAATGCTAGCTGATAAAAGTGCCAAAAATAGCGATAATTATTCAAAAATCAAAGAGAAATTTCTTGATTTTAAGGCAAATTTGCCAAAACATTTTCAAAAAAACCAAGGCAGAAATTTCACAAATTTCTTAGCCAAAGAGTATGATGATTTTATAAAATCTTATTTAAATGAAACTATGCGAGAATTTTTTGATGAGTTTGTGCCACAAAACGACAGCTTTGCTTTTAGCGTTCTAGCCACTGGCAAATACGCTCAAACGCTACTTAGCGCAAATAGCGAGCTTGAAATTTTACTAGTTTATAAAAATTTAAAGGGCTATAATATAAAAAATTTCTTAAAAGAATTTTCTGAAATTTTAGATAGCTCTGGCATGAAATTTGTGATAAAAATTGCCGAAGTGGATGAAATTTTTATAAATTTCAAAGATGACCTTAAATTTAAAAGCGAAACCTCGCAACTTCGCTATATCTGCGGCTCAAAAAGCCTCTACCGCTTAGTAAAAAGCGAGATCATAAAGATAAAAGAATTTGATAAAAAAGCCTTTTTAAACTACCATTTAAAGGCATTTTTGCCATTTTCTAGCATAAGCTACTTGGCACAAGAGCCAAATTTAAAAAGTGGCTTTGGCGGAATAGATGAAATTTACCACCTAAACTGCATACTAAACTGCCTAGATAGCGATGTTTCGGTTAGATCGCAAGCCCTTAAAGTGATGAATGAAAAAGAGATAGCAAGTTTTAATCTAAATGTGGATTTTTTACTAAGCTTGCTAAGTGCTTTAAATTTAACTCAAAACACCGATACTTTCAGCGCCTCAAGTGTTGAGATCACGACAAATTTCATGCAGACAAAGTCCAAAAAGCTGCAAGACAACGAGAGCGTCATCAGCCAAAAGATGCTAAGCTCGATGAACAACGTAGCCATTTATTCAAGATTTATCGCAGCTTCGCTTTGTAGGCCATTTTTCAAAAGCGAGCTAAGCTTCGAGCAAAGAAAATTTGCTAGGCTAAAAAATGGCTTTTATGAGATAAATGGCGTCATCTACGTGCCGCTTCACAAAAAGCCAGCTCTTATCGAGGATCTCATAAATGAGCTTTTAGAGCTAAAAGATGTGGATTATAAATTTGATATAAGCGCGATCTTTTATATCAAGCGAGCCATCATCACAAAAGATGGCCTAGAGCGCGCTATAAGCGAGTTTAAGAAGATATTTTTAAGAGAAAACTCCTACGCTATCTTAAAATCCTTGCTCGATGCACAGATGATACAAATTTTGATAAAACCGATGGAGCATATCTCCCAGCTAGCAGAATATGACGGCTATCACGAATTTACGGTTGATGAGCATAGCATTTTAAGTGTCAAATTTCTTGAAAGTATAAAAGATAAATTTATAAAAAATCTCTACGCTGAGCTTTGCTTAGAGGGCAAAACGATGCTTAAGATCGTGACGCTTATGCATGATGTTGGCAAAGGACTTGGCGGCAAAGATCACGCAAACATCGGTGCAAACATCTTTAGAGCCTACGCGAACAAGCTAAATTTAAGCCAAAAAGCTATCAACATCGGCGTCATCTTGATAAAATACCACACCCTAATGAGCAACGTCTCAAACAGAGAGGACATCTACTCACAGCGCGTTATCTTCGCTTTTATCTCGAAGCTTGGCGACAAGCAGGTTTTAAAGCTACTTTACATCCTTAGCTACTGCGTGATAAACGCCACAAATGAGAGGCTTTACAACGCCTACACGGCAAAGCTTTTAAGAGAGCTTTATGAAATTTCTCTTAGCGCATTTAGCGATGAAAATTTACTTGATGAAGCGACAAGGCGGGTAAAAAAAGAGCAGTCTATAAAACGAAATAGCGAGTTTTTGGCGCTTGAGCCAAAGCTGCAAGAGAAAATTTTTAAGATCACATCAAATTTGGTCTTTACAAAATATAGCGCAAGCGAGATCATAAATTTAAGCAAAGTAGCTGATAGCTTAAACGAAACCGAAATTTTCATAAACAATAGTAAAAATTTAAGCATTCAAATTTATACAAACAAGAGCCTAAATTTAAGCGCCCTGCTCTATGAATTTGCCAAATTTGACCTTGCATATATGGAGATATTTGAGCTTTTTGAGAAGAAATTTTATATCAGGCTTGACTTTAACCAAAATGTAAAAAATCATGAGCTTGAAAATACCAAAATTTTAGCCCTAAAATCCCTAAATAGCGAGGTTTTAAGAGAGCCTTTGAAACCAAATATTAACAAAGATGAGATAAACTTCGAGCTAAATCACTCAAAAGATTACGCCAAACTTAGCATCAACGCAAAAGATCAGCGCGGACTAATGGCTTATGTGATGAGTGTTTTTGACAGGCTTCATTTTCAAGTCACGAGTGCTAGAATTCAGACGGTTAAAAATAGAACGAGAAATCTCTTTTTGATCGAGAAAAACGAGCGACTTGAGAGTAAAGGCGAAGAGATATTAAATTTATTAATAAGCGAGTAAAACATGTGTGGAATCGTAGGATACATCGGAGATAAAGAGAAAAAAGAGGTCATTTTAAGCGGTCTAAAAGAGCTTGAGTATCGTGGATACGACAGCGCTGGCATGGCTGTGATGAGTGATGGCAAGATCGACTTTTTCAAAGCTGTTGGCAAGCTTGAAAATTTAGCCCTAAAGACAAAGGACTTTACATCAGAGGGCTTTGGCGTGGCGATAGGTCACACACGCTGGGCAACTCACGGCAAACCAACTGAGATAAACGCTCACCCGCACCTTGGCGAGCACTCATTTGTCGTTCACAACGGCATCATCGAAAACTACAAAGAGCTTAAAGATGAGCTTGAGGCAAAGGGTGTGAAATTTGTGAGCCAAACCGACACCGAAGTGATCGTGCATCTTTTTGAAGAAATTTTAAAAGAGAAAAAAGACCCATTTAAAGCTTATGAGGCGACTATCGCAAAGCTTAGAGGCGCTTATGCGACGCTACTTATCACCAAAACTGCACCTGATAAGATATTTTTCGCAAAAGATGCCGCTCCTATGGCGATAGGCAAAAGCGACAAAAAAGAGCTATATTTTGCCTCATCAGATGCCCCACTTATCGGCAATGCAACCGAAGTGGCATATCTTGATGATAACAACTACGGCTACGTGAGCTTAGACGAGATAGCTGTTTTTAAACACGGCAAAAAAGCTAGCATAACCTTTAACGCACTGCCAAAAGATAAGAGCTATGCCCAAAAAGAGGGTTATACATTTTTTATGGAGAAAGAAATTTACGAGCAAGGCGCTGTTGTGTCTGAAACCATCATGGGCAGGGTCAAAAACCACAAAGTCACCCTTGAAAATTTAGACGACGAATACCTAAAAGGTATCGATGATATCGTGCTTTGTGCGTGCGGTACGAGCTACCATGCAGCGCTTGTTGCAAGCTATCTTTTTGAAAGGCTTGCTAAAGTTAGAACAAAGGTCGAAGTGGCAAGCGAATTTAGATATAGAAAGCCTTATCTAAACAAAAACTCGCTCTTCATAGTCATCTCGCAAAGTGGTGAGACAGCTGACACTCTTGAGGCACTTAGGATCGCAAAAGAGGCTGGGCTAAAGACGCTTGCGATTTGCAACGTCGATAACTCATCTATCGTTAGACTAGCTGATAATACGCTTCTAACTCGCGCTGGCATCGAAAAAGGTGTGGCAAGCACAAAGGCCTTTGCAACGCAAATCATCGTACTTTGGATGCTTGTGCTTCAAATGGCATCAGCAAAGGGATCTATCAGCAAAAAAGAGCTTGATCACGAGATCAAAACGCTTCTTCATATCCCACAAATTTTAAATATAGATAACTCTTTGCAAGAGAAGCTGCATCGCCTAAGCAAGCACTATTTGCACGGCCATGGCTTCTTCTTCATCGGTAGAGATATCTTCTATCCGCTAGCGCTAGAAGGTGCGTTAAAACTTAAAGAAATTTCATATCTTCATGCCGAGGGCTATCCATCAGGCGAGATGAAGCACGGACCTATCGCACTTGCAGATGAGAAGCTATTTACGATCGCTTTAATGCCTCAAAATTTACTATATGAAAAGACAAAGAGCAACGTCGAAGAGCTTGCTGCAAGAGATGCATATATCCTAGCGATCAGCCCACTTGAGTTTGAACTAAGCGATGACTACGTAAAAACAAGCGTTCAAGATCACTATATGAGCGAATTTTTCGAGATGATGCTAGTGCTTCAGCTACTTGCACTTGAAATTTCTGTTAGACTTGGCAACAACGTCGATATGCCAAGAAACCTCGCAAAAAGCGTAACTGTCGAATAATTTATGTGGCTGGCATCTTGCTGGCCGCTTAAATTTTACTTTTATATTTTTCTTTTAAAATTTAAGTTTTCACAAAATATTATTTTCTTATAATATTTGCACTTCTAATTACATTAAAAAGGATCTTCATGAAAAAGAGATTTTTAGTATCTAAGGTCTTTAGTAGCGTTGCCGCTCTTTGTTTATTTGCTGGATGCGCTAGCAGCAACAGCGGTGTAACTGGCGCTGCAGCAGGTGATACAGCCAAAAATGCCAACACGAAAATCGAGCGTTGCAGCCAAACACTAGGAACATTATCTTTTTACGAAGATCAAAGTAGCTCATGGTACTCATATCTAACTAGAGATTATCAGCTTGGCTCAACCGTACCGGTGCTAAGGATCTTAGCTCAGCAAACTGGCTGCTTCGTCATCGTCGAGCGTGGCAGAAGTATGGATAATATGATGCAAGAGCGCGCACTTGAAGCTAGTGGCGAGCTAAGAAAAGGTTCTAAATTTCACAAAGGTCAAGTCGTAGCAGCTGATTATACCATGCAGCCAGAGATCACATTTAGCAAAGAGGATACTGGCGGCATCAGCGGACTTGTAGGCGCTGTCTTTGGTAACGTTGCTGGCAAGGTAAGCGGAGGCTTTTCAAAGAGCGAAACGCAAACATCTTTGCTTCTCATAGACAACCGCTCAGGCGTACAGATCGCTGGCGCAGTCGGCAGTGATAGCAACTTTGACTTCTTTGGCATGGGCTCAAATTCATTTTCACGTGTGAGTGCTGGACTTGGTGGCTATACAAAGACACCAGAGGGCAGGATGATCGTAAATGCCTTTATGGACGCGATGAACCAACTTATAGTCGCGCTAAAAGACTATAAAGTCCAAAATGTAAAAGGCGGTCTTGGCAAAGGCGGAAATATAAAAATAGGAGACTAAGATGAAATTTATAGCCATTTTGTTTTGTACATTTACGATGTTGCTAGCTGCAAACTATACTAAAAAGATAGAGATCGGGCTTTGCAAACTTATAAACGAAAGAGAAATGGCTAAATTTTATGGCGACACGAGAAACTACGACGCCCTTAGTAAAAAGATAGACGGATATAAATTTCGTTTTGGATTGAAAGATTTTGACGAGGATAGTTGCCGCATGAGTGGCTACTATCCTGTTGATCCAAACTATGCCCCATATCCTCCTAACTACCGTCCATACTATCAAAATGAGTACGAAAGATTTGATAGATTTCAGCGTGGTTACCGTGGAGGCTACTATAACGACGATGACTACGATGATGGATTTGAGCGCGGATATAGACGTGGCTACAATGACGCTAGAAGAGAGTATAGAAGACCTTATAGATAGGTGTACAAAAGTATAATCTTTAAAGAAATTTGATGCAAAACCTGTGGATATGGCAACATCCTAACTACCCAAATTTCTCTTTCGATAAAAGAGAGATAAACACCCTTGTAAAAAAGTTAGATCAAGAACACAAAATTTTAAAAGAGATAACGAGCAAGATCAGCAGAAATGATCTTTTAAAGGCGAAAATTAGTGCGCTTGAAGATGAAATAATAAACTCATCTCTCATAGAGGGCGAGAGGCTAAAAAGATTAAGCATTCGCTCATCGGCAAAAAAGAGACTAGATGAAAATTTTGACTGGTTAGCTGACACTCATGCAACTAGACATAGCGATAATCTAGTCTCACTAATGCTTGATGCAAATTTAAACAAAGCTCCTATGAACTTCGAGCGGCTACATGGCTGGCACAATGCTTGTTTGGATATAGCCATAGCAAAATTTACAAGATAAAAAGAGCTAAATTTAGAGATGATGAGATGAGCGTCGTCTCAGGTCCTTCAAAAAATGTGCAAATCGACTACGAAGCCTTGCCAGCAGAGCGCATAGAGGATGAAATTTTTAAATTTTATCAATAAAAATCACGAAAACGCCTATGTAAAAAGTGTTTTGGCTCACCTTTGGTTTGCGATCATCCATCCCTATGAGGGCGGCAATGGACGCATGGCAAGGGCTTTGGCGCACTACTGCTTGGCTGGTGAGAGCATTGAGCCATTTTCAATATCGAGCGTTATTTATGCAAATAAAAAAGATTATTATAAAATTTTAGAGCAGACAACAAAGCTTGAAAATAATTTAAACTTTGACTTCACAGCGTGGATAAAGTGGCATTTAGAAGCGGTAAATAGCGCCATAAACAAGCTATAAGCTCATTAAAAAGATAAAATTTCTATCAAATTTAAGAGCCAAAGCCCTTAAATTTTATCTTTACTTAGGATTTTTGCGAGCTGCTCTTTGATCTCATCATCAAATTCGCTAACGCTTATCACACCCCTGCTCTCGCACATCTTAGCGTCATTTACCTCACAGTAGCCACTCAGCGCGTTTTTGTATCCGCCCCTTATGCAAGCCTCTCTGTCTTCTAAAAATCCAGCCCCGCCAATGATAAGCACGCCAAGGTCAAAGCCGATCTTAAATTTCGCGCTCGCTGAGCTTTTTATCCAGCTTAAAAATATCTCATCATATCTTAGTCCAAGCGCTCCAACGCCGTCTGGCACGACCAGGATATCCACGCCGTAAAGGCTCTCAGCGTAAATTTCAGGATGAAGCCTGACGCCAAATTCATCGACTATCTCAGGCTTTAGGGCGTATGTTTTGATGTTAAAACCTTCAAATTTATGCAAAAAATCATAAATTTTGGCAAAGCTTAACAAATTTATCTTGTCAAACATCAAAATGCCAACTTTCATGCTAGCTCCTTTTAATGAAGTGCCTCATTTAGCTTGATCGCCTTTTTGCTCGCACTTGCAGTGATCTGACCTGTTTGGCTATTTTGTCTAAAATGAAGCCCGTTTAGCCCGCCAAGCTCAAGCGCTTTGTAAATTTCAGCTTCAAATTTAAACTCTGGATTTAGCTTAGCTAGCTTTTCGCGCTCGCTTGCCGAGATATAGACCTTTGTGCCCTCAAGCACCGCTATGCCAGCATCCACGATGCAGTTATCACCAAGAGGCACGCCAGTAACTGAGTTTGCGCCAAGCAAGCAGTGTTTGCCTATGCTTACAGGGTTGCCATTCGTACCACTTAGCACGCCAAGTATGCTAGCTCCGCCACCTACGTCACTGCCCTCGCCCACGACGACAGAGCTGCTAACCCTGCCTTCAACCATCACGCCACCAGTCGTGCCTGCGTTAAAGTTGATATAAGCAGCCCCTGGCATGACGACTGTGCCAGGATGCACAGCAGCGCCCATGCGGACTTTGGCAGCGTCTAAAATTCTCGTGTTGTCAGCTGGGATGATGTGACTTAGAAATCTTGGGAATTTATCAACGCTCACGATCGCTGGATACTCGCCAAACATCTTTAGAGAAATTTCATTTTCTCTTAGCCACTCAAGCTCGATCGGGATGTTTTGGCTAGTCCATGCGACATTTGGTAGCACTCCAAATGCTCCATCAAGCACGATCGTCCTAGGTGCGACCTTGCCAAGTGAGATCAAGTAGAGCTTGAGATAGACGGCCTCCACGCTAAGTGGCTTTGCGTCATCGAACAAAAATACAAGCTTAAATTTATTCTCATTTAGCTCAAGATCGTCCTCAAATGCCATCTTCACAGCGTGTAAATTCTCCACATTTTTATGCGTTTTTATATCTTTTTCAAAAACACTAAAGAGCTTGCTAGCCTTTTTTGCTACCTTTGGCGTGAGATCAGTCACGAACTCGGATGCACCAAAATCAACCTCAACATCGCACTTTTGCAAGGCGTAGATAAAAGCAGCTGCGCTTAAAAAGCTCTCTTTATAATTTACAACGGCGTAACTTGCTTGCAAAATTTTGTCGCTATTTTTTTGTCCGCGATCAACCCTTGCGATGCCAAAAGCAACTGGATCTTTGTAGCCATCTTTTTTTCTAAATTCTTCAAAAAATTCCTTAAATTCGTTTGCGTCTTTGAACTCTTTAGACATCTATTCTCCTTTAAATTTTTTCTTAGTCTAGCCAAAAATGGCTAAAAATTTTATGATTTTAAAGCATTTGAGCTTTGATAAATTTATAAATTATAATAATGATTAACCTTATCATAAAGAAAATAGAAATAAAATGCCTCAAATTTTACAAGGAGACAAAATGTCAAATTTAGCTACCAAACCAAAATTTGCCCTAGCTGCGTTGATCGGCCTCATCGCTGGCGTAGTTTCAGCCTTTGTCAAATGGGGCGCAGAAGTGCCACTTCCGCCAAGAAGCCCTATGGATATGTTTAACGCAGCTTGCGGACCAGAAAGTGCCATCAGAGCGGCTGATGCGATCGACTGCTCGAGAAATTTTCTAAATCCCCCTTATGTGTTCTTAAGAGATTATGTCGGTATCGCCGATCCAAACGCTGCTATCTACGAGTTTGCAGGGCATGCATTTAACTACGTGATGCTAACGCACATCATCTTCTCAGTCGTCTTTGCCGTTGGCTACTGCGTCGTGGCTGAGAAATTTCCAAAGATCACGATGTGGCAAGGCGTGATGGCTGGTATCTTAGCAACTATCGCAGTTCATGGCATCTCACTGCCGTTTCTTGGCCTCACTCCGCCACTTTGGACACTTCCTTGGTATGAGTATGTCTCTGAGTTTGTGGGTCACATGGTATGGTTTTGGTCGATAGAGATCATCCGCCACGACCTAAGAGCTAGGATCACAAAAGAAAAAGATCCAAGCGACTGCTGCAACGCATAATTAACAAATTTGCTGTTTTGACGTAAAAACCTAAAACAGCAAAATTTAATCATTTAAAAACCCTAGCGCCTCTTGATCGCAGCCAATACCTAAAAACAAAATTTCATCATTTTTTGCAAGGCTTGAAAATCTTAACTAGCTTTTAATGCGTAAATTTAAAAGCTTAAGCGTTTAGCACTCACTGCTAAGCTCTAAATTTTCTAAACAAAGCGGCTTTTCATCCTCAAAGATCACCCCTATACCGTAAGGCTCGCAGATATCTAGCTCGCCCTCTGCAAATCTCATCAGCCACTGCTTATCGCCCGCATAAAAGGTGCATTGAGGCGAGCTAAATGGCAGGTCGCAAACTGACACGTCAAGCAATTTAAGCTCGTCCTTGCTCAAAAAGCACCCTCGCCTAAGCTCATCTTTTAAAAAGGCAAGCGCCTCTTTTACGTACCGGTCGATATCTTGGGCAATTTTCTCTTCCAGCAAAGTAGTCTCATTATCCACGTCTGCCCTATCTGTGCTAACGAGGCAAAATGGCACCTGATCAAAAATTTCGCTTTTTAGCCCAGTCTCCGCATACCAGATAAAGCCATCATCTGTTGCAACTTTTTTAAGTTCGCCAAATTTCAAAGTCATTTTTTTATTCTCATTTTTGTGGTTTTGCTACTCTTACGAAAAAGAGCGAAATTTAAGCAAATTTGTCGTGATTTAAAATAGAAATAGCTTGTAAATTTGCCCTTTTAGCATAAAGCAAAAGCTAAATTTACAAGCAAATTTTCAGTTTTTCTCGCTATTTAGAAGCAAAATTTCTCATCAGTGCCATTTTGCTTGCGCATAGCTTTGAAGTTAGTAAGATTGTCTTTGTCTAAAAAGTAATCTTTCTCTTTTTTATTGCGCGCTTCTAGCTTTTCTATGCCTTTTGCAAGGGCTGCTTTTCTATCTTCGTGAGGCGAGCTAAATTCTGGCGAAAACATCGCTTCATAGGCATTTTTCTTAGTCCATTCAAGCGCTTTATCAGCGATCTCTTGTTGCTTTTTGATATCGCAAAATGCATAAGGATTGACCACGTCGCCAACAAGCTTCATAAACGCCCCTATCGCAGCCACCACGTCAGTAAATTTCTCGCCCTCCATGTCTATAACGCCTCTTAGCAAGATCGCGCGGTTTTTTGCCGCATAAAACCAAAATACCGCATCATCGCGAAGTCCAAGATCATAAGCGCGAGCTGAGAGAACAAAAAGAGTTATCGGAGAGACCATTTGTGGGGCGTCTTGCACGATCTTTTCAGCCTTTTTGAAGTCCTCTTCTTTGCCACTTTTTAGCAGGTCGTCTATCTTATCGTAAACCTTCACAAACTCGGCCTTACCAGCGTTTGCTGAGTAGTATGGCGTGACGTAGATGTCGATACTTCTTACTTTGCCATCGTTTGCAAAGCCACATACCGCTCCAAAAAGTAGCGCCGTAAGCAGTGATAAAATTTTCATTTTAGCTCCTTGATTTAAAATTTTTATTATTTTAACTAAAAGCAGTTGAAAAGTCGGGGTAAATTTAAGAGAAAGTCCGCAAATTTAAAGCGGACTTTGAATATTAGTTTTTAAAACTATGAATAGGTGCTGGGATTTGTCCGCCACGAGCGATAAAGTCGGCACTTGAGGCTTTATTTATCTTCATCACAGGCGCTCTTCCTAAAAGGCCGCCAAACTCGATCATATCGCCCTCACGGCCCAAAGGTATGATACGAACGGCTGTTGTTTTTTGATTTATAACGCCGATAGCCGCCTCATCAGCGATCATCGCAGCTATACTCTCACTCGGCGTATCCGCAGGTATGGCGATCATATCAAGTCCAACTGAGCATATCGCAGTCATCGCTTCAAGCTTTTCTAAATTTAGCGATCCTGCGCGCACCGCAGCTATCATGCCCTCGTCCTCTGAGACTGGGATAAACGCACCGCTTAAGCCACCCACTTGATTGCACGCCATTACGCCACCTTTTTTGACCGCGTCATTTAGCAGAGCTAGTGCCGCAGTCGTGCCGTGCGTGCCAACAGCTTCAAGCCCCATCTCCTCAAGCACGCGAGCCACCGAGTCGCCCACAGCAGGCGTTGGAGCAAGAGATAGATCGACGATGCCAAATTTAACCCCAAGGCGCTCGCTCGCCATTTGACCAACGAGCTGACCGATACGAGTGATCTTAAATGCCGTCTTTTTCACGGTCTCAGCCACCACGTCAAAGCTCTCGCCACGCACCTTTTCAAGCGCTCTTTTTACGACGCCTGGGCCTGAAACGCCGACATTTATCACCACATCAGCCTCGCCCACGCCGTGAAATGCACCAGCCATGAAAGGATTATCTTCGACTGCGTTTGCAAAGACAACAAGCTTCGCACAGCCCATCTCTGAAGCTGCTGCCGTCTCTTTTATGATACGTCCCATGTCACGCACTGCGCTCATATTTATGCCACTTTTTGTTGAGCCGACATTGACGCTTGAGCACACTTTTGCGGTTTGTGCGAGTGCTTGCGGGATAGAATTTATCAAAATTTCATCGCCCTTTTGGTAGCCCTTTTGCACTAGAGCCGAAAAACCACCTATAAAATCAATACCAACTTCAATAGCTGCCCTATCAAGCGTCTTTGCGATCATCACGTAGTCTTTTGCATCTGTTGCGGCGCCGATTATCGAGATAGGCGTCACGCTCACTCTTTTATTGACGATTGGTATGCCTAGCTCAGCGGAAATTTCGTTGCCCACTCTAACTAGGTCTTTGGCTTTAGTGGTGATTTTTGCGTAAATTTTGTCGCAGGCTTTGTTGATGTCAGCATCGATACAGTCGAGCAAACTAATGCCCATTGTTATCGTTCTGATGTCAAAATTTTGCTCCTCGATCATCGAGATCGTTTCGGTTACATTTTTGATATCCATCTTTTGTCCTTAAATTTTGTGCATAGCATCAAAAATGGCTGAGCTTTGGATATTTATCTTTACTTTTAGGCTCTCTCCAAGCTTATCTAGCTCCGCTCTTAAGGCTGTAAAGTCCTTATTTTCATCGCTTGAAACCACCGCCATCATCGTGAAAAAGTCGCTCAAAATAGTCTGACTTATATCATCTATGTTTAGACCTAGCTCGCTAAGCTTTGCTGAGACGCCAGCAACGATGCCAACTCTATCTTTTCCGACTACGGTTACGATCGCTTTCATCTTTTCTCCTGTTAAATTTTCTTTTTAATGATTGCATTTTGGCTCCAAAATTTAAGCTAAGCACCAAACAAAGCCAAATTTTGGTAGCCAAATTTAATTAAAATTTGCTCTAAATTTTATCTTTTGTAAATTTACTTCGAGCAAGCACTCTTGCCGTCATTTACTGGCTGGATAGCTGAGTTATCAGCCCCGCCGCCGTTATTTATATTTTCTATTATCTCCCAAAGTCTTGCAGCTGCGCTCTCATAGCGTTTTGCAGTGACTGAGTTTGGCTCATAAAAGCTAACTGGCTTGCCATTATCGCCACCCACTCTAACAGCTGGCTCGATAGGAATTTCAGCTAAAATTTGAGTGTTATAAGCCTTTGCTACCTCTTCAGTCGTGCCTTTGCCAAAGATGTCATACTCTTTGCCGTTATCTGGGCAGATAAAGCCACTCATGTTTTCTATGACGCCAGCGATTGGGATGTGAAGCTTCTCAAACATATCAAGCGCACGCTTGCTATCATCAAGTGCTACTACTTGTGGCGTTGTGACGCATACACCTGCCGTTACTGGCACGCTTTGAGCTAGAGTTAGCTGCGCATCGCCCGTTCCTGGAGGCATGTCAAGAAACAAGACATCAAGCTCGCTCCAAAGCACGTCTCTTAGCAGCTGCTCGATCGCTTTCATGATCATCGAGCCACGCCAGATAAGGCTCATTCCCTCCTCCATCAAAACGCCCATACTCATCATCTCCACGCCATGGCTAAGTATCGGCTTTAGCTTGTTGCCAATGACTTGTGGCTGGGTATTTACTTCGCCAAGCATTCTTGGGATGTTTGGTCCGTAGATGTCAGCGTCCAAAATTCCCACTTTTTTGCCTAGTTTTGCCATTGAGATGGCTAAATTTAGCGTTGTGGTTGATTTGCCAACGCCACCTTTGCCAGAGCTTACCATTACGAAATTTTTAACTTGTGGTGCGATATTTTTACCACTTTGAGTGTTACTTTTCTCCTCAGGTATCTTTGGCTGGATCAAATTTAGCACGTACTCATTTGAGCCCATGACACGTTTGATGTCCGTTTTTAGCTCGTTTGCCACCTCTGGGCTTGAGCTAACGATCTCGACTTCGATTAAGATTTTATCGCCGATCTCCACGTTTTTTACAAAGCCAAAGCTAACTATATCCTTCTCAAATCCCGGATATATGACGCCTTTTAGTCTATTTAAGACCTCTTCTTTATTTAACATTTTTCTCCTTTTTCTAGATCTTTTGAAATTTTATATGCACAAAATTTTGGTCCGCACATCGAACAAAAATGAGCGCTCTTAAACGCATCTTCTGGCAAGCTCTCATCGTGAAGCTCTCTAGCCTTTTTTGGATCAAAGCTAAGCTCGAACTGCTTGTTCCAGTCAAATGCATATCTCGCGTCACTCATCGCATGGTCTTTTTCGATGGCTCCTGCCTTGCCAAGTGCGACGTCTGCGGCATGAGCTGCTATCTTGTGAGCTACGATCCCCTCTCTTACGTCATTTTCATTTGGCAAGCCTAGGTGCTCTTTTTGCGTCACGTAGCAAAGCATGCTAGCGCCGTGATATGCTGCCATCGTACCACCAATCGCTGAAGTGATATGATCATACCCCGCGCCGATATCGCTAACAAGCGGTCCAAGCACGTAAAATGGGGCGTCATGGCAGAGCTCTTGTTCGATTTTCATATTATACTCAATTTGACTTAATGGCACATGACCAGGGCCTTCTATCATCACCTGCACATCTTTTTGCCACGCACGAAGCGTAAGCTCTCCAAGCACTTTTAGCTCACTAAGCTGCGCCTCGTCTGTCGCGTCATAAAGGCAGCCTGGGCGAAGTCCGTCGCCAAGCGAGAGCGAGACGTCGTATTTTGCGCAAATTTCTAAAATTTGATCAAAAATTTCATAAAATGGATTTTGCCTATTTAGCTTTGACATGTAGCTCGCGCTCAAACTGCCACCGCGGCTAACTATGCCCATTTTGCGCTTTTTAACTAATGGCAAAAACTCACGCAAAAAGCCAGCGTGTATCGTAAAGTAACTAACCCCTTGCCTTGCTTGCTTCTCTAGCACGCTTAAAATTAGCTCATTTGTGATATTTGTAACCTCTTTTGCCTCTTTTAAAATTTCATACATAGGCACTGTGCCAACTGGCACGCTTGAGTGCTCAATGATCGCGCTTCTAATGGCATCCAAATCGCCGTCCGTGCTTAGATCCATAACCGTATCAGCGCCAAATTCTAGGCAAATTTCAAGCTTTCTAAGCTCCGCGCAAATGTCGCTACTTAGGCTTGAGTTGCCGATATTTGCATTAACCTTTGTCTTTAGCTTTCTGCCTATACCCATTGGCTTTAAATTTGTGTGATTTACATTTGCTGGGATGATGATGCTACCTTTTGCCACCTCATCCATAAGCAAATTTTCGCCTATCCCCTCGACCTTTGCCACATAGCTCATCTGCTTTGTGAGCTCACCACGCCTAGCATAGTACATCTGCGTCTTTGTCATGACTAACCTTTTTTAAAATTTAAAGGCTCATTTTAGTCCTTTTTTGTTTTGATCTAACTAAATGCTAGACTTAAATTTATTTCTATAAAAAGAAATATTTAGCTTTTAGGTGTATAATTCCGTAACAATCTTCAAAGGAGCTACCTTGCTTGATATCTCACTTATAATGCTAGGAGCAGGAAATTCCAGTCGTTTTGAGCTACCTGTAAAGAAGCAATGGCTTCGCATCGGCAGCGACCCACTTTGGCTATTTGCCACTAAAAATTTGAGTAACTTTTACACATTTAAAGAGATCATCGTCGTTAGTAAAGAGTGCAAATATATGTCTAAATTTGCTCCAAATTATAAATTTGTTGATGGCGGCGAGACAAGACAAGATAGCCTAAAAAACGCACTTGAGCTTGTAAATAGCGAATTTGTCCTAGTTAGCGACATCGCGCGTCCTTGCATATCAAGCGAGCTCTTTCACAAGATCATCGAGGCGGCCGCTCAGGCTGACTGCGTGGTGCCTGCGTTAAAGATCGCTGACACTGCCTATCTTGGCGAAAATGCAATAGACAGAGAAAAGGTAAAACTTATCCAAACGCCGCAGCTCTCGCGCACAGCACTTCTTAAAAAGGCTCTTAGTAGTGGTGAAATTTACACAGATGATAGCTCGGCTATGAGAGCCATTGGCGCAAGCGTTTGGCACATATTGGGCGATGAGATGGCTAGAAAGATCACTTTTAAAGAGGACCTAGCTAAAATTTCAGCCCTAAAAGCACCAGAAAATGAGGTTTTTGTAGGTAACGGCTTTGACGTGCATGAGTTTGAAAAGGGCCGTCCGCTTGTGCTTTGTGGCGAAAAGATCGACTATGAGTTTGGACTAAAGGCTCACAGCGACGGCGACGTGGCACTTCATGCGCTAACAGACGCCATTTTAGGTGCTGCTGGGCTTGGTGACATAGGCGAGCTCTTTCCTGATACGGACGCTAAATTTAAAGATATTAGCTCCATTTATCTGCTGCAAGAAGCTTATAAAAGGGTGCAAAGCGTGGGCTTTGTGCTAACAAACGCTGATATCACGATAATGGCTCAAAAGCCAAAACTTTCAAAGCTAAAATCAAAAATGGAGGCAAACATCGCACAGGCTCTAAATTTAAGCCGCAGCCGCATAAATGTAAAGGCGACGACGACTGAAGGGCTTGGCTTTGTGGGCAGATGCGAGGGGATCGCTGTCATGGCAAGCGCTAGCCTTAAATTTTACAACTGGACACAAATATGAAAATTTTAATAGTAGAAAATGAAATTTACCTAGCTGGCTCGATGGCTAGCAAACTAGCTGACTTTGGCTACGACTGCGAGATCGCAAAGAGCGTCAAAGAGGCTTTGAAATTTGAAAATTTTGACGTAGTGTTACTTTCTACCACACTCCCAGGGCAAGACTTCTACCCTGTCATAGAGAAATTTAAAAGCTCTATCATCATCTTACTCATCGCCTACATCAACAGCGACACCGTGCTAAAGCCGATACAAGCGGGCGCGGTGGATTACATCCAAAAGCCATTTATGATAGAAGAGCTAGTTAGAAAGATAAGACATTTTGAAGAGTTTAGAGGCTTTAAAAACGAAATCAAAAACTACGAAAACTATATAAATTTCGCCCTAAAAGACTACGAGATACCTTGTCTTGAAGCTAAAAAGATCAAATTTCCACTTCTTTTAAAATCAAGCAAAAATGGCTACAGCGATAAATTTATCTTTAACTACGCAAAGGCTGGGAATTTGCCATTTTTGTTTTTAGGTAAAGCCTGTTTTAGCGAGCTTGAAAAAGCACTTGCTCAAAGTGGCGACGAGCTAATATACATCACAAATCTCGAAGAGCTAAAAGAGGACGAAAAAGAGAAAATTTTAGAGCTTTGCAAAAAGAAAAAAGTGGCTATCCAAACTAGCGATTTTGCGCAAAGTGCGCCATTTGAGGAGCTTGAACTCTCGGTTAGAGATAAGAATTTTGACATCGGCGAGATCGTCACGATCGATGAATATATAAAATATATCATCGTTAATTATCAAGATAAATTCCCCGACACGGAGCTTAGCAAAAAGCTTGGAATTTCTAGAAAATCACTTTGGGAAAAGAGAAAGAAATATGACGTCAGCAAGAAAAAATAGTGAAATTTCTATAAACACCGAAGTTTATGGCGCCTTAGAGCTTATCAAAAACAAAATTCTCTCAAATTTTAGCGCCCTGATGGACGACGAGCAGATCAAAGAGGTGGCAAAAAAGGGCTACTTTAATGGCGAGCCGATGCCCTACTCTTTTGGCTTTGCTCCATTTGGCGAGGTCAATCAAAATATCGCTAGCAAGCTGCATGCTGGCCAAAGAGTAAATTTAAATATGGACGGCAAGATCGTTGGGCACATCGACGTGGCAAAGGTCTTTAAATTTGACGAGAGCATGCGAGCTAAAAATATATTTTTAGCAAATGAATCAAACAGCGAAATGTCGCTAAATTTAGGCAAATACGGCATAAGCGGCGAGTTTGAGCTATATGATGAGAGCCTACAAATAAGCAAAGATGCGCTAAATGAGCTGATAAAAGAGAGTGCCGCTAAAAAGATAACGGCTGTTTTTTTAACGGCTGATCCATTTAACCGCGCTCATGAACGCCTAGTTAGGATGACTATCGACAAGGCCGATCTCGTGGTCGTTTTTCTAATAAGAACGCGCGAAGAGAGGCATATTGATTACGAGATCAGAAAGCAGGTGCTTGACTTTTTTAACCAAAACTACCTGCCGACAAAAAAAGTCTTTGTCTTTGCGCTGAAAAACACGACCCTTTTTAGCTCGCACGCCAACCCAACGCTTGAGTGCATCGCGGCTTCAAGACTTGGCGCAAATAAGCTAGTCATCGGACAAAACCACTCTGGCATTGGCATGTTTTTTGACCACAACGAAGTTCATACGATACTTGACATCTACAAAAACGATCTAAATTTAGACGTGATCGTCCTGCCAGAGCTAGTTTATTGCAACAAGTGTAAGACGCTAGTTAGCACCAAAAGCTGCCCACACGGACAGCACCACCAGATCAAATACCACCCAGACGTGATCAAAGAACTGCTATTTAACGGCATCATGCCACCAGCCATACTCGTTAGGCCTGAAATTTCAGCGCTCATCTTAAGCAAGCTCTATGTAAATCGCTTTAAAGATATACAAAAGCTCTGCGACGATCTCTTTGTAAATTCTGGACTGCTTGAAAACAAGACCGACCGCGACTTTTATGAGGAGCTCATGAAGCTCTACCAGACATCATCACTCACTTAAGGAAATTTATGCAAAAGCTATTTTTGACATTTTTTGGATTTGGACTTTTACCAAAGGCGCCTGGCACTTGGGGCTCGGTGGCTGGAGCTGTGGCAGCTTATTTTGTGTTATATTTTTTCTCATCTACCACGCTTTTACTGGCTAGCATTTTGTTATTTTTGGTGAGCATCAGCGTCATTGATGATTTTGAAAAAAAGGCAAATTCGCACGACGAAAGTTTTATCGTGATCGACGAAGTTGCTGGCGTTTGGCTTGCTATCGCCATTAGCGGAGCGACGATCTCACAGCTAGTTCTCTCGCTCGTGCTTTTTAGAGTACTTGATATCAAAAAGCCTTCGATCATTGGCAGGATCGACCGCAACGTAAAGGGCGGGCTTGGCGTTATGGGCGATGATATGGTTGCTGGATTTTTCGCTGGCATTATTAGCGCGATGATATATGGCGTGGCTATGAAATTTGGCGTAGTTTTGCCGTAAGCTGAGCTAGCGATCTTGCTGGCTCTTTTTAATTTTAACTATCCCTGCTTTTATTTTAGACCTCTTTTTAGATGAGAGCTTTATCGTTAGAATTTATCTCATCCCTGCCTGCAACTTTATCTTTGTCATAATTTTTTCTAAAGACGATCATATTATAAAGCGAAAATCTAAGCTCTTCAAAAAGGCTTAAATTTTTTGCATTTTCATGGGTTATCTCATTGCCATTTTTGTCACGTCCTTTGCCACCTAAAAACAGCAAATAAACAAGCGGAGTCATGAAATTAAATCTTAAAAGAAGCGCCCAAAAGCAGTTTAAAAAGCCGTAATTGTATTTAATGCAAACGTAAAAGCCAAAAACGGCGTAAATGGCTATTATAAAAAGCATAGTGTAAAAAATATAAGCTAGCCCATCATCATTTGAAACGTCAAAATACTCACATACTGCGCAATATATAGCCGCAAAAATGGGAAATATCACGAGCGGAAAAATGAGATGCAGTCCAACTAGGTCAAATTTACTCACATAGACTTTGATATTTCGCCTGCCAGCAAAGATCATCAACAAAATAGCTAGCACTATCGGCGCAAATACCAAACTAGAATAGAGATCATTGATGTCCAAGTTGCGCTCCTATTTTACTTTGTAAATTTGAGTTTTGCTAACGATATTTTGTGCTCTTAAATTTAAAAATAGAGCTAAATTTACCTACGATTTTTGCGGTTTTCTATGCCTATCCTCTCGCTATCTTCGATCTCTGCAACATAGCTTGGATTTTTCTTTTTAGCCTCTTTGTCTAAAAAGCTAATAAGCTTTGCATCGACATTTTGGTGAGAACAGATGAGGATTATAAAATTTATGTAGTTGCTAGCTTCTTTTGGAGCGACCTGATTTTTTTTCGCTGGTATTATAAATTTCTCTCCAAAAATTTGTATAAGCTCGAAAAGCTCGTTTTTGCTTAGAGTTTTATCGCTAGCAAGCTCTTCAAGCTTTTCGATCGTGATCTCTTCTTCACCCTCAGCTTCTGGCCCTCTTGTTAAGACTTGATGGTCTTTGTTTTTTAGCAAAAGATAGATTAGCGCGCAAATGGCAACTATAAGCAAAAAGACAAAAAAGACTATCAAGCCTTTAATAAGCATCTATAGCCTTGTGCAAAGAGAGCGTTTCGTAAATGCAAGAACGCTCATCGCTATCATCACGATGATGCTTATCCAGACGAAATCAGGCACCGGAAGCGGATCTCCAGCTGCGTATGAGTGCATGCCAGCTAGATAGAAATTTACCCCAAAATAGGTCATTATGATCGACCAATAGGCAAAAAATGATGCAACAGCAAATGCGTATTGATTATTAAGCTTTGGTATAAATCTCATGTGAAGTACTGCTGCATAGACAAGGATCGAAACTAGCGCCCAAGTCTCCTTGCTGTCCCAGCCCCAGTATCTACCCCAGCTCTCATTCGCCCAAACGCCACCTAAAAAGTTTCCAAGCGTGAGCAAGCTAAGACCTAGTATCATCGCCATCTCATTTATACGCGTTGCTTCAGTGATATTACGCGCGATCTCTGCATTTGGCTTTTTCTTGTTTTGCAAGATGATAAGCAGCAAAGTAAAGCCACCAAGTAGCGAGCAAAGACCCAAAAATCCATAACTTGCAGTTATGATAGAGACGTGGATAGTTAGCCAGTAGCTCTGAAGCACAGGCACAAGTGTCGTGATCTGCGGATCCATCCAGCTAAGGTGTGCGACAAACAGCGTAACACCAGCCAATATAGATGTAAGCGCAAGTGCGATCGGACTACGTTTTGCAAAGATGATGCCAGATAGACCAAGCGCCCAAGCGATATATACCATCGACTCGTAGGCGTTACTCCAAGGGGCGTGTTCAGCGATGTACCAACGAAGACCAAGGCCTACCGTGTGCGCGAGAAAAGCTAGTAAATTTATAGTATATACAGCTTTAACTATGCCATTTATCTGCACTTTTGGCGCTAACATCTTGACAAAAACAAATAGTAAAAGCGCAAGACCAGCCAAAAGATATATCGGCGTCAAGCGGTCAAATACTTGAAATTTATTAAATAAAATTTCTATGTCTATCTTTTTCTCGCTTGGCATGACGGCAGAGCCGTATTTGTGCTGATAGGCTGAAATTTTCTCAAGCGCCGCATCCGCCTTGCTCCAGTCATTATCCTTTGAGGCTGCATCAACAGCTGAAAAATACTCTCTCATCATGCCAACTACTAGCTCAGCCTCTTTTGGCGAGAAGTACATCATCGCACTAGCTGGCGAATACCAAGAATTTGACGGGTCATCTTGTTTTGGGAAAATTTTGAAAATTTCACCGATAAATATCATATAAAATACATTTAGTCTCTCGTCGATCTTTATCACATCTTTGTCAAAAGTATTGCGTGAGCCTGGGTGTTTGCGGTTTGCTATCTCGGCAAATTTTGTTAGTTTATACTCGCTTCCACCATCTTTTGTCGCTTTAAAAAATTCATCAAAGCTTGCATATCTTGCATTTTCATCGACGCCTAGCTCTTTTTTTAGCTCCTTGCTTTGGCCAAGTGCGATAATCTTCTCATTTCGCCAAAAATCAGGCGTTACCATTATAGAAAGCATCGCTTGGTTTGAATTTAGGCTACCTATGCTCTCGCCTCTGTGAATTTTGTTTAAAACCTCTTTGCTAAGCGTATCAAATGGCTTCATCCTGCCATCTGGACTTTGCACGATAAGCCTAGCAAGCTTGTCTGCATGCTCTTTGCTGATACGTGGCAAGAAGTCCTCCGCCTTTAGCGAGCTAAAATTTAAGCCTAAAAGTAAGACCGCTATGAGCGCAGCCACTTTTTTACAGCTTTTTGTTGATTCATTATCTATTAGTTTGGCTAGCTTTCTAAAGCGGCTGTTAGGATTTATGACATTTAGCAAGAAGCCAAGACCTAGCAAAAAGTAGCCGATATATGTCGGGATCTTGCCTGGGTCTTTATTAACAGAGAGGATCGTACCTTTCTCATCAGTATCGTATGAGCTTTGAAAAAATCTATATCCATCATAATCAAGCACGTGGTTCATATAAATTCTATAATCAAACCCCGGATCATTCGTGCCATCTTTTACCACAACCTCGCTTGAGTAGCTCATAGGAGAATTTGAGCCAGGATATCTTTTTAGCTCAAAATCCTTTAGGTAGAGGCTAAATGGGAGTTTTATCTGCTGAGCTCCCCATGAAGCGTTAAATTTCTGTCCAGCCACAGCGATACGTGAAGGCTCCATTAGGTTGTAAAATACATGCATCTCTCTACTCTCACCTTTGTAGTTTAGCTCAGCTATCAACGCATTAAACTCGCTATCCTTTGAGCTAACTAGCTTTCTCGTGGCGTGCGCTGAGACTAGCCTTGGGGCGAAATTTATATTTGAGATAGTATATAAGCTACCTGTGCCAAATTCATTCACGCTGCCAGCTTTTAGCTCAGTTTTTGAGCTATCCGCCATAGTAAATTTTGAAAGATCGACATTTGAAGTAACTGTGAAATTTCCATCATTTAGTCTAAAAAGAACATATTTTTTATTTTCATCTGGTTTAGCATTAAAGATAAAGCTGATATCTCCAACCCTTGCCTCTTCTTCTTCAAGTAAAAATATCTCTTCGCTTTCACTCTCGTTTGAGACTACAAATTCAACAACAGGCTTTCCGCTATCATCATTTACAAATTTATAGCTTGCATTTGGCACAAATTCTTTAAATTTTAAACTAGCCTCACCGTCTGCTGTTTTTAGCTTTAGATCAAAGCCCTTCTTCACATCAGCAAGTCCCAAAGGCATAGCCGAGCTGATCTCTTCGCCTTTGTCGTTAAGCGCTGTTAAATTTATATACGAAACCTTTGTGCTAACGACGTTTGAAGCAGTGTTTTCGCGTATATGCATATCAGCTTCAAAGCCAAGGTATCTTGTGATGCCAGCACCGATTAAGATGACGATAAAACCTAAGTGAAAGATGAGTGATGGGAGTTTTTTAGGATCGATTAGGTTGTATCTAAAGATATTGAAGGCTAAATTTATACCAAGAAGTAGTTGGATGAGCGCAAACCAGCCAGCCCCATAAACATAGTACCAAGCTGCTTCAGTGCTGGTTTTGCTCTCTATTATTGTGGCGGCTCCACTAGCTATGGCAAAGATTATCATCAAAACGATAGCTGAGCCCATACTTAAAAATAATGTTTTTGGATTTAACATCTGCTTCCTTTTATTTATATTGTGGCAAAGCTACCGAAGTGAAATTTATCTTAAATAACTGCCCTGCTTTGTTTCGGTTGAAACTGGTTTATTTTCGTT
Source organism: Campylobacter concisus (assembly GCF_902460575.1). Classification (GTDB taxonomy): domain Bacteria; phylum Campylobacterota; class Campylobacteria; order Campylobacterales; family Campylobacteraceae; genus Campylobacter_A; species Campylobacter_A concisus_AW. The sequence goes on along the minus strand of NZ_CABPUY010000002.1, from coordinate 477,400 downwards.
TGTATCTTGATCTGCAAGTGCATCTTTACCTTTTAGATAAGCAAGTATTGCACCTAGATCATTGTTTGAGACGATCTTAGCTTGGTTTTGCATTACGTTTTTACCGCTACCACCAAAGCTTGAGTCGCTTCTATAAGAGATGATGCTATCTTCTATATCTTTAGCATCCATATTTTTGAGTGGTGTTGAGCCAAATGGTCTTTTATCTGCACTTTCGCCATGGCAGCTAGCACATTGTTTCTCATAAAGCTCTTTTCCTAAAGAGACACTATATCTACCTTTTCTATCAACGCCAAATTTTAAAATTCTATTGTCTTTATAGCGTCTTGGATCTTCATCGACATAGACATTTACTTTTTCATTTCTGTCATTAGCCTGCTTTTTTGCCATTTCGGCAAGCTCTTTACCAAACTCTCCACGAGCTTCTATATAATAAACCTGAGAAGCTGCAAAGGCATTTGCCACCAAAAAACACGCCAAAAAAGAAATTTTGATATTTTTCATGAGTTTCCTTGAAATTTTGCTCTAAATTTAAAAATCCCGGATCAGATTGCTCCGACCCGGGATTATATCATAAGTTGATTAACTAGCTATGAATTAGAATGAATATTTAGCTTCAAATCTAAATTTGTCTTCTTTTGTCTTCACATCATTAGGTAGTTTGTGAGTTTGGAAAGAGTAGAATGAGCTAAATGTTAGCTTTTTGTTGTATTGGTAAGCAAATCTTGGAACAAATTCTTCAACTTTATCTTTTACATCTGGGTTACCAGCACCAGCTGAAGTTTTTTGAGTACCTTTAACATAATCTAAGCCAACTGTGAATTTATCAAATGTATATGCACTTGTTGCATAGAAGAAGTTGCCTTTACCCTCTGCATATGTCCAGTCAAATACATCTTCACCAGCAGTTATTAGGCTACCTTGATCTTCAAATGTAAATGCTGATATACCTTTATCTTGAGCTTTCCAGCCGATATAACCAGCAGCTAAATCAAAACCAAATAGTGAAGTTGAAAGTTCGCCAGCATAGAAGTTACCATCATTGTAGCCAAGGATGTTTTTAGCTTCTTTATCAGCTGTGCTATTTGCATAGTTAAGTCTTGCACCTAGGGCAAAGTCATTAGTGATGTCGAATTTAGCTGAAACGTCAGCTGCAAGTACATCAGCTAGATTAGTTAATGTGCCATACCATAGTTGGAAGCTAACTGGATTAAATGAACCAGCAATACCAGCTGCATATAAGTTACCAACATCATATCTATCTAATTTATTAGTTACAGCTGCATCATATAATTTGCCATCGCTCTCGCCATTGCCTTCAAGAGCATCAAAAGCTAAAGCTGTTAGAGTAAGACCTTCAATATCTTCATTTACTACTCTTACGCCAGTACCGATTGCGTCATCAGTAAAGTATGAGTCAATAGTTTGTTTACCAGCTGTTATAGTAGTACCGCCGATCTTATAGCCAAGATAGAATTGGTGAACACCAAAAGTTCCAGTTGTGTTTGTTTTATCTGTACCAGTACCAGCATTATCACCTGAGCCATCAGTAGCATTGTATCTTAAACCAACAACGCCAAAGAAGTTATCATCGATAGCAGCTTTAAAATTTGTGATCATTTTAAAGTTATGGCCAGCCTCATTTGATTTTTTAACATTTTTTTGTGTTTTGTCATAATCATGTACATGAGTATATCTGTATCTTGCCATACCAGAAAGATCAACATTTTTTATAGCTTCTTCAAGTGGAGTAGCACTTGCTACACTTGAGAATGCGCCTAAAGCAACCAAAGCGGCTAAACTAATTTTTGTTAGTTTCATTTTTTCTCCTTTTAAGGTTTTTGTGTCGACGATTATAATCAATAAATTTTAAGATGAAGCTTAAAAAATCATAAAATTTTGCATTTTTGTTACCGATCGTTTACCGATTTTAACCAAAAAGAGGCATATTTTGATAATTTAACTTTTACAAATGAGACTTTTAAAAAAGGGATAAAAAGAAAAAGGGGCCGTTGCTTTGCCCCTTAAAAGGAGTTCTAGTTTTGATTGCTGATGAAATTATATATGCTAGCAGTAAATCAACGGTAATCTAAAAAGAAATTTTTTCCTCTTTTGGTACTTCGATATTTGTTTTTATATTTTTTCTTTTAACGACTACTTCATTTTGTGGTTTTCTTATGCCATTATATGCGCCTCTAGAGCCGCCCTCTTTTATAAGAAGCATGTCTATGAGCTTATCTGCGTAAAAAGTCGCATAGACAAGATCGCCCTTATCGTAATAATATCTGTTTGCACAAAAATTTGCTTTGTTTAGTTTGTGATTTTTCACATCGCTGGCTACTATCTCGTAGCAGTATTTCGAATCTTTATAGCTAACATCTTTTATAAAGCCTTTAATGGAGCTTTTTGCAGGTATAGTTTTAGTAGCTTGCCTTGGTTGCTTGCGGACTGGTGGGTTGTCATTAAAAAATGAACATCCCAAAAACATAGTGGCTACTGCTAGAGGAAGTAAAATTTTAGCTTTCATCTTTTCTCCTTAATATAAAGAGCAAAGTATAGCTTTTAAGATTAAATAAAATTTGCGAATTTTAAAATTTGAGTTTTGTGCTTACATTAATATATAAATTTCTTGGGAGAGACCCCAAGGAATTTAAGCTGATACGTTTAAGACGTTACCGCCAAACTCGGCGATCTTTTTATCGAGCGTCTCAAGGGTCTTTTCAATAGTCTTTTGTGAAATTTCAGGAAGCTCTCCGCCCCAAATTTTCTTTGCATCCTCAAAACCCTTTGCCACGCCCTCTCTACCAGCTTTTAGCTTCTCTACATCATCACCTGCGCCATTTAGTACAAAGCCGGCTATCCTATCAGCTGTATTTGCGATGCCAAAAAAACCATTTTCACTAACTAGCTCACTCGCCTCATCGCTACTTAGCTCTCCTAGAGCTTTGCCGTTGTAGCCGATGCCTGCTAGATCAAGTCCAGCTAAAATGTCTGATAAATTTTCAGGTACGTTAAAGCTTAGGCCGCCTTGTGCTAGTAAATTTGAGCTAGCGCTTTGAGTGATCTCTTTTTGATACTGCAAAAAATAGCTATTTGAAATCTCTTTTGCGCTTAAATTTGAAACCTCAGGCTGCTTTTTAGAAACTTCTTTTTCATCTTTGTGAAGTGAAATTTCTGATTTTACATTTTCTTTTACGCTTGAAGTGTTGTATGAGCTTACGATTTGACTGATTTGCATATTTGGCTCCTATAAGTTTATAAAAACTATATCGCCAAAAGGTGGAATTTATTTAGGGTAAAGCGGGAGAGCTCCCGCTGTGATTATTTGCCAAGTGTTGCGTTTAGCATCCAGATGGCTTTTTCAAATTTAGCTATTTGATCTTGTGCGTACATCTGAGTTGTTGTGTCACCCTCTGCAAGCTCATCAAGCTTTTTAAACTCGCCCAAAAGGTGCTTGTAATCAGCCAAAACGATCTCTAAAACTTCAGTTGGTGTGTAGCTCTCTTTTGGCTCATGTTTGATGTGAGCGACTTTTGCTAGCTCTTCGGCCTTAACAATAGGTCTGCCGCCAAGCATAAGAGCTCTCTCAGCTGCGTCATCAAAAATCTCGCTCATATCCTCATAGGCTTTTTCAGTGTACTCGTGGACGCTAAAAAATTGGATGCCTTTTACATTCCAGTGAAGATCATGAAATTTGATATAAAGTGCATTTGCATCAGCCTGAATTGTGTTTAACTGTAAAATAACTTTTGACATTTTGTCTCCTTCTTTATTGTTTAAATGTGATGAAATTATATTGACTTAGAGTTAATCACTGGTTAATCAAATAATAAAATTTATTATTTAGTATAAATTTTGACTACAAAATAAATTTATCTTGTAGTCAAATGTAGAATTTAGAGATTTGTCTATTTTTTATAAGGTGTAGTTTTGTAGCCTTGCTCGAGCAAACTACTCATGCCACCATCTAAATTTATAATCTTAAGATCTGTACTATCTATCGCTGCAGCTGCTGCTGTGCTTCTTCTACCACTTCTACAAACAAGAGCGATAGGCTTTTTGATATCAACCGCCTTTGAAAGCTCATATAAAAATGCACTCTTATTGCTTGGATCAAAAGTGATGGTCTTTGCACCAGCTATGATGCCAGTCTCTTGCCACTCAGATGGAGTTCTAATATCAACGATCTGATCATATTTTTTGATCTCATCTGGACTTATATTAACAGTTTTAACATCAGCTGACAACATGCAACAAACGGCTCCTAAAAGTAAAATTTTTTTCATCTACTCTCCTTAAATAAATTTTTGAAATGTTAGCATGGATTATTAAATATATAGAATTTTTTTTGATAAATTTTATTGATAGTAAGGTCATACAAATAATTCATTAAAAAATAAATTTATTTATATGCCAAACACAACTACTTATAAAAATAAGAATTCTAAATATAAATGATTTAAAGCACTCTATAAAAGATTATTATTGCGTGGTATTAAAAGCAGGAGTGGTGTCCCCAACAGGGTTCGAACCTGTGGCCTCAGAATTAGGAATTCTGCGCTCTATCCAGCTGAGCTATGAGGACAAATTGCAAGTTAGTTTAAATTTTTACTCAAGTAGTTAAATTTTAAAGGGCAGATCGCTCTGCCCTATTTTGACTAATTAGCCATTTCTCTTTTTAATAATCTCTTCGCTTACGTTTTTAGGAACTTCTTCGTAGTGATCAAATTCCATAGAGTAAGTCGCACGACCTTGAGTCATTGAGCGAAGATCTGTTGAGTAGCCAAACATTTGAGCTAGTGGGCAGTAAGCAGCAATGATCTTGATGCCATTTCTATCATCCATTGAATTTACTTGGCCACGGCGTTTGTTAAGGTCACCGATAACATCGCCCATATACTCTTCTGGAGTCTCAACTTCAACTTTCATCATAGGCTCAAGGATAACCGCACCTGCTTTTCTAGCGCCCTCTTTAAAGCCCATAGAAGCAGCAAGTTTAAATGCCATTTCAGATGAGTCAACTTCGTGGTAGCTACCATCAAAAAGTGTAACCTTAACATCTTCAACTGGATATCCTGCAAGAACACCACTTTGAAGCGCTTCTTTACAACCTTTTTCAACAGCTGGGATATACTCTTTTGGAACAACACCACCTTTGATGTCGTTAACAAATTCAAATCCGCTAGCAGCTGGAAGTGGCTCGATGCGTAAGAATACGTGACCGTATTGACCACGACCACCTGATTGTTTAGCATACTTATACTCTTGCTCAACTGCCTTACGGATAGTCTCGCGGTAAGCAACTTGTGGTTGACCAACTTCAGCATCAACTTTAAATTCACGAAGCATACGATCAACAATGATCTCTAGGTGAAGCTCACCCATACCACTAATGATAGTTTGTCCGCTCTCTTCATCAGTGCTAACTCTAAAGCTTGGATCTTCTTGAGCTAGTTTTTGAAGAGCGATCGCCATTTTTTCTTGATCTGCTTTTGTTTTTGGCTCAACCGCAACACTAATAACTGGCTCTGGGAAGTCCATTCTCTCAAGGATAACTTTATCTTTTTCACTTGCAAGAGTATCGCCTGTTAGAGTATTTTTTAGACCAACAACGGCGCCGATTTCACCAGCGAAAAGTTCGGTAATCTCTTCACGTTTGTTTGAGTGCATTTTTAGTAAGCGGCCGATTCTCTCTTTGCAGTCTTGAACTGTGTTGTAAGCATAGCTACCACTTTCAAGGCTTCCTCTATAAACACGGATAAATGTTAGCTGTCCAACAAATGGGTCAGTCATAATTTTAAACGCAAGAGCGGCAAATTCGCCATCATCTGTACTTTCAACAGTCACCTCAGTGCCATCTTCGTAAACACCATTTATCGCTGCGATCTCATCTGGAGCTGGTAAATAATCAACAACAGCATCAAGTAGAGGTTGGATACCTTTGTTCTTAAACGCAGTTCCGCAAAGCATAGGTGTAATAGTCATTCTTAAGCAGCCTGCTTTTATACCTTTTTTGATCTCTTCTTCAGTTAGTTCTTCGCCTGCAAAGAATTTCTCCATCAAGCTATCGTCTGTCTCAGAAACAGCTTCGATTAGTTTTGCGCGGTATTCTTCAGCTTTATCTTTAACTTCAGCTGGAATTTCTTCTTCTACATAGTCAGTTGGCTTTTTCTCGTCATTCCAAACGTATGCTTTCATTCTTACAAGATCAACCACACCTTTAAAGTTATCCTCTGCACCGATAGGAATTTGGATAGGCACTGGATTTGCTTTTAATCTTTCTCTAATCTGCTCTTCAACTCTAAAGAAATTTGCACCAATTCTGTCCATTTTATTAACAAAAACAATTCTTGGTACGTGATATTTATTTGCTTGTCTCCAAACAGTTTCAGACTGTGGCTGAACACCACCAACAGAACAAAATACCGCAACAGCACCGTCAAGAACACGCATAGAACGCTCAACCTCAATAGTAAAGTCAACGTGTCCCGGAGTGTCGATTAGGTTTACTTGGTAGCCCTTCCAAAACGCTGTAGTTGCAGCTGATGTAATAGTAATACCACGCTCTTTTTCTTGTTCCATCCAGTCCATAGTAGCAGCGCCATCATGAACCTCACCTATCTTATGGCTCATACCAGTGAAGAACAAAATTCTCTCACTAGTAGTTGTCTTTCCAGCATCAATGTGAGCCGCAATACCGATATTTCTTACCTTATGTAAAGGCGTTTTTCTCTCTGCCATACTAATTCTTTCTTACCAGCGGTAGTGAGCAAATGCTTTATTAGCCTCTGCCATCTTGTAAGTATCTTCCTTCTTCTTGAAAGATGCACCTTTTGAATTTGCCGCATCTAAAAGCTCATTGGCTAGTTTATCAACCATTGTTCTTTCGCTTCTTTTTCTAGCGTAAGTTATAAGCCAGCGGATAGCAAGAGCTTGTTGGCGAGCTGGGCGAACCTCAACTGGCACTTGATAAGTAGCACCACCAACACGGCGTGATTTAACTTCTAAAATAGGCTTAACATTTTCGATAGCGTCGTTAAAAACGTCAATGCCTTTAACTTCAGCATTTTTCTTTTCGATAGCTTTGATAGCACCATACATTATCTCAGTAGCGACGCTTTTTTTGCCATCATACATAAGAGAATTAATAAATTTAGTGATTATTTTGTTTCCGTAAATCGGATCAGGTAAGACTTCCCTTACAGGAGCTTTTCTTCTTCTCATTTTGATCTTTCCTTCAAATTTTTATGAAATTTTACTCAAACGTTTGCAAATTTTAGCAACGTCTGCGAACCTAAATTTTTACTTTTTTGTTGCAGCTGCAGCGCCAGCTTTAGGGCGTTTTGCACCATATTTAGAACGAGAAACTGTTCTTTTTGCAACACCAGCAGTATCAAGTGCACCACGAACGATGTGATATTTAACGCCTGGTAAGTCTTTAACCCTACCACCGCGAACTAAAACGATACTGTGTTCTTGTAGGTTGTGACCTTCACCGCCGATATAGCTGATGACTTCAAAACCGCTTGTTAGCCTAACTTTGGCAACTTTCCTCAAAGCTGAGTTTGGTTTTTTAGGAGTTGTAGTATAAACCCTAGTGCAAACTCCTCTTCTTTGAGGGCACTCTTTTAACGCTGGAGATTTTGACTTAACAGTCACTTTCTTGCGTTCTTTTCTGACCAATTGATTTATGGTTGGCACAATAATTCCTTTCAACTAAATTTATTAAAAAGACCTAATTTTATTTAAAAAAAACTTAAATATCGGTTAATAAATTAGATTTATTCATACGTTCCTTTTTTTATAAAACCGCTGTCATCTTTTAAAATTTCACCTTTTGCAACGACAAATTTAATATCAAGCTCATCGCTAACTAGCAAAATATCAGCATCAAAACCCTCTTTTATCTCGCCTTTTTTATTTTGCAGAGCAACGCTTCTTGCCACGTTTGTCGTAAAATATGGCAGTGCCTCTTCGATACTAAAGCCATCTTTTACAAAATTTATAAACTCTTCATATAGGCTCTTAACGCTAGCGATGCCAATTTTTAGTAAATTTCCGTCGCTATCATAGCTAGAGTAGCTACCAAAGCCGTCTGAGCTTATCGTGAGCTTGTTTGTTGGTAAATTTTCTTTTTTGATGCGCTTTACAGCCTCAAGTGGCGTAAGACCTGGCATGCAGGTAAAGTCGATATAGCCGCCATCTTTTATAAATTTAAAGCTTTGTTTAAAAAGCTCCTCGTTTCTATTTACGTGCGTTGGCTGAAATAGCGTGATTGGCATGTCGTACTCATTTAGCACTTCATAGATCAAATTTAAGCCCTTTTTACCGTCACCCATGTGAAGCGTGGTGTGGCCTGACTTCGAGCTGATCATACCAGCGACCCTGCCAGCTGAGACTATGTGAGCTAGCTCATCTTTGCTCACGCTTGATGAGCGGTGATCACTTATGGCTAGCTTAGTTCCGATTATGGGACCAACAAAGACAATATCTTTTTCGATCTCTCCAGTTATAGTTGGCGTTTTAGAGCTGTATGCACCGGTGTGAGCGTAGCATGTGATGCCCTCGTCGTTTAGTGCGTGTGCTTTTGCGACCAAATTTTCAACGCTTCTTGTGGTGCTGTCAGTTCCAAGCAGACCAACGACTGTCGTTATGCCAGCTTCTATTAAATTTGAAAGCATGATCTCAGGCACCCTAGTCTTAAAGCCACCTTCGCCGCCGCCTCCAGTGATATGCACGTGTTTATCGATAAGGCCTGGTATGGCTACTAAATTTGAAGCGTCGATCACCTTTATGTTTGGTAAATTTGGCTCTATATTTTCAGCTATGTAGACGATCTTGCCGTTACATATAAATATATCTTTTTTGCCAAGAAATTTTGGCGAGTAAATTTTGGCGTTTTTTATAAGTATCATTTGGCATCCTTGTTTATCTTAGCTATGCCAATGCCAGTGATTGCTAAGATGATAGCAAAGACAACGCCCATGTAGTTTAGTATCGCCCAAGGCAAGTACTCTACCGTTGGCACTCCAAGTGTAGCTGTCATATATGCGCCTGCTGCTGACCAAGGGATGAGTGGAACGATCACGGTACCAGAGTCTTCAAGTGTTCTTGATAGGTTTTTGGCTGCTAAATTTTTCTCTTTATAAAAGTCTTTAAACATCTCGCCAGGGATGAGGATAGAAAGATATGAACTACCTGTGACAAATGCGACAGTTAAGCATGAGCCGATAGTTGAGATGATGACGCCTGCTGCTGATTTGACCTTTGCCATAATGGTGTGAAGCACCTTTGTAAGCATGCCAGTTTTTGAGATGATACCAGCAAAGCCCATAGCGCAGATAACTAGGATGGTGGTTGAATTTACCGAGCTCACGCCGCCTCTGTTTAGAAGCTTCGTGATATCTTTTGAAAACTCCATCTCGACGCCACTCATTGTGACGTTAAAGCCAGTCATCACTGAGATAAAGCCATTTTTAAAGCTAAAATCTTGAACGATCACACCAAGAAGCACTGAAAATAGAGATGCGATGATCATGACAGGTATCGTTGGCCACTTTAGCACCGAGCCAGCCAAGACAAAAAGCACAGGCAAAAGTAAGATGATGTTCCAGTGAAAAATTTTATCAAGCTGACCTTGAAGCGCCAAAACCGACTCTGAAACATTTGCGCCACTACTTGCGGCCTCGCTACCAAAAAATAGATAAGCCGCTATCGCAACGATAGTTGCTGGGATAGTTGTATAAAACATATGTCTGATGTGCTCATAAAGCTCTGAGCCAGCTGCTATCGGAGCTAGGTTTGTCGTGTCTGAGAGCGGAGAGAGCTTATCGCCAAAATATGCTCCTGCAACTACCGCGCCAGCAGTTGCCGCTAAATTTACATCAAGACCTTGAGCTATGCCCATGATGGCGACACCGACTGTGCCAGCAGAACCCCAAGATGTGCCAGTTACGGTTGAGATGATAGCTGCGATGACAAAAGCAGTTAGGACTAGATACTGCGGACTTATAAGATCTACGCCGTAGTAGATAATCATAGGGATAGTGCCTGAAAATACCCACGAGCCAATAAGCAGACCGACTGCCCAAAGTATCATAAGTGCTGGCAATGAGCTTGAAATTTTCTCTATCACCCCTTCTTGAAGTTCGCTCCAACTATATCCTAGTCTCCAAGCGATGCCACCAGCCACGAGGGCAGCTATCAAAATGATCGGCTCAACCTTTAGCTTCATATAACCAACGCCAAGCGCAAGGCCTACGATCATAACCAAGATAGGCGTAAGGGCTAGCAGAAACGAAGGCTCTTTTTTTATAGAGTTCATCATGTGTCCTTTAGATTTGAGATATTTTTGAATTTAAAGGCTACAAACTTAAATTGTTATAAAAAAATAAAATAAAATTAAAATTTAAATAAAATGTGTGAAAATTTAGCACATCTGATATGTGCTAAATTTGGATCAGTCTTGCTTGATAGCGTATTTACCACTACCAGTCGAGATGATGCAAAGTGACATAGCGATATAAAGATATATAAGCTCTGCTTTAAAGCCATTTACATTAGTTAGCTCAAGTAAATTTGATAAACCAAAATATGAATACAAAATGACAAGACTAGAGCCAAAAACTAGGAGCGCGCCAAGCCTTGAGTAAAAACCAACAGCGATCATAATAGGGGCTAAAACCTCGCTAAGATAGGCAAAATACGCCAGAAAACTAGGTAGTCCAGCATCAACTAAAATACTCTTTACACCGCCAACTCCGTGTAGAATTTTGCCAAAGCCGTGCATAAAAAGGCAAATTCCAAGGCCTAAGCGCAGAAATAAAAGTCCAAGATCGACATTTTTCATAATATCTCCGTTACATATTTTTAGTTATGGATTTTATTTAATATTGATTAACGGCTTGTAAATTTTGAAATTTTGTAAATTTAAGTGAGAAATTTATAAGAGGATTAAGCCCCAGAGGTGGGGCTTAATATATTAGTTTTCTTTGATCTTTATCTTTTTATCTTTGTAAAAACCAGTACCAACTGGGATCATACGTCCAAGGATGACGTTCTCTTTTAGATCTTCAAGATAGTCAAATTTAGCAGCGATTGACGCTTCTGTTAAGACCTTAGTTGTCTCTTGGAATGACGCAGCAGAGATCACACTATCACTTCCGATAGCCGCTCTTGTGACACCAAGAAGGATCGGCTCAGCGATAGCTGGCTCGCCACCCATTTTCATGATGCGCTCGTTCTCTTCTTTAAATTTATTTCTTGAAACCATGTCGCCAACGATGAAATTTGTATTTCCGCTATCGACGATTTTGACTTGGCGAAGCATTTGAGAGACGATGATCTCGATATGCTTGTCAGCGATCGCAACACCTTGGCGACGATAAACTTGCTGAATTTCGCTGATCAAATAGTAGTGAAGTGCCTTTTCACCAAGAATTCTTAAGATATCATGGCTTGAGATAAGTCCGTCTGTTAGTTTCTCGCCAGCATGGACAAATTCGCCGTCTCTTACTTGGATCTGGCGGCTCTTCTCGATCAAATACTCAGCTGTCGTGCCATCTTCTGCTTGGATGATGATACGCTCTTTTGAGCGAAGTGGCTTGTCAAATCTAACAACACCGTCGATCTCTGCAACGATAGCTGTATTTTTAGGGCGTCTTGCTTCAAATAGCTCACTAACTCTTGGAAGACCACCAGTGATATCTTTTGACTTAGCAACAGCTTTTGGAGTCTTAGCCAAAATGTCAGCTTGGGCCACTTCATCGCCACTTGAAACAAAGATCGCAGTTTTTGGATCAAGCGGATACTTGATCAAATGTCCGCTCTTTGTAGTGATAATGATCGCTGGTTTTACGCCACTTGGCAAATACTCGTTGATGACAAGACGTCTTTGACCAGTTGCCTCATCAGCTTGCTCAGTCGCACTATATCCTGGCTCGACATCTTCAAAGCTAACCACACCAGCTTCTTCTGCGATAGTTGGAGTTGAGTATGGATCCCACTCAGCGATTATTAGCTTGTCATCTTTTTCAGGTAGTGAGACTACTGTCGCTCTTTCTACCGCATCATTATCTGATACTTGGATGATAGAATTCCTTGGGATGTAGTGGCGAACTGCCTCACGTCCATCCTTGTCAGAAACGACAACAAAGAAGCCTTTTTCAGTTACTTTGTGACCTTTTTTGATATCTTTTAGTCTATCAAGGAAGTCACCTTTTAGTATGAAAAATTTAACCACACCATTTGCATCTGCTGTGATCTTTCTAGTTACTGGATCGCCGTCTGAAATTTTAAGCTCACTAGCATATGGGATACGATTTGGAATGTTCCAACCCTCTTTGATGATCTCAACAATACTCTCATTCTCTTTTACCTTATCGCCATTTACGTAAGGGATATACATCTTGCCTTCGATCTTACCGCTAACGCCAGCTAGTTCATTTGGCTTAGCAAGGTCGTTTCTTCTGATGGTATATTTTATCTCTTCTTTTTTGCCTTTGATAACGATATTTACATCTTCGTGAGCATATTCGATCTCGATTTTACCATCGATTGTTGATTTTATCTTTGGCTCAACAAGTAGTACAGCTGCACTTCTTCTGTTTGCAACGATTTTCTTGCCGTTGTTCTCGTATGTGCTAAGGTTGTAATATCTAATAAAGCCCTCTTTTTGAGCGATGACTTGACGATCTTGCTGCTCAGTAGAAGCCGTACCACCGATGTGGAATGTTCTTAGCGTTAGCTGAGTACCTGGCTCACCGATTGATTGAGCTGAGATGATACCGACAGCCTCGCCTGGTTTTACAAGTTTGCCCTCACCCAAATTTAAGCCGTAGCATTTTGCGCAAACGCCTTTTGGCGCCTTGCACGTGATAGGTGTTCTAATGCTTACTGATTTTATGCCAGCTTCTGTTATTGCCTTAGCTTTCTCCTCATCAAGCAATGTGCCTTCGCTAAATAAAATTTCATTTGTTATAGGATCGATCACATCATCTGCTAAAACACGGCCCAAGACTCTCTCTTCAAGGCTCTCTATTAGCTCGCCGCTCTCTGTGATATCTGTGATCTCAACGCCCTCGTGCGTACCGCAGTCGTGCATCGTGACTTTAACGTTTTGAGCAACGTCGATTAGCTTTCTTGTTAGGTAACCAGCGTTGGCAGTTTTTAGCGCTGTATCTGCAAGACCCTTTCTAGCTCCGTGGGTTGAGTTGAAGTACTCCATTATATTTAGACCTTCACGGAAGTTTGAAATGATCGGTGTTTCGATGATCGAGCCATCCGGTTTTGCCATAAGACCACGCATACCAGCTAGCTGGCGAATTTGCGCTGCACTACCTCTCGCACCAGAGTCAGCCATCATATAAATTGAGTTAAATCCGCCCTTATCACTTTGGATAAGCTTCATCATCTCGCTTGCAACGCTATTGTTTGTATCTGTCCAGATATCGATGATCTTGTTGTATCTCTCACTATCTGTTAAAAGACCAGCGCCATATTGCTTTTGAATTTCACGAACTTTTTTCTTAGCTTCGTCGATATATTTTTGCTTGCTGTCTGGCACGATGATATCTGCGATAGAGATAGAAATTCCAGCTTTTGTAGCATATCTAAAGCCTAAATTTTTAAGCTTATCAAGGAAGTCAGCCGTTACTTCAAGGCCGCCATTTCTATAAACATAATCAACCAAATTTGCAATATCTTTTTTCTTCATGATCTTATTCCACATATTTTCAGGGACAAAATCAGGAAGTATCGCTCTTAGGATCAAGCGACCAGCCGTTGTAAAGATGATCTTGTTATCAACCATTGTCTTAATTTTAGCGTGAAGACCAAGAGTGTTAGCCTCTTCAGCGATCATTACTTCATCGACGCTTGAGAAAATTTTATTTGCACCTTTTTCATCGTTTCTCTCTAGGCTTAGGTAATAAATTCCCAAAACCATATCTTGTGAAGGGACTGTGATAGCCTTACCGCTTGCAGGAAGCAAGATGTTCATTGAGCTAAGCATCAAAATTTTGCACTCAGCGATAGCTTCCTGCGATAGTGGTACGTGAACAGCCATTTGGTCACCGTCGAAGTCAGCGTTGAACGCCGCACAAACTAGTGGGTGAAGCTGGATCGCCTTGCCCTCAACAAGCACTGGGTGAAACGCCTGGATAGAGAGCTTGTGAAGTGTCGGAGCACGGTTTAGCATAACTGGATAGTCTTTAACGACCTCTTCTAGGCACTCCCAAACCTCATTTGTCTTATCTTCTATCATTTTTTTAGCTTGCTTAACGGTTGTCGCATAGCCTTTTTCTTCAAGGCGAGCAAGCAAATGTGGCTTAAATAGCTCTAAAGCCATCTTCTTTGGAAGACCGCACTGATCCATTTTTAGCTTTGGACCAACGACGATAACAGAACGTCCAGAGAAGTCAACACGCTTACCTAGCAAATTCTGACGGAAGCGGCCTTGCTTACCTTTGATGATCTCGCTTAGTGATTTTAGTGGGCGTTTATTTGCACCTTTTACTGCATTTGCTCTACGGCCATTATCAAATAGCGCATCAACAGCCTCTTGAAGCATTCTCTTTTCGTTTCTGATAATGATCTCAGGTGCGTCAAGCTCAAGTAGGCGTTTTAAACGGCTATTTCTATTTATTACACGGCGATATAGATCATTTACGTCTGAAACAGCAAATTTACCGCCATCAAGATTAACAAGTGGTCTAAGATCAGGCGGAAGAACTGGTAAATTTGTTATCATCATCCACTCTGGGCGGTTGCCTGAATTTAAAAAGCTCTCGATAACCTTTAGACGTTTTACGATAGTCTTTTTCTTAGCCTCAGAATTTGTAGCCTCCATCTCTTCTTGTAGCTGATTTAAAATTTGAGTTAGGTCAAGCTCAGCTAGCATATCATAGATGACCTCGCCACCCATTCTAGCACTAAAGCCACTCTCTTCATATCTTGAAGCTAGGCTTTGATATTGCTCTTCGTTTAAAACATCATATTTTTCAACTTTTTTAGAATTTTCATTGTCATAATAAGCCTCGCCAGCATTATCAACAATGTATGCCTCATAGTAAAGTACGCGTTCAAGGTCTTTCATCTTAATACCAAGAAGCGCACCTATACGGCTTGGTAAGAAATTTACATACCAAATATGAGCCACTGGAGTTACAAGCTCGATGTGGCCCATGCGAGAACGACGAACTTTAGATGTTGTTACTTCAACGCCGCACTTTTCGCATTTGATACCTTTGTAGCGCATCTTTTTATATTTACCACAAAGACACTCGTAATCACGGATCGGTCCAAAAATTTTGGCACAAAACAAGCCGTCACGCTCAGGTTTTAGCGTGCGGTAGTTGATAGTTTCTGGTTTTTTAACCTCGCCATAACTCCAAGATTTTATCTTCTCAGGACTTGCTAAACGAAGTTGGAAAGCTTCAAAATCACGAGGTCTATGCTCTTCTTTTATCTCAACTGGTTTTAAATTAGTTAGTTTCATTTGTCTCATCCTCATCATATACTTCCACATCAAGAGCTAGTGATTTTAGCTCGTTTGTTAGAACAAAGAACGTCTCAGGGATACCAGTCTCAGGAACGTTTTCACCTCTTGTTAAAGCTTTATAAGCAGAAAGTCTTCCCTCAACATCATCTGATTTTACAGTTAGCATCTCTCTTAGTGTATGAGCAGCACCATAAGCCTCAAGTGCCCAAACCTCCATCTCACCAAACCTTTGACCACCAAATAGCGCCTTACCACCGACTGGTTGTTGTGTAACAAGGCTGTATGGTCCAGTACTTCTTGCGTGAACTTTTTCATCAACCAAGTGGTGAAGTTTTAGCATATACATACAACCAACATTAACGCGTTCTCTTATCTTTGAGCCTGTGCGTCCGTCATATAGCTCAGTTTTGCCGTCGCTATCTATCTTTGCCATCTCAAATAGTTTTGCAAATTCGTCAGCTTTAACGCCTTCAAAAATCGGAGTTGCAAATCTTACGCCATTGCTCCAATCTTTTGCATACTCAAGAAGCTTCTCATCACTCATCTTGCCAAGAGCTTTTTTAGCGTCCATTAGCTTAGCAACGCTTGCGATCTCTATCATCTTAGCTCTTAGCTCTTTTATCCACTCGCCTTTTTTGGTCTCAAAAATTTCATTGATCTGCTCGCCTAAGCGGTAGCCAACAAGACCAAGGTGGCTCTCTAAAATTTGACCGATGTTCATACGGCTTGGAACGCCAAGTGGGTTTAGCACGATGTCTACGATCTGTCCGCTTGGAAGATAAGGCATATCAACTTCTCTAACTATATTTGAAACGATACCTTTGTTACCGTGACGTCCAGCCATCTTATCGCCAACTTTTAGTTTGCGTTTTGTAGCTATATAAACTTTTACAAGTTTTACAACGCCGCTTGGTAAAATATCATCTTTTTCTAAAATTTCTATCTTAGCGTCGTGCTCTTCTTTGAGCTTTTTCTTCTCATTTTGGAAGTAATTTTTTAGCTCATCATATTTCTTTTGGATATCTTTTGAAAAGCTCTTTACGATGGCATTTAGAGTAAATCTGTTGATATTTTCAAAGTCAGCCTTGTTGATCTTTGAGCCTTTTTTATACTCTTTTTTATTTACCTCTTGATCGCTCGCTAATGGGTTTTTAGAAAGAAGCGCTGTAACTTTTAGCATCTCTTCGCGGTCTAGCATAAGCAGTCTATCGTGGTGCTCTTTTTCTAAAAGTGTCTTCTCTTCTTCATAAGCCTTGTTTGTTCTGCTATCTTTTTCATAGCCTTTTTTGGTGAAAATTTTAACATCAACAACCACGCCTTCCATTGAAGCTGAAGCATAGAGCGATTTATTTACAACATGGCCAGCTTTTTCACCAAAGATCGCACGCAAAAGTCTCTCTTCTGGAGTTGGTTTAACCTCGCCTTTTGGAGATACTTTGCCAACAAGGATCATGCCAGGCTTGATCTCTGTACCGATTTTAACGATACCACTTTCATCAAGGTGCATAAGCTCCTCTTCTTTGACGTTTGGTATATCTTTTGTTATCTCTTCAACGCCATCTTTTAGCTCACGAGCCTCAATCTCTTTTTCATAGATATGAACGCTTGTAAAGGCATCTTCACGTATCATTTTTTCACTAATAACGATCGCGTCCTCGTAGTTGTATCCATTCCAAGGCATAAATGCTATTAGCGCGTTTTTACCGATAGCTAACTCACCTTTTTCCATACTTGGACCATCAGCTATGATTTGATTAGCCTCGATCTCGTCGCCTTTTTTAACGATCGGATGTTGTGAAAATGTTGTATTTTGGTTTGTTCTTAAATTTTTCTCTAAAGAGTAGTGATCAATATATGGACCAGCTTCATCCTCACCAAGGATAAAGATGTTTTTATTATCAACCTTTTCAACCACGCCGCCTCGTTTTGCTTTTACGCTCTCCCAAGCATCTCTTGCGATAACACTCTCCATACCTGTTCCAACAATAGGAGCAGTTGAACGAAGTAGTGGCACTGCTTGACGCTGCATGTTTGAACCCATAAGCGCACGGTTAGCGTCGTCGTGCTCTAGGAATGGAATAAGCGAAGCTGCAACGCCAGCTATCATACCAGAGCAAAGGTCGATCAAGGTAACATCTTCTCTACGAGCAAGCATCATCTCGCCCTCTTTTCTAACCTCGATCAAGTCCTCAACGATATGCCCATTTTCATCAAGCTTAGTTGATGCTGGAGCGATAACATTGCCCTCTTCTTGAGTCGCTGTTAGATAGACTATCTCATCAGTCACTTTGCCATCGACGACCTTTTTATAAGGCGCCTCAACAAAGCCAAGGTCATTTACTTTTGCATAAGTTGAAAGAGTGTTGATAAGACCGATATTTTGACCTTCTGGAGTCTCAACTGGACAAATTCTGCCGTAGTGAGTTGGGTGAACGTCACGCACCTCAAATCCAGCACGCTCTTTTACCAAGCCGCCCTCACCAAGCGCAGATAGACGGCGCTTATGTGTAACCTCGCTAAGTGGGTTTGTCTGATCCATAAACTGACTTAACTGACCGCCTGTGAAAAATTCCATGATTGTCGCTGTGATCATTTTTGGATTGATAAGATCATAAGGCATGATCTCATCAGTGTTATTGCTTAGGCTTGTAAATTTATCACGGATAGCCTTTTGCATCTTAACAAAACCAAGGTGAAGCTCACTAGCAAGTAGCTCGCCGATCGATCTTATACGGCGGTTGCCAAGGTGGTCGCGGTCGTCAATGTGGCCTTGTCCGTTTTTAACTTTTATAAGATATTTTGCAGTTTTGATGATATCTTCACTAGTTAGCAATGTAACGTACTCTGGCACATCAAGTGAGAGCTTGTGGTTCATCTTCATACGACCAACTTTTGTTAGGTCATATCTTTCAGGGTTAAACAATATATCATTTACAAAGCTTTTTGCAGCCTCTTTAACTACTGGCTCGCCAGGTCTCATGACCTTGTAAATTCTAATCGCAGCAAGGTCATTTTCATCATCTACACCCTCAGTTTGTTTTAAAACCTTAAGCATATCGTTGTCGGCGATAAATGAATTTATTATAGCGTCGTCAACACCAGCTGCAGAGTTGTTTATAATATCGATGCTTTCATGCTCAGCTAAAATTTTTGCAAGTTTATTCTCATCAAGAGCAGATAGTGTGTCATATAAAATTTCGCCGCTTTCTGTGTTTATCACAGGGTTTGCCAAATATCTACCAATAAGTGCTTCGATAGGATACTCGACAAATTTAACGCCATCTTCGATTAATTTATCAGCTTTTTTCTTTGTTAGGCGCTTCCCAGCTTGGTGAAGAACCTCTCCATCTTCATTTTTTATATCATACTCAACTCTTCCTAGATAATCCTCTGGATTGAAAAGAGTTAAAAATTTATTATTTTTAATAACCAAATTTTGTATCGGATAAAATAGCTTAATAATGTCTTGTTTTTTATATCCTAATGCCCTAAACAAGATAGTTACAGGCACTTTTCTGCGCTTATTTATCCTAACATATAAAATATCTTTTGTATCATATTCAAAGTGCAACCAAGAGCCGCGATCTGGGATTATTTGAGCTGTATAGATAAGTTTATTTGCAACAGTCGCACTCTCTTCTTGTTTAAAGATAACGCCAGGGCTTCTATGAAGTTGATTTACAACAACACGCTCAACACCATTTATAATAAATGAAATTCTATCTGTCATCAATGGAATTTCACGTATAAAAATTTCTTGCTCTTTTATATCTTTAACGCCAACTTTATCACCAGTCTTATCATCTTTTTCATGCACGATAAGGCGTATTTTCATTTTTAAATTTACAGAGTATGTAAGACCTCTTTCTATGCACTCTCTGATTGTATATTTTGGTTTTCCAATCTCTGAGCTAACATATTCTAAAGTCAAACGATTTTGCGGATCATGTATAGGGAAAATCGACTTAAAAACTTTTTCGATACCGCTTTCTGTCTGATTGTTATTTAGATTTAAAAAATTATCAAAGCTCTTTTTTTGTAGTTGTAGTAGGTTCGGAACGTCTATCTCTTTAACGACATTAGAGAAGTCAACTCTAAGACGATTTCCTGAGTATAAGCTATTTAACATTGCATCTACCTCGTGGTAATTTTGAAAGAAAAGTATAGCCTTTTACAAGGCATCTAAAATTTAAAAAAGAGAGAGCCTCTGCCCTCTCTTGAAATATTAAGCCTAAATAATAAAAAATTATTTAAGTTCAACCTTAGCACCAGCCTCTTCAAGCTCTTTTTTAGCTGCTTCAGCTTCGTCTTTGCTAACGCCTTCTTTAAGAACAGATGGAGTTCCTTCAACTGCGTCTTTAGCCTCTTTAAGACCAAGACCAGTAAGTGCTCTAACAACCTTAATAACGTTGATTTTCTTATCACCAGAATCAACAAGAACGATGTTAAATTCTGTTTTTTCTTCAGCAGCAGCTGCACCACCAGCAGCAACTGCACCACCAGCTACCATTACAGGAGCTGCGCTAACACCAAATTTCTCTTCAAACTCTTTTACAAGTTCGCTAAGTTCAAGTACAGAAAGATTAGATATGAACTCTAATACGTCTTCTTTTGTAATTGCCATTTTTAATCCTTATTATTTTTTAATTTAATTAAGCTGATTGTTCTTTTTTCTCTTTAAGCGCATTCAAACCAATTGTAAAATTTTGAATTGGCGCATTCCAAACTTGCAAAAGCATCGCAATAAGCTCATCACGGCTAGGCATTTTAGATAGAGCTTTAACTTTATCAACGCTTGCAACTTCGCCATCAATATAAGCTGTTTTAATTTTGAAAAGATCAGAATTTGACTCTTCAAATTTTGCGGCTACTTTAGTTACTGCTAATTGATCTTCACTCCAAAGATAGATATTTGTATCTTTGAGTTCCATTCCGACTTTATCAGAATTTTTAAGAGCAATATTTGCAAGAGTATTTTTAATAACTTGAACTTTTACATTTTGTTCTTTAGCAGAATTTCTTAAAACTTCAAGTTTTTTAACTGAAAGACCACGATAGTCACAAACTACAATAGCTTCAGCAGTTTTAAATTCACTCTCTAATTTTGCAACAACTTCAGTTTTTTCGTTACGTGTCACTTTTTCTCCTTTCCGACCGGTAATTTCAAGCAGAGCGGGTCGAATCAATTAAGCCCAATGGCCTCGGCTATCTCCAATCTAAGATATAAATTTGTCTAAATTTTTATTTTAAGTCCATAACTTCTTGAGTATCAAGAGTTACAGAAGGGCTCATTGTTAAAGACAATGAAGCATTTTTTACATATCTACCTTTTGCAGTCGCAGGTTTATGTTTATTAATAGCTTTAATAAATGTTGAAATATTTTCATTTAATTGCTCTTTAGTAAAATTGACCTTACCAAGACCTGCATGTATATTTCCTTGCTTATCAACACGGAAATTTACTTGTCCACTTTTTGCATTATTAACAGCTTGTGCAACATCCATTGTAACTGTTCCAGTTTTTGGATTTGGCATTAAACCTTTCGGTCCTAAAATTCTACCAACTTTACCTACAAGACCCATTAAATTTGGAGTAGCTATAAGAACATCAAAGTTCATTATACCCTTCTGGATATCCTCAACTAGATCATCGGCACCAACTATGTCAGCACCAGCAGCTTTTGCCTCATCAGCTTTAGCATCTTTTGCTATAACAGCAACTCTTACAACTTTGCCTGTACCAGCTGGTAAAACAACTGAACCACGAACCATTTGATCTGCATGTCTTGGATCAACGTTTAATTTTAACGCAATCTCAACTGTCTCATTAAATTTAGCAGAAGCTAGAGTTTTAACTGTATCGATAGCCTCGCTAAGATTATAAATTTTGTCTTGCTCTACTTTTTTGAGCAATTCTTGAAATCTCTTACTAGTTTTTCCCATAAATTTCTCCGCATATAAATTGCTTCCGTCTTTTGAAAATCAACCTGACGGTAAAGGTTTTAGTCTACTACTTCGACACCCATTGAACGAGCTGAACCAGCGATAATCTTAGCTGCTTGCTCTTTATCATTTGTATTTAAATCAACAAGTTTTTTCTCAACAATTTCTAAAACTTGAGCTTTTGTTAATTTGCCTACTTTATTTTTTAAAGGATTATCTGTTCCTTTTGTTATACCCGCAGCCTTTTTAATAAGGTCTGTAGCAGGTGGTTGCTTTGTGATAAATGTAAAACTTTTATCAGCATAAACTGTTATAACAACCGGGATATTAAATCCAACCATATCTTTTGTTTTTTCATTAAAGGCTTTACAAAATTCCATAATATTAACGCCTTTTTGTCCTAATGCTGGACCAACTGGCGGGCTAGGATTTGCTTTTGTTGCGGCAATTTGTAATTTTA
This sequence comes from Campylobacter concisus, assembly GCF_902460575.1. Taxonomy (GTDB): domain Bacteria; phylum Campylobacterota; class Campylobacteria; order Campylobacterales; family Campylobacteraceae; genus Campylobacter_A; species Campylobacter_A concisus_AW. The sequence continues at coordinate 455,498 of NZ_CABPUY010000002.1, read as the reverse complement.
TTTCACCTATAACTTTTTTAGCCATTTCTTGCTCCTTAAATTATCTTCTCAACTTGTGAATACAAAATATCAACAGGGGTACTTCTACCAAAAATAGAAACATTGAGTCTAAGCTTACCATGTATCATATCGTATTCTTCAACGATACCTGTAAAGTTAGCAAAAGGACCTTCTGTTATGCGAACGCTTTCACCATCCTCAAAAAATATTTTAGGTTTTGGTGCCGCTCTTTTTTGAACTTTCTCCAAGATAGTATTTATATCTTTTTCAGTCAATGGTGTAGGCTTTTTAGCCTCACCGATAAAACGTCCAACCTTTGGCAAAGACTGAATCTTATGCCAAAGAGCTGTATCAAGATCTAAACATGCAAAAGCATATCCAGGATAAAGAGTTCTTTCATTAATTTTTTGCTTACCGTTTTTTATCTCTATTACGTCTTCTGTTGGAACTATAACTTCTTTTAGTTGATCTTCAATACCGTGATCTCTAACTAAATTTTCAATTCCTCTTTTTACTGCCATTTCGCTACCAGCGTAAGTTTGTATAGCATACCATTTATGTGACATTATTTTTCCCTTACCCTATATAACTTTAGAAAGAACAAAGGACATAATAACATCAACAAGAGCTAAAAAAAGTGAAACAACAGCGACCACGATAAAAACTGCAATAAAAGCATTTCTAATTTGTTCTTTAGTAGGAAAGATAACTTTCATTATTTCCAATTTAGATAGCTTTATATAATTTATAAATTTTTCCATAATCTTAACCTTAATTGTGGCAGGGCAAGAGGGATTCGAACCCCCAACCATTGGATTTGGAATCCAGCGCTCTACCGTTGGAGCTATTGCCCTAATAGCTACTTATTCTTAATTAGCTTTTTAACTTAACTTCTTTATGAACAGTATGTTTTTTTAATCTTGGGCAATATTTTTTGAGCTCAACCTTATCTGTAGTGGTTTTGCTGTTTTTTGTAGTAGTGTAATTGATATCACCACACTCAGAGCATTTTAAACCGATTTTAATTCTCATATATATTCCTTATAGAAAGCCAAAGGGTTTCCCCTTTGGCATAATTTTATAAATTAACCAAGTATTTTTGAAACAACACCTGAACCAACAGTTCTACCACCTTCACGGATAGCAAAACGGGTACCTTCTTCAAGTGCAACTGGAGCGATAAGCTCAACAGAAATTCTTACGTTATCACCTGGCATAACCATCTCTGTACCTTCTGGCAATGTAATAGAACCAGTAACGTCAGTTGTTCTTACATAGAATTGTGGTCTATAGTTATTAAAGAAAGGAGTGTGGCGACCGCCCTCTTCTTTAGTTAGAATATAAACCTCACCCTCAAATTTTGTGTGAGGAGTAATTGATTTAGGTTTGCAAAGAACCATACCACGTTCAACGTCTTCTTTTTTAGTACCACGAAGAAGAACACCAACGTTATCGCCAGCTTCACCTTGATCCATCTCTTTTCTAAACATCTCAACACCAGTAACTGTTGTTGTTTGTGTAGGTTTGATACCAACGATTTCTATTGTGTCACCAACTTTAACAACACCTTTCTCAATTCTACCTGTTACAACTGTACCACGACCTGAAATTGAGAAAACATCTTCGATTGGCATAAGAAGATCTTTGTCCGTAGCACGAACTGGAGTTGGGATATAGCTATCAACCGCATCCATTAGTTCCATAATTTTTGCTGACCATTCGCCATCTTGTCCAGCTTTTGCCTCTTCAAGAGCTTTAAGTGCTGAACCAGAAACTATTGGAGTATCATCCCCTGGGAAGTTGTACTCGTTAAGTAGTTCGCGAATTTCCATTTCAACTAGTTCAAGTAACTCAGCGTCATCAACCATATCTGCTTTGTTCATGAAAACAACGATATAAGGGACACCAACTTGGCGAGATAGCAAGATGTGCTCTCTTGTTTGTGGCATTGGGCCGTCTGCTGCAGAAACAACTAGAATAGCACCGTCCATTTGAGCAGCACCTGTAATCATGTTTTTTACATAGTCGGCGTGGCCTGGGCAGTCAACGTGAGCATAGTGACGTTTTTCTGTCTCATACTCAATGTGTGAAGTAGCAATTGTAATACCACGCTCTTTCTCTTCTGGAGCATTATCAATATTATCATAATCTTTTAGCTCAGCAAGACCTTTGCGTGAAAGAACAGCAGATATTGCAGCTGTTAAAGTAGTTTTACCATGGTCAACGTGACCGATAGTGCCTATGTTTACGTGTGGCTTGTTGCGTGAAAATTTTTCTTTAGCCATCTTTTCCTCCGTTATGATATGTGTCTTTATCTAATTCAAATTCGTATAGTAATATAAAATCATATAAACCAGTGGAGCTCATAGCGGGACTTGAACCCGCGACCTCTTCCTTACCAAGGAAGTGCTCTACCTCTGAGCCATATGAGCGAAAAACGCTTGGCTGAGATGATTTTAATCAACATACAAACAACTAAAAATTCATGAAAATAAAGATGGAATAACTGTGTTTAGTAAAATCTAGATACAGCTCCCAGTTTACTTTCCCAAATTTTGGAGCGGGAAACGGGGCTCGAACCCGCGACCCTCAGCTTGGAAGGCTGATGCTCTAGCCAACTGAGCTACTCCCGCATAACAATGGTGGTGAGACGTGGATTCGAACCACGGAAGACATAGTCAGCAGATTTACAGTCTGCCCTCGTTGGCCGCTTGAGTATCTCACCTTAAACATTAATAAGTTATTTTGGTATTTTCTGGTCAAACACTGTTACAAAATGGAGCTGGTGAACGGACTTGAACCGCCGACCCACTGCTTACAAGGCAGTAGCTCTACCAACTGAGCTACACCAGCACCTGTTTTGTGAAGTGGCAATTATAGCCCAAAATAAAATAAAAGTCAAGGAGATTTTGAAAAATATTTTATCTAATTTTTTTGCAATAAAAAATCTATAAATTTTATAAAAAATTTCAAAAATAGCCCACTAATCTGAGCCACTTTTACCAAAAAACAAAGATAAATTTTACATATATAAAATTTCATTTTTTATAATTTTATTTTTTTTAAAAGCTAAAATTTCTATAATTACGAAAAAATACAAAGGATTTAATATGCAATTTTTACCTTGGGCGGTAATTTTACTGCTAATTTATGTGATCTACTTCTTAATGATCCGCTATGAAAAAAAGATAGCGACACTAAGCAAAATGATCGAGCAAAATAGTGATGGTATCAAAGAAAATAGAGACCTTATAGGTCAAAACAGATCACTAATCGAGAAAAATAAACACAACATTGAGAAAAATACTAAAGATATTACAACAAATGTTGAAAAAATAGACATCGACTTGGAAGATTAATTCTTCCAAAATTTCTCTTCTTTTTCCTTTTTTATCAAATTTTCATAAGTTTGCATTCTTATATTTACAGGCTCTAAATTTATACCATCTTTTTTTATCTTAAAATATTTCCCGTCCATCAAGCAATACTCTGGCACTAAGTCATAGCGCTTCGAAAGCGGCAAAACTCTAAAGCTTAGATTGTCCAGTATCAAAGGCTCTTTGTTTAAATTTTCCCAAACAGCTAGCACCATATGATATTTTTTTGTATTTTTTTCCTGAACTACTAGAAGGCATTTTTGATTATCCACGCCAAGATCTTTTAGGCTATCGCGCTTTGATATCGCGTACTCTTCGCAGTCTCCGCCACCTCGCCTTAAAAACTCACCCCTAGTGCTCCATACATCGACATTTGTATTGTAAAAATCATCATATCTTGGCATCAAAGAATTTAAGTATGAATTTATGAGTTCTAACTTTCTTATAAAGCTTTCGTTTTCTATTTTTTTCATAAAATTTGCATAGTGATTTAGGATATTTTTACAAATTTGATTTTTACATTGAGATATATTTTTTGGAGAAATTTCAAAATTATTTGCAAAAAGAGAAGAAACAAAAAAGAAAAGAAGCAAAATTTTACGCATGCAGCTGCTTCATCAAAAGCACAAGACCTATTCTATCTTTCACATTTAGCTTGCTGTAAATCGACGTAGTGTGCGCCTTTACCGTCCTTAAAGTAATGCCTGTTTGCTCTGAAATTTCATTGTTTGTTAGACCTTGGTAGATTAAGTTTGCGATCTCTTTTTCACGTGAGCTAAGCTCACTTAGATCAGACTTTTTCTCCAAAGTTTCACTTTCATTATTTATATATGAGCCAGTTAGTTCTCCGATCATCGCTTGGATAAATTCTGGATAAAGCCAAACTTTGCCATTTAAAATCGTCTCAAAGGCATCTTCAAAGTGTGTCTTTCTCATGTGTGAGTTTGCATATCCTTTGACACCAAGAGCCAGCAGATGTTTACCTTCACTAAATTTTGGTTCGTTTGCAAGGATTAGACATTTTATATTTGGAAAACTTTCATGAATGGTTTTAATATTTTCATCAAGGCTATCTTTAAAAGCATTTGTATCGATACCGACGATATCAACCTCATCGCTTAAATTTGCAAAAAAATCCTTTTTATTGTGAGTAAATTTCACATTATCATCTGAAAAATACCCTCGCCAAAGATTATTAAGCGAACCATTTTGAGTAAAAAAAACCACATTCATAATTATATTTCCTTATATCACATATAGGTTTGCTCGTAAATTTTTGACTCATTTACGAAAACGATCAAGTAGCGCTCCTTGCCACTTTTTGCCTCAAATTTATAACTAAAAGTGGATAAGAATTTCTCAACCACTTCATTTCTCTCTTTTAAAAAGATACTCATCTCAAAACAACCATTTGATATAGCGTATCTATATGGCACGCTAAGAGATAGTAAATTTAGATCAAAGTCCAAGCTATCGCTGCTTTCATCGTAGCCGCTAATTGATATCTTGATGCTGCTTACTAGCTCATCTTCTATCTTTAGTCCAGCTAAGCTGATATGCTCTTCTCTTTTTAAATTTATCATCTCATCAAAGCTTTTTTCACAGTCTTTAAAGAGAAATTTGACGATCTCTCTTCCGATTAAATCGCATATTTTGCCATCATTTACAATGACAAATTCATCAGCCAGCTTTGCTCTTGAAATTTGATATTCGATAAAATTTCGCTCAAAGCTAGCTGACTTTTGCATTATCGCTCCGTTAAAGCGTTTTGTTTTGCTTTTAAGATAGGTTTTAACAGATAGTCAAGTATCGTCTTTTTACCAGTGATGATATCAGCTGAAACTATCATACCAACCTTTATCCTAAGTGGCTTCTCTTCGCTACCAAGATAGTTTTTCTCAGTTTCTATCCTGACTAGATAGTAGCTCTCACCTGTTTTTTCGTTTGTCTCGGTATCGGCACTGATCTGCGTTACTTTGCCTTTTAAACCGCCATAAATACTAAAATCATACGCCGTAAATTTAACCATCGTATCAAGCCCAGGTCTTAAGAACGCAACGTCAGCTGGCTTAACCTTTACCTCGGCGATGAGCTTATCTTCTAATGGGACGATCTCTGCGATATTTTCACCAGGTTTGATGACACCTGAGACGGTATGCACCATCATCTTACTAACGATACCATTTACCGGAGATCTCACATAAGTTCTTTCAACCCTATCGCTTAGGCTGATTTGCGACTCGTTTATCCTTGCGATCTCAGCAGAGACTTCATTTAGCTCTTTTTTTGCATTGTTTTTAAATGCCAGCTTTGCCTCTTCTATCTTATTTTTTGCCTCTTTTATGGTTGATTCGACCCTTGGTACAGCAAGCACAGATGCGTCAAGCTCGCCCTTTAGATCATTTACACGTCTTTGAAGCTGGATATACTCGACCTCACTAACAAGACCCTTTTTAAAGATAGGCTCCATGATCGCTTTTTCTTTTAAAACAAGGTTGTAGCTATTTTGAGTTTGAGAAATTTTATTTCTAAGCTCATTTAGCTCGCTTTGGCGCTGATGGATCTGCTCTGTTAGAATTCCTATTTGCTCATTTAAGTGATCGATGTTTGAGTTATGCAAGCTTATCTCGTATTTTATAGCCTTGCTATTGTTCGCATCTCTTGTTTCGTTATAGTCAAATTCTTTATCATTTGCTTCAGCATCAAGCCTCATAAATTTAGCCTGAAGCTCATCAAGTCTTAGCTTTGACTCGCCGTAGCTACTTGTAAAGTTTTTATTATCAAGCCTGATTAAAATTTGATCTTTTTTAACCTCATCGCCCTCTTTTACAAAAATTTGATCCACGATACCACCTTCAAGGTTTTGTATCGCTTGGTTTTTGCCTGATGGGATGATCTTGCCGCTACCTCTTGTTATCTCATCTATCTGCGCCCATGAAGCCCACAAAAGCAGCCAAAATACAGTTATGCTAACTGCATAAAGTATCTTTTTTGAGGTTGATGGAGCCTTTGCCAAAACCGCTTCTGAGAGGCTTGACATAAATTTCAAGTCATAAGCATCGTAGTTTTTTGCTTGGATGTTTGACTTGATGCCATCTACGCTATTTAAAATTTGATCTCCAGCGCTCTCTTGCTCTTTTATGTCGCTTTTTTGGACTGGCTTTTCGTCTGGCTTTAAATTTTCATTTTGTTGATTTTTTATATCTTCTTGCATAATCACTTCCCACTAAGTCTAGCTAAAACTTCGTCTCTTGGACCATCTAGTAAAATTTTGCCGTTATCCATCACTATGAGCCTATCAACAAGATCAAGCATCGATGTTCTGTGAGTTACTAAGATCATAGTTTTATTTACGGTATTTACCTTTAAATTTGCTTTTAGCTTGCTCTCAACTGTATTGTCTAGTGAATTTGTAGGCTCGTCAAGCAAGATGATAGGACTATCTAGCAAAAATGCTCTAGCCACGGCTATACTTTGACGCTGACCGCCGCTAATGCCATCACCTCTTTCAAATACTGGCATATCAAAACCAAGTGGGTGAGCATTGACATATTCATCTACGCCACTTACCTTAGCAGCTTTAATGATCTGCATATCGTCGACATAAGGAGCTTTTTGAACGATATTTTCTCTAACTGTTCCTTTAAATAGCACAACATCTTGTGGCACGTAGCCGATATTTCTTCTAAGGTCAGCTGGGTCTATCTGGTTGATATCTATACCATCAATTAGCACTGAGCCTTCTGTCGGTGCATAAAGGCCTAGGATTATCTTTTGTAAGGTTGTCTTACCAGAGCCATTTCTACCGATGATGCCTACTTTCTCACCCGGCTGAATGACAAAATTTATCCTATCAAGTGAGCCTTTTGTAGTATCTGGATAAGTAAAGCTAACGTTTTTAAACTCTATCTTGCCCTCAAAAGAATTTCTTCTAACAAATTTTTTACCCTCAGGTCTTTCAACTGGCATCTGCATGATCTTACTAAGGCTTTGGTAAGCTGTCTTTGTCTGCTCGAAATTTGCAGCTAGAGAGGCTACTTGACCCATAGGGGCGATCGCACGAGAGCTAAGCATAACAGCAGCGATCAAACCACCCATTGTAAGGTGCGTATCTTGTATCATATAAACGCCAAGAACTATGATAGCGATAGTGTTTAACTGAACCAAAAATGAAGTCACGGTTGTGATCGAAGTAGTGATGATCTTTGACTTGATACTTCTGTTTGCTATCTCGCCAGTCGCCTCCTCCCAGTTCCACTGCACGTGACCACTAGCACCAAGAGTTTTAATGGTCTCTAAGCTACTAAGGCTCTCTATCAAAATTCCATTTTTCATAGCTGAAGCCTCAAATGTGCTCTTGATCGCGTTTTGAAGTGGGTCTTTTATAAAAAATGTGTAGCACAAAATAGCTATCATGATGACGATAGGCACAAGCACAAGGTAGCTCCCTATAAAGTAGGTAACTATCAAGAAGATTAACGCAAATGGTAGATCCACAATGGCAGCAAGCGACGCAGATGAGAAGAAATTTCTAACTGTGTCAAATTCTTTTAAGTTGCTAGCAAATGAACCAACTGACTTTGGCTTATTGCTAAATTTCATATCCATTACGCGCTCAAACAAGATAGAGCTCATAATGATATCACTCTTCTTGCCTGCGATCTCAAGAAAATATGAACGAACAAATTTTAAAAATAGATCGATGCCATAAACGACACTCACGCCAAGCGCTAGAACCCAAAGTGTCTCAACTGCGTTATTTGGCACAACGCGGTCATAGACGTTCATAGTAAAGAGCGGGCTTGCAAGGACAAATAAGTTTATGATAAAACTTGCTATCACGACATCAAAGTAAATTTTCTTAGAGCGCTTTAAAGTGCCCCAAAACCAGTGGTCATTACCAGCGTCGATAAGTTTTGTCGAGCTTGTATCTTCTGGGACAAATTCACGTTTTAGGTAGTAAGCATAGCCTAGATACTCATCTTTTAGCTTACTTGTCTCTATCGTGCTAGTGCCAGTTGAAAGATCAGGCGTGATGATGTTTGCCATCTTTTTGTCTTCGCTGAAAGATTGCAATATGCACGCTTTTTTGCCTCTAAGCATCAAGATACAAGGCAAAACTAAAGGCGAAATTTGATCAAGGTCTTTTCTGACAAGCGTTGATGCAAAGCCAGCACGTGAAGCTGCACGAGAAAATAAAGACTTCGAGCTCTTTAGTGAAAAAAGCTCGATCTCTTCGCCATCTTTTACAGGCAGACCGATAGTCAAAGCATCGGCACTATATGGGTTGTTATGAAGTTTGGTAAAGATCACCAAACATTGAAGCAGTTCGTCTTTTATCTTATCGCTATGCATCTATCATCCAATATTTTTGATTTCATCTATGTAAATTCCTTGCATATTTTTAATGCCAAGCTCAATTAGCTTACTCTTTTGCTCTTCGCTCTCAACACCGATCGCAATCAAAATGATATCTTTTGAGCTTAAAACAACATCTAGTGATTGTTTTGTATTTGCTCCTGATTTGTCACTTAAAAAGTCGATTAAGACGCTTGACTGGATCTTTACATAGTCTGGATTAAATTCTTTTAACTTCTCAATGCCTTTTGCACTGAGTTCAAAGTGGTCAAATCCAAAACCAAAGCCAAGTTCTTTTAATTTTTTAGTAAGTCTAACTATACTTTCGATACTAATATCGTCTTTGTTTGGAATTTCTATATAGTTTTTAGATTTTGAAATTTGAGCGATTTTTTTAAGTGTGGCTTCAAGTTTTGAGAAATTTTCATCTGAGCTTAATATCTCTTTTCCTAAATTTATCGCCAAGCTTCCTTGAGGCAAGATATTTTCAGGCAAAATTCTAGCGATCCTATTTAGGATATGAAGATCGAGCATCGCACCTAAATTTAGCTCATTTACCATTGGCATAAAGTATGATGCCATGCGCCATTTGCCCTCGCTATCAACTAGCCTTAGATAGAGCTCATACTGCTCAAAGCTTGAGTCAAAACCAACTACTTTTTGAGCTGCAAATTTAAATTTATCCTCTTTTATAGAGTCAAAGATAAGCTCTTTGTATTTCTCTTTGCCGATGACTAGGGTGTTTTGATTTGCATTAAATTCTTTGCAAGTAAAGCAGCCAGCCAGTCTTGCACTAGCCAAAGTAACGTCAGCTGATGTAAGTAGTGTCCTCATGTCAGTGCTTGGCGAGTACTCGACAATAGCAGCATTGACTGGGCATTCGCTATCGTTTATAGAGAAATTTGCATAGAGTTTTTTAAACTCAGCCATGATCTTATCGTCTAAAGCTGAGAAATTTGACGAGTTTTTACCGTAAGAAAGCAAGATAAAGTCGTTGTCATTTAGCCTTGCAACGATCGCATTTTGGTCATTTTCGGTTGATTTTTCTTGTAAAATTTGGGCTATTTTTATGATGACACTTTGCCATTTTTCAAAGCCAAGAGCGCCTTTTAGCCCTGCTAGATCTTTAAAGCTAACAAGTGATGCAACACCGCTTGAATACTCTTCGCTTGCTAGATACTCACTAAATTTAGTTTGGAAAAATCTTCTATTGTAAGTGCCACTCATAGAGTCTTTATATAAAAGCTCTTGATACTTGCTAAGTGTTGCGGCCTCTCTTTCAAATATGTCTTGAACTTTACTAACCATCGAGTTCATGGCAAGCACCATCTTTTTAAGGTCGGTTGTGAATGGAATTCTCTTTTGGATGATAAATTTATTATCAAGTATCGCTTCAGCTTGATCTTGCACCTTAACAAGTGGTCTAAATATCGCCTTAAGAGCGAAAAACGCCACGACAAGAGCGATGATGATCATTAAAGCTAGAAAGTTAAAAATATTTTTTGAGTTTGAGTAAAGCTCGTTGTAGGCAAGTGCTGTGCTGCCTTGAACATAGAGAGTACCAAATTTAGCCCAGCCAGTCATGATCTCGCTAGTTGCAACAGGAGCTTCAAATTTAGCAATCTTATAAAACCACTCAGGGATGTCTTTAACGATAGTTTGTTGAGAATTTTCTATAAGCACCTTACCATCGACATCTTCAAGTTTAATGAGCTTGTATCTGCCGCTATCAAACATAGAATTTATCATCGTTTGCGCCAAAGACATATCCTCAGGATCAACAATCGGCTTTAAAGCAAGTCCAAGTGAGTTTGCTGTGTGCCTTGCGTTTTCACCGAGCTGGTCGTTGATGTATCCATTTAGGCTCTTAAAATTTAAGTAGCCAACAGCCATAAAAATCACGATGCCAAAAGCTATCACAGCGATCATAATCTGTTTAAATAGCGTCATAAATCCTCTTTTCCTATCCTATCTATTAGTTCCATCCACTTAGGATTTTGTTTTTTATTTCCACCTGGTATTGCCTGACCAAGACCTTCTTGTTTTGCCAAGTATAGCGAATCACCGTTGAAACTATAAACTGGCACAAGGTCTGTTCTTTGAGTTGCGATTTTTATTTTACCATTTATGTTGTCTAAAATTAATGGAATAGACTTTGGTGTATCATAATATGCCAAAACCATATGTGCTTGGTTGTATCTTAAGGCTTTAACGTATGTGAAGTATAATTTTTGAGTTGGAATTCCAAGTTGCTTTAGAGTGAAATACTTTGCGATAACGTAGTCTTCGCAGTCACCAGCGCCTTTTCCTACAAATTCCATTCTGGTAGCCCAGTAATCTTTTTTGTGCCAAAGTTGCATATCATCAACCCACCTAAAAGAGTTAAAAAAATCATTTACTTTTATTAATTTCTCTTGTTCGGTTGCATCTTGCAATGAAGTCATTAAAGAATTTAATGCCGATGCCCTTCTTCTTGCATCTTCTCCATAAATTTTAGCCACCTTTGCTATCGTTGTTTGTTTTATAAAATCCCCGACAGCATTTAATGCTAATAACGAAAAAAGGACGCTTAAAGTAAGCGTCCAGAATTTTGCTTTGACCCTCATGGTCATCACTTTTTAAATTTTTATCTTAAGTCGTTTTGAATACTGCAAGCGCCTTGAATATATCTCTTAGCAAAGCCTGGCTCAAAACTATCTGAAACCATACCCATGTTATCTAGCAATCTATATTTTGCATAAGATAGTGCAGTCTCAGTTGTAGCAATCTCTTTTAAAGCTGTGTTGTACTCGTTTTCTGCATCAAGTAAGTTGATAAGGTCGCGGCGACCGATTCTAAACTCATCTTGGTAAGCATCAAGTGTAGCTTTTGCATATTCAACGTGTTGATTTAGATATCCCATTTTTTCTTGGTTAAGAACATAGTTTTGCCATGAGAATTCTAAAGACTCTTTAAGCTCTCTTACAAGGTTGTCCATAGTTTGTTGCTCTTGTTGAACAGCAAGTTGGCTCTTCTCTTTATCTAGCTTATCGTTACCTTTGTTGTAAAGGTTGTAGTTTAGTCTTAAAAGGGCATCAAATGTTTGTTCTTCATAATCATCATATAAAACATTTGAGTGATCATAAGCACCTGACACAACAAGATCTAGTTTTGGTAAGAATGGTGCATTTTTCTCTTTTACAACAGACTCTGCCATAGCGATGTTTGATCTTTGAACTAGAAGTGTTGGGTTGCAAAGAACAGCTTTATCATAGACAGCCTCTTTAGTGCTTGGTAATGGCAGATTAAATTCAGGCATTACTAGGTTTTTAGCTGCAACTTTTCTTCCATATAGTTTTTCGAATGTAGAAAGTGCGTCTTCATAGTTATTTTTTGCAGCTATATAGTTTGATTGAGCCAAAGTATAGCGTGATCCAGCTTGTCTCTCTTCAGAAGCTACGCCGTAACCTGATCTTGCTCTATCTTTGATCTGGCTATAAATTTCTTCATGGCTTTTTACGTTTTCTTCTTCAATATCAAGAATTCTCTTTGTTTGAAGAACTTGTAGGTAAGCATTTGCAGCGCTTAGTGTTAGTCTATCTGCAGCTTGAGCCACTGTGTAAGCAGCTGAGTCAAGTCTTGCACTTTGAGAGTTGATTCTATTTTTATCAGCACCACCATTATAAAGGTTTTCAACTAAAGTTAAAGATGCGCCAGATACTCTGCCATCGCCTCTTCTTGTTGTAAGACCATCATCAAGACGTTTTCTCTCATATCCTACTCTAGCAGCTGCATCAAGTGTTGGATAGTAGGCATTTTTAGCTATTTTTAGATCTTTACCAACTTGTAAGTAGTTAAATTCTGTAGCTTTTAAGCTTGGGTTTTCATTTAAAATAGTTTTTACAACTTGATCCAAAGTCAATACACTATCATCAGCTTGTGCTGTAGCTGCTGCTTTAGGCTCTGCTGATATAGTTTGCTCTATATTAGATTTTTTAGCTGACTGAGCATTTGTTACAGGTGACTTAGCTCTCATTAAAGCATCTTTATAACCTGACTCATTTTGAACTTTAGCTAACAACTCATTAGCTTCATTTTCAGAAACTGGAGTTGTATCAACATATAAAAACTTTCTTCCACCAACTTCATAAACGCCAGTAGTTAGTCTGCTATCTGATATTTTGCTGTTTACTTTGCTAACAGCACTATCGATTCTAGCAGCGCTATCATCTTGAGCGAATGAAGCTAGAAAAATCCTGTAAGGGACATCTTGAGCAGACAGCAACGTTGCTGCGGCCAAAGCACTAATTGCTAACATCTTTTTCATAACTAGATCCTTTTACCTTTTTATTGTCAAGCTTTGGCTCGACTTTTAGTGCGAATTATACACCAAGAAATATTAAACGTATTTTAAATACCTTATGACAAAAAAATAATTTTTATATCGTCTTAGAAAATCGCCTTAAATTCTCTGGAATTTTCTTAAGATACTCATCAAAACACATTGCAATATTTCGTATTATCAGCGTTCCTGTCTCATTTACACTGATTTTATCTGTCGTAACATCGACAAATTCACTTAAATTCTTTAGCTCTTCAAGCTCACTTTTGAAATGTTCAAAGAAATTTATATGAAATTCATCCTCGACAGCCTTGATATTAAGCCCAAAATTACTCATCAAACTCATGATCACACTTTTTCTAAGCAAGTCTTCATCGCTTAAATAAATTCCCTTTGCGTATGGCAATTTTCCACTATCGATCGCTTTTTCATACTCATCCATATCTTTATGATTTTGCGCATAGTGTCTTTTGCACTCTCCGATACTTGTGATACCTATGCCGATAAGATCAGCGCCACCTTTTGTCGTATATCCTTGAAAATTTCTATGCAAAGTGCCATTTGCAAGAGCGCCAAAAAGCTCATCATTTGGCTTTGCAAAGTGATCCATTCCTATCATTTTGTAGCCATTTTTAGTTAAAAACTCAGCTGTAAATTTTAAAATTTCAAGCTTCACTTCTGGATTTGGCAAGGTTGTCTCATCAAATTTACGCATTGACTTTTTTATCCATGGCACGTGAGCGTAGTTAAATACTGCAAGCCTATCTGGATCAAGCGTAAGAGCAAGCTCAAGCGTCTTTTTAAAGCTCTCTAAGCTTTGATACGGCAGGCCGTAGATCAGGTCCATATTTATTGATTTTATGCCCTTTTGCCTAGCCATTTTTACGGCATTTTGAGTGATCTCATAGGGCTGAATTCGGTGAATTTCTTTTTGTACTTTCTCATCAAAGTCTTGCACGCCGTAGCTTATGCGGTTAAAGCCGTGAGATATGAGCACATCAAGCTGCTCATTTGTCAAAAATCTCGGGTCTATCTCGCAGCTTATCTCAGCCTCTTTTGAGAAATTTTTAAATTTAGCCTTGATAAGTTTGATGATCTCATCAAGTTGAGCGGCATTATAAAATGTCGGAGTGCCACCGCCAAAGTGCATCTGCAAGACCTCAGTGCTAGTATCTAGGTGGCGAGCTAAAATTTCAAGCTCTTTTTCTATATATCTTATATATCTCTCTTTGCGGTCCTCTTTGCTCGTGTAGATGACGTTACAGCCACAAAAATAGCAAGCGCTCCTGCAAAAAGGCAAGTGCAAATAAAGCGAAAGCGGCCTTTTTTTATCGCGATTTTCAAGCTCTTTTACATAATCTTCGTAGCTAAATTTATCACTAAACTCCGGTGCTGTCGGATAGCTCGTATATCTTGGCCCCGGCCTTGAATACTTCACATACGCACTAAAATCAATCATCTGCCCTGCTCCTTGCCATTTGGATCATCTCTTTTATATCTACAAATAAATTTGGATGCTCTTTTTTGATATTTTTTACCAGCTTATCAAGGTCGATGTTAAACTGCCTGCTCTTTTTATCGTGAGCGATCTTTTTGATCTCATCCATCGCAACCACCCAAACATCGCTAAAATCAACTGGGATATTTTGCCAGATCGTCTTTTCAAGCCTTAGGTCAAAATTCTCTTTTTGCGACTCTTTTAAGGCCTCTATCAAAGCTGAGAGCGATTGTACTGAAATGACAGTGTGTAAATTTTGATTTTCATCAATGCCAAACCACGGCTCTTTCGAGTCCCAAGAGCCACTTTTTAAATTTAAAATGTGCTCGTTTGGATTTTTCGTTGAAACTATCTCAAAGATCGTTTTTTCAGGGCTACTTAGCCCAAGGTTATTACCGATCTCATCTATCTCATCATATATATTTTTCTCTTCACTCATCTTCTTCTCTCGTCTAACCAGACCATCACGCCTTTTTGGGCATGAAGTCTATTTTCCGCCTCGCTAAAAATTTCATCCGCGTGCCTCTCAAAGACCGCCTCGCTCACCTCGTAGCCTCTATAAGCTGGCAAGCAGTGCAAAAATATCGCATCTTTTTTAGCTAGGTTCATCAAATTTTCATCTACGCAGTATCCAGCAAAGTCTTTTAGCCTCTTTTCTTTCTCAGCCTCTTGCCCCATCGATACCCAAGTGTCCGTAGTCACTACATCGGCACCATCTACCGCTTCTTTTATATCATTTGTGATAAAAATTTTAGCCCCTGAAATTTTTGCGTTTTCATTAGCCATTTTTAAAATTTCAGCGTCCGCCTCATAGCCTTTTGGCGTAGCCACTCTTAGCTCAAGGCCAAGTTTGCTTGCTAGCATGAGCCACGAGTGGGTCATGTTGTTGCCATCTCCTACGTAGGCGACCTTCTCGCCTACGCTAAATTCTAGCATGGTTAGATAGTCTGCCATGAGCTGAACTGGGTGAAATTTATCACTTAAGCCGTTTATCACTGGCACGCTTGAAAATTTAGCAAATTCTTCTAGTGTCTCGTGACGATCAACCCTAAGCATCGCCATGTCACACATTCTGCTTATCACTCTAGCGGTATCACGTATGGGCTCGCCGCGGCCTATTTGTATATCATTTTTGCTTAAAAATAGCGCATATCCGCCAAGCTCATGCATGCCCACATCAAAGCTCACTCTAGTTCTAGTCGAGCTTTTTTCAAATATCATCGCAAGCTTTTGATCTTTAAGATATGGCTTAAATTCTCTAGCCTTCGCCTCTTTTTTGATCTTGCGGGCTAAATTTATCATCTGCTCGATTTCATCTTTGCTAAAGTCATTTAGCGTCAAAAAGTGCCTCATCTTAGCCCCTTAAAATTTTAGCCGCTTCTTTTGCGTGATAGGTGATGATCAAATTTGCCCCTGCTCTTTTAAAGCCGATCAAGGTCTCCATCATAACGCGCTCATAGTCGATGATGCCAGCTTTTGCGCCAGCTTTTAGCAGTGCGTACTCGCCGCTTACGTTATATACACAAAGTGGCAGAAGTGTCAAATTTCTTAGCTCTCTAACGACGTCAAGATAGGCGAGTGCTGGCTTTACCATCAAGATATCAGCACCTTGCGCCTCGTCCTGTAAGCTCTCATTTATAGCTTCAAGGCGGTTTGCGCTGTCCATTTGGTAGCTCTTTCTATCGCCAAAGCTTGGTGCGCTTTGTGCCACATCGCGAAATGGTCCGTAGTAGGCTGAGGCAAATTTAGTCGAGTATGCCATGACTGGTAAATTTTCATAGCCATTGCTATCAAGCGCCTCTCTTAGCGTTGCGATGATGCCATCCATCATACCGCTTGGTGCGATCATATCGGCGCCATTTTGAGCGTGTATCAGAGCTTGTTTGGCTGAAATTTCAAGCGTTGCGTCGTTGTCGATAGTGTTGTGCACGTGGTCGATTATGCCGCAGTGGCCATGATCTGTGTATTCGCAAAAGCAAAGATCTGTGATGACAAATAAATTTGGAAATTTATCCTTTATGGCTCTAAGCGCAGTTGCGATGATGCCGTCGTTACTTAGTGCATCGCTGCCAACGCTATCTTTTAGGCTTGGTATGCCAAATAAAATGATCGATTTTATGCCTAAATTTACTATCTCTTCACACTCTTTTAAAATTTCATCGATACTCATTTGATAAACGCCTGGCATCGAAGCGATCTCGTTTTTAACGCCCTTGCCCTCGACTACAAAGAGCGGATAGATAAAGTCATTTACGCTAAGGCTAGTCTCTCTTACCATCTCTCTTAAAGCTGGATTTATTCTCAATCTTCTAAAACGTTTAAACATATTTTTGCCTTTTCTTTGTTAAAATGCGTGATTTTTAGCTAGTTTAGCACAGTTGGAGTAAATTTAAAATGAAAATAGAAATTTCAAACGCCGCAAATCTACCCTCAAGATTTGGTACTTATAAGGTTCAAGCCTTCAAAGAAGGAGCAAAAGAGCACCTTGCGATCTATAAAGAGCCTTTAAGCGAAGTGGTAAATCTTAGAATTCACTCCGAATGCCTAACTGGCGATGCGATCGGAAGCCTAAAGTGCGACTGCCGCGACCAGCTTGAAGCGAGTCTAAAATATATCGAAGAAAATGGCGGCATGGTCATCTACCTGCGTCAAGAGGGCAGAAATATCGGGCTTTTAAATAAGATAAACGCTTACAGCCTGCAAGACAAGGGCTTTGATACGATAGAAGCTAATCACCAGCTAGGTTTTAAAGCCGATGAGAGAACATATGAAGTGGTTGATTTTATCCTAAATCACTACGGCATAAAAGAGGTAAATTTACTCACAAATAACCCATTAAAACTTCATGGACTAAGCTCAGTAAAGATCGTAAAACGCGTGCCTATCGTCATCAAGCCAAATAAATTTAACGAAGGCTACTTGAAAGTAAAAAAAGAGCAAATGGGGCACATCTTGTGATGAAAAATGAGCTTTGCTTGCCAGCAGAATTTGACGAAAAAGTAAGGGCTTACGCTCAAATTTTTGCTAAATTTAATAAGGTTCATAGCTTAAGCAACTATAAAGATATAAGCGAGCAGGTGCTTGATAGCATAAAGCCGCTTGAGATTTTTGACCTAAGCGCCAAAACGGCGATCGATGTTGGTAGTGGAGCTGGCTTTCCAGCGATATTTTTAGCACTTGCGATGCCGCGCACTAAGTGGCATCTTTTTGAGCCAATAGCCAAAAAGTCATCATTTCTAAGCTATGCTAAGATCGAGCTTGGTTTGCAAAATTTAGAAGTTCATAGCCAAAAAATCGAGCTTGCAGATAAATTTACAGCTGATCTCATCACCTCAAGGGCGCTTAGCAAGACAAAAGAGCTTATAAAAATTTGTGAGGGATTTTATGATGAAAATACTAAATTTCTCATCTACAAGGGCTCAAGCGTCATGGATGAAATTTCAGGCATCGACGCACAAATTTATAATGAAAAAAACAGAAACTACATATATTTTAATCTCAAAAACCAAGGGGAGATACGTTGAAATACTTGCTTTTTGTAGCGATTTTGGTTGCGATTTACATCATATTTTTTAAAAATAGAAAAAAAAGCGACAAGATAAGCACCAGCAACTTCGAAGAGTGCAGCAAATGCGGCGTCTTTAGCGATATCGATCAAATGGTGCTAAGAGACGGAAAATACATCTGCAAAGAGTGCATAAAGGGCGAGAGATGAAAATTTTGGGTGATGAGCTGATCAAATTTGAACCACTTTTTCTTTGCAAAAGCGAAGATGAAATTTCAAACGGCAGGCAAAATCTCTTTAAATTTGATAGAAATTTGATAAAAAGAGCGTTAGAGGCTGGAGCAAGCTTTAGCATCATCGCAAATGACATAAACGAAGCCATCATCGCAAACGCCGCTGGAGCAAAATTTATTATTGCCGATATTACGCTAGCAAAAGATTTGGCAAAAGTTGCGCAAAACTACCTATTTGACGCACTTATCGCTGTTTTGATAGAGAGTGAAGCAAGCCTTTTCGAGCTTGCGAAATTTGAGATCGACGCAGCGATCTTGCCAAATGCTATAAAATAAGGACAAAAATGGAAATTTTCAAAACCGCTTTTTTAATGGTTGCTTTAATGCTAGTTTTCATCGCTGTTGGCGGTTACGTGGGCGGCGAACAAGGTATGATGATCGCCTTTTTGATGGCAGCTGGCATGAATATCTTTTCTTATTTTTTCAGCGACAAGCTCGTGCTAAAAAGATATAACGCCATCCCAGTCGATGAGAGCAACGCTCACGGCCTTTACGAGATCGTCTCACGCCTCACACAAAAGGCGAATTTGCCGATGCCAAAAATTTACATCATCCCAGAAGAGGTGCCAAATGCCTTTGCCACAGGCCGCAATCCAAGCCACGCAGCCGTTGCAGTTACTGAGGGGCTTTTAAAAATTTTAAATGAAAATGAGATCGAGGGCGTGCTAGCTCACGAGCTAAGCCATGTAAGGCACTACGACATCCTAACTGGCTCAATCGCTGCCATACTAGCTGGGGCTATCGCGATGGTCGCAAATTTTGCCAAGATAGGCACCCTCGCCGGTCAAAATCAAAACTCGCAGCGAAACGCCAACCCAGTGATTATGCTAATCATCGCCGTTGTGATGCCTCTGGCTGCCACAGTCATCCAAATGGCGATCTCAAGGGAGCGTGAGTACAAGGCGGACAAAGGCGCAGCCTATCTAACGGGACACCCAGAGTGGCTAGCTAGCGCGCTAACAAAGCTTGAAAACTACTCAAATTCTTACGTCATGCAAAACGCAAGCGAGCAAAGCGCCCATATGTTTATCGTAAATCCATTTGGCTCGCTAACTAGCAAGCTTGGCGTGCTTTTTAGAACGCATCCTAGCACTAGTGACAGAATCGCTGAGCTTCAAAGACTAGATCAAGAAATAAAAAGAGGTATGTAGATTTAGCCCTTAGTAAATTTGGGTTAATCTTCTTTTTTGCCATCTTTTTTGGCTTTAAATTTAGACATTTGCAAGCAAATTTAAATTTCATGAACGAGCATATTACGCTTACAAATTCAGAGCATGAGATAATGTGACCTAAATTTGATAAGTTACTAAGGTGAGTGAGTAAAGATTTAAAATTTGTAAATTTGCTTTGTCAAATCAGGTGAGCGTCAGGCAAATTTTAAAATTTATGAACGAGCATATCGCGGCTCTAAATTTAGTGGCGAGTGGCTACGAGACCTAAATTTAGTAGTCTGCTAAGGCAAGCGAATAAGATTTTAAAATTTGCAAAATTGCTTTATTAAATCAAGTGAGTTTCAAGTAAATTTTAAAATTTCATGAGCGAGTAATTTCGGCTCTAAAATTTGAGCTAAGCTGTAAGCGAAGCCAAATTTTAGTAGTCAATTCTTGCGAGTGAATGGAATTTTAAAATTTGAAAAATAATAAATTTCTATTTTTAAAAATACAGACCTTAAATTTAAAAACTCTTTTATTCAAAAGGGAGACAAGGGGACTCGAGTTACGAGGCCGTCCCCTTATCCCCCTTTTTAAATCCCCTAAACCCCTCGCACGCTAGAGGGACATGCAACAGTGCTGACGCCCTGCATGCGTTTTGTGTAGATAGAAAGTCAGGCAAATTTTAAAATTTCATGAACGAGTAATTTCGGCTCTAAAATTTGAGCTAAGCGATAAGCGAAGCCAAATTTTAGTAGTCAATTTTTGCGAGTGAATGGAATTTTAAAATTTGTAAAAATAGTTTTTTAGAAATTTAAAGTTTTGTTTCTTTGTTAAGGGGGAAGAGGCTTGAATTACGAAGTCGCTCCCTTCCCCCTTAACAATCCCCTAACCCCGACGACGTTAGAGGTGCATGCTTCAGTGCTTTGCACTGCATGCGTTTTTGTTAAAATTTACAAAGACAGCTTGGCTAAAAGCTAAATTTACAACCCAAAAACTGAAATTTAACCCCAAATTTCACTGCAGTTTCTTGCAATCTTCATCTTTTATGGTGTATTCAAAGATTAGTTCGCCATTTTCTGAGTAGAAAATTTCATCCAAGCTAACGCCGATGCTTAGCATATTTAAAATTTCTTTATCCTTGCAGGCGGTTCTTAAATTCTCTTTTTTTATAGCCTCGATAAATTCCAAAAGCTCTTTTTCTTCAAGCCTTTTGATCTCTTGCTTTCTTGCGTGTTTGACGGCGTATCTGTAGATGAGCGTGTCGCCCACGTTTAAGATATCATTAAGCGTTAGCGTCGGCGTGCAAATAAATGGGAGCTTTTTTTTGTAGTATGTTGCGTGATTTTTCGCTGCCATATCTGGTGTAAGAGCCAGAGCTAGCGAGCAAAAAACCAGCGCAAAAATGGCTACTCGCAACTACTCTTATCCAGCTTCAAATCAAAAAGATGCCTGCCCTCAAAGCCGTAGCTACCACTTAGCGTGATGCCGCGATTTAGCGCAGCTCTTGCCATGCCTGAGTTACAAAGCGCCTCTTTTCCGTTTTGATAAAATTCATCTTTTAAAGCCGAAATTTGAGCCTTGTTATAGCCTTTTAGTTTCTTTGTCTTGGTCTCATTTAAGACAAACTCGCCATGTATATTTAGTCCGTCACTGCTTACATCTTTTAGCGTGATCATCTCATCGACTCTGCTTGGTAAATTTGGCTTCGCAGTTTGGACGACAAAGGCTGGGATCTGCTTTGTATCAAGCTGATTTAGTATCTGCTCATAGACTTTAAACTCACTCTCTTGCACACCAAAAGCAAGGCTTGCAAGAGCTAATAAAACGATCTTTTTCACATATTACCTTTATATAAATTTTCTAGTGATATTTGGCGAGAGTTTGACTAAGATGTCGTAGTTTATCGTGCCAAAAAAGTTAGCCCAGACATTTGCGTCCTCAAAGACACAGACCCACTCGCCACTATCTTTACAGCTAAAACTATCCATAGAAATTTTGCCAAGTATCAGCTCGCCGTTTGCAAGCCTTAGCTCACCAAGTCCATTGTATCTTAGCAGTCCGTCGCCATATCCAAGATCATAAGTAGCGACGTTTATATCGTCTTTTGCTATAAATTTAGCCCCATATCCCACGCTTTGACCACTTTTTAAGACCCGCCTGCTAACGCGCTTTGCCCAAAGTGAAAGCACTGGCTTTAAATTTAAAGAGCCATTAAACTGGGCATATCCGTACTGAGCGATGCCCACGCGCACCATCTCATCTTTTATCTCGCTCGCTCTTTCAAGGGCGGCTGAGTTATGAGAGTGAAAGATCGGTTTTTTTATACCAAACTCATCGCAAAGAGCTAAAATTTTTGCTTTTGCGGCGCTAAAATTCTCTCTTTGCACGAAATAATCAGCATTTAGCTCATCGCTTGCGCGAAAGTGAGTATAAGCGCCAAGAAGCTCTAAATTTCTTCTGGCTAAAATTTCAAATGCATAATCAAGCTCGCTTATATCAAGCCCATTTCTATGCATGCCAGTGTCGATGGCGAGGTTGATTTTTGTATTTTCTTTTATCTTTAAAAGTGCGTCTATGTCGTTTATGGCGTAGGTAAATTTAGCGCTCTCATAGCCTGTTGGGATGTGCGAGAGGATCAAGATATTTTCAAAGATATCAGCGATCTCATTTGCTTCACACTCGCTCTTTACAGCGCAGTTTTTTATGCCAAATTTCTTAGCCTCGCTAGCTATGAGCCTTGCTCCGTGCCCATAAGAGTTATCTTTTAGCACTACGATAACATTTTCTTTTCCGCCAGCTTTGTCACAAATTTTCGTTAGATTGTGGATGTAAGCTGCTTTGTTTAGGCGTATCTCAGACATTGAAATTCACATCATAAGCTTTATAAACGTCAGGCAAGAGCTTTCTTACGTTGTAGTCAAATGCATAAAATTTAGCGTAAATTTCTTTTAGATCAGCCTCTTTAACCTTGCTAAAGTCAAAGACATCAGTGCCATTTTTCTTTGGCACTTGGCGGTCAAACTCAGCAAAAAATGCCGACCTAGCCTCTAAAATTTTCTCTATCTTCTCTTTTACTTCTTTAGATTTTTCCACTTCTACTCCTCTATAAAAATTTTCATCTCATCGCCATAAAGCTTGACATAAAGGGTCTTTTGACCTGCAAATTTATGCGTATCAGCAGCGTAATCCTCATAAAAACTCACGCGAAAGAGCTTGTCGTTTTTAAGGTTTGGATAAGGTGTGATGAGAAAATTTGAAAATGCGATATGTTTTTTCTCTTTCTTAGAAAAGATCGCTCGTTTCATATTTTTAAAATTTTCTAAGCTCATGCCATCATATCGTTCAAAGTCTTTATCATAAAATTTCAAATAGCTATCAATGTCACTCTCGCTCCAAGTCTTTTTCCAGTTAAGAATTCCAGAGATGATCACCGCTATGTCGTTCGCGCTTGCTTCTGGACGCTTGTCCTCGTAGATAAATGCGAGCGTTTTTTTGTGGTCTATAACTTCGTCAAATTTCATCAAGATGTCATTTTGCATAGCCACGCAGCCTTTTGTCTTTAGCTCATCTGTCCTTTGGCCATCGAGTGGATAGCCATGTATCCAGATGCCGCTGCCATTACGTTTTGCAAGTTTATCAAGCAAATTTGGATATGAAAGAGAAAAGGCAAGAGGCCCCAAGTATCTATCATTTGGCGTAAATCTACGTGTGAGCTGATAGACACCAACTGGCGTTTTTAGGTCGCCCTCAAGCAGTTTATCGCCATTTTTGCCAACGATGACGCTTGAGCTAAAGAGTTTTTTTGTAACTCCGTCTTTATAAGAGATGACCTCAAGCTCTTTGTCAGTCTTATCAACCACGCTTAGAAGTATCTCGTTGTCGTAATATCCGTATCTAACGTCCTTGTCTTTGAGCTTGTTTAGCCAGTAGTCCTTACTTAAAATGTTTTTTTCAATGGCTTCTATGACAGCAGATGGGCCATTTTTTAAGTAAATTTCTTCGTAATTTTGGGCAAAAAGACAAGGCGCTAACGCGATGAAGAAAAGTAGTATCTTTTTCAAATGAAGTGTCCCAAAAAGTAAAATTTAGTGCGTAATTATAACCTAAAAAATTTCAATTTTTAAATTTTAAAGGGAATTTTAGTTTCTTTATATGTATAATCTGAAAACCATTATTAATTTACCACAAAGGAAAAAATATGAAAAAACTTGTTTTTGGTGCATTACTTGCGGCTTCTACACTAATGGCAGCTGACATCAGTCTAGAAAATGTCAGAGCAAGAGACACAAAGCCTGGCACAAACAACAGCGCTATTTTCATGAATATCAAAAACGCTTCAAATGCCGATGTAAAGCTAGTTGGCGTTCATTCAAGTGTTTGTAAAAGCACTGAAATTCACACTCACAAGATGGAAAATGGCATGATGGCTATGGTTCAGGTTGAAGACGCTGTTATCCCAAAAAATGGCGAGACAAAGCTAGCACCTGGCGGTCTTCATATCATGCTTATGGATCTAAATAAGCCCATAAAAGATGGCGACAAGGTTGATTTGGAGCTTAAATTTAGCAACGGCGAAAGCATCAAGCTTGATAATATCGGAGTAACTAAAAACTTTAAATAATGAAAAAAATTCTAATCATTTTTTCACTCATCTTTATCGTAGCAGGCGCTTTTTGGATGGGTCATAAATTTATGGTCAGCAAAGAGGATCCGCCTGAATTTGCCGATGTAAATACATCACTTGATCCTCTAAAATGCGATCTAAACAAAGATGCTTGCGAGGTGAAATTTAATGGCGTTAAGCTAAAGATAGAGATCTCGCCAAGACCGATCTTTGCGATGAGGCCGTTTAGCTTTAAGATCATTAATGGCAAAAATTTAGGGCTAAAAGATCCAAACCTTGTAATCGATGGCATAAACATGAACATGGGTTCTATAAAGGCAAGGCTTGATCAAAGAGGCGATAATCTAATAGCACAAGTCGTGCTAAGTGCTTGCGTGGTCGATCTTATGAGGTATAGGTTTAAGCTGCTTGATGGCGAAAAGGATACTGGATTTTTTGTCGATCTTGATCTAAAAATGTAAGGGCAAATGATGAAAAAGACACTTTGGGGCTTAATAATAATCTTAATATGTGCTGGTCTTGCGATGCTTTTTATAAAGCCAAACAAGTATGATTTTAAGGCGCTTTCAGAGCATGGCGAAGTGAGCCTTAAAAATTATAACGGCAAGTATAAAGCGATATATTTTGGTTATCTTTACTGCCCCGATGTCTGCCCTACTACGCTCTCTCTTGTGGGCGATGAGCTAAATAAACTAAAAAGAGACGACTTTGAGCTACTTTTCATCACTCTTGATCCTGAGCGTGACACGCCTGAAAATTTAACTCTAATGGCAAAAAATTTCTACAAAGATGCAGACGGGCTAAAACTGAACGACCTGCCAAAAGTTGCTAAAAACTACGGCGTAAAATATCAAAAAGTGCATCTTAAAAACTCTGCTATGGGCTACTCTGTCGCTCACAGCTCTGCTATCTATCTGCTAGATAAAGAGGGGAATTTCTACGGCGAAATTTCAAATTTAACTAGCGAAAATATCAGAGAAAATCTTTTAAATTTGATAAAAGATAGACCTTAAATTTATCTTTTAGATCAAAATTTCTTATTTTTAAAGAAAAACTTCTTAAACAGCTATACAATTCTTTTTAAACTAGCCGATATTGCGACAATGTAAATCATATGTAAAGGAATTCGTGTGAAGTCAATCACCAATAAAATAGCACTAATGCTAATAGTTGCTCTATGTATTTCGTTTGTGGCTATGTCAGCTGCTAGTTACTACACCGCTCAAAACAAAACCATCGAGCTAGTCATCCAATCTCAACGTCAAATTCTAAAAGATGTAAAAAACGCTATGAATACATTTTTTGACGAGAATACACATGCCGCAAATGGCATCGCCCAAAGGCTAGAAAAGTTAGAGGACAGAAGTCAGATAAATGAAATTTTAAGCACAGGCAAGCTTATCGTATCGCCTGAGATAGAGAGAATTTTTGTGGGATACGAGAGCGATGGTGCGATGTACCGCTCAAATGGCAAGAATGAGATGCCAAAAGACAATGGCTATGATCCAAGAACAAGAGACTGGTATAAGATCGCAAAAGGCGCAAAAGCAACTTTTTCTGATCCTTACAAATCATCAAGCTCAAATGCCATGATGATAGCGTTCTCAGCACCTATCGGCAATAAAGGTGTCGCTGCCATGAATGCTGATATTTCAAGCCTCAGTGAAGAGATCATGAGTATCAGCAAGACTGATTATAGTTATGCTTACGTGATAGATAAAGATGGCAAGATCATCATCCACCCCGACAAAGAACTAGTCGGTAAAGACAATCCAACCACAAGCAATCTGGTCGCTAGATATAAAAATAAAGAATTTAATGAAAATGGACTAATTGCCTATAAAAACACAAAAGGCGAGGATAGATATGCTGACTTTATAGAGCTAAACGATCGTGGCTGGTTGGCTATATCTGCTATGCAAAAAGATGTATTTACGTCAAATACTATGCCCCTCCTAAAGATCCAGCTAATCTTAGCAGTGCTATTTATCGTTATCCTCTCAGCATTTGTCTATTTCTTACTTAAAAAGTCTCTTAACCCTATAAAAACTATCCAGTCTAAGCTTGATGATCTATTTAAATTTGTAACTTACGAAGCAAAAGCACCAAGCAAGCTAGAGGTAAGATCAAATGATGAATTTGGCGAGATGAGTAAAGCAATAAATGAAAACATCGATAAAGTCGTAGCTGGCATCAAAAAAGATAGCACTATGATAGATGAGCTAAATAAGGTAGCAAATCTAATGATCAAAGGAAACCTTGGAGCAAAGATAGGCTCAACTCCAAACAACCCATCACTAAATGAACTAAAAGAGCTACTAAATAAATTCTTTACATCTATCTCAGCAAATTTAAAGGGCATAACAAATGTTCTTAGCTCATATACTAAAAATGATTTTACAGCAAAGGTTGAGATAAATGAAGAGCTAGAGGCCGATCTAAAAGCTATGATACTTGGAGTATCTAATATGGGTGAAGTAATTTGCACTATGCTAAACTCAAATTTAAATGACGCCAAGATGCTTGAAGAAAAGGCTACAACTTTGGCTTTGGCTATGAAAGAGCTCACACAAGGTGCTAGCACTCAAGCAAGCTCACTTCAAGAAAGTGCAGCTGCAGTTGAGCAAATGTCTAGCTCAATGAATGCCATCTCTCAAAAGACAGCTGATGTTATAAGACAATCAGATGAAATTAAAAACATCATAACTATCATTAGAGATATAGCAGATCAAACAAACCTTCTAGCTCTTAATGCTGCAATAGAAGCAGCACGTGCAGGAGAACACGGCAGAGGCTTTGCAGTTGTTGCTGATGAAGTTAGAAAACTAGCTGAACGTACTCAAAAATCACTTGGTGAGATAGAAGCAAATACAAATGTATTAGCTCAATCAATAAATGAGATGAGTGAATCAATCAAAGAGCAAAGTGAAGGCATAAATATGATCAATCAATCAGTTGCTCAAATAGATAATCTAACAAAAGAAAATGTTGTAATTGCCAATAGAGCTAATGAAGTAACAAGCGATGTTGATAACATGGCAAAGACTATAGTAAGTGAAGTAAGAAAGAATAAATTTTAATCAAACTACTTCATAAATCTTTATAAATTTCAACCTGGTTTAGACTGGGTTGGAGTTTAATATTTTTAAATTTAATTTTTTATCCAACTGCTTTAAATTTAATAATCAAAAAGCTTAAACAAAAATGCATGCAGTGCTTTAGCACAATTGCATGCGTTTTGTGTAATAGAAAGTCAGGCAAATTTTAAAATTTCATGAACGAGTAATTTCGGCTCTAAAATTTGAGCTAAGCTGCAAGCGAAGCCAAATTTTAGTAGTCAACTCTTGCGAGTGAATGAAAGTTTAAAATTTGCAAAACAACCTAATTAAATTTAAATATTTGCTTCTTTGTTAAGGGGGAAGAGGCTTGAATTACGGTCTGCTTGCAGTTGCGAGCTCGCGAAGCAAAGAAGCTCCCTTCCCCCTTAACGATCCCCTAACCCCGACGACGTTATAGGTAGCATGCCTCAGTGCTTCGCACTACATGCGGTTTATTTTTAAGAAATTTCTAGCAAATTTTAAAATTTCATGAACGAGTAATTTCGGCTCTAAAATTTGAGCTAAGCATTAAGCGAAGCCAAATTTTAGTAGTCAATTCTTAGGAGTGAATGAAAGTTTAAAATTTGCAAATATAGTTTGATTAAATTTTTAAATTTCTTTTTTATTCAAAATGGAGTTAAATTTCATCTCACCTTATAATGCACGCTACCGCCATATGCGATGTCTTCGGCTTTTACGTCATCACTTGTTAAGATTTCACTTATCTTGCCGTTTGCTTCAAGCCTTTCTCTATTCTCCTGAGCGTCTTCTTGATAGCTATAAACCATCGCAACGCTCACCACACCGCTAATACCCTCTATCATCTTAAAAACTCTGATCTCATCTTCTATGCTCTCTGAGCTAACGACCACCACGATCCTATCTTCTGCGTCAGTGATGATCTCGCACTCTTTTAGCTTGCCTATCTCGCTTTTTACGCTCTCGTTTTTATTATCCGTATAGACTATCAGGCTTGAAATATTCATCTAACTCTCCAAAATAAAATTTTCTTCTCATAAGCAGAGGTCACAACCTCGTTGTCGCTTATGAAAACTATGCTATTTATAGTGCTTTGTCCAGTTTTTAGCATCGCGATATTTTCCAGACTAGCACTATCAACTAAATTTACATCGCTCATCTCATCGCTCATATATGCAGCGATCTTGCCGTCACTACTAAGCCCCACGCCATAAACCAAAAAGCCAGTGTTTATCTTTTTTAGCGTTCCAGCTGAGAAGATGCCAACGATCCTGTCGGTGCCTCCACTTATCATGACGCCATTTTTATAGGCGATGTCGTAGATATTATCAGTGTGGATGTCTAAAATTCTATCCATCTTTTTAGTACGAACATTGTAAAAATAGACCTTACCACTCTCGCAAGCGATCGCTAGCGTGCCTCTATCCTCGCTTATCTCCATGTCTGAGAGCATTGCGATTGATATTTTAAAACTATCATAAATTTCGCCACTTTTTAGGTTTAAAAAGTAAATTTCATTGCTGATCGAGGCAAGTGCTATATGCTCATCATCTAAAAATAGAGCCTTTTTTATCGCTTGATTAGTCATCTTTATGCTTCTCATCTGCCCATTTTCTCTTAGATAAAGCACCTTTGTAGCGTAGTCGCCCTCGCTTAGGATGAGTATCTTGCCATTTAGCTCATCGACATTTAAAATTTTTGGTCTTTCATGGTCGCTAACGTAGGTTTTTATATCATCCATTTTAATAATCTCGTCAAATTTAGACTCTTTTGGATCATAAATTTCAACCGTGCCACCATCAGTTGCGATAAAAAGTTTGCCATTTATCAGCGTAGTATTAAGCACGTTTGCACTAGCTTCTATCTCTTTAATAGGCGTTGTGATCTCATTTGCAAAGATAAAATTTAACAAGCAAAAAAGAAAAAATAAAACTCTCATAAAGCCTCCATCTCAAGCGAATTTTTAAAACAAACATCAAAGCACTCGCCGCAACTTACGCAATTTTGATTGATTATAGGGCGAAAAACACCAAGAAACTCAACTGCTTTAAATTTACAAGCATCAAGGCAGTTGTAGCAAATCGTGTCATTCCACGCTAGGCAGCTAGCGACATTGATGCTAACCTTTGCGTTTATGCTCTTTGGTGAGCTTAAATTTAGTGTCGCGTGACCGCTATTTTGGCACGCTTTCGCGCACTCTTCGCAAAAGTCGCAGCCTAGCTTTTTAACTTTAAAAATAACTCTTTCATTTTCAAAGCTAAGAAGCTCCTTTTCACAGGCACTGACGCAGCTAGCCTCACAGCCAGCGCAGTCAAATTCTCCGCTAAAAAAGGGTGGATCTATAAATTTGGGAGCAGGTTTTGCCCCCAAAATTTTGCTAAAAAGCTCTCGCCTGCTTTGCATTACTTAACGCCGTCATTTAAAACGTCTAGTAAATTTGACTTATGTGAGCCGTTTTTATCTCTAAAGTCAGGCTTAAATTTATTGCCAACAAGCTGCGTTACGCCATTTTGTTGCTCGACGTGGCAAGTTGTGCAGTTATATCTCTCATCATCAAGCTTGCCTGCAAGATCTTTTTTATTTCTGATGTCATAAAGGTGAGAAGCTGGGATAGGAGTAGCTCCGCTATCTTTTGCAAACTCAGGCATGTGGCAGGTTACGCACATATTTGAATCTTTTGTGATAGGCACCAAACCCTCAGTGTCATGTGGGATAAATGGAGGTGCATTTTCAAAAGATCTGTCAAATCTCTTTGCCATACCTGCTGGCTCTTTTGTGTAGTTGATGTCTTTTAAAACAACGTCTTTATCATCTAACAAATCAACATTTCTAAGGCCGATTTGCGAATCACTAATGCTTGGATTATTCAATGCACATGCCGCTAAAAAGGCAGCGCATAGTGCTCCAAGCGCCATTATTTTCATTTTCATTTTTCTCTCCTTAAATTTCTAATACTAAAATTTAACGCCCCGTCGCCGCAAACGTCGATGCATCTACCGCAGCTTATGCACTCGCTTGAGCTAACTGCGCGGCTCTCTTTACCGATCATATCTAGTACTTGCACCTCTGGGCAGACGAGCTTGCACTTCATACATTTTGTGCAGGCATTTGCGTCGTGCTTTACTCTGATGAGTGCATATTTTGATATCACCGCGTAAAATGCACCAAGCGGGCAGACGTGTGAGCAAATTCCGCGCTTTAGCACGAACATATCAAAGGCAACTATGCCAAGGGCGATGCCAATGGCGCTAACTGAGCCATAGATGATGCCACGCTGGATGATACCAACAAAGCTAATGCTCTCAAACGCTGGTAGCGAGAGAGCAAGGTTTAAGATAAGAGCAAGTGCTAGCAAGTAGTAGCGCAAATTTTTACTTACGTTTAAAATTTTCTCACCCTTAAAGCCAAATTTCTCTCTTAGCTTGTAAGCAATGTCGGTTAGTAAATTTACTGGGCAAACCCACGAACAAAATGCTCTAGAAGCGATAAGCGCGTAAAATGCAAAGACGATGAGCGCGCCGATTGCCGCATTTATGCCTACGCTAAAGCCTGCTAGTAAAATTTGAAGCACTGCAAATGGATCGCTTAGTGGAATTTGTCCAAAAAGCAAAGATGAGCTTAAATTTCCACTAAGTATCTTAACTCCATAAACATTTCCTAGGATAAATAGCACTAGGATAGAAATTTGAGTTATTCGTCTTAAGATTAAAAATTTCATAGCTCACCACCATTTAGATAGTCAGTCGCCTTTTTGATGTCGAGCTTTATCTTGCTGTCGGCATCATCTACGCGCCTTTCATCTTCTTTTACCCAGCCTTTGACGTAGTTATCGCCAACTTTGCCAAGCACAACTTCGCGGTTTAGCACGGTAATGGCTGCTTTTTCGGTGATACAGGCTCGCTCGCACACGCCACAACCCGTGCAGATATCACTATCAACTACTGGTAGCAAAAACGCATGCTTTTGCGTCCTTTCATTGCGGCGATACTCAAGATACAAGGCCTTATCTATGAGCGGACAAGATCTGTAGCAAGCATCGCACTGTATGCCCCAGTATGCCACGCAGTTTTTCATATCGACCACTGCAACGCCCATTTTGGCTTTGTTGATATCGAGTTTGCCAGCTGTGCTTACTAAATTTGCATCCAGCGCACCAGTCGGACAGGCTGGCACGCAAGGGATATGCTCGCACATATGACAAGGAATTTTTCTAGGCTCAAAATAAGGCGTACCGACACTTATGCCATCTTCAAGAGTAGCGAGTTTTAGCGTATCAAATGGACAGGCCTCTACACAAAGCCCGCACCTAATACAGCTCTTTAAAAACTGCTTCTCCGCTTTCGCACCAGGCGGTCTAAGAAGTACAAGCGGTGAGGCTTTGGCACTAAGCGACCATATAAAGCCTCCACCAAGAGCTAAGATCGCTGCCTTAGCTCCAAATTTCAAAGCTTCACGCCTACTTGAAAATTCCATATCAGCCACTTTTATGCCTTGTAAATTTTAACCGCGCACTTTTTATAGTCTGTCTCTTTTGAGATCGGGCAAGTAGCGTCAAGGCAGACTTTATTTATAAATACGTTTTCGTCAAAGAAAGGCACATAAACAAGACCTACTGGCGGCTTATTTCTACCTTTTAGATCTACTCTAGCTTTTACCTTGCCGCGGCGTGACTCGACCCAAACGATCTCATTTTGAAGCACGCCAAGTTTTTTAGCGTCATCTTCGTGCATGTAGCAAAGTGCCTCTGGGACGGCTCTATAAAGCTCAGGAACACGCATAGTCATCGTGCCTGTATGCCAGTGCTCTAGGACACGGCCAGTACATAGCCAGAATGGATAATCTTTGCTTGGCATCTCGCATGGATCCATGTAAGGGCGGAAGAAAATTTTTGCTTTGTTTGCAAGAGGAGTTTTCTCTTGATTTTTTACGCCTTTTAGATCACCTGTTGGAAGAGCTGCGTTTTTGTTGCCGTAGAATGCAAATTTATCATTTGGAGCAGCTTTTTTCGCGTATGGGTCAAATTTAGTGTTAAATCTCCACTGAGTCTCTTTGCCATCAACGACTGGCCATCTTAGACCTCTTACTTTGTGGTAAGTGTCAAAGTCAGCTAGGTCGTGGCCGTGGCCAACGCCAAATTTTCTATACTCTTCCCAAAGGTATTTGTGGATGAAAAATCCATATCCTTTAAATTCTTTACCATCAGAGCCGATCACCTTTCTGCTATCGCCAAAGACTTCTGTATTGTCATAGTTTTCCATGATCGGATCGTTTGCGCTAAATTTCTTAGCATCTTCGTTTGCAAAAAGCACGTCAAATAGCGTATCTTCTTCGCTATATCCCATAGCTTTTGCAGCTTCAAGCACGCTTGGAAGTGTCACTTTGTCATTTACTTTTTTCTCGCCCCAAACATCTTTTAGCTTAAAGCGCTTACTAAACTCAAGCATCTGCCAGATATCAGGCATCGCTTCGCCAACAGGGAGCACTTGCTGTCTCCAGTGCTGTGTCCTTCTCTCAGCGTTGCCGTATGCGCCCCATTTTTCGTAGATCATCGCAGTTGGGAGGATAAGGTCAGCTACTTTTGCTGAAATTCCTGGATAAGGGTCACTTACGACGATGAAGTTGTCCATTTCGCGAGCTGCTTTGATCCAGTGGTTTGCGTTTGCAGTGTTTTGCCATGGGTTATTTACTTGAACCCAGATAAATTTAACCTTGCCATCTTCAAGATCACGCATCATTTTTACATAGTGTGAGCCTGGAGTGCCGCTTAGTGTGCCAGCAGGTAGTTTCCAAATTTTCTCAGTGATCTCTCTGTGTTTTGGATTGCCGACAACCATATCAGCTGGCAAGCGGTGAACGAATGTTCCAACCTCTCTTGCAGTACCACACGCACTTGGTTGGCCAGTTAGAGAAAAGGCGCCTGAGCCTGGGAGTGCTTGCTTGCCGAGCAAGAAATGCACCATATAAGCTTGCTCATTTACCCATGTGCCGCGTTGGTGTTGGTTAAAGCCCATAGTCCAGAAGCTAACGACTTTGCGGTTTTTCTCGATGTAAAGATCAGCAAGTGCTTTTAGTTTTTTCTTAAATTCATTGATATCTTCGTTTGGATCGCCTTTTGCTACCTTAGCTGTAAAGTCAAGTGTGTAAGGCGCAAGAGCTTTTTTAAACTCTTCAAATGTTATTTGCCAGTGTGCATCAGCCTTGGCAGCATTTTTGTTTTCTAGTGTATCACCAGCTTTTAGACCAAGATAAGAAAGCGTAACGCCCTCAGCCTCGCTTAACACTTTTGATTTCTCAGTAGCAGCGGTGTCTAGCTCGCTTGGAGCATATTTTTTGTGATGGATGTCCGGACGAAGGCCATATCCGATGTCAGCTGGACCAGTTGTGAAGACGCAGTGCTTTTTAACAAATTCTTCGTCTATCATCTCTGGGTGGCTATAGACTATCTCGCGAGCGATGTAGTTCCAGATAGCAAGGTCAGATGACGGAGCAAAAATGATCTCGATATCAGCTAAATTTGATGTTCTAGTTGAGTAGGTGCTTAAATTTACGACCTTTACTCTATCAGGATCGCTAAGCTTTCTATCGCTCACGCGCGCCCAAAGGATCGGGTGCATCTCAGCCATATTTGCGCCCCAAGCTATGATGGTATCAGTTAGCTCGATGTCATCAAAGCAGCCTGCTGGCTCATCGATACCAAAAACTT
Organism: Campylobacter concisus; assembly: GCF_902460575.1. Classification (GTDB taxonomy): domain Bacteria; phylum Campylobacterota; class Campylobacteria; order Campylobacterales; family Campylobacteraceae; genus Campylobacter_A; species Campylobacter_A concisus_AW. The sequence goes on along the minus strand of NZ_CABPUY010000002.1, from coordinate 421,588 downwards.
GCATAAAGCCAACAACCGCACTTGCCATGCAGTGTCTTGCATTTGGATCGATGCTGTTGCTTCTAAAGCCACCTTTCATAAGCTTAACTGCTGCATAGCCCTCTGGGATTGTGTATTGACCAGAGCCAAGCACGCCAACGCCGTGAGGTCCAAGCTCGTCATAAGTCTTTCTAAACTGAGCTTCCATCACGTCAAATGCTTGCTTCCAGCTTACTTGCTTAAATTTACCCTTTTTGTCAAATTCGCCCTTTTCATTTACACGTAAAAGTGGATGAGTGATCCTATCTTCGCCGTACATGATCTTAGCGTTAAAGTAGCCTTTGATACAGTTTAGACCACGGTTTACTGGCGCTTCTGGATCGCCTTTTACAGCTACTATCTTGCCCTCTTTTGTAGCAACCATGATGCCACATCCGGTTCCACAAAATCTACAGGCAGCCTTATCCCAACGCCAGCCTTTTTCAGCTTCGTTTGCCGCACTTAGCGAGCTTGGCACAGCGATACCGGCACTAGCACAAGCAGCACTAGCTGCAGCACTTTTGATGAAATCTCGTCGATTCATTTTTTCTCCTTGAAAGATTTAACACAAAGTTAAACAAATATTAACTTTGCAAAGCTTAATTTACACCTGATTTACATCGGCTAAATTTTGAGAAACTTAAATTTTTAAATTATAAATTGCTTCAAAGATTTTTTATAAAAAAGAGCCTTGCCAAGAGCACAAAATCGTAAATTTAAAATCAAAAATATAAATTATTATATAGATTTATTTTTTATTAATCTTAAAAAAATATATTAAAAATTTTATTAAATGATGTGTAGAAAAGTAACATATAAAATGGGTTAAATTTATTTTTTATTTAATCAATTTCTCGAAAATACAATTGATATGATGTTAAAAAATTTATATCCAAGATATTTTTAATATTTGGCAAGGTTTGTCACAATTATATATGTTTTATGACAGGAAAAATTATAGTGAAAATTTAATATTTAAAACAAATAATATACGGTTAAAAACTCTAGTAAATTTTAAAATTTATGAGCGAATAAAATTTTAAAATTACTGGGATTTCAATAAAATGCATACATCGCAAGACAAATTTTAAATCTTACTCGCTCGCCTTAGCAACTTACTAAATTTAGGGCTCATAGATATTCGCCACTAAATTTAGAAGCATTATATGCCAGCTCTAATTTTAAAATTTGTCCTAGTTTTTGAAATGCATGCAGTGCGTTAGCACTGGGGCATGCCACTTTGAACGTGCGAGGGGATTGGGGGATTTAAAAAGGGGGATAAGGGGACGGCCTCGTAACTCGAGTCCCCTTGTCCCCCTTTGGATAAAAAAGCTAGAATTTCTTCTTCCTAACCTCTTCAACTATAGCTTTAGCCATCTCATCTACTTCTGATGTGACTTCGTTTGCTTGGTTTGCAATCACCACATTTTCTTTTGTTAGGTGATCTATTTGGGCAACTGATTGATTGATCATGTTTATGCCTTCACTTTGCTCTTTGATTGATTCACTCATCTCATTTATTGATTGAGCTAATACATTTGTATTTGCTTCTATCTCACCAAGTGATTTTTGAGTTCTCTCAGCTAGTTTTCTAACTTCATCAGCAACTACGGCAAAGCCTCTGCCATGTTCTCCTGCTCTTGCTGCTTCTATTGCTGCATTAAGAGCTAGAAGATTTGTTTGATCTGCTATATCTCTAATGATAGTTATGATGTTTTTAATCTCATCACTTTGTCTTATAACATCAGCTGTCTTTTGAGATATGGCATTCATTGAGCTTGACATTTGCTCAACTGCAGCTGCTGATTCTTGTAAGCTATTTGCTTGAGTGTTTGCTGAGCTTGCTACTTTAGAAACTGACTCAGCTAGAAGTTTAGCTTTTTCTTCTAGTACTTGTGCTTGGTTTAGATTGTCATTTAGCATTTTAGATATCTCTATGCCAAGTGAGTTTATGCCACTTGCTATCTTACCATCATCATCAAGTCTTTTTGTAAAGTCTTGGTTTTTATAAGTGTTTAGTAGATCAAGTACATCTTTGCCGTTACTTGAGATTGCATTTTTAAGAGCAAGTTGTAGATCTTTAAATGTGCTTTTTAGTTGATTTAGAGCTGGGTTATTAGTATCTGCTTCTAAGCTTGCTTCATAGTTGCCATCTTTTATCTCATTTACAAAGGTGTTGGCTTTTTGGATGAATATACTTTGATCTTTCATGCCATCTTCAATGGCCTTTGTGTTTTTGTTTATTAGCTCTGCCATTTGGCCAAATTCATCTTTAGATGTTATCTCTATAGGCTGTGCTTTGTTTGTCTTGTGATTTAGTAGATCAAAGAAAGATAGTAGCCCTGTTTTTAGTTTGAGGATGATTTTTAGGAGGTAAGACGATAGGTAAAGTGAGAGCAATAGTCCTAAAATAAGCACCACTACAAGCACTCCAACAGATGCATAGGCAAGTGAGTTTAGATCCTCTAAAAGCTCATCTTTGTCAAGCTCGCCGATAAGATACCAGCCCATACTTTTGATATATTTTGAGCCGATCAATAAATTTCTGCCATCTTTATCTAGCGATATGTAGCTGCCATTTTCGTTGATTAGCTTTTTAAGGTTTGCATCGCCAACTAAATCTTTTAGATTGCCACTTATGTCTTTGCCGATCTTGATGTCGCCTTTTTCATCGACTAGTAGAAATTTACCGCCGCGACCTATTTTTTGTGACTGGACAAAATTTACTATCTCATTTAAATTTACGCCAGTTGCTGCGATGCCATAAAATTTATCATCTTTTAGAACTTTGTAGTTTATATACATCATTATCTTGCCGCTGCCGTCTTCAGCCTTGTTGATGTCGATCAGGTTTAGGCTGCTGCCATCTTTTAAGGCGTAGTACCACTTGTCATTTTCTGGGTTAATGACCTTTAAAATTTTATCTTCGACGTAGTAGTTTAGGGTTCTATCTGAGCCAAACATTATCGTATCTAGCTTTAAATTTTTAGCAAGAGTTTGAAAATAGTCAAACAAGACCTTTCTGCCGTGCTCGTCCTCGCCGTTTTTAACCCAGTCTATTAAAAAGCTATTTTGAGTTATTTGATAAGAAGCGTCGATTATCTTATCGATGTAAGATTCTATTTTATAACCAACTTCATTGACAGCAAGTGGGAATTCTTTACTTTCGACCCTGTCGGTATATAAATTTTTAGCCATGTTATAGGTCACAAGACCAACCACACTAACACAAACCAAAAGCATGACACTTAGCACAAGTGCCGTTCTCATCCTGAGTGACTTCATTGCATTCTCCTTAAATTAAATTGACAATTTTATTACAATATATTTAAATAATATTTAATTTTATAAATTAGAAATTTGTGAGATTTTTTGCAAGAAGCATCTTGCCTCTTGCAAATTTATATTAGGATTTATTTTTTAAGGTCGTATTTGGCGAGCATTTTGTCAAATTCGCCAGATTTTTGTAGCTCTTCGATCGCAGCATCTATCTTTTTGATAAGATCAGTATGTTTGCCCTTATCAAATGCCATCGCAAAGCCCTCTGTGCCGTCAGGAAGTCTTAAAAACTCCTCTAAGTCTGGATTTTGTTTCAAAAACTCAACACCTATTGGGCTATCAGTAAGCACAACATCGATTTTGCCGGCATTTAGTGACATTATAGCTGCCGCTACATTTTCAGCTGGGATTGACTGAGTTGTGATATTTTTAGCTGCCTCTTCTTGAAGCGTACCAACTTGAGCTGAAATTTTCTTATCTTTAAGGTTGTCTTTATTTACATCTGAGCCTTTTTTGCGGATAAATAAATTCTCTGAAAAATAATATGGCTTAGTAAAATCAACAGACTTTCTTCTCTCGTCAGTCGCGCTCATACCGCTTATCGCGATATCGATCTTGCCAGTTTTTAAAGCTGGTATTAGCCCATCAAAACTCATATTTGCAACGTCAAATTTGATCCCAGTTTTTTTAGTGATCTCGTTTAGAAGATCGATCTCAAAACCAACGATTTGATTTTTATCATCAAGATACTCAAACGGAGGATAATCAGCGCTTGAACCTACCTTATAAACTACCTCTTTGCTAGCTTCTGGAGCATTTGCAGCGGTTTTTTTGTCGCTATTATCACCACAACCTATAAAAAACAGAGCTAACCCTAACGCTAGAACTTTTAATAAATTTTTCATTTTTCTCCTTTATTAGTGGTTTAAAATTTTACCTAAAAACTCTCGCAGACGCTCATGCTGCGGATTTGTAAAGACATTTTTTGGCGTATCATCAACTGCTATCTTGCCTTTATCCATAAAGAAAATTCTATTTGCCACGTTTCTTGCAAAGCCCATCTCGTGAGTCACCACAAGCATCGTTATACCCTTTGCCGCGACATCTTTCATGATATCAAGCACCTCTCCGATCATCTCAGGATCTAGCGCGCTTGTTGGCTCGTCAAATAGTATCACCTCTGGATCCATAGCTAGGCTTCTAGCGATCGCGATACGCTGCTTTTGACCGCCTGAGAGCTTGTGCGGGTAGGCAAATTTCTTATCGCTTAGTCCAACACTCTTTAGCAGTTCATCTGCCCTCCTCTCGGCACTCTCTTTGTCTAAGATCCCAGCTTTTATCGGAGCAAGGGTCAAATTTTGCAAGACGTTTTTGTTTGCAAAAAGGTTAAAGTGCTGAAAGACCATGCTCACTTTTTGGCGAATTTTATTTATGTCTGATTTTTTATTGAGGATATCTTCGCCATTTATCTTAATATGTCCGCTATCTGGCTCTTCAAGGCGGTTTATGCAGCGCAAAAATGTGCTTTTGCCGCCGCCACTTGGGCCAATTATCGCTATAACCTCACCTTTTTTGATATTTACACTGATATCGTTTAAAACGAGTAGATCGCCATAGCTTTTATTTAAATTTTTAATCTCAATCATGGCGATTTAGTCTCCTCTCAAGTAGCTTCACCAAGAAGGTGAAAAATTTAACGCTCACGTAGTAAACGATGCCTGTAAAAATGACCGGTTCTGGGCTGTAAAACACCGCCTGCAAGCTCTTGCTCTGCATGGTGATATCAACAACACTTATGTAGCCAACGACTGAAGTCTCTTTAAAAAGCGAGATAAATTCGTTTGCAAGCGCTGGCAAGATATTTTTAGTAGCTTGTGGGAAGACTATCTCACGCATCGAAACGTAGTAGTTTAGCCCCATCGCACGAGCAGCCTCCATCTGACCTTTATCGACGCTATTTATGCCGCTTCTTACGATCTCAGCGACGTATGCCGAGCTATTTAGTCCAAGTGCGATCACAGCGACATAGAAGTTGTCACTCCAAGTGGCGAAAATCACCACTGAAAATATTAGAAGTTGAAGTATTACAGGCGTTCCACGCAAGATGTCGATATACTCGTCTATGACGAAATTTAAAACCTTGATATCTAAAAATTTAATAAAAGCTAAAATAAATCCAAGCGTTATACCTATAGCGATACCGCCTATCGTAAGGCCAAGTGTTACTCCGTAACTTTTGATATATGCGATCTCTTGCGCCTCGCTAAGATCTCTTGGATAGAAAAAATATGTTCCAAGCGAGACAATTATTATAAAAAATAGAAATTTGGCTAAATTTTGAGCGTTCAACTTCGTCCTTTCTTTAAAATGTAGCCTTAAATGATACGAAAAAAAATATATCATTTTGCTTAAATGAATTTAAGGATTGCATTAGCATTGAAATTTAAATAAATTTGTAATAACATAAGCGTTTTATTTTATTTGAAAGGAAATTTATGAGCTTTGGGTCTTATTTAGCCATCGCCATCTATTTTGGTTTCTTGCTCTTCATCGGACGATATTTCTACGATAAAAATGCAAGTATGAACGAATATCTGCTAGATAACCGTCAAATGGGTCCAGTCGTCACCGCACTTAGTGCTGGTGCTTCTGATATGAGTGGTTGGATGCTACTTGGCGTGCCCGGGGCTCTATACGCAACTGGTGTGGCAAATGTCTGGATGATAGCTGGCCTTATCGTGGGAGCGTACTGCAACTACTTATTTCTAGCAAAGAGGCTTAGGGTCTATACTGAGGTCGCGAGCGATAGCATCACGATACCTGATTTTTTAGAAAACCGCTTTAAAGATAGGACGAAAATTCTAAGGATTATCTCAGGTCTTATCATCTTGATATTTTTCACACTTTACGTAAGTAGTGGCATCATCGCTGGTGGCAAGACTTTTGAGAGCTTTTTTGGCTTAAAATTTGCATACGGAGCGGTCTTTACGCTCATAATCGTAGTCTTTTACACATTTTTTGGCGGATTTAAGGCTGTTAGTATAACTGACGCATTTCAGGGACTTTTGATGTTTTGCGTCCTAGTCTCGATCCCAGTCGTGGCATATCTAAATTTAGACTTGCCAAGCGATACAAATTTGATAAAAGAGATAAGCAAGCTTGATGCAAATCACCTAAATCCATTTAGAGACCAGACTTTCTGGGGCATTTTGGGTCTTCTAGCTTGGGGGTTTGGCTACTTTGGACAGCCACATATTATCGTTAGATTTATGGCGATACGTGACTCAAAAGAGCTTGCAAAGGCAAGAAGGATCGGTATCGGCTGGATGACGATCGGCCTACTAGGTGCAATTATGAGTGGGCTTATCGGATTTGTCTATTTTAGCCAAAGAGGCGGACTAAGCGATCCTGAGACCGTGTTTTTAAAGCTTGGCGAGCTACTTTTCCCGCCATTTTTTATAGGTATCATCATCTCAGCCGTGCTTTCAGCGATCATGAGTACCATCTCAAGCCAGCTTTTAGTCACTTCAAGCTCGGTCACAAAGGACTTCATCTTTGCCTTTTATAAAAAAGAGGTGAGCCAAAGCACGCAAACAGCGATCAGTCGCTACGCAGTCGTGGTCGTAGCGATAATTGCCACAGTGCTTGCCTTTATCTCTACAGATAACGTTTTAAACGTCGTTGGTAACGCTTGGGCTGGATTTGGCGCGAGCTTTGGTCCGGTGCTTCTTTTTAGCCTTTACTGGAAACGCATGAGCGCACTTGGAGCACTTGCTGGCATGATAGCTGGCGGTGCGACCGTAATATTTTGGATAACATCAGGGTTAAATGCCTATGTTTATGAAATTTTACCTGGCATTTTAACCTCAAGCCTAGCCATCATCATGGTCAGTATCTGGGGCGACGCGATAAATAAAATGACTAGCGAACCACACGAGCAAGTCATACAAGACGAATTTGAAAAGATGAAGACAAGGCTTTAAATTTAAGCAAGGTGGCTAGCTTTAGCCACCATCAAATTTACTCAAATTTTAAATTTCAAATTTCTTAAAGCTAACCCTTGGATTTATAGTTAGCTTATCATGCGGGATAAACTCTTTTTTTAAGTATTTCTCACGCCCAGCTCTTGCTATCATCAGAGCATTATCGGAGCAAAACTCAAGTGGGGCTAGCAAAAGCTCACATCCATTTTTTTGGCAAAGCACTTCAAGCCTTTTTCGTAAATTTAAATTTGCACTTGCTCCGCCAACCACGCCAAATCGCTTGAAATTTCTTAGCTTGAAAACCTTTTCAAGTTTATTTAAAATGTGTTCGCAGGCCGTATTTTCAAAGGCGTAGCAAATATCTGCGATATCTTTTTGCGCGATAGTTTCAAGCTTTGAAATTTCAACTCTGACTTGGTTTTTAAGCCCTGAAAAGCTGTATTCAAGGCGTTTGTCATGAAGAAGTGGGACGGTAAATTTAAACCTATCTTTGTCCTCGCACAAAAGTGCATTTTCCTGCACCACAGCACCTCCTGGGTAGCCAAGATCAAGCATCTTTGCCACCTTGTCAAAGCTCTCACCAAAGCTATCATCGCTTGTACTTGCAAGCTCTAAAATCTCGCCATTTTCGTTAATCTCAAGTATCATCGTATGTCCGCCACTAACTAGCAAAACTCCAAGCGGAAAGGTGGCTTCGCGGTCTAAAAATAGCGAGTAGATGTGACCAACTAGGTGATTTACGGCGATTAGTGGGATATTTAGGGCGACGCTTAGCGCTTTTGCCATGCTGACGCCGCCTATCAGGCTCACGCTTAGCCCTGGCTCGTTTGTCACAGCGATGGCGTTTATATCTTTTAAATTTGGCAAGATATCATTTAAAAGTGCTGGCAGTGCCTTTGTATGAAGCCTTGCTGCAAGCTCTGGGACCACGCCACCAAAGATAGCGTGTTCCTCTTCTTGCGAGATCTTTTTATAATAAATTTGCTCCAGCGTCTCTTCATCTATGAGCGCGACAGAGCTGTCATCACAGCTGCTTTCTATGCCAAGTATCATCTAAACTCCGCTAGTATCATGCCAGCAAATTTCTCTTTGCCATTTTCGCTTTTGTAAAACTCAACTCGGTAAATTTTGCCATCTTTATCTATGCTATAGCTTTTGTTTAAGCTGTTTTTATCGATATCTTGCTCGCTCTCATCAACGCTTTTTGTGCCGTATCCTATGACATTTACGCGCACGTTTTTGAGAGCTTTTATCTTAAAGCTCTTTTTAACGCTAAATTTATCGCCACTTTTTAGCTCCTGCTCGTTGCCGTCGATCGAGAGAGAAATTTTATCAAGCGGCTTTGCAAACTCGAAGTATTGCGGCTTTAGCTTTGTGACAGAGCGGTTGCCATACTGCACTTTGTAAGTATCTTTATCTTTTATAACGGCGATTAGTGGATTTGGCGAGCGATAGCTTAGCTCGCCCTTTTTAAATGGCACGAAGCTTATCACAGGCTTTAAATTTTTAAGGCTAAGAGCGTAGCTGTCAAATAGCTCAAGCCTGATCTCCTTTTCGATCGCCTTTTTCACGCTTTTGACATCAAGCTCAAAGGGCCTAGTAAAGCTAATGCCAGCCTTTTTCATATACTCTTCGATCGCTATAAGGTGATAATATGTCCTTTGCTCAGCGTTTAAATTTTTGCTAGCTTCGTTTGCAAAGGCAGACTTGTTTTGTGTGATCGCGTAGTAGGTGAGGCTTTTTAGCATCTCTTTGTCGCCCATCGCTGTGTGCGTATTTTTGACGTGATACTGATGTTTTGGATCTATAAGGTGCTTATTTAGCACGTCTTTTACGCTTGATGCGATGCTTTCAAGCTCTGGGTACTTTGAGTCTGGCAGTGTGCTTTGGTCTATTATGCAAGTGTTGCCCCATTTGTCTGGATTTTCGTCCTTGCTTATAAATTTATCTCTGTAATATCCGCTGCCATCGTGTAAATTTAAGATGAGAGTGACGTTTTTGTCGGTGATGACGTCTTTTATCTTCATCACCGAGTTGTAGTCTGGATCGTCCTTTTCGACGTGGGCGAATTTTCTATTCATATCGCCCTTTGTGCCGCGACTTCGCTCGATGATGCTTGGGAAATTTAAATTTGGCACGACCCAAAGCGAGCCTTTTGTGATGTTATAGTCAGTCGCAACGATAGAAGCCGCCAAAAAGCCGCCTGGCTCGTCGCCTTGGATGCCACCGATTAAGAGCATAGTATTGCTACTTGGCTCACCTTTTTTGATAAGTGCATAGTCCAGTGCGCTTGCATTTGCAAGGCTTGCAGCCGCAAGAGCTGCTAAAAAAAGTCTAAATTTACGCATTAATATCCTTCGTAATGCTTTGTTTTTGGCAAAAGCAAATTTAAAACTATACCAGTAACCGCGCCAAGTCCGATACCTGAAAATTTAACCGCACCAAGGTCAAGCACCATACCGCCGATGGCAAAGATGAAGATGAGGGCTACGATTATCATATTTCTAGGATCGGCAAGATCTACTTTATTTTTTATCAGTGTCTCCATGCCAACGCTTGCGATGATGCCAAAAAGTAGCAGCATGATACCGCCGATGACTGGTGCTGGAATGGTCGAGAGCACCGCACCAAGCTTGCCAACGAAGGCTAGCACGATAGCGGTGATCGCTGCAAAGGTCATGATCGCTGGATTATACGCTTTTGTAAGGCTAACTGCGCCTGTGACCTCTGAGTAGGTGGTGTTTGGCGGACCACCAAAGGCAGCAGCTAGCGAGGTGGCTAGACCGTCGCCTAAAAGGGTATTTTTAAGGCCTGGATTTTTCAAAAAATCCTCTTTTGTGACGTTTGAGATAGCGAGCATATCGCCGATGTGCTCGATCGCTGGGGCGATGGCGATAGGTATCATATAGATGATCGCTTCGAGTTCAAATTTTGGTGCGCTAAAGCTTGGCACTCTAAACCAAGGGGCGTTTGCGATGGCGCTAAAATCAACCATGCCAAAGCAGTAAGCCACGATGTAGCCAGCGATGATACCAAGTAGGATCGGTATAAGCCTAAACATCCCACGTCCTAGCATCATGACAACGATAGTGGCGATAAGCGAGGTGGCTGCTACCATCATAGCTACATTTTGAGTGTAAGCCTCAGTAGCTGAAGTTGCCATCTTGACGGCATTTGGAGCAAGTATCAGACCTATGGTCATGATGACTGGACCAACGACAACTGGAGGTAAAATTTTATGCAAAATTTTCTCTCCGCCAAAGCGAACGACAAGACTTAGCGCGACATAGAAAAATCCAGCAAATATAACTCCGCCCATCGTCACTGGTATGCCCCATTTTTCGATGCCATACTGAAGCGGAGCGATGAAGGCAAACGAGCTTGCTAGAAAGATCGGCGGGACGTTTTTTCTAGTTATTAGCTGAAAAAGCAGTGTGCCAAGACCTGCTGTAAAGAGCGCGACGTTTGCATCAAGCCCCGTAAGGATAGGCACGAGCACGAGCGCGCCAAAGGCGACAAATAAAAACTGCACACCGATGAGACTTTGCCTAAGATCAAATTTATACCCCTCATACCTTTGCATTTAGCATCCTTTTTGCGTATTCTCTAACCTCTTTATCAACTTCATAAATTTCATCTACACTTGAAATTTTAAGACTCTTAAATTTTTTAGCTGAGCCTAAAATAAGCCTTGATATATCCAAAAATGAGCACTTTTTCTCTAAAAAGCTAAACACTCCAACCTCGTTTGCAGCGTTTATGACGACACCTAGATCAGGACTAGCCAAGACTTCATCTTTTAGCGAAAAGACTGGATATTTTTTAGGGCTGATCTTGTGAAATTTGATATTTTTAAGATCAAGTAAATTTGCGTGTGAGACGATATTTTCACTCACCTTTTCAAGCATAGCGTGCGCGATAGCTAGCTTCATATCAGTGCGCGAGAGGTGCATCGTGCTTGAGCCATCGATAAACTCTACTACGGCGTGGATGGCTGAGGTTGGCTCTATCACGGCCTCGATATCTTTGATGCCGTAAAGCCAGTAGGCCTCCATCACCTCAAAAAGCTTGTTTGTTATCGTCGCGCTATCAATGGTGATCTTTGCGCCCATATCCCAGTTTGGATGTTTTAGAGCGTCGCTTGGCGTGGCATCTTTTAGAAATTTGATCGGCTTTTTATAAAATGCCCCGCCGCTTGCTGTGATGATGAGCTTTTTGGCTGGAGTTTTGTTTTCTAGTAGAAATTTAAGCCCAAAATGCTCGCTGTCAATGGGTAAAATTTCTCTTGTTTTTAAAAATTTACCACCAACTACAAGGCTCTCTTTATTTGCAAGTGCTAGCCTTTTGCCAAGTGCTTGTGTCTTTAGACTAGGAGCAAGCCCAGCAAAGCCAACAAGGGCGTTTATCACCTTTTTTGAGCTTGAAATTTCAAGCATTTCTAGTAGTCCAGCCTCGCCAAAAAAGATGTTTTTGGCCTCAATATTTTTTACATTTTTAACTAGCTTTTCATCGCCCACGCAGACAAATTTTGGCTTAAATTTTAAAATTTGCTCATTTAGCAAAGCTACGTTTTTAGCGCAGCTTAGTGCCTCGACGCTAATGTCAAATTTCTCGCAGAGCGCTAGAGTATTTTTGCCGATCGAGCCAGTTGAGCCAAGTATTACCACGATAGCGACCAAAGCAGCGCAACAACGCCAAATAAATAGCCATCTATCCTATCAAGCATACCGCCGTGTCCTGGAAAAAGTGTGCCGCTGTCTTTGACGCCACAAAGTCTCTTTAGATAGCTCTCAAAGAGATCTCCCCAGACCGCAAAGACGCAGACCAAAAAGCTTGAAAATAGAATTTGAAAAAATCCATCTGTTACGAAATTTCCAACGACGCAACCAATTATGGTGCCTACTACCACGCCGCCAACTGCGCCCTCGATAGTCTTGTTTGGTGAGCTTGGGCTAAATGGATGCTTGCCAAACATCTTACCAACGAAAAATGCGCCACTATCGCTTGCAACGACGCTTAAGATAAGCCACGCAAGATAGCCCATGCCATACTCCGAGTAGAGCATCCACATCATAAAGATAGGAGTTGTCGGATAGACAAAAGGGGCGACTAGCTTTAAATTTTCGCTTTTTATATGTGCAAGGATAGATGCCACTAGCATGATCGCAAGGATCGCGATGAAGATCGGATTTGTAAAATATGTAAGCACGTAAAATGCGAGCGCTGCATAAACTAGCTGTTTGTGATCGATGCCATAAAGCTTGAGCGACTCATTAAAGGCAAAGTAAAGCACAGCGCCAAGCAAAATAAAATTTAAAATATAATTATCTATAAAAAAAACTACCAAAATAGCAACAAACATCAAAACGCCAGTGATAATGCGTGAAGACATACACTCTCCTTAAAATCGTTATTTTGCCGTAATTATAACACTTAAAATTTAGACGGCGTTTATAAGAGTGAAATTTGGTTTAAAATGTGTTTTGAGTTGGTAAATTTTAGATTTATTTGGGTGGCTACGCAAAAAATTTATGCGATGAAAACAAAAAGATTGCTTATTCTTGTATCTAAAAATTATTTTCGTCAAAAAAGTCGGTGTCGATCTTGCAAATTTCATAAATTTGGCTTGTTTGAACGCCTACTTTATACTTTATCATTAGCTCGGCTAGTCTGTCGCCATCTATCAAGACTACGCTAAAGTTTTGACTATCTTTGGCAAACGTTTGGGCCTCTTTTGTAAATTTCGCTGTAGTGATAAAGACGCCTTTTTTGGTATTTTTATTTGAGATGGCGCCGATGAACTGCTGTATCTCTTGCCTACCTATGTTGCTACCATCTTTATATCTCTTTGCTTGGATGTAAATTTTAGAAAGTCCTAGCTCATCTTCGTCTATGATGCCGTCTATCCCGCCATCTGGACCTTTATTTGTAAGGCTTCCAGTTCCATAGTCCATCCTCTCTAAAAGCTCTGTTACTAGATGTTCGAAAAATCTAGGCTCTTTTTCTAAAATGCTAGATAAAATTTCACTTTTTAACTCTTCTTTTATCTTTTCATATGCTTCTTTTAGGCTGTCGTCTGGTGTATTTTCTACTGCTTCTTTCTTTTCTTGTTTGATCTCTTGCTTATAAATTTCATCATACCAAGATATAAATTTCTCTTTTGTGTCCTTGCTACTTATCAGCTCTTTACCAAAATTTGTTATAGAAAACAGACTTTTGCCAACTTTTTCAAGAGGCTTCATCTTTGGTTTTGCCTTTACCTGTGCAGTGGTTGCCAAATACGTTAGAGCCCAGTCGGCACGGTTTATATAAGTAGGTGTCCCTCTTTTTATCCTTTGCAAAAGATCTTCATCGTTTAGCTTAAACTGATTTATTATAAATTTGTAAATTTCACTTCTGTTTGTATTGTTATTTTGTGCTACAAATTCTAAAATAGGGAGCATCATCTCTTTATAGCTTGGTATCATTTCATATCCTAAAAATGAATTTGATTGATGTTAAATTATATAAATTTTTTACCAAAAAAATTCTTGTTTTTACATTTTTATAGATATAATCACCGCATGAAATACGTAAGCCTAACAGAGTTTTTCTCTGAAAATATCACTCTTTTTGTAAATATTATCGCTTCGTTGTTTGCGATATTTTTTTTGCATTAGTGCTGGGTTTGGTCTTTTGTTTTTTATTACCTTGCCGCTTGGCTATATAATGGGTATAGTCTTGTCGTTTCCGCTTTTAATATTTATCTTTTTCTTATTCGCAGCGCTAGATATTTGTATCTGTATCTTGGTCTCTGTTTGTAGAGTTTTTAAATAAATTTGGGGCTTTTTACAGCCCCTTTGCTACTTTATAGCAGCCATTTTTCTACGCATATAAGCTATGCGGCTTTGAAGTGGTAAGTGTTTTGGGCAGTTGTCTTCGCAGCCAAGCAAAGTCATACAACCAAATACGCCATCATCATCGCCGATTAGCTCGTAAAAGTCCTCGTCAGTTCTCTTATCAAGTGCGTCTATCTTAAATCTAGCGACCCTATTTAGACCAACAGCACCGATAAAATCAGGTCTCATAATAGCTGTTCCACAAGATGCAACACAAATTCCGCACTCTATACAGCGATCAAGCTCGAAAACTTCTTGAGCGACTTCTGGCTCAACTTTCTCTTCAAGCTTAGAGATATCTGTCTCGTGATCTGTGTGTATCCAGCTCTCGACGCGCTTACTCATAGCGTTCATCCAGTTGCCAGTATCTACGCTTAGATCTTTTAGTAGTTTAAAGACTGGCAAAGGCATAAGCTCTATGACACCGCTTTCAAAGTCTTTTGTTAAGGTTCTGCAAGCTAGGCTTGGCTTGCCATTTACTAGCATGCCACAACTACCGCAAATTCCCGCACGACAAACGAAGTCAAAGCTGAGATCTGGATCAAATTTCTCACGAATTTGATTTAACGCGATAAATAGCGTCATACCATCAGTCTCTTCAAGCTCATAAGTCGCAAAATGAGGCTTTGAAACTTTGCTTAAAGGATTGTATTTAAAAGCTTTTATGGTTATTTTTCTACTCATTTCCTATACCTGCTCTTTCATTTGGTGCTTTATATTTTGGTTGAAGGTCATAGTGCATCAAAGCCTCTTGAATTTCTTGTCTGCTCTTGCCTTCTGCTTGCATTTTCTCGCGAATTTCATCGACCTCTTTTTGGCGGATAGCGCTGTTTGGATGCTCGATAATATTTCCTTTTGCACCATAACCTCTAAATGCTGGCGGCATCTCCATCTTCATGATATCAAGTGGCTCATAAGTGATAGTTGGCATAGTGTCGCCTTCTTTCCAGCTTGTAAGCGTTCTGTTTAGCCAGTTAAGGTCATCTCTTTTTGGATAGTCTTCACGGCAGTGAGCGCCACGGCTCTCTGTTCTATCAAGCGCACCTTTTGCGATACAAAGCGCTAGTTTTAGCATCTTTGGCACGCGGTAAGCCTCTTCAAGCTCTGGGTTGCCAAATAGTGCTTTGTTGCTTACTTTTACATCAAGTGACTCTTTATAGAGCGCTTCAAGCTCTTTAACAGCAAGCTCTAGGCCTTTGCCTGTTCTAAATATCGCAACGTGCTCCCACATTACCTCTTTCATCTTGTTTTTGATATCAAAGACGTTAAATTTACCCTCTTTATTAACAAGGCTATTTAGATAGTCTTCTTGTTTTTTAACAAATTTCTCGATATCAGCTGTGTTTATCTCGATCTCGTGGCTAGCGCAGTAATCTGCAAAATAATCACCAACGATCATACCAGCGACAACTGTCTCAGAAACTGAGTTACCACCAAGGCGGTTAAAGCCGTGCATATCCCAGCAAGCAGCCTCACCAGCGCTAAATAGACCAGCTAGTGTTGGGCTCTCGCCAGTTGGTTTTGTCTTGATGCCGCCCATTGAGTAGTGTTGCATAGGCAGGATCGGCGCCCAGCCTTTGCCACGTTGATGTCCTGTCTCGTCAGTATATACTTCAGTGTCAGCAGGATCGATGCCGTTAAAAATTTCGCAAATTTCTTGAACGTCACGTAAATTTTTCTCGATGTGCTCGCGTCCAAGGATAGAGATATCAAGCCAAACGTGATAGCCATAAGGGCTAGGTACGCCTTTGCCTGCACGGATGTGCTCCATGATACGGCGACTAACGACGTCACGGCTAGCTAGCTCTTTTTTCTCTGGCTCATAATCAGGCATAAAGCGGTATCCATCAACGTCACGTAAAATTCCGCCATCACCGCGGCAACCTTCTGTTAAAAGAATGCCAGATGGGACGATCGGAGTTGGGTGAAACTGAACAGCTTCCATATTGCCAAGCTGAGCTACGCCAGTCTCAAGTGCGATCGCAGCGCCGATACCCTCGCAAACAACAGCGTTTGTAGTGTGTTTATAAACTCTACCATAACCGCCAGTCGCTATAAGTGTGCCTTTTGAAACATAAGCTGTGATCTCGCCATTTACTAGGTCACGAACGATCGCGCCGTAACAGCGGTTATTTTGGTGTATCAAAGCGATCGCCTCTTTGCGGTCGTGAATTTCTACATTGTGCTTAAGCGCTTCGTTTGCAACAGCAAAAAGCATGGTGTGACCAGTTGCGTCAGCTGTGTAGCAAGTTCTCCACTTTTTTGTACCACCAAAGTCACGTGAGTGGATAAGGCCATGAACCTCTTCTTTTTCAACGATAGTTGTCTTTTGAGCGTTGATGATAGCGCTTCTTTCGCCTTTTGTGATCCTAGTCCAAGGCACGCCCCAAGCTGCAAGCTCACGGATAGCTTTTGGAGCAGTTTGACAAAACATACGTGCAACTTGTTGATCGCAACCCCAGTCGCTACCTTTTACTGTGTCAGCAAAGTGGACATCTTCGTTATCGCCTTCACTCATTTTAGAGTTACCAAGGCTTGCTTGCATGCCGCCTTGCGCAGCAGCAGAGTGAGAGCGTTTTACAGGGATGAGGCTCAAAACTACGGTACTTAAGCCCTTTTCTCCAGCAGCCACAGCAGCTCTAAGACCAGCTAGACCGCCACCAATTACCAATGCGTCATAATATTTTACATTCATCTTCTAGCTCCTTTTTAATGGCTGATCCACACGAAATCGGCGATTAGCGCGATCACAGCAAGTATGCCATAAATGACAAATACAACTGTCTTTGCCTTATTTCTTTTAGCAAACATTTCGTGTTTATTTACGCCATCAATGCTTACCCATTTGACATATAAGCGGTACATGCCAACGCTAGCGTGAACGACCATGAAAACAAGTAGTGCGAAGTAGAAAATTTCTAGTTTGTGAAAAGCAGCGGCTGATTTATCAGCAGTGATGTGTCCGCCAAAGATGATGTCGATGAGGTGGGCGCTTGCTGCAAAAAATAGAGCAAAGCCTGTTAAAAACTGGAACCACCAAAGTGTGGTATCAAGGTGCTTCATGCGGTCTTTGTGGCCTCTAAACATTAAGTATTGTCTGTAATTCGCAGGAAATTTTCTCATTGCCAAGAAGGCGTGAGTTACAAAAACTACAAAGATAACAGCAGCTATAACATTTGTGATCCACCAAGTAGCCTCGCCAAATAAAAATTTAGCCTCTGCAAATCCTACGACAGCGTTAAATGCGTCTTTGCCAAGTAGTATAGTAGAAGTAAAAACCATATGGCACAATATGAAACAGGCTAGAATAAATCCTGTAATACTTTGCCATCTATCCCAAGCGGCTGGAGTGCGGCTTTTTTTGCCGTCCGACCGTTTCCCCAAAAAACCTTCTATAAGCCCGGTCATGAGCCCTCCTAAGAAATTTGAAATAAGTTATCATTTCTTAATACTAATTTAAACATTAGCATTAATTGATAAAGCTAATGTTATCAGAACTTTACTTTAATAAATTTTAAATATTGACATTAAATTTTCGTAAATCTCTTATAGAGTTTAATATAGACAAAAATTCCAAACACGCACATAATAAGTGATAAAATTTGCCCCATTGATAGACCAAAAATAATAAATCCAAGTCCAGAATCAGGCTCTCTGTAAAATTCACAAATAAATCTTGCAAATGTGTATAAAATGGCGTAAAGTGCTATGAGCTCTCCATTAAATTTCTTATATTTTCTATATAAAAATAAAATGACAAAAATAACTAAACCTTCTAAGAATGCCTCGTAAAGCTGGCTTGGATGTCTTGGCTGACCAAAGACATTTATCGCCCAAGGCACGTCTGTAACCCTGCCAAAAAGCTCTTGATTTAAGAAATTTCCTATCCTGCCAAAGGTGTAGCCAAAAGGTATGCAAATGGCGCAAAGATCAAGTAGCTGCCATGCGTTTTGCTTATATCTTTTGCAAAATAAAACTGTCGCTAGCAAAAAGCCAACCACAGCGCCGTGATAGCTCATGCCGCGAATTCCTATAAACTCGCCGTTGTGGATTGGATTAAAAATTTGCCAAGGCTGCGTTAGATAATATCCCGCTTCGCCAGAATAAACTAAAACCCAGCCAAGTCTAGCGCCTAAAATGACGCCTATTTCTACCCAAAAAAAGTAGTTATCTAAAAGTTGATTTGAGATAGGGATATCATCTTTTTTAACGAGATACTTTGCCATAGCGAGCGCCAAAACAAGGGCTAAAATATACATAAGCCCATACCAGTGCACGCTAAAACCAAAGAGGCTAAAGGCGACTGGGTTAAAGTGGTTATAAATGTCGTTCCAAATTTCCATTTTTTACTTTCTTTTTAAATTTGTGCGATTTTACAATTAATAAATAAACAGCGCTTTGCTGCCAAGTGGCAAGGCTAGAAATTTAAACTCGCTTGCTTCAAATTCTTTACAAAATTTAAATAGCTCAGCAAACTCGGCTTCGTTTAAATTTACGCTCCAAATCGCTCCAAGGTCATTAAAATCTCTTTCAAACTCGCTTAAATTTTTAGTGGCAAAGTAGTGCTCAAAGCGGCTCATCAGCGAAAATGGTGTAAAAAATTTAACCTCATCTTTTATCTCAAATTTCATCACGCCACCATCTTTTATGGCTTCATTTATCACTTCATTCACAGCCCCAGAGTAGGCTCTAACAAGCCCTCCAGTGCCAAGCTTTATCCCGCCAAAGTAGCGAACTATCAAGACCCCAACGTTTATAAGCCCCGCCCCTCTTAGCGCGTTTAGGCTTGGCTGGCCGCTAGTGCCCTTTGGCTCGCCATCATCACTTTGATTTTCAACGATTTGTCCATATTTGTTTAGCTCCCTTGTCGCCCAAACTACGTGAACAGCCTTAAAATGCTCCTCTTTTAGGTGTTCGTGCAAGCTTTTAAACGAGCTTATCGGGCACAAAAATGCTAAGAAATTTGACTTTTTTATATCAAGCTGGGCTTTAAATATCCTATCAATCGTCTGCAAATTTGCTCTTTTTTAAAAATTTTAAAAATCTTATCAATTTGCTAATTAAAGCCTTGTAAATTCAGACAAATTTATATTATTAAGGAAAAGATAGTAGAATTTTGCAATTTTTTACGAAGGACTAAAATGATACAAACTTGCCTATTTCCAGCGGCTGGATATGGAACGAGGTTTTTACCAGCTACAAAATCGCTCCCAAAAGAGATGTTGCCGATCCTTACAAAACCACTCATTCACTACGGCGTTGATGAGGCGCTTGAGGCTGGCATGGATAATATGGCCTTTGTCACAGGACGCGGAAAAAGGGCGCTTGAGGACTATTTTGATATCAGCTACGAGCTAGAAAAAGAGATCGCAGGCAGCTCAAAAGAGTCACTACTAAGCGAAGTTAGAAATTTAATGAGCTCATGCACATTTTCATTTACTAGGCAAAATGCCATGAAAGGGCTTGGACACGCCATTTATACGGGCAAAACTCTAGTTCGAGATGAGGCATTTGGGGTTATTTTGGCAGATGATCTATGCATAAATGAAAATGGCGAGGGCGTGCTTTCGCAAATGGTTAAAATTTATGAAAAGTATCGCTGCAGCGTCGTTGCAGTGATGGAGGTGCCAAAAGAGCAGACTAAGTCTTACGGCGTCGTAAGCGGTAGGTTTATAGAAGATGATCTTATAATGGTTGATGATATGGTTGAAAAGCCTGATCCTGCTGAGGCTCCGACAAATTTAGCGATAATCGGACGCTACATCTTAACGCCAGATATTTTTAACATCTTAGAGCGAACAAAGCCAGGCAAAAATGGTGAAATTCAGATCACAGACGCGCTAAAAACGCAGGCAAAAGATGGCATGGTGTTAGCTTATAAATTTAAGGGCAAGAGGTTTGATTGTGGCAGCATCGATGGCTTTGTCGAGGCTACAAATTTCTTTTACGAGCGCAGTAAATGATAGAAACTTCATTTAAATTTAACTTTGCAAGCAGCGAGGTCATCGACTCTTATGCCAAACGCATAAACGACGAATACGAAAGCGGCGAGATAGGCTACTACCACCTGCCAGTGCTTGGGCAAAATTTACTTGGCGAGATCGAAGAGTATGAAAAGGGGCTAGCTCATATCAAAAATGTAGTACTTGTTGGCATTGGCGGTAGCAGTCTTGGCGTAAAGGCGCTAAAATCAATGCTTGATGGCACAAAGGGGATAAAAAGAGAGCTTTTGTTTTTAGATAACGTCGATCCTTGCAGCTACAAAAGCACGCTTAGTGGGCTAAAATTTGACGAGACACTTTTTATAATAAGCTCAAAATCAGGCAATACAATCGAGACGATCACTATTTTTAAATGTTTGCTTGATGACTTTAAACCTCAAAATTTAGGCAAAAATTTCCTCATCATAACCGATCCAGGCACAAATTTAGAAAATTTTGCCAAAGAAAATGGCATCAAATTTTTCAATATCCCAAAAAATGTTGGCGGGAGATTTAGCGTGCTAAGTGCGATCGGTCTTGTGCCTCTTGGTATCTGCGGCTACGATATAAAGGCACTTTTGGAAGGCGCGCTTACTTGCAAGAAGCAATACATCGAGCAAAAAGATAGCTCAATAGTCGCTAAAGCCTACCACTACGCCACTAGCAGAAATGCCAGTATAAATGTCATTTTTAGCTATTGCGATAGATTTTTTGAATTTAACGACTGGTACGTGCAGCTTTGGGCTGAGAGCCTCGGTAAAAAAAGAGGCTATAAAAGGGTCGGCCTTACGCCAGTTGGACTTGTCGGCAGCCGCGATCAGCACAGCTTTTTGCAGCTTATCATGGACGGCGTAAAAGATAAGAGTGTGACATTTATAAAGATAAAAGATCACGCAAGCGACAAGACTATCCCAAATTTAAGCCTAAAAGGGCTTGAGGAGTGCGATTTTGTGGCAGGTCTAAGCCTAAATGAGCTTATAAATTTGCAGTGCGACGCGACTGCTATGGCGCTGGTGCAAGAGGGCATAAGCGTCGATACGATCACGCTTGAGAGGCTTGATGAGTTTCATGCTGGCTGGCTCATTTTTTACTACGAGCTACTAACCTCGGCCACTGGTATCATGCTAGGCATCAACACCTACGATCAGCCAGGCGTTGAGATAGGAAAACGAATCTTAAAAACCATGCTTTTAAAGTAGAAAATGAAGAAATTTCTACTTTTAGCTCTTTTTGCCACGCAAATTTTTGCCTTTTCGGCGAGTAAATTTGTAAATGACGCTAGGTCGCAGATAGGTGTGACTCTAAGTTACGATCCAAGCTACGAAAGGCTTGCTTACCCAATGGGCGACGTGGATATCAAAAAGGGCGTTTGCACCGACGTTGTGGTAAGGGCGCTACGTCATCAGGATATGGATCTGCAAAGGCTCATTTTTGAAGATATGAGTAGAAATTTCGCAAGCTATCCTAAAAATTGGGCTTAAAAACATCTATCGCAGGTGCGTTTAATACCGCTCGCATAAGATCACGGGGTATTTTAGACTAAAGTAGCAAAATGGCTTTTTAATCAAATTTTAGGCAAAATCGCAAAAAATAAATTCAAGGAAAAATAATGTTAGAAGTTAGGGGACTTACTCAAAGATTTGCAAGCAGTTTGCTATTTGAGGATGTAAATTTAAAGCTAAATCGCCACAACAGATACGGACTAATCGGCGCAAATGGCGCTGGCAAATCGACATTTTTAAAAATTTTAAGCGGAGCTATCGAGCCAACTAGCGGCGAGATCATCATAGAAAATGGACTAAAGGTTGGCGTGCTTGGGCAAGATCAGTTTGCGTTTGAAAATTTCACTCTAAAAGATGCGGTGCTTTATGGCAACAAACGCCTATATGACGCTGTCAAAGAGAAAGAAAAGCTCTATATGAGCGAGGAATTTACAGATGAGATAAATGAGCGCTTAAGCGAGCTTGAGATGATAAGCGCTGAAGAAGACCCAAGCTACGAGTACGAGACTAGGATAGAAAAAATCCTAAGCTCGCTTGGACTAAATGAATTTGATAAGCTCATGAGCGAGGTTGAAAACTCAGATAAAGTTAAGGTTTTGCTGGCTCAAGTGCTATTTCCAAAGCCAGATATCTTGTTCTTAGACGAGCCAACAAACAACCTTGACATAGACGCGATCGCATGGCTAGAAAACGAGCTAAACCGCCACGAGGGCACGCTTGTCGTTATCAGCCACGATAGGCACTTTTTAAATAGAGTTTGTACAAATATTTTGGATGTGGATTTTAAGAAAATTCGCGAGTTTTCAGGCAACTACGACGACTGGTATATGGCTGCAAATTTGATCGCAAAGCAGCATGAGATGGAGCGCGATAAGAAACTAAAAGAGAAAGAGGAGCTGGAGAAATTTATCGCGAGATTTTCAGCAAATGCGAGCAAGGCAAAGCAGGCGACCTCACGTGCAAAACAGCTTGAAAAGCTAGACATAGCAGAGATCGCAGTCTCAAGCAGGCGTGATCCAAGTATTCTGTTTCGTGCAAACCGCGAGATAGGCAATGAGCTAATTGAGCTTAAAAATGTAAGTAAGAAATTTGATGATAAAGTGATATTTGAAAACTTTAACTTTAAGCTCGAAAAGGGCGATAAGCTAGCTATCATCGGCCACAACGGCGTTGGCAAAAGCACACTTTGTAAGATCATAATGGGCGAGATAAAGCCTGACGCGGGCGAGGTGCATATAGGCGCGACTATCGAGCTAGGATATTTTGCACAAGATACGGTAAATAAGATAGATGGCGAGCTAAAGCTTTATGAATATTTGCAAGATGCCAAAAACAAGGACATCGACGAGATCAGAAAGTGCCTTGGCAGGATGCTCTTTAGCGGTGCCGAGCAAGAAAAAGCAGTCGGAGCGCTAAGCGGTGGCGAAAAACACCGAGTAAGACTAGCTCAGCTCATGCTTCATAGGCCAAATTTACTTGTCATGGACGAGCCAAACAACCACCTCGATCTTGAGGCTATCATCGCGCTTGGCGAGGCGTTTTACAACTTTAATGGCTCAGTCATCTGCGTAAGCCACGACAGAGAGCTGATAGACGCCTTTGCAAATAGAATTTTGCACCTAAAAGGCAATGGCGAAGTCGTTGATTTTAAAGGCACATACGAAGAATACAGAGCAAATTTAGGCCTTGAGAGTTAGTTTTTTACCGTTTAAGCCGCGCTAAGCTAGTTAAATTTGCTTAACACTTATTGCGACATTTACGAGCATTTTAGCCACTTATTAAAGGCAAGTAAAAAGCGAGCTCTGAGTTTCCAAAACCAAAAGAAGCTCGCTATCTTCGCTTTCCTATAGCATTTACATTAAGATAAATTTTAAGCTCATTTGAGCTTAAAATTTCTTAGATCAAGTGTTTAGATCAGGATAGTCCCAGCAGTTAAACTCAGCGCTCAAATCGTCATTTTCTTGCCCTTTGCAGCATAGCCACTCAAGCCCTGCTCGCCTCTCCATAACGACCTCTTCGTCAAGTCCAGCCGCCTTTGTGCCATTTACTCTTGCATTTACACACGCCCAGTGATAGCGATAAACTAGATCAAGCTTACTTAAAATTTCATCCATACTGCGAAGCTTTGAACGGCTTTTTAGCCCGCCCTCTCTAAAGACATTCATCACAAACTCACAGTCGCAAATTTTATCCATCTGACCGATATCTTCAGCTATGCCAAGCGCCCAAAGTAAGATCCAAAGCGACTCATATTTCCAGCCCATATTCACAGCCGTGTCCATATCGGCTCTGTCTTCAACGACCTCTTTTTCTTTTACACTTAGTCCGTCGTAAGCTTCACCTAAAAAGCTCTTTGCCCACGCCATATTTTCTTTGCCCAAAGAGCCCTCATCACGGATCGTGCAAGCACACATGATCGCTGTAAATGAGCAAACTGCGCGCTTTATTATCTCGTCAATATCTCTTGGCGTAACCTCGCTATTTTCATAGCGAAGCGGCAAGCTCTCAAGCACCGCTATGCCCTCTTGCTTTAAAATTTTTATGTTCTCATCTTTTCTTTGTTGTGCTGTTTTTGGCATATCTGCACCTCCTTTAAAAATATCAAACACTCCCATTTTCTACCCAAAAAACTCGGCGTTAAATTTATCTTCGTCGAAATTTTTGCCCAAAAATTTGCAAATTTCCTCCATATCAGCCCTCGCCGTTTCAAAACAGCTAGTAGCCCCCGGGCTTGGCGTCATGTTAAAGCTTATGCCCTCGCCTGTGCTGATCTTGCCCTCACCAAGCTCGAGCCTTTTTTTATTGCGGTCGATCACCTGCGGCCTTACGCCACCAAAATTTACAGCGTAGCTTAGGTCATTTTCGCTTAGACTTGGCACGATCTTTCTAGCGTCTTTAACAAATTCTTTTTTGTTGATAAATGGCACTTCAAATAAGAAATTTCTTAGTATATAGGACCTTATATCCTCGTCTTTTAGTAAATTTGTAAAGACTTCAAGGACATTTTTGTCAAATTTTAAGCACTTTAAAAAGTCAAAAAAGCTAGAACAGCCGTGAAATCTCTCAAGCTTTGGTATGACAAGGGCAGTTGGACCAAAGCGAGTGTTGCCATTAGCTAGGATATCTGGGTCGCCGTGGAGTGCGGCAAATGGCAGCTTGTCGTTTTGCACCATATAGACTTTGCCGTTTAGCAGGCGCTTGTTAGCAAAGTAAAAGCTTCCAGCAACTGGTAGCGTGCTAAGATGTAGCCCATAACCCATCTTGTGAGCTAGAAATAACGAGTGTGCTCCAGCATCGACTACGACGTAGTTTGCTGTGATCACCTCGCCGTCATTTATCTTGATGTGAAAGGCATCGCCCACCTTTTTCATATCAGTCACTTCTGAGCTTAAGCTGATCTCATAGCCATCTCCGCCTAAATTTAGCGCATTTTGCACGAGCGAATTTGCCACGCCGCCAAAGTCCATCGTAGTGTACTGGCCATTTTGCGCGCCTATTGCGATGATATTTTCAGGACGTTCATTGCCATTTGCGTCAAAAACGACATTTGGCTCGATCTGCTTTAACTTCTCTTTGTCATAAATTTCAAGATAAGGAAATAACTCTTTAAAACTCTCATATCGCTCCTTGATGCGCTCTACTTCGGCATCTCCGATGGCTAGTGTCATCTTTTGATGAGCAAACATATATTTGCCCTCTAGGTTGTATTTTAGGGCGTATTTTACTGGCATATTTGCCACTTGTGAGACCTTTTTTGCCTTTTCTAGCGTGTAGTTTGTCTCGATATCGCCGCAGTGGATGGTCTGCGAGTTGCCCTTGCCACTTGAATTTAGCGTAGCTACGCCGTCATATTTTTCTAAAAGCGCGACCTTTTTTATATCGCTAAATGCAGCCAACTCGTAAAAGAGTGCCGTCCCGCTAATGCCCGCTCCAATAATTGCCACTTCAAAGTGCTTTTGCCTCATTTTCTCCCCTGAAAGTTTAGTTGCACAAATGATACTATATTAAATTTAAATCAAACAGCAAAAAGCGTGGCGTGAAAAATGGGCTGTGTAAAAGTGAAATTTGGCAAGGCTTTCACCTTGCCATAAAGCTAAAATTTATAAGATACGTTTACTTTGAAATTTCTACCTGGCTCCCAGTCTACGTAGTTTGGATCGCCTGTATAATTAGCCGTTCGTTGGGACTGCGAAGCGTATGCCTTGTTAAAAAGGTTGTAAATTCCAGCATTTATCTCAAGCCCTTTAAATTTACCGCTGCTTGGCGCATAGGTAGCGTAGATATCGCTAACTGCATAGCTTGGTATCTTGACATTTTCATTATCGCCAGCTGAGATGGTATTTTTCGAGGCAAAGTAGATTAGGTTGTAGCCTATTAGCGTATCGATCCTTGAAAATGCGTACTCGGCGTTAAATGTGTATTTATCGCCCTGATCTCGGTAGCCGATGATGTTTGAGGTGTAGTAGCTGCCATTTGATTTTGCAACCCTATCTTTATATTTTACCTTTTGGTGAGTATAGCTAGCAGCTAGGCTTAGTGCGTCTAAATTTAGCCTTGCAAGTAGCTCAACGCCGCTTATATCGGCCCCACCAGCGTTTATCCTGACTAGAGTTTGATTTATACCGCCACCTGCTGCGTTGTTATCGACTATTAAATTTTTATATTTTGTCATGAAGTATTTTGCAGATAGGCTATATGAGCTAGCTTCGCTTATGTCGCCATGGTATTTAAGACCGGTTTCATAGCTATTGCCAGTTGTCGCTTTTAGGTCTTTATTTGCCGCCCAGTTTAAAGCCCTGCCCCTACTACTTCCACTTGCCATCATCGACTCCATGACGTCAGGCCCTCTAAAGACCCTCGCATAGCTTGCAAATGCGTTAAGCCCTTTAATGATCTCATAATCAAGCGCAAGCGCTGGGGTAAATTCGTTAAATTTATATGTGTAGCTCTTTACATTTCCAGCTCTGCCGTCGTAGCTTTTTAGCTCGTGATGAGTGTATCTGATACCAGGAGTAACGGTTAGCGAGCTAAAATTTAGCGCATCTTCTGCGTATATTGAGTAGTTATTTACCTTTTCTGGGTAGTGATTGTCTGGTTTGTTGAAATTTTTACTTTGATAAAACTCAGCACCATATCTAAAAGTCTGCGTCAAAGCGCCGCTCTCTACTACACTTTTGGCCTTTGCATTTATGCCGTTCGTCTCTACGCCCCATTTTGAATCATCGACCCTTTGATGTCTTGTGTTATAAGCCGTTACGTCCAAATTTAAAAGATCGCTTGGCTTATACTCATATTTTAGCGTTGTTGTGTCGCGCTCATACTTGCGGTTATCGACACTATTTGAGCCACTATACCAGCTGCCAAATTCTGCTCTTAAAGGGTAAAGACCCTTAAATTCATTATGCTCTCTTGAGATAGAAATTCTATGTGCATCAAGGAAGCTATAACCAAGCTTTAGAAGATAGCTAAGGTCGTTGCCATCGCCGCCTATCTTTCTTTTATTACCACTTTTGCCATAGTCATAGCCCTTGTGATTAATAGCTGCTATAAAGTCAAGCCCTTCAACTGGGGCAGTAAAAAGCATAAGGCCTTGAGAAAATTCGCTGTTATTTGAGGCGTATCCTGTCTTTATCTTTGCACCGATCTTCTCGCCGCTTTCTAGCAAGTCTTTTGCATCGACCGTTTTAAAGGCGACTGAGCCACCAAGCGCGCCAGAGCCATTTACGACTGACCTTGAGCCAACCTCGACGTCTATTGCCTTTATGAGATCAGGATCGATCAGCAAGTCGGCGTTATGGTGAAAAGTATTTCCATTTTGTTTCGCGCCATCTATCGTGATATTTAGACCGCGGTCACTTACGCCTCTCATATAAATTTTTTGATTCATGCCGTTTGTGCCGCCCACATAGACGCCAGGGATGTCCCTCATCACGTCTTTTGCTAGGCCAGCATTTCTAGTTGAAATTTTGATGTCATCAACGCCGTATCCGCCACTGCTGCTTGTCACTTCAACGCCACTTAGCACGCTCTCGTCTGCTGCGTTTGCACAAACTGCCACGCTTGCTGCAAGAGAGAGCTTAAATAAGCCCTTAAATCTCATTTCTCCTCCTAGTTTGATTATTAAAATTACTATTTTAGTTTATAGTCTAATTTTGAAATTGAATATTATAATTTTAAATATAAATTTCAGGTAAAAATTTAAAATAAGTGCGATTTTATAGCTATAAAAATATAAATTTGTATTTGTTGTGTAGAAAAAATAGCAAGTAAATTTTAGTGATTTTATTTAAGAAAAATGAAATTTGGCAAGGCTCTCACCTTGCCGTAAATTTTAGTATGCCCTTTTATAGGCGTTTTCTATTTTGTCATTTTCGCCAAATTCTTTCATGGCGCCAAAAGCAAAATATGGGTTGCGTAGTAGCTCCCTGCCAAGCGCCACGCCGTCGCAAACATCGCCAAGCAGCAATGCCTCGCACTCGCTAGCCTTTGTGATAAGACCGACTGCAAAGACTGGGATTTTGACTGCATTTTTCACAGCTTTTGCGTAGCCAGCCTGATAAAGAGGCGTAAATTTAGGCGCATTATCAACCTTTGCATAGACTCCGCCAGCTGAAACATGGATAAAGTCAGCACCATTTTTCTCTAGCTCACGCGCTAGTTTTACGCTCTCCTCTACCTCCCAGTCGCCCTTAAGCCAGCTACTTGCACTTATCCTCACACCAACTGTGATATTAGCGCCAGCTTTGATCTCTCTTAAAATTTCAAGCAGCAGCCTTATGCGGTTTTCAAATGTGCCGCCGTATTCGTCACTTCGCTTGTTCGTGCCAGCGCATAAAAATTGATTTATCAAATATCCATGCGCCGCGTGTATCTCCACAGCCTCGTATCCTGCGCTCTTTGCCCTAATGGCAGCATCCACAAAGCTTTGCTTAACGCTTGCGATATCTCCAGTGCTCATCTCTTTTGGCGTGGCGTATTCATCGCTAAATTTGATAGCACTTGGTGCGATGACGCCCTCACAAGTGCCCTTTCTACCAGCGTGAGCAAGCTGGATGGCCATTTTGGCGCTATATTTACTGCAGCCTTTTACCAGCTCCGCGTGAGCCTCGATCTGCTCGTCACTCCAAAGCCCAAGGTCTTTTTTGGTGATCCTGCCGCGCGCCTCCACAGCCGTCGCCTCAACGATGATCATGCCAACACCGCCGATCGCCCTTGTAGCGTAGTGGAGCTTGTGAAAGCACCTTGGACGGCCATCCTCTTTTTTGACCTCATACATGCACATCGGAGCCATGATAATGCGGTTTTTGATCTCGATGTCACCTATCTTAAGCGGCGTAAAAAGCTTACTTTGCATGAAATTTCCTTTAAATTTTTTAGTTATTTTAGGATATTTGTTTAAATTCTTGGATATGTAGAAATTTACTTCTTGCGACTACAAAAGTGTTTAGTAAATTTTAAATTTAAAAACCTGCTCAAACGAGCAAGCAAAGTTTTAAATTTACGAATTTCATGAACGAGTAATTTCGGCTCTAAAATTTGAGCTAAGCTACAAGCGAAGCCAAATTTTAGTAGTCAATTCTTGCGAGTGAATGGAATTTTAAAATTTGAAAAACGCAGTAAATTTAAAGAGTAGCTAAATTTAAATTAGCCAGCTGCAAATTTAGCAGCCAGCTAAAATTTTAGTTTTTATGGATGCGAAGGTAGCTATTTAGTGCGCCGACATAGGCCTTAGCGCTTGCCATCATCGTATCGATATCAAGTCCGTGACCCATTACGGCTGTCTTGCCCTCAAACTCAACCTTTACATCGACCTTTGCAAGAGCGTCTTTGCCCTGAGAAACAGCTGTGACCTTGTAGTCTTTGAGCGTGCCGTTAATGCCGCTGATGCGATCAACTACCTTAAATATCGCATCTGCTGTGCCATTGCCAAGGGCTGAGTCGCTAACGATCTCGTCGTTGTGCCTGATGCTCATAGAGGCACTTGCTAAGCTGCCGCCGCTACTTTGAAGCAAGCCTGTGATCTCGTAAGCTTGCGGGATCTTGGTGATCTCCTCTGCAACAAGCGCTCTGATATCATCGTCAAATATCTCTTTTTTCTTATCTGCCAAGTCTTTAAATTTCTCAAACGCCTTATTAAGCGCATCGCTATCAAGGTCAAATCCAAGGCTAGCAAGCTTATCTTTAAACGCATGGCGGCCGCTGTGTTTGCCAAGAACGAGTGAGTTTTTCTCTAAGCCGATGCTCTCAGCACTGATGATCTCATAAGTCTCTTTGTGCTTTAGTACGCCGTCTTGATGGATGCCACTCTCGTGCGCAAAGGCGTTTTTGCCAACGATTGCTTTGTTTGGCTGTGGCTCGATGCCTGTGATGCTAGCGATCAGTCTTGAAGTTGGATAAATTTCTTTTGAGATGATGCCTGTGTAAAGTGGAGCAAAGACGTCCTGACGAGTTTTTATAGCCATCACGATCTCTTCAAGTGCAGCGTTTCCAGCGCGCTCGCCGATGCCATTTATCGTACCTTCAACCTGCCTTGCACCAGCTTTTATAGCAGCTAGTGAATTTGCTGTTGCCATGCCAAGATCGTTGTGGTTATGCACTGAAACTACCGCTCTACCACCTATAAATTTTACTATTTCGCTAATGCGAGCTGTGATCTCCTCTGGATACAAGTAGCCAACCGTATCTGGGATGTTTATGGTTTTTGCTCCTGCGTTTATCGCTGCGTCACAAATTTCTTTTAAAAAGCTCATCTCACTTCTGCATGCATCCTCGCAGCTAAACTCTACGTCATCGCAAAATGTTTTTGAATATTGCACTGCCTCAACTGCACGCCTGATCACCTCGTCTGGGCTCATTTTTAGCTTGTACTGCATGTGGATCGGGCTTGTTGCTATGAAAGTGTGAATTCTTTTGTTTTTTGCTGGAGCTAATGCTTCGCCAGCTGCCTTGATGTCACGCTCAACAGCACGTGCAAGCGAGCAGACAGTGATGTTTGAAGCTTGCTTTGCGATCTGATTTACCGCGTCAAAGTCCCCTGGGCTAGCCGCTGCAAATCCAGCCTCCATCACATCCACACCAAGCCTTTCAAGCTGAAGTGCGATCTGTAGCTTTTCAGCTGTGTTCATAGAAGCTCCTGGGCTTTGCTCGCCATCTCTTAAAGTCGTATCAAAGATTATAATTTTATTTTTATCCATTTTTTGTCCTTTTATGATTTTTTGTATTTAAATTTAATGAGTTAAGTAAAGAAGAATTTGCTACCTAAGTAGCAGCAGTAGAGAGTTTTTGATTTCGATTTTTGGTAAAAATTTACGCGATTTTATTATGCCATTTTCGCTCATTCGCTCTCCTTTTTTTTGTGATTTTTGCTAAACATTATAGCCGCCCTAATAATACCATAAAGCACGTAAACACTCATTACTAAAGTTGCGCTCTCGAATGGATATAGATAAAGCATAGAAAAAACAACTACAAGTGCTACTAAAATCCGTATAACATGAGTTTGTTTTAAATTCATCTTTTTAAAGCTTGGGTAGCGGATGTTGCTAACCATCAAGATAGCTAAAACTGCTTCAAGCAATATCAAGCACCACTCAAAACCCTCTAAGAACGTGTAGTCTACATAAATGCCGATCCAAAGCACACTGACAATCGCTGCTGATGGTATAGGAAGTCCGATGAAAACATTTGGCTCGTATGTGCCGGTAGTGACATTAAAACGAGCAAGTCTAATAGCTCCAAAGACTACAAACATAGCTGCTATTAGCGCACCAAATCTGCCAAATTTTGCACCAACTGTTAGATAAAATAAAATCGCTGGAGCCACACCAAATGCTACAAGGTCTGCAAGGCTATCAAACTCCACACCAAATTTACTTGTAGTCTTTGTAAGTCTTGCCACGCGTCCATCAAGTCCGTCTAAAATCAGTGAAAGAATGATGTAAATAATAGCTTTAAAATAGTTCCCCTGAATAGATGAAATAATGCTTATGACGCCCAAAAAAGCGCTTGCTGCGGTAAATAAATTTGGCAATATATACATTAACTGCATTTTTTGTATGCTATTCATTTTATTTTTCCTCTTCAAAGTATCCAAGAAGTGAAGCAGCTTTAACGCTCTCGCCAACACTTACGCAAATTTTAGTATCTCTTGGCAAGTATAAAATCACTTCGCCGCTTCCTAAAAAGCCAAATTTTCTAGAGGCTTTTAGACTGGTAATGTTATAAATTTCTAAACTTCTACTAAAAACTCCAGCTATGATCTTCATAGCAAATTTAATATTTCCTTTTTCAAAACGAATTATCGCTCTTTCATTTAGCATCTCTGAAATTTTCATAGCCTGGCATAAAAAGAGCCCATGCCTTTTTTTAACTTCAGTGACGCTAGCATCGCTTATAGCTCTTAGCGTGCCTACACCAAGAAATGGCTTTGAGATAACTATCTTAGCTACCTCTTTATCATCAAAATTTGAAACGCTGATCTCTTTTATCTTACCATCTATAGGCGAAAGTAAGGCTAGTTTATCATCAGTAAAAGGCTCTCTTTCAGGGTCTCTAAAAAAATATAGAGTTAAAAGAAGCAGCGCTAGAAAAAATAGTGGCGCAATACCAAACAATGCAGATATAGCAAATAAAATCAAAAAGAATAATATAAATTTATACCCTGCTTTTGCGATGTAGCCACTCATTTTTATTCCTCTTTTTTGCCTTTTTCCTCTTCTTCAAGCTCTACAAGCCTGCTTTCAAGACCATTTTCTTCTTCGTAGTTTTTGATGATCTCTCTAACTCTTTTTCCCTCGATAGTCTCTTCTTCATAAAGTGCCGAAACCATGTTTTCAATGGCACCTTTATAAATTTCAAGAAGACCAAGCACAGCTGTATATCTCTCATGAAGAAGTGCTTTTACAAACTCATCAACCTTTTCAGCCATCTTGTCGCTATAGTCTTTTATGCTTTGTCCGCCGTTTAAAAATGTCGCGCGTTGCTTTTCAAGCACCATAAGACCAGCAACATCACTCATACCATACATGCTAACCATAGCTTTTATGATATCAGTTGCACGCTCTAGATCGTTGCTAGCTCCAGTTGATATCTCTTTTATAAATACCTCTTCAGCAGCCCTACCAGCCAAAAGTACATCCACTTCTGCAAGTAGTTCATGCTTTTGCATCATAAATTTATTCTCTTCAGGCGTATTTAGCGTATAGCCAAGCGCTGCAAGACCGCGTGGTACGACTGAGACCTTTGTTACTCTTTTTGCACCTTTTGTTAGCTCAGCTACCAAGGCATGGCCGCTTTCATGGTAAGTGACTATCTTTTTCTCTTTTGGATTTACGCGGCGTGATTTTTTCTCTAAACCAGCTATCGATCTCTCGACAGCCTCCACTAGATCAGCCTGCTCTACAAAAGTCTTTGACTTACGTCCTGCAAGAAGTGCCGCCTCATTTATGATATTTTCAAGATCAGCACCAGCTAAACCAGTAGTAAGCCTTGCAATATCCTCGATATTTACATCTTTGCCGATTTTAACATCTTTCATATGGACTTTTAAGATGTCACAACGTCCTTTAAAATCAGGCTTATCAACAAGCACTTGCCTGTCAAATCTACCCGGTCTTAAAAGTGCAGCATCTAAAACTTCGGGTCTATTTGTAGCTGCTATGACGATGACTGGCGACTTGTCCGCATCAAAGCCGTCCATCTCAGAAAGAAGCTGATTTAGCGTTTGCTCTCTCTCGTCATTGCCACCCATCGGACCAGAATTTCTGCTCTTACCGATCGCATCGATCTCATCTATAAATACAATCGCTGGAGCCTCTTTTTTTGCATTTTCAAAAAGGTCTCTAACCCTACTTGCACCAACGCCAACAAACATTTCGATAAAGCTTGATGCTGACATAGAGAAAAATGGCACGCTAGCCTCGCCTGCAACAGCTCTTGCAAGAAGCGTTTTACCAGTACCTGGAGGGCCAACAAGCAAAATACCTTTTGGAATTTTAGCTCCAAGTCTTAGGTATTTATCTGGGCTCTTTAGATAATCAACTATCTCTTGAACCTCTTCTTTTGCCTCTTCAACGCCTGCAACATCGTCAAATTTAACTTTTGGTTTTTCAGAATTTATAAGCTTTTTCGCACTTCCTATGCCAAGTATGCCACCGCCGATATTCTTTTGCATACGACTAGCGATAAACATCCAAATAGCAAAAAATATAAACACCGGTATGATCCATGAAAATATAAGATCTCCAAACCAGTTATTTTCGCTATAAACGCTGTAAGTTATACCGTTTTGCTCAAGTATGCCAATGAGCGTTGGATCATTTATGCGCTTTGCGAGGTAGATGGTTTTGTCATTACCAACGCCTTTTATCGTGGTTTCAGATATCGCAACCTCATTTAGTTGCTTATTTTTTAGCATATCTTTAAATTCGGAGTAGGCCACCATCTTGCTTTGAGCGTTGCTGCCAAGCCCAAAAGTACCGCCTAGTCCGTCGCCACCAAAGCTTCTA
This sequence comes from Campylobacter concisus, assembly GCF_902460575.1. GTDB lineage: Bacteria > Campylobacterota > Campylobacteria > Campylobacterales > Campylobacteraceae > Campylobacter_A > Campylobacter_A concisus_AW. Next base: position 387,441 of record NZ_CABPUY010000002.1, on the reverse strand, counting down.
AAAGCTAGAACTATAACTATCGCAAAAATAGCAAAGATAAAAATGGGATTTTTGTTAAAAAATCCGTTATTATCGCCATTATTTTGGTTATTATTTTGATTATTCATCTATTTCCTTATAAACAAAGCTAACCCAATCATTAGCCTGTTTTATCTCAACTAGCTCCAAATCCTTAAACGTATCTTTAATTCTATCTTCGTATTTGTTCAAAATTCCTGACAATACTAAATAGCCGCCTTTTTTAAGCGATTTTTTCAAGTCATTTGAGAGCATAAAAATGACATCAGCAATGATATTTGCTACGACGATGTCATATTTTTGCTCTAAATTTGCAATAGAACCTGTCCAAATTTTATTAAATTTAACCTCATTTAGCTGGGCATTGCTAAGCGAGCTTTGCGTGGCCTGCTCGTCTGTATCGCAGGCATCGACCTTGCAGCCAAGCTTTGCTAATGCAATACTTAATATCCCACTTCCGCATCCCACATCTAAAGTGCTATCACCACTTTTTGCATATTTTTGTAAAAGTTGCAAGCAAGAATTTGTGCTTTCATGGTGCCCTGAGCCAAAAGCTAGAGCTGGGTCGATTATGATATTTGTTACACCTCTAAGTGGCTCTTCCCAGCTAGGTCTAATATAAATTTTATCAACCAAAATAGGCTTAACTGCCTTTTTATATTCGCCTAGCCAGTCTTTATTTTCTTTTAAATTAAGAGAAATTTTTAAATCATTTGAAATTTTACGAACACTAGAGAGCCCTTTTGTATACTCTTCGACACCCCAAGCTATATCTTTTAGATCATACTCTTCCCTGATGATGATCTCATGATCTAGCTCTTCTACACAGGTGACCCCAAAAGAAAAAACTAACTCTAAAATTTCATCATAAAAATTTGATGTTTTGATGCTTAATTCGTAAAATTTATCTTTCATTAACCAAGAACGTCTTCAAGCTTCTCTTTTAAAACTTGTGGCGTAAAAGGTTTAACGATGTAGTTATTAACACCTGCTTTTAAAGCTGTTATAACCTCGGCTTTTCCGCCCTCTGTTGTTACCATTATGATAGGCATATCAACATATTTTTGCTCAGCTCTTACCTTTTTAACAAGCTCAAGACCGTTCATCTCAGGCATGTTCCAGTCAGTAATAAGAACCTCAATACCCTCGTTTTGTGTCAAGATATTCCAAGCTTCAAGCCCGTGCTCAGCCTCGAGAATTTCTTGATGTCCTAACCTTTGCAAAGTATTTTTTATGATCCTTCTCATTGTTGAGCTGTCATCTACAACCAAAATCTTCACATAATATCCTTTTAGTAAAAATTGCCCTATTCTAGCTAATTAAAATTTATAAAAGCTTTAACGCTAGCCAACTTGTTTGAAAGCATCTTTTAAATCAAGTCGTCCCTCATAGTAAGCTTTACCAACGATCACGCCAGAGATCTCATTTGTCTCTTTAAGCGCCAAAATGTCGTTTATATCGCTCACACCGCCACTTGCTATGGTCTCAAGTTTGCTGCTTCTAGCTATTTGCAAGCTAAAATCAACATTAACTCCGCCAAGCATTCCATCTTTGTTAATATCGGTGCAAATCACAGCTTCTACACCCACATCTGCAAATTTTTTTGCAAGATCGACCGCTTTTATATTTGAAACTTCACCCCAGCCTTGCACTGCCACATAGCCATCTTTTGCGTCTATGCCAACTACGACCCTGTAAATTCCAGCCATTTTTGCTGTAAATTCTGGATCACGAAGGGCAACCGAGCCAAGGATCACTCTGCTAACTCCAAGGTCCAAATAGCGCTTTATACGCTCTTCATCCCTTATGCCGCCACCAACTTGCACATTTAAATTTGTAGCTTTCACTATCTTTTCGATAGTCTTAAAATTTATAGCTTCTCCTGCAAATGCTCCGTCAAGATCAACTACATGCAGCCATTTTGCGCCGTAACCTTCAAACCTCTTAGCAAGCTCACTTGGCTCACTGCTATAAATTTTAGCGCTTTGCATGAGCCCTTTACTAAGCCTAACTGCTTGCCCCTCTTTTAGATCTATCGCTGGGAAAATTTCCATCACAACCTCGCAAAATTTTCTAAAATTTTAAGCCCAACCTCATGGCTTTTTTCTGGATGAGGCTGAAAACCAAAGACGTTTTCATGCTGCACAGCACTTGTAAACTCATAGCCATAAGTTGTCTTTGCAAGTGCAAATTTATCATCGCAGATTACATGGTAGCTATGCACAAAGTATAAATACTCAAGCTCTTTTAGCCCTAAATTTAAAGGGCCATTTTGTTTAAAGCTAAGCGTATTCCAGCCAACGTGTGGGATCTTTAGTGGCTTATCAAATTTAGCTTCATCAAATTTAACGACCTCTCCTGGCAAAAGAGAAAGCCCCTCATGCTCGCCAAATTCAAAGCTTTTTTCAAACAAAAGCTGCATGCCAAGGCAAATTCCTATAAAGGCTTTTCCGCTTTTTACAGCCTCTTTTATCGCCTCATCCATGCCGTTCATCTTTAGCTTTTTCATCGCCTCACCAAAAGCTCCAACGCCTGGTAAAACGATATGAGAGTACTCTTTTAAACTCTCGGGCTCACTTACTAAAACGCACTCATGTCCAAGAAATTTAAAAGCATTTATCACGCTTTTGATGTTGCCAGCACCGTAGTCAATAATAGCAATCATCTGTTCTCTTGTCTTTTTACACTAAAGAGATAAAAGCTAAGTGCCGCCATCAGCATCGCCACGCCGCCTATTAGATAGATAGCGTTTATGATATTTTCAGGTGCTGTGATAGCAAATTTAAACACAAGCATAAGCGCCTCAATGGCAAGTGCGATGATGATAGAGCCGATAAATCTAACCATCGTCTTATAAATAACGCTATTTTCTTCGTGATTTTTGCCCAAAACCTCTTCTTCAAATATCGTCTTAACAAGGTCAAAAATGGCAAGAGCTAGCGTTAAAATAATGGTTGATTCAAAAATTTCTTCGACATTTATATGCTCGATACTCTTTGAGATAAAGCTCTTTACGCCGTGCCAAAATAAAAATGCGCAGATCATAAAAAGCGATGCACAAAAGAGTGCATAAACTGTCTTTAAAAATCTACCAAAATGCTCCTCGACAAAGCCGCTATCGACCATATTTAGGATATTTTCTAGGCTTATGTCAATGCAGGCGATAAATTTAAGCTCATTTTTTTCATTATAGATAGGCACGCTTGCTGTGACGCATAAACCTCCATTTAGACTTGATGGATATGGATCGCTTAAAACGCACCTTTTCTCGCGCACAGCGGTGTAGTAGTATGCCTTGTTTGCGCGGTTTTCGCCTTTTGGAATTTTATACTTTTCATTTAGGCTGATCGAGTCTTCGATCTGTATGCCATTTTCATCTAAAATGTATAGTGCGTCAAAATTTTCTATCTCGTGGCTGATCTTATCAAAACCAGCTTTTATGTTTTCTAAGCACACTCCAGGCAGTCTGTTTGGCAAATTTCTACTAAATAAATAGCAGATATACGCCCTTGCCTTATATCTCGTGTCACTAAATCTCTTAATATCTTTTATAACCAAAACTAGCCTTTTAAATTTAATGCATGATTAAACTCTGGTACGATCACCTTAAGAGCAGGCGCTACCTCGTCATCTTCAAGCTGTAAAAGCCCATTTATCTGTGAATTTAAAAGGGTTAGATCGTATGGCTGTGAGTGTGTCACGAAGATCGACTCATACTTAGTTTGAACGTCATCTTTGTTGATAAGTAGCTCTTCATAAAGCTTCTCGCCAGGTCTAAGCCCCACAAATTCGATACCCAGATGCTCTTTGTTTGAAAGCAGAAGCATCTTTTTAGCAAGATCGACGATCTTAACTGGCTCGCCCATGTCAAGCACGAAAAGCTCTCCGCCTTTTGCGATAGAGGCTGCTTGAAGGACTAGCTGACACGCTTCAGATGTAAGCATAAAGTATCTTGTGATCTCTGGGTGCGTGACGCTTAAAGGCTTGTTTGCAGCGATCTGCGCTTTAAATTTAGGTATGACTGAGCCACTTGAGCCAAGGACGTTACCAAAGCGCACACAAACTATCTCGCAGACACCTGCTTCGTTTGAATTTAGCGCATAAAGCTCGCAAACACGCTTGGTTGTGCCCATGATATTTGTTGGGCGCACAGCCTTGTCTGATGAGATCATGACAAATTTCTTAGCACCATATTTTTTAGAAAGATCGACTGCATTTTTTGTGCCAAGGATGTTGTTTTCAACTGCTGAGCGAGGGTTTAGCTCGCAAAGTGGCACGTGTTTGTAAGCTGCTGCGTGGATGACGATCTCTGGTCTAAATTCTTCAAAAACCTCTTCAAAGTCTTTTAAATTTGTGATATTTACGAGCTTGCTAACAGTTCTTTTATCTCTTGTATCTTCGCCTATTTTATAAAGGTTAAACTCGCTGTGTTCAACCATTATAAGCTCACTTACGCCATATTTCAAGCACTGCTTACAAATTTCGCTTCCTATACTGCCACCAGCTCCAGTGACAAGCACTCTTTTATCTTTTAAGAAATTTGAAATGGCTTCTGGATTAAGGTCTTTTGGCTTTCTAGCGAGCAAATCTTCGATCGAAATATCTTTGATCGGCTCATTTTCGATAAGTGAAAAGAGTTTCATATCTCTTATGCCATATCCAGTTAGCTCATCAACCAAAGCTTGAAGCTCGTCTTGATCGAGCGCAAGTGCGATGATAGCAGTCTTTGCGTCATAGTCTTTTATAAGGCTTGGTATATCTTTTTTATCTTGAACTAAAAATCCATCACAATATGTGCCAACAAGGTCGCTTCTGCCATCTACCACACCAACTGCATAGTAGTCAAGATAGCCCTGCTTTAAGCCACGTAAGACGTGAAGTGCCTTTGAGGTTGCGCCTATAACGATACAAGGCTCGCCTTTGTGAGGTCTGTTTGAAAAGTCAAGCACCATTCGTTTTGAAATTCTCAAAAGCCCGATAAGTAGGCATGAGATGAGAAGGTCGATAAAGATAACGCTTCTTGGGTAAGGATTTAAAAAATCTTGTATGATGAAAAACACGATCGTAAATAAGATCGCCGCGCAAACGTGAGCTAGGAAAATTTTACGTGCCTCGTTTAAGCCAAAAAATCTCCATGGCACCTTGTAAATTTTAAACATCCACATGAAAAAGAGCTTAAATACGATCAAAAATCCAGCCGTTACAAAAAGTCCTTGCACGTAGATATCTGGGATGTCGGCGTTAAATCTTAAAAGATATGCTGCATATATCGAAAAAACAAATATAAAAACATCACCAAGAAGGAAAAATACGAGCCTTTTTAACTTCGTTGCATGAAACATTTACGCATTTTCCTTGACTATTTTTATCACTCTTTCTTGTGTCTGCTCGCTCATATCGCTGCCACTTGGCAAGCAAATTCCTCTTGAAAATAGATCTTCGCTATATCCATCGACAAAGCTTAACGCACCTTTAAAGACAGGCTGCAAGTGCATAGGCTTCCAAAGTGGGCGGCTCTCGATATTTGCGTCAGCTAGTGCTTTTATAACTTTTAAATGTGCATCTTTTTTAGCAAAAACGCCGGTTGTGAGCCATCTGTTGCCACGAGAATTTGGCAGCTCTGGCATAAATTCTAAAATATCGCCAAGCTCTTTTTCATAAATTTCAAAGACTTTTCTCTTTTGCTCGACTCTCTTTTCTAAAACTTCCATCTGAGCCACGCCAATAGCGCCTAAAACGTTGCTTAAGCGGTAGTTGTAACCGTAGTCTTTGTGCTCGTAGTGAAGCAAAGGCTCTCTTGCTTGCGTGCTGTAAAATCTAGCTTTTTCTACAAATTCGCTATCTCCAACTAGCATGCCGCCACCTGAAGTGGTGATGATTTTGTTGCCATTAAAACTATATCCGCCCATCACGCCAAATGTGCCAAGTGCCTTGCCGCCGTAAAATCCACCAAGTGCTTCAGCTGCATCTTCAACCAAAGCGATGCCTTCATTTTGGCAAATTTCGCAAATTTCTTTCATCTTTGAAGCTTGTCCGTAAAGATGAGTGACGACTAGCGCTTTTGGCTTTTTAGGTAAATTTGATATCGCTTTTTTAAGTAGCTCTGGGCTTAAATTCCAGCTCTCGTCGCTATCTATAAAGACTGGAGTTGCCTTTTCATAAAGTATCGGCGAGACTGAAGCCATGAAAGTAAAGCTAGAAGCTAGCACAAAATCGCCCTCTTTTACACCAAGGACGCGAAGTGCTAGGTGAAGTGCCGCAGTTCCAGCGCATAGTGCAAGTGCATCTTTGGCGCCAGTGTAAGCTTTTATGCTATCTTCAAATTTATTGACATATTCGCCAAGTGGCGCTATGTAGTTGCTTTCAAAAACTTTTTTTATATATTCTTGCTCTTTTCCACTCATATTTGGTGGAGATAAAAAAACCCTATCCATTTTCATACCTTTCGTGATTTTTTGGAGATTTTAGCACTTATTTTTAAATTTATATCTTAGCACGCTCGCATGCAGGCACGCCATACGCCTTTATGCCATCTTTTATATCTCTTACAACCACGCTACCAGCGCCTATGATGCAGTTCTTGCCGATGCTTATGCCTTGAATGACGCTTGAGCCAATGCCAACATGCGTAAATTCGCCAACACTAACGTTTCCAGCAAGGGCTGCATTTGGGCTGATGTGAGCAAATTTGCCTATCACACACTCATGCTCTATCACTGCGCCAGAGTTTATGATAGCGCCCTCTTTTATGCGAGCTTTTGCGTTTATCACGGCATTTGGCATGACCACTACGCCTTTTTCTATCACAGCGCTTTCGCTCACAACCGCACTTTTATGGATCAAATTTACTATCCCAAAACCAACATCCTCCACCTTTTGGCTGATCTTTTGCCTTGTTTTATTATCACCTATGGCTATTATGATGTCAGCTTTTTCAAGCTCTGGGCTAAATTTACGCTCACTAGCATCGTCTAAAAAAACTATCTCATCATAGCCGTTATCTCTAGCGATGTCAGCGATCACAAGCCCATGCCCGCTCGCTCCGTAGATGTAAATTTTCTTAGTTTTTGCCATTAAATTTCTCCGTCGTCGCCTGCCCCTCTTTGCTGACGCCACTTCTTTTTAGCACCTTTTCGATGGTCTGCAAAGCGATCTTTACATCAAGCATAAAGCTTAAATTTTTAGCGTAATAGACGTCGTACTCAAATTTTTTCTCCCAGCTTATGGCGTTTCTGCCATTTACCTGCGCTAGACCCGTGATACCTGGGCGCACGTCGTGGCGGTGCTTTTGCGTTTCGTTATAGATGGGTAGATACTCGACCAAAAGCGGCCTTGGTCCAATGAAGCTCATGTCGCCTTTTAGCACATTAAAGAGCTGTGGCAGCTCATCGAGGCTAAGAGAGCGGATAAGTTTGCCAAATTTACTAAGACGCTGATCATCTGGCAAGAGCTCGCCATTTGCGTCACGCTCATCGCTCATCGTCTTAAATTTATAAATTTTAAAAATTTTCTCATTTAGCCCTGGTCTTGCCTGTGTAAAAATGACATCACGGCTTACCTTAAAATAGATAAAGACCACTGTCGCTATGATGATAGGCGATGTTAAAATGAGCAAAAACAAAGCTCCTAAAATGTCAATCACCCTCTTTAAAAAATTTCTATACATCTATAAATTTCCTATAAATTTCTATATATCTTTTTGCGATTTGCTTCTCGTCAAACTCACTAACTGCCCAGTCCCTGCCATTTGCTCCAAGCTTAGCGCAAAGTGCTTCGTCATCAAGTAAAATTTTTATCTTACCAGCAAGATCACTTGCGTCTTTTACCTTGCACAAAAGCCCGTTGTAGCCCTCTCTTACAGCTTCATTGCAACCTGTCACGTCGCTTGCAACGACTGCTTTAGCCATGCTCATCGCCTCTAAAACCGTTCTTGGAAAGCCCTCTTTGTAGCTTGGCAAAGCCAGTAAGTAAGAAGCCTTTAAAAGCTGTGGTATGTCATTTCTAGCGCCAAGATATCGCACTTTACCACCTTTTAAAAAGCTCTCGTCTGCGGTTGATTTATTGCCAGCAAAGCCCTCGCCCACAAAGACAAATTCGCAGTTTTTATAGCCATTTAAAATTTCTGCTGCCTCGTAAAATTCACGAACGCCCTTGTGCCACATGGCTCTGGCGATCATGAGAACCACCTTTTTATCGCCAAGATCAGCTGCCTGCGTGATAGCTGGGTCAAATTTAGCAGTATCGACGCCGACACTTTTTATGCGGTACACCTTGCTTTTATCTATCAAATTTCTAGAGATCAGATAGTCTGGATCTGCGTCATTTACGAAGATACAAGCATCAGCTTTTGCAAAAGAGAGCTTATAAAGGCTCTCCATAACAAAACGCACGGCCTTTGTCTTAATATCATCATCGATATAAAAGCTACCAAGGCCTTCAACCAAATTTATCACGTGCTTTATGCCAGCGTTTTTAGCAGCAAACGTGCCAAAGACATTTGACTTATGAGCGCCAGTTTGCAGCAGGTCTAAATTTAGCTCGCCTAAAATTTGAGATAGTTTTTTTGAGTTATTTATCACGGTTAGTGGATTTAGGCTCGCCTTATCAAGCTCGTAGGTGACGGTGTGAAAGCTTTTAGCAAGCTCATTAGTGAAATTTCCTTTTGGAGCGATAGCAAAAACCTCATGCCCCATATCTTTTAAAGCCTGCATGATAGGGCGTCTAAAAAAGTGTATGCTCATATCAGCGTGGCTTAAAAATCCTATCCTTGCCATCTCTACCTCTTTAGCCTATAAACTTTTGCTGCCCCATCAAGTATGACTGGCTCAAAGACTTTTGGATCGTATCTTTCAAGCACGAAAAGCTGGATGTAGGCGCTATTTAAAATACTCTCATCAAGGATGATAAACCTACCATAATCCCTCATAAAAATGACAGAAATGTTTGAGCTTTCATTATTTTTATACTCTTTTACATTTAGCTTGCCAGCCTCGTTGTAGTCGGTCTCTATAAAAGATCTTAGTGGTAGGACATTGCCATCATAGATCAAATTTGTGACATCACTTGTTAGAGTAAATCCACCACTTAGCCTGATGCCCTTTTCGCTTTGCGAGATCGCTCTTGTGGTGATGAAAAGTCCGTTGTTTAAATTTTTACCGCTTTTTAGATCGATCTTGCTAAACTGCAAAATGGTCGGGAAGATGCTAAGCATCCTATCTGGCAGGTAATAATATATCTCTCTGCTCTTTGCTGGTAGGCTAAAATTTGCCTCTTTTATCTCGCTAAAAAACTGATCAACGCTTAAATTTCTATCTTTTAAAATTTGAGCCAAGTTGCCATTAAAGTGCTCTTTGAAATTTCGCTCAGTGTATTCGACATCGAGCCTTGCCATATTTGCCGAGCTCATCTCGTCGCTTCCAAGCGCAAAGCTCACGGCAAAATTTTCACGTCCAAGGTGCTTTCCGCCGTCAATTAGCGTCTTAACATCGCTGTAATATCTAATCGGATATCCATAGTCCCACCACGCAAGCACGTAGTCTTCGCGTCCTGCGATGCTTTTTAGCTTATTTAAAATTTCAACCTCTTTATTTACAAAGACTGGCTCAGCCTTGTAGCCATAGATGTGAATGAGCGCTGGAGCAAGCACAAGAGCTGCTATGAAGGCTCTTATGAGATTTAGCACGGCTCCTTTTAGCTTTAAATTTGCAAGCACAAACTCCACTAAGTAGCCAAAGCCAAGTGCCATGATAGGCACAGCATAAATGGTAAATCTAAGGCCGCTTTTAAAGGCTAAAAAGCCAAGTGCGAGCATGCCAAGCGAGACGGCAAATGAGCGGTGCTTGTAGCAAAACAGAGCGACGCCAGCAAGCGAGATCAAAAATGTTATGACATTTGCGCTGATCCTCTCGCAAAATAGCGTAAAATCAACGACGCTTGACTCTTGGATAGTTTGATTGACATTAAAAAAGTGAAAGCTCATGCCGCCAACTTCAGGCGCATCTCTAAAGACGTAAAATTTAAGCTGAAAGATTATCGGATTTAGCCCGCCACGGATGACAAAAACGACAAAGATAACCGCCAAAATACCAAGAGCAATTTTTAAATTTATCACCTCTTTTTTAAATAGGCAAAGTGCATAAATAACGATAACAGCGATAAATTTAAGAGTTAGATCAAGGTTTGAGATGGCAAGCAAAAGCAGCGAAATTTCAAGGTAAAAAAGTGGATTTTTCCTATCAAAAATGAGCGTGTAAAGTAAAAATAGCCCGGTTAAAATGCTAATAAGCGAAAAGGCGCTTAAGTACCACCACATATAGATAAGCACGCTTAAAGGTGCTATTATCAGGCTCTTTGCGTCCTTTTTCTCAAGCACTCTAACAAGCCCCCAAACGACAAAGACGCTAAGCGGGATGATGAGCATGTCGGTGTCGTAGTAACCAGCCATCGTGCGGTTGTAGTAGCTATTTGCGATCACTGCAAGAAGTGCAGCGATGAAGCCAGCCATTTTTGCTTTGTATTCGTTTGCGATCAAGATAACAGGCACAGCCACAAGCGATGAGAAAAAGACACTCATATAAATCATCGCTGTCTCAAGCTTGACGCCTAGAAATTTCACGATCCAGTAAGTAAGTGTGGAAAGCGGATAGCCGTAGTAGCTAAGGTCGTTTTCTTGATGAAAGCCAGCTAGCATATCCCTTGCCCCTTCGGCAAATGCGTAGCCATCGTTTGTGCTGATCATCAGCTCGTTGTTCCAGAAAAAGACTGGATACTCGCTCGCCCAAAAGACCCAGTAAAGCCTGCAAACCATGCCAAAGATGACTGCGGCAAATATCATAAGGTATAAAGAGTAATTTTTAAAAAATAAATTTCTATTCATTAGGATTTTCCAAAAAATTTATAAGCTCGCTCGCTATGTTTTCACTATCAAAAAATTTAGCCCGATTATACGCAACATTTTCAAAATTTTGCCTTATTTCACGCTCGTTAAGCACCTTTATCATCGCCTCTTTCATCGCATTTTCGTCATCAACAGGCACTAAGATGCCAAACTCGCTATCGCCCAAAAGCTCCTTTGCGCCGCTCTTGTGCTCGGTTGAGATGATGGTTTTTTCACATGCGAGCGCTTCAAGCAAGACATTTGAAAAGCCCTCAAAACGCGAAGCACAAAGCAAGCAAGAGGCGTTTTTTATATGCCTAAAAGGATTTTTATCAGTGCCAAGAAGCTTTACTCTATCACCCACGCCAAATTTGTCTATCAAATTTTGTAGCTCATCTTTTAAAGGCCCTTTGCCAAGGATGCCAAGCGTGGCTCGAGGGTCGCTAATGGAGGCAATTATTTTTATTAACATGGCTTGATTTTTACCACTATCAAGGCGGCCTATGTTTATGAAAAATGGCTTAAAGCCATCCTCAAGTGGCTCATCTTTTAGTAAATTTATAGTTTTTAGATCAAGGGCGTTATAAAGCACCTTTGTTTTTGCTTCACTCATGCCAAAATTTCGCACCAGATCCTCTTTGTTGCCAGCTGCATTTGCCAAAATGAGATCGGCCTTTTTATAAAGATGAGTGAGTAAAAATTTATTAACCCTGCCACTTAGATCGTCTTTATATAAGATAGACGGACAACTTCGCTCGCTGATAACCAGCCTAGCCCTTAGCCCTAAAATCCTAGCTATTGCGGCTATGTAGCATGGGCGGTTCATCAGCACAAACTGCGTGTCGATGCTTAAATTTTGGCAAAGATTTTTATATTTAAAGGCAAGCATTGGCATCGCTAAAAAGAGCCTTGCAAGCTTCTTTAGCCCGCTCTCGTAAGGATCGCTATTTTCTATAAAGTGGATTTGTACCTCACTTGGGATCTCATAAGCGATGACCTTGCTCATTAAGATGAGATGAACTTCATAACGTTTGATCAAAAATGGCAGTAAATTTGCCACATTTCGCTCAGCCCCGCCAGGCCCCATCGAGTATAAAAAAACGGCTAATTTTTTCACTTGCTAACAACCTTTTTTATAAATTCTCGCCACTGCTTGATGATATTTTCTTTGCTAAATAAATTTGCACTTTCGCTGGCGTTTTTTGCTAGTTTTTGCCTTAAATTTTCATCTTTTAAAAGCATCTCAAGTTTCTCTTTTAGATCATTTGCGTCGCCATTTTTAAAGATAAGCCCGTCAATGCCGTCATTTATAAGCTCTCTTGCGCCCACGGTGTCGCTACTTAGCCTAGCGCAACCAAAGGCGCCTGATTCTATTAACACATTTGAAAGCCCCTCGCTTCGTGAGCTAAGAGTGAAAATTTTTGCCTCACTATAAAGCTTTGTGACGTCGCTCATGTGACCTAGAAATTTGATATTAAGCCCTAAATTTGAAGCCATTTGCTTTAGCTCACTCTCTTGCCTGCCGCTGCCTGCGATCTTTATCTCCCAGCCATCAAGCAAGCTATTATCAACCTTACTAAGCGCCTCAAAATAGATATCATAGCCCTTTACCGCCTCCAGCCTTGCCACGCTTAAGATGACGTTTTGCTTCTCGCAAATTTCAGGCACGCCGATAAAAAGTGGATTATGTATGACCTCGCGATTTTTGGCAAATTTATAGTAGTCGTAGTCGCTTTTACTTAGCACGCTTAAACCATCTACAAAGCGGTAGCTAATATCACGCATAGCGCTTGCTACTTTACTTTTTAAGTAGCTATGCTCGTGGTGCTCGGTTGCTATTAGTTTGCTCTTTAGCCCAGCATTTGCCAGCACGCAAGCGACATTTGTCCAGTCGATAAAGCTAATTATGAGATCAGCCCTTTGCTCCTTAAAAAGCGCTCTAAGAGCGAGGATTTTTTTAAATTTTAAAGCCAGCCCTGAGCCACTCACATTAAGGTTTATGATCTTTATCTTTTCACTAAATTTATAAAGTCCAAGGTCCTCTTCAAGCAAGGCGATAGTGATCTCATTGTCTTTGCAAAGCTCATTTGCAAGCACGTTTAGCACGCGCTCAGCCCCACCATTTCTAAGTGCGGCGATGACAAAAAGAATTTTCACTTCACACCTCCAAGCTTTAAAAGCTCCAACCATTTTTTATAAATTTGCTTCACGCTAAACTCATCAAGTCTAGCTCTTGCGTTTTTGACAAATTCGCCCATCTTTGCCTCATCTTGCAGCATTTTTGCAAGCTTTTCACTCATATCATCAACATCATTTATCTCGCAAAGCAAGCCATCAAAGCCATCTTTTATAAGCTCTTTTGCCCCGCTAGTTTTTGTCGCAACCCGCACACAGTCATAGTTTATCGCCTCTATCAATGTATTTCCAAGACCCTCGAAATTTGAGCAAGATAGCAGCACCTTTGCCCTTTTATAAAGTGAGGCGATGTCGCTTACATTTCCTAAAAACTCCACCTCTGCACCCAAATTTTTAGCTAAATTTTCTAAATTTACCCTCTCTCCGCCATCTCCAGCCACGACAAATTTATAGCCGCTTTGCTTTAAGCTTGCGGCCACTCTTACAAACATTTCGCAGTTTTTTATCTTATTTAGCCTGCCAACAAAGATGACTAAATTTTCTTTAGTAAAGCTCTCGCTTCGCACCTCTTCAAAGAGCGGGTTGTAAATTTTCATCACATTTTTGCAAAATTTCGAGTAGTAGCCAAGATCCTCGTCGCTTAAGACGCTAAGTGCGTTTGCAAATGGATAGCTAAGGCGTCTTAGCACCTTAAAGATCGCCCTTTTTGGCGCAAGGTAGTTTGTGTGCTCGCTTATGATTATAGGCGTTTTTAGCCCTGCTGAGCTAAAGAGCACCAAGGTATTTACGGCGTCTAAAAATGATATCACAGCGTCAAATTTGCCCTCTCTTATGAGCGCTCTTAAAGCAAGCACCTTTAAAACTCTCTTTTTTAAATTTCCAACCAAGCCAAGCTCATCAGCTCCAACGCCTAAATTTATGAGCTTCACGCCACTTGCCAGCTCGTAAAATGGCTCGTCCTTGTCAAATTTAACAAGGCTTACATCATGATCCACGCTAAATCTTGATGCGATCACCGCGCAAACCCGCTCTGCACCGCCACTTCTAAGCGTTGATGTGACAAATAATATCTTCATACGCCAAACCTTTGTTTTATCTTCACTCTAAGCTTTGAAAGTGCCGGTAAAATGCCACTTGGAAGCGGGCTAAGTAGTAAGAAAATAAACGCTTCTTTACTAAATTTAATGCTAAGACTTTTAAAGATACACCTTAGCATCAGCCCATATTCGCCTGCTATTTTGGCGTAGTAAGCGGCATTTTTATACTGCATAGCTAGAAATTTTGGCTCATTTTTTATAGCGATGTCGTAGTGCAAATTTGCTGTTTTGATGTAAGCGTTTGCCACATTTAGCGCGTGCTTGCTGGCATTTAGCGTCGCACTATCGCTTCTTGCGATGCGGTAGATGTAAAGTGGTTTTTTAAGATAGAAGACATTTTTTTCAAAAAAGCGGATATAAAGCTCATTTTCGCCGCCAAAACTGCTCTCATCAAACCTAAAATCATCTATAAATTCACGCGAAAAAAGCTTAAAATACTCGCCATTTATCCGCCCACAGTGATAATCAACCTTACTCATCGCCCCACTCTTGCTATATGGGCTTCTACCAGCCACGACATCGGTCATCACGCCATCTTTTTCGCAAATCGCGTCTGCAAAAACGCACGAATACTCGCCACTTTTTAAAATTTCATAGCACTCTTTTATAGCATCTGGCAAAAGCTCGTCGTCATCGTCAAGCAAGCAGACAAACTCGCCTGTTGCGTTGTCAAAGCCATTGTTTTTGTTGCCATTTGGGCTCTTTTTGTGAGCGCTGTTTTTTACAAATTTGATCCTTGCGTCGTTAAAACTCTTGCAAATTTCACTCGCACTCTCGTCATCGCCGTCGTCGGTTACAACTATTTCTAAATTTTTATAGCTTTGAGCTAGAGCGCTTTTTATGGCCTTTTTTAAAAGCTCTGGACGCTTGTAAGTCGCGGTTACGATGCTGATTAATGGCTCGCTCATTTAGCCCCTTTTAAAAATTCTCTCGTAGCCTTGAAGCTTCTCAAGTCGTGAGAAAAGTATAAATTTAAATGTTTTTATGTATGCTTTTAAATTTGCGCTGTATCCCCTCTCAAGCCGCTCGCCCTCGATATTTGAGCCACTAAGATCAGTTGGATGCGCAAAAAGGTCGCAAAAATACATCTGCATATCATTAACGCCAAGCAAATAGTCCCAAACATCGGTCGTGCAAAGCGCACGTTTATGAATTTCAAGCAAATTTTTAGCGCTTTTTTTAGTTAGCACATAAGCCCCTGCTCTATAAATGCTCGAAAATGAGTGCTTTGAAACCTGCCAAAGTGGCTTACTTAGGCTACTATCCACCTTTTTGCCAAAGGCGCTAAACCTGCCCTCCAGCCCATCTTGCATGCCACATATGAGCACGCTATTTTCAGGCATCTTGCTAGCTGCAAAAAATGCCTCTTTTATGGCATTGTCATCTCCTATCACGTCGTCTTCAAAGATGAGGGCAAATTTCGCCTCACTTTCCAAAAATGCCTCGTAGGCTTTTACGTGTGAGAGCGAACAGCCAACCTCTGCTGGGCTTAAAACCTTGCCGTAAGCTTTAAATGACGGCGAAATGATCTTATAGTACTCCCTCGCGTTTAGCTCCCTGCCATCAACTGCGTCTATTAGCTTAAAGCTATCATAAGAGCCAAATTTCTGCTGCAAAAGCTCGCGCCTTTTGGTATCTTTTGCCAAAGAGATCAAATAAATTTCATTCATTTAAGACCTTTTAAATTTTTTTAAAATTTTACGCCAGACTATGCCTCGCTCGAAGGCATTAAAAAACAAAAAATATCCCAAAACATAAGCTGCGCCGGCGTATATCGCAGCAAAGATAGCAAATTTTAGCCAGTTATCTAAGCTCACAAAGTCCTTGCAGGCAAACATCGCAAGCACGCAAAGCGCAAAAACGGCTAAATTTTTAAAATAAACCCCGTAAAATGTGGTGAGCTTCACCTCTAAATTTAAGGCGGCATTTATGAGGTCAAAGCCGAGAATCCTTATGCTATAAAAAATGGCTGCGACGATGACGATACCATAAACGCCGTAGTCACTAAATTTGAGCAGTGCGATCTGCGCTATGATCGTGCTAACGCCAAGAATGGTGTTGGCAATGGCTGGTCGGCGAAGCTTGTTTGTCGCGCTATCAAGGTTAAAAAGCGAAAAAACAAAGCTTATAAAGACGATCGGCACTAGCGTTATCATCGAGACATTGTAGATAAATTTAACCTCATCTGTGCTTTTAAAAGGTAGCCAAAGCGTGTAAAAATCAAGCCCAAAAACGACGAAAAATGCAGCCGGAGCGCTCATCACAAAGGCGATCACCTTCATTGAAAATTTAGCCTCTTTTATGAGGTCCGTGATCAAATTTTTAGAGTAAAGCTCGACAAATTTTGGTGCAAAGATACCGCTAAGCTGCGCTACAAAGCTCTCAAGTATGATAGGAGCGGCCTTGGCGACTGAAAGAAGGCCAGTGGCGTTTGCACTTACAAAAATGTTGCAGATAAAAAGGTCCATGCCTGTTAAAAGTATGCGGTTTAGCGCATTAAAGCTGTTCCAAATGCCAGAGCTTAGAAGCTCTTTGATCTTAGAAAAGTCAAATTTACTAAGGCTAAATTTTAGCTCTGGCGTGATGCGAGCTGACATAAAAATGGTGCTAAAAAAGACAAAAAGGCTAGCGATTAGCGCTGAAATGGCGATATATGAGATAAATGGCTTAAAAAAGAAAAAGAGCGCCACGATGAGGGCTGCTAGGATCGCGCTTGAGATGGCGTTTCTGATGGAGAGTAGGTAGAGCTTGTTTGTCACAAAAGCACAAACCGTCAAAACGCCGTTAAATAGCCCAACGCAGAAATTTATAAAGTAAAAAACAAGGGTCATTCTCACGTCAAAGAGTAAATTTTCAGGGACATTTAAAAAGCTTTGCAAATTTAGTATGAAAACAGAGCTAAGCACCACGACAACGGCGCAAAAGAAGATATTTACAACAAGCACTGATGAGTAGTAGGTGTTTGCAAGGCTTAGGTCTTTTTTGTGCCACGCATGAGCGACAAAGCGCCCACTGACCGAGTTGATCGCCACGCTTACGACTGCTGCATAGCTAACGATGGCGTTGCTAAGTCCTACAAAGCCAAAAGCCTCGTTGCCAAGGCTTTTTAAGATAAATGGCGTAAGAAAGAAATTTATGCCCATTGATACGACAAAAACGACGATTGAGCTTATTAGATTGATCAGCATTAGACTTTTAACCTGTAAATTTTTACACCACTTGAGATGACAAATGGCTCAAAGTATCGCTCATCTGCTCGCTCAAATATAAAAAGCTGCACAAGGGCTGAATTTAAGGCATTTTCATCAACTAAAACCACGCGTGCATAGTCTTCTAAAAATAAAACAGAGATTTTTGCCTTGTCGTCGATAGTTTTCTCGTCTATTTGCAGCTCTTTGCCAGAGCCTTTTATCTTATAAAAGGACTTTACCGCCACTTTTTCGCCGTTTTGTGTGATAAATTTTGGCTCTTTTAGCGGTAAGATATAGCCATTTCCAAGGTCTATGCCAGCCTCGCTAACGCTATTTATAGGGCTAATGTAGTAAAAAAACTCCTCTTTTGGCTTCTCGCCACTCATAACGTCGATGTAGCTATATCTAAAGATGTTTGGAGCGATATCTATCATATCTGGCACAAGATAGTAAAAAACCTCTTTTTTTGCCGCTGGCATAGTAAAATTTGCGCTTTCAAGCTGGCTTAAAAAGGTGTTTAGATCGCTTGTGTTGTGATCTTTTAAAATTTCTTCTAGCGCTCTGCTCTTTTTCTCAAACGAGATATCGCTATACTCGCTCACTACTCTAGCTAGCTTAGCTGAGGTTGCCTCATCTTTTCTTAAAGCAAGGCTAACAAAGTAGTTATTCTCGCCACCTTGCCTGCCAGGATCATTTAGCGTCTTAACATCAGCAAAGTATCTTACCGCATATCCATAATCCCACCACGAAAGCACGTAGTCATCGCGCTTAGCAGCCTTTTTTAGCTGATCAAGCGCCATTGCCTCATCGTGCGTGATCAAAGTATGCGGTCTATAAGAGTAAGCGATCTCTAAATTTGGATCAAGCGCAGCTGCTGCAAAGATAAAAAAGGATAAATTTTTAAGAGAATTTCTAAGGTCAAATAAATTTAAAAAAAAGTGTAAGAAATACCCAAAACCAAGTGCTACAAGTGGCGTTACATACATAGCAAATCTAACTCCGCCAAATAGCGATAAAGCGCCAAGTCCAAGCAGTGGCAAGCTAAGTAAAAATGGTCGAAATTTAAAGCAAAGCGCCAGATATCCAATCACTGCAGCTAGCAAAATAAGGATATTTCCAGCCATGAAATAGACAAAATATAAATGGCTAGCGCTTTTTACCTCATCGATTAGCGTGTATTCGCTTATAAAGTGAAATTTACTTGCAACCTCTGAGCTGCTTTTTAAAACGTAACTGCCAATCTTTGAGATAATAAAATCAAAACCACCAAAATAGATAAAAATAGCTAGCATAATAGCTAGAAAAATGCTTAGAATTTTGGGTGAAAGTAGTTTTTTATATTTGAAAAAAATGGCGTAAAATGAAGCAATAACCGCTAAATTTAAAATCAAAATTTTATTTGCGATAAGCGGATCTTTTGAAAAAATATTGAAGCTAACGATGCTTATAAACATAAAAAATATCGCTTGGTAGTTTTCTATCCTGCTTCGCATAAAAGCAAGCGTGTAGATAAAAAAGATAAAAATGATGCTTAAAATAAGAGCATAAGAGCTTTGATACCACCAAAGATAAAGCGATACAAAAAGCCCCGGTAAAACGATAAATTTTTGTTCATTTGCATTTAAAAGTCTGATCAAAAGATAGATGATAAAAAGCGCAAATGTGACATTTAGCATATCGCTATCAAAGTAACCAAGTGACGTTCTTACAAGATAGCCTGGCAAGATAACGCTCATAAATGCCGCCACGGCCCCAGCTTTTAGAGCTTTAAACTCATTTGATATCAAGATAACTGGAAGTGCGATAAGAGGTGCTAAAAGCGCGCTCATATAAAACATCACGCTTTCGATCTTGAAAGGTAAAATTTTGCAAATATAAAAAACTATGGTTGAGATTGGGTGATTAAAGGGGCTAAAGTCATTTTGCTGATGAAAGCCAGCAAGCATATCTCTAGCGCCCTCTGCGTAATAGTATGCGTCATTTGTCGTAAGCATAAATTCGCCATTAAAGTAAAACTCTGGCATATCCTTTGCCCACAATACCCAAAGCATCCTAGCTGCAAATCCAAACAGATAAGCAGCCAGAAAGATAAGTAAAATTTTACAATTTACGCTTACTTTGTGCACTAAATTCCTTACAGCCTAGCGTCAGCCTCTGGGTAGATATTTTTTATATCATAAACCAAGTGGCCTTTTAGGTTGAGCTTTTTAAATTCATTGTGAGCTACGGCGATCACGATGCAGTCGTAGTCGTCTAGGTTATACTCTTTTACTAGATCAAAGCCGTACTCATGTTTTACCTCAGCGCTATCAGCCCAAGGATCAGTCACATCGACCTTGCAGCCAAAGTCTTTTAGCTCATCAACCACGTCTATAACGCGAGAATTTCTTATATCTGGGCAGTTTTCTTTAAATGTCATACCAAGAACAAGCACACGCGCTTTGTTGATAAGCACACCTTTTCTTATCATTAGTTTTATCACTTGATCGGCTGCGTATCTGCCCATATCATCATTGATGCGGCGACCTGCTAGGATCATTTCAGGGTTGTAGCCTACCTCTTGAGCTTTGTGAGTTAGGTAGTATGGATCTACGCCGATGCAGTGACCGCCGACTAGACCTGGGCGGAAATTTAAGAAATTCCACTTAGTACCAGCAGCCTCAAGCACGTCTATGGTGTTGATGTGAAGCTTTTCAAATAGCATCGCAAGCTCGTTTATAAAGGCGATGTTGATGTCGCGCTGGGTGTTTTCGATAACCTTTGCAGCCTCTGCTACTTTGATGCTTGAAGCTTTGTGAGTGCCTGCTGTGATGATTGAGCGGTAAATTTCATCGACCTTGTCAGCGATCTCTGGAGTTGAGCCACTTGTTATCTTTTTGATCTTTGTAACAGTGTGCTCTTTATCACCTGGGTTTATGCGCTCTGGAGAGTAGCCGCAGAAGAAGTCTTTATTAAATTTAAGTCCGCTCTCTTCAAGAAGTGGTACGCAAATTTCTTCTGTAACGCCTGGATAGACAGTGCTTTCATAGACAACGATGTCGCCTTTTTTAAGCACTTTTGCTACGCTCTGGGTCGCTTTTACCACTGGGGTTAGGTCTGGGCGTTTGTTCTTATCTATAGGAGTTGGGACGGTTACGATGAAGAAGTTGCAGCTTCTGATGTCATCTAAATTTAGGCTAAATTTCATGCCATTATCGATCGCTTTTTTCATCTGCTCGTTGCTAAGTTCAAGCGTTCTATCATAGCCACTTTTAAGCTCTTCTATACGTTTTGCATTTACGTCAAAGCCGACTACTTCGTACTTCTCACTAAAAGCTGCTGCTAGTGGAAGTCCCACATATCCAAGTCCTACTACTGCTATTTTCATTTCTCTTTCCTTTTTAAAATTTTTGGTTTTATTGTTTTTATACGTTCATAAATTCTTATCTCTGTACTAATAATACTATTAATGCCATGATTTTAAATAACCTTATAATTATTTTTTACTTAAGTGTTTCATTTATCTTTCCTTTTTAAAATTTTTGGTTTTATTGTTTTTATACGTTCATAAATTCTTATCTCTGCGCCTACACCTTGCGGAGTTACGATCCTTATGGGGCTAGCGCCAGGCAAAATTTGAGTAAATTCATAATAAATTTGCCTCTTTTTCTTTTTGCCGTTGCAAGGATTAAGCGGCTTATCTTCTGCGCTAAATTCATAATAAACCCCGCTTTTATCCTCTTTTTTATCTAAATGTCCACCCTCTAGCATAGCAAATTCACAGTCTGTTTGCATCTCTTTAAAAAATGCAACTTCATATTTAAAATAATCAACCGGCATCTTTGAGACAGGTAGCTCAAAAACCTGCTCCTGCGCCTTTGCCTCGCTATTGCCTGAAGCCTCGCTAGCTAAAAGCGCAAAAGGCAGCAAAAAAACTACGAGAGATAAAATTTGCTTCACGCTTTGACGCCTATTTGAAAATACTTAAATCCATGCTCAGCTAAAGCTTTAGCGTTATACTGGTTGCGTCCGTCAAATATGACAGCATTTTTTAGCCTCTCTTTGATCTCCATAAAATCAGGCGATCTAAACTCGCTCCACTCTGTCACAAGCACCATTGCATCGGCGTTATCAAGAGCGTCATATTTATTTTTAGCATATTTCACATCTAAATTTGGCATATATTTTTTAGCTTCTTCACTCGCTTTTGGATCGTAAGCGACCACTTTTGCGCCAGCCTCGTCTAAAAGCTTTATCAAAGTTAGCGAGCTAGCCTCTCTCATATCATCGGTATTTGGCTTAAACGCAAGCCCCCAAAGTGCGATCGTTTTGCCCTTTAGATCGCCGCCAAAGAAGTTATAAATTTTATCAAAAAGCACTCTTTTTTGGGTCTTATTTCTTGACTCGACCGCGTTTAAAAGCTCTGGCTCAAAGCCATTTTGTCTAGCTGTGTAGATGAGCGCTTCGACGTCTTTTGGAAAGCAGCTGCCGCCATATCCACATCCTGGATAGATGAAGCTATATCCGATCCTTGAGTCGCTGCCGATGCCTTTTCTAACTAAATTTACATCAGCGCCCACACGTTCGCAGATATTTGCTATCTCGTTTATAAAGCTTATTTTGGTTGCCAGCATCGAATTTGCAGCGTATTTTGTCATCTCGGCTGATTTTACGTCCATGCAAATGAGCCTGTCGTGGTTTTTCATAAATGGCTCATAAAGCTCTCTCATCACGCTAAAGCCCCACTCGCTGCTAGCTCCGATAACAACGCGATCTGGCTTTAAAAAGTCCTCAACCGCCGCGCCCTCTTTTAAAAACTCTGGATTTGAGACGACTTCAAATTTAACCTCTACATTTCTCTTTTTAAGCTCAGCCTCGATCACCTCATGCACCTTAGCTCCAGTGCCCACTGGAACGGTTGATTTATCGACTACGATTAGTGGTTTGTTTAAATTTTCTCCGATTGACTTGGCAACTGAGAGAACATATTTTAAATCCGCCTGTCCATCAGCGCCCATAGGTGTGCCAACTGCAATAAATAGCACATCTGCATGCTCTAGCGCCTCGGTTATCTGCGTGCTAAATTTAAGCGAGCCATTTTTATAGCACTCACTCACGATATCAGCAAGCCCTGGCTCATATATAGGCACGACGCCGTTTTTTAGCGCCTCGATCTTTTTGCTATCAACATCGACGCAGATCACACTGTTGCCCATCTTAGCAAAGCATGCACCACTTACTAGCCCAACATATCCAGTTCCGATTACTGCTATTTTCATGCTTATCCTTAAATTCTTTTTTCCCACTCAAGGGCAGTTTTTATGATGAGCGCTAGATCGTCTCTTTTTGGCCTCCAACTTGTTAGCGAGCGCAGTTTGCTTGCGTTTGAGATAAGGATAGCTGGGTCGCCGTCCCTTCTTGGCGCATTTAACACCTTAAAATTTACCCCACTTACTTTTTTTGCGGTCTCGATGACCTCTTTTACGCTAAATCCCCTACCATATCCCGCGTTAAAAGTTTCGCTACCATTTTGACTGATGTAATCAAGTGCGCTGATGTGGGCGTCTGCTAGATCGCTAACGTGGATGTAGTCTCTAACGCATGTGCCATCTTTTGTCGCGTAGTCATCGCCAAAGATACCCATGCTCTCACGCTTGCCAAGAGCTGTTTGCACCGCTACTTTGATAAGGTGCGTGGCGTTTGGATAGTTTTGACCGATCAGCCCCTCTTCGTCTGCGCCTGCGACGTTGAAATAGCGAAGTATCGCAAATTTGAAATTTTCATTTGAAGCGGCGTAGTCTTTTATGATCTGCTCGCTCATGAGCTTGCTTCTGCCGTATGGATTTATCGGATTTGTAGGCGTTGTCTCGCTCACTTCTGCCACGTCTGGTTCGCCATAAACTGCGGCAGTTGAGCTAAATATAAATTTATTTACATTGTAAGTTTTTGCATATTTTAGCACTCTTGCGACGTTTGCGGTGTTGTTTAGATAGTATTTTAGCGGCTCGCTCATACTCTCAAAGACCTCGATAAACGCTGCAAAATGAATGATCGCATCAAATTTGCCATTTGCAAAAATTTCGCTCAAATCATCCTCTAAATTTGCATTTATAAATTTAAAATTTCCTATCTTTTGAAGTGCCTCAAGTGCTTTTTGTGAGCCCTTGCAGAGATTGTCGATGATGGTTATCTCATCTTTGCCTTGCTTTAAAAGTGCTTTTACTACGTGGCTGCCGATATATCCAGCTCCACCTGTTACTAAAATCTTCAAGTTTAAGCCTTTCATAAAAAAGTGGTTAATTTTATCAAAAATAGAGTAAAGCAAAAGTAAAGCAAGGTTAGTTTTTAAAATTTGCTTGAAGGCTGCGTGGATAGGTCTTTGCCTTTACAAATTTAAAATAGACTTACAATTTATTTTAAATTTAATCTTTATAATCCCTCATCTACAAAAAAAGGATAAAAATGAATGTTTCAATCTTAAATTTACTACCGATAAAACAAGGCGGTGACGCAAAAGACGCCATAGACGCAGCCGTTAGACTGGCTAAATTTGCCGAAGATATCGGCATAAATCGCTACTGGGTTGCCGAGCATCACAATATGAAAAATTTAGCTAGCTCAGCCACGCAGCTCATCATCGCGCACATCTTAGAGCATACAAAAAGCCTTCGTGTGGGCTCTGGCGGCGTGATGCTACCAAACCACAGCCCCTACTCTATCGCCGAGCAGTACGCCACTCTTGAGACTCTATATCCAAACCGCGTCGATCTTGGGCTAGGCAGAGCTCCAGGGACCGACCAAGAGACAGCTGCGGTGCTTAGACGCGGTGCCAGAGAGATAGAATTTGATATGCAAATAAACGAATTAATGGACTATTTTAACGCCAAAAGAGCCGTAAAAGCCTATCCAAAAATTGAAAAATTTCCACCTATTTACATACTTGGCTCAAGCATATATAGCGCATATGTGGCGGCTGAGTTTGGTCTGCCTTATGCCTTTGCGTCGCACTTTGCACCACGTGCGCTAGAAAAAGCGGTAGAAATTTATCGTCAAAATTTTAGACCTTCTTCGTTTCTTGCCACGCCTTATGTCATCGCAGGAGCAAATGTGATAATAGCCCAAAGTGACGAGCTAGCAAAGAGTTTAGCCACTACGCAAACGCAGTTTTTCTTAAACGTAGTAACTGGCGGAAAAGAGTATTTGCAACCGCCAAAAAAAGATAACGACGAGGTCTTTGCCATAAGTGGCAAGGCAGGCGCACAGGCTCCGCATTTTGGACCGATCGACTTTAGGCAGATAGAGCTAAAAAATAGAGAAAGAAGCGTCACGGAAGAGATGATGGCGTGCTCTTTTATAGGCTCAAAGCAAAGCGTTAAAGAGCAAATTTTAGAGTTTCAAAACAGACTTGAAGTCGATGAGATCATGGCTCAAAGCTTCATTTTTGATGAGGAGGCGCAGCTTAGCTCTTTTAGGGCGTTAAAAGAGACCATAGATGAAATTTAATCCTCTCTAACCCTTAAAAATATAGGAAATCTTGGCTTGCCATTAGAGGTTAAATTTTGAAATTTATATGTGATGATAGAGCCTATCTTTGGCGGATTTGTGCGTTGCTCGTCGCTTAGTCCTGAGCCTATTTTAAAGATAGTGCCCTCTTTTGGCTCGCCAGCTCTTTCTTTATCATCTTTGCCGCCAAACGCTTTACAAGTGATCGAGCCAGCAAATTTTTCGTATTTGCCGCTGCCTTTATTTACGGCGATAACCTCACACTCGGCGTCTTTAAATTTCTTAAATTTAAGCGCATTTTTGCTTCGTTTTCGCTCGTATGGCGCATTTGGCTCACGCACCACAGCTCCTTCGCCGCCTTTTGCGATGATATTTTCAGTAAATTTTAAAAACTGAGCGTTATCACGCATTTTTATCTGTTTTATGATGATCAAATTTTGATTTGGCTCATTTTTTAGAAATTTAGCCAAAACTTCAAGCCTATCAAGCAAGCCACCGCTCGCCTCTGGCACGTCAAAAATGTGAAATTTAAGCCTGCTCCACGCCTTTTCATCTGGCAGCTTATCCATCACGCTTGCTTGAATTTCTTCAAATTTAAGCTCCTTTGCGTAAAGCTCGCCATCAAGTGCAAATTTAGGGAAATTTTTAGTAAAACTTAGCGGTGCATTTAGCTTTTTGCCCTGCCTTGAGAGTAAATTCTCTCCGTCCCAGTAGGCGCGCACGCCATCAAGCTTCTCGCTAGCTAGCCAGCCACTGACGTTTTGATCTTTAAATTCGCTAAGGCGCAGCAGATCAAGAGAAAATGCAAAATTTAAAAGCACCAAAAGTGCAAAAACTATCCTAATCAAGCCTTACTCTTGCAAAAACAATAGTCCATATGATCATCCACCACGCCCACGCTTTGCAAAAAGGCATAGGTGCTAACAGAACCCAGAAACTTAAACCCTCGCTTTTTTAGCTCCTTTGCCACAAAGTCAGACATCGGCGTGGTTGCTGGCACTTGCTTGATATTTTGATAGTGATTGATGATCTGTTTGCCGTCAAATTTGGGGTCAAATTTCTTTAGCAGATGCCCCCATAAATAGTCATAAAAGCTGCCAAATTCTTGCGTCACAGACAAAAATGCAATGGCGTTTGTGGCAAGCGATTTTAGTTTTAGTCTATTGCGTATCAGCCCTTCGTTTTGCATAAATTTAGCTATCTCAGCCTCGCCATAGAGCTTGATCTTTTCAGGGTCAAAGCCGTCAAACGCCGCTCTCATAGCCTCTCTTTTTTGAAGCACTCCATGCCACGAAAGACCCGCTTGAAAGCCCTCCAAAACTATCATCTCAAAAAATTTTCTATCATCTTTTATGACTTTACCCCACTCATTGTCGTGGTAGGCTATATCAAGCTCGCCCTTGGCCCACTCGCAACGTCTCATTTAAATTTTGATCCCATAAAACTCGCTATACCACTCGACAAATTTAGCCACGCCGTCATTTACTTTTGTATTTGGCTTATAGTCAAAGTCAGCCACCAAGTCGCTCACGTCTGCAAATGTCGCTGGGACGTCGCCTGCTTGAAGTGGGAGGAAATTTTTCTTGATCTCACGGCCGATCTTTATCTCAACTGCTTTGATGTAGTCCATGAGCTCGACTGGGCTGTTGTTGCCGATGTTATAGACTTTAAACGGCGCTTTTGAAGTGGCAGGGTCTGGGTGCTTTGCGTCCCAAGCTGGATTTGGTTTAGCTGGGTTGTCGATGCACTTAATAATGCCCTTTACAATGTCGTCCACGTAGGTAAAGTCGCGCTTCATCTTACCGTAGTTGAAAACATCGATGGTCTTATCTTTAAGCGCGGCATCAACAAACAAAAATAGCGCCATATCAGGGCGTCCCCATGGTCCATAAACCGTAAAAAAGCGAAGCCCAGTCGTTGGCACATTAAATAGATGGCTATAAGTGTGCGCCATCATTTCGTTGCTCTTTTTAGTCGCTGCGTAGAGGCTTATAGGGTGATTGACCCCCTCGTGTGTAGAAAAGGGCATGTTCTCATTTAAGCCATAAACCGAGCTAGAGCTTGCATAGACTAGGTTTTTGATCTCATTGTGGCGGCAGCACTCGAGGATGTTCATAAAGCCTGTGATGTTGCTATCTATATAGGCTTTTGGGTTTATGAGCGAGTAGCGAACGCCAGCTTGTGCGGCTAAATTTACCACTACATCAAATTTCTCTTTAGCAAAAAGCTCTTTCATCGTCTTTTCATCAGCAAGGTCTGCTTTTATAAATTTTAAATTTGGATGTGTTTTTGAGGTGATAAGTTTGCCATAGTCTATCTCGCTCACGTCAAAACCAGCCGTTTTTAGGCGTGCAAGCTTTAAATTTACGTCGTAATAGTCATTTATCACGTCATATCCAACGACATCATCTCCACGTGCCACAAGAGCATTTGCAAGGTGAAATCCTATAAATCCAGCTGTTCCAGTTACTAAAATTTTCATATTTTTCCTTTCATTTTGGCTTATTCGTCGTCTAAATTTATCTCAGGCACTTTCTCTTCAAAAAGTGTCTTGCTCTTTGGCTCTTTTGGCTTTAGATCGCTTGCTTTTTTAAGCAGACCGCCCAGCATATCGCGGTTTAGCTCCTCTTTGCTAATCGGCCTTACCTCATCAAATTCGCTAAATTCCAAAGCCTCTTTATCTACCTTTATCTCGTAGTCTAGCTTGCCAGAAATTCTTTCTAGCTCGTCGCTTATCGCAGAGCAAAAGACCTCAGTGTATCCCCTGTGAGCGCAGTTTTTGGCTAGAAATTCGCTCATCACGTTTAGGTGATTTATGTAGTCATCTTGCAAGATATTTGCCTGCAAAAGCTCAAATTTCAAAAATAGCCAGTAGGTGTTAAGAACGTCGCTTTCGCAGTATTCGTTTATCTTATCAAGCTCGCCTGCGTAGTATAGCTCAAGCACCTGATCACCGTGCACGTCGTATTTGCCAGGTAAATTTAAGCTAGCACAAAGCGTATCGAGCTTTAGCCCTCTAACACTTCCAAAATCGCTTATAAAATCAAGCAGATCAAGGTGAAATTTAGGCGAATATCTTGCCCTATAATTTTCCCATTTGTTTTTATTTAACTCTTTGTTTTCGCTCTCATAATACGCCGCCGCGTTTAGGTTGTAGCGCATCGCACGCACCATAAGCATTGGCAGGTCAAAGCCACGGCCATTAAAGCTAACGAGCCTTGGGTTGTAATCATTTATAAATTTTAAAAATTTAGCGATGATCTCGCGCTCGTCCTTGCCCTCCATCGTGCTAACTTTTAAAAATTTGCCGTACTCATCGGCCATTACCGCAGAGATCGCGACCACTCTATGAAACATCACAGGCAAAAAGTCACTACCGCTGGCCTCTTTTTGCAATGCCATCGCCTGGATGCTCACATCTTCGTCGCTTCCGTCGATGCCATAAACTTTTCTTATCAAATTTGCATCAGGTATCGTCTCGCAGTCAAAGACGCAGATGTAACTTTTTGCCATTTTAGCCCTTTTTTAAGCATTTTTTTTTAAAATCATACCAAAAATTTATATTTAAAGTGTTTTATGCAAGATAAAAATCAACTAAAAATAGCCATAGTAAAGCTTTCGGCACTTGGTGACATCGTGCATGCAGCCATCGTGCTTCAGTTTATCAAAAAGCACTACCCAAATGCTCACATCACATGGCTCGTTGATGCCCGTTTTGCAAGCCTTTTAAAAGATCATCCCCTAATCGACGAGCTAGTCGTTTTGCCGCTTAAAGAGAGCTTTAAAAAGAGCTACAAGATCATAAAAACGCTTGGCAAATTTGACAAAATCATCGATCTGCAAGGGCTTTTTAAATCAGCCGTCGTTGCAAAACTACTTGGCAAAGAAATTTACGGCTTTAGCAGAGAAAGCGTCAAAGAAAAGATTGCAGCCAGGCTTTATAGGCATAAATTTAAGATCGACTACAACGAAAATATCATAGTTAGAAACCTAAGCCTTGTTGGATACGCTCTAAATTTTGGCTTTGATAGAGATGAAATTTTAGAAAAATCGCCCTGCTTTGAAATAGTAGGAAAATTTAAAAATGAAAGTGGTAAAAAACGCGTACTAATCGCTGCCTTTGCAAGCGAAGAGAGCAAAATCTATGACAAATTTAAAGATGTGATCAGACTTCTTATTGGTTGTGAAATTTACCTTTGCTACGGGAGTGAGAGCGAAAAAGCAAGGGCTGAGGCGATCATTTCGGGCACCAAAGCAAAACTGCTTGAAAAACTAAGCATAAAAGATATGATAGATTACATCGCAAGCTGCGATCTGGTAATTGGCAATGATAGCGGTCTAACACACCTTGCATGGGCTGTAAATAGGCCTTCTATCACGCTTTTTGGCAACCGACCAAGCCACCGAAACGCCTACGTCACGGATAAAAACTTAGTTGTTGATATGGGCAAGCAAATAGATGCTAGAAGCATCGATAAAAACGACTTTTGCATAAGAGAAATTTACCCTGAAACGGTTGCAAATTTCGCAAAAAGGCTGCTAAATGGATAGGCTATATCTAGCTGGCTTTTATACCTTAAAATTTCTTATATTTATAATGCCTTGCTCGCTTCAAAACATGCTTGCTAAATTTTTAGCATTTGCGTTTATGAAGCTTAAAAAAAAGAGATTTCATATCGTGATGACAAATTTAGACCTTGCTTTTGGCGAAACGAAAACCAAAGAAGAAAAGCTTGAGATCGCCAAAAAATGCTACTACAACTTTGCAAAATACCTTGGTATAAATTTCATCCTCAATCAAAACACAACAAAGCAAAAGATCCTAGAGCAAGTTGTTTTTAAAAATGAGCACTTTTTACTTGATGCGATGAAGTCTGGCCGGCCTATCATCGTCACAACTGCGCATTTTGGGCAGTGGGAGATATTTGGCCTAGCAGTTGCAGCTCATTTTGGACCATCTTCAGTGCTTGGCAGAAGGCTTGATAGCAGCGTCATGGATAAAATTTTAAGAGCCAACAGATCGCAGTTTGATGTGGAGCTAATCGACAAAGATGGCGGCGCAAAAGATATCTTAAAAGCGCTGAAAGCTAGGCGAATAGTAGGAATTTTAGTTGATCAAAACACCGCACCAAAAGATGGTATAAAGGTGAAATTTTTTGGCAAAGATGTGCTTCACACGCCAGCTGCAAGCGTACTAGCTCAAAAGACAAATGCTTTAATCATAAACGCATTTATCTACCAAAAAGATGAAAATTTAAGTGAAATTTGCTTTGAGCAGCCTATTGATATAACCACGTTTGACAAAGAAGATGCTGTGCAAAAAGCGACGCAAATGCAGTGCAGTGCGTGCGAAGAGATGGTTAGAGCAAGGCCAGAGGAGTACTTTTGGTTTCACCAAAGGTTTAAGAGATTTTACGAAAATGAGTACAAATGCTAAGCGTTGTAATCCTAACTTGCAATAGCGAAAAGTACCTAAAAGAGGTGCTAGAAAGTGCTAAATTTGCTGATGAGATCATCGTGGTTGATAGCGGTTCAAAAGATAACACAAGGCAAATTTGTGATGGCTTTAGCAATGTGAAATTTCACGAGCAAGCTTGGCTGGGATTTGGCGCGCAAAAGCAAAAGGGTGTGGATCTAGCCAAAAACGAGTGGGTCTTTGTGCTTGATAGCGACGAGGTGATTACAGACGAGCTTAAAAATGAGATCATTAGTACGCTAAAAGAGCCTAAATTTATGGCTTATAACGTTGCTAGGCTAAATTTTTTCTTTGGTAAAGCGATAAAAAATATGGGGCTATATCCAGACTACACGGTGAGACTTTTTAACAAAAATTTTGCCAAATTTGATGGCAGAGCTGTGCATGAAAAGGTCGTTTTAAATGACGGCTCACAAAGGCTTGGAGCGCTTAAAAATCACTTCTTGCACTACGCGTATGAGAGCATCGAGCAGTTTATCGCCAAGCAAAATCGCTACTCAAGCATGGGCGCAAAAAGAAATTTGCTAAAGGCGCTTATAAGCCCGGCTTGGACATTTTTTAAGCTTTATGTGCTAAAAGGTGGCTTCAAAGAGGGCTTTGCTGGCTACGTTATCGCTAGACTTTACGCCCAGTACACATTTTGGAAATATATAAAATGAAAATACTTGTGATTAAATTTAGAAACATCGGCGACGTGCTTTTGACAACGCCGCTCATTGAAAATTTACACCACTGCTATCCAGATGCGACCATCGACTTTGCCCTAAACAAAGGCACAGAAGCGATGATAGAAGGCAATCCTTATATAAACAAAATTCACATTTACGATAGGCAAAGTGCAAATTCTGGCTTTTTTAAAAAGCTAATGACCGAGCTAAAATTTATAAGAGCGATCAAAAAAGAGAAATACGATATGGCGGTGCAAACGACCACTGGAGACCGCGGCGTCATCATCTCAAAGTACGCTAAGATAAAAAAGATAGTTGGCTTTTTAGGCAAGCACAAGGCGATAAATAAGCTTTTAAGCGTAAAGGCAAAATACTACGAAAATTTCTCTCACACGGTCGATCTAAATTTAAACGCGCTAAGGGCTTTGGGCTTTGAGCCGGTTAGTAAAAAAGTGAGCGTTTTTTCAGACGAGAGCGTGGAGTATCTAAATTTACCAAAACGTTTTGTGCATGTGCATCTAACAAGCCGCTGGATGTTTAAATGTGCAAATGACGAGAGCATGGCAGAGCTCATCGACTACTGCGAAAATGAGCTTGCCGTAAAGGTCGTGCTAACAAGCGACAACAAAGAAAATGAACTTGAAAAACTTGCAAGCGTGCTAAAAATTTGCAAAAGTGAGCCTATAAATTTAGGTGGTAAGCTAAGCCTAAAACAAACGATCGCTCTCTCAAAACGATCAAGTCTCTTTATTGGCGTCGATACTGCTATCATGCACATAGCCGCGGCAAACGACGTGCCAGTGATCGCCTTTTTTGGCCCAAGCGGAGCTTTTGAGTGGGGACCTTGGGATAATGGCTTGATGCAAAATGGCTACACAGCGCAAAATGGCATCCAAGGCATGGGTAAGCACATCGTATATCAAAAAAATTGGGACTTTGTGCCTTGCGACAAAGAGGGCATAAAAGAGCACGGCATCGAGAAGACTTTAATGGACTTTAGCGATGAAATGGGACAGATAAAGGCGAAAATAAGATCAAATTTGGAGCTAGCGCAATGAACATCCTCCACACGCAGACGCTTTTTAACTGGGGTGGCGAGCAAAACAAGACGCTAAACGAGATGCGTTTCATGCGTGAAATGGGTCATGAAGTGATGCTCTTTTGCAACCCAAATTCGCAGATCGAAAGCATCGCAAAAGAAGATGGATTTAAGGTCATCACGCACGAGATGAATAAGAAAAATTTTCATAAAAGCGTGCCAGCGTTTTGCGAAGCGATAAGCTCAAATAATATAGATGTCGCGATCACACATGGCTCGACTGATAGCTGGGTCGGCGCCATAGCTGGGCTTTTTTACCGCAAAAGAGGCGTTAAATTTTATAAAGAAAGACACAATCTTTTCCCTATAAATGGGTTTGTTTCTAAATTTATGCATAAAAAGCTTTTTGACAAAATTTTATACATCTCAGGTAGCGTCAAAGAGTATCTCCTAAACATCGGCGTTAGCGAAGATAGGCTCTTTTTTATGCCAAGCACGGTTGATGTCGAAAAAATTGATAGCACAAAAAGCACTTTTAGAGATGAGTTTCATATCGCCAAAGATGAGCTAGTCATCGGCACTTTTACCTCACTTTACCGCAAAAAAGGGGTCTTTGACTTCGCAAGTGCTGCAAAAGAAATTTTAAAGACAAAGGATGCAACTATTGTATTTTCTGGCAACATTAGTGACGGCACAAAAGAGCAGATCACCTCTATGTTTGATGAAAAAGATAAGATCATCTTCACTGGCTTTAGAAATGACGCAGCAAATGTTATAAAAAGCTTTGATATCTATGTATTTGCCTCGCACTCTGAGGGTCTTGGTACAGTACTACTTGAGGCGATGAGCTCAAAGGTGCCAGTCGTGGTCTATGATAACGCGCCGATGAACGTGCTAGTTAAAGATAAAGAGCGTGGGCTTTGTGCTAGAAATTTAGATGAAATTTCACTAAAAGAGTGCATTTTAGAGCTGATAAATGAGCCTGAAAAAGCCAAAATTTACTCTCAAAACGCCTTTAAATTTGTGGATGAAAACTTTAGCCACAAGGCGCTAAAAGAGGCTATAAGAAATTTACTGGAGCAAAAATGAACTACCCAGTTTGCGTGCTAACGATGCACCACTGCAATAACAATGAAAACGACTTTGCCATTAAACCTGAGCTATTTAAAAAAGCGCTTCTTATGGCACTTGACGAGGGCTATAAATTTATAAATTATGGTCAGTTTAAAGATATCGTGGCTGGCAGGTCAAAAGCCTTCAAAAAGAGCATTTTGCTAACTTTTGATGATGGATATTTTGACAATTACAAATTTGCATTTCCTATCTTAAAAGAGCTAAATATCCCAGCTGTTTGCTTTTTGATAACAGATAAGATCAGAGATTTTAAAAGGCAGGATTATGATTTTTCGTTTAAAAAACACAAAGGGATCGACTACGACAAAGACGCGGAGTATTTTTTAAATTTAGATGAGATCAGGCAGATGCAAGAGAGCGGGCTCTTTGAATTTGACAGCCACACAGCGAGCCACTTTTCTTGCAGAAGTGACGATGAGGCAAAGTTAAGAGAGGAGTTTTCTAGCTCGCTTGCCAAGATAAAAGAGCTATTTCCAGAAAAAAAAGAATTTGGCTTTTGCTTTCCAAAAGGGCATTTTAACGAGCTTTCGCAAAGGATAGTTAAAGAGTATTACGGCTTTGCTTTTAGCGTGATAGATGGTGGATTTTGCATGGGAGATGATAAATTTAAGATAAGACGTATCGATATCTCAAACAACGCAAAGAGCGAGAGCGACTACATTTTTAGGATCAAAAAGAAGCTTTTTATCTATTCGACTCCTTTTGTTGGCAAAATTTACTCAGACTTTAGAAATCGAAGCTTTAAATAGTGCTTAGTCCTAACTCCTAAGAAAAGCATAAATAGATCCCAAAAAGTCATTTTGGTAGATAAACATAGTCTTTTTAAGCCATTTTTCATCGCGCTTTGTCACTATGCGTTTTATCTCCTCTAAGTTGCCATCAGCCTTGTTTATGCCACGCTTTGTCGTGAAAAATGCCTTGTAGCCATGCTTTTTAGCAGCATTTAGATACTCGTCATTATATTTGCCTCTTGGCCAGCAAAGTGCGTCATCTTCAAAGCCAAAATTTTTCTTCATAAACTCACGACAAATACCAAATTCTTCATCTAAGCTAAGCTGCCCAAAATATCCATCAAAATGCCCGTGCGTATGCGAGTGAAAGCTAAAACAATCGCTCATCTTCTCGATCTGCTCTAAATTTAAGATCACATCTTGCGGCCTACTTGGAGCAAGCCTCTTGCACTCGTTGTGATCAACGTTTAAAAAGCTAGCGGACCTCAGCTCATGGGCCTTTTGGGCTGCCTCTATCCAGCCAGTTATTATAAATATATTTGCTTTTAGTCCAAATTCTTTCACGATAGGATAGGCATAGATGTAGTTGTCCATCCAGCCATCATCAAATGTTATGCAAACGCTCTTTTTAGGCACCTCAAGCTCGCCCTTTTTGTACGCGATAAATTCATTTATGCTTAGTGTTTTATAGTCATTTTCGGCTAGAAATTTCATGTGCGATCTAAACTCATCCACGCTACTAGCGATAAATCCACTCTTTTCAAGCACATGATGATACATCAAAACTGGTACGCTCATTTTACAAGCTCCATATATAAATTTTGTGTGTTTTCTATCATTTTTTCGATGCTAAATGTCTCTTTGACGTACTCTCTGCCAAATTCACCCATCTGCTTTCTTAAATTTTCATCCAAAATGAGCCTTTCAAGCACTTTTTTTAGCTCCTCTTTGTTGCCATTTTCAAATAAAAATCCGCTTTTGCCATTACTCACTGCCTCGCCAAGACCGCCCACATCGCTTCCGATGGTAGCTAGCTTGCACGAAGATGCCTCAAGTAGCGCCCCGCCGATAGCCTCCATGTCTGAAGGTAGCACGCAGATATCAAGTGAGCCTAAAAAGTCGCTCACGTCGGTTCTGTTGCCAAGCATGAAGATATTTTTCTTATCTTTTATATACTCGTGTAAATTTTTATTTTGAGGACCGTCGCCCACGATAAAAAGGGCTGATTTTTCTAAATTTAGCTCGCTAAATGCATCGATTAAGAGCTTATGATTTTTAGCAGCTCTTAACACTGCAACGATGCAAACGCCTACTACATCGTCACTTAGACCAAATTCTTTTTTCATATCTATCTTAAATTCTGGCGTATATTTTTGCGTATCGATGCCTGTGTAGATTTTTAGCACCTTCTCTTTTTTCACACCTCTTTTGATAAGATCAGCGCAGACTGAGTTACAAACGCCAACTACTTTGGTGCTTAGGTTGTAAGGTATGGGAGAGCTTATAGGCAGCTGCAAATGTCTAGTGCGAACCACGCTAACTCCACAAATTTTGCCTATGATTGCGCCTATAGTGCCGTCTTTGCCTGAGTGAGTTGAGATGATTTTTATATTATTTTGTTTTACAAATTTGCAAATTTTTAAAATTTCAAGGATATTAAAAGATTTTTTAAGGTTAAACTCGACAAATTCGCACTCTATCTGCTTTTCAAGGCTTTTTGAGCCAGGATTTAGCCCATAAAAAACCTTAAATTTGCTCTTATCTAGCCCATTTATCACACGCTGCGTGCGGTGCTCCTGCCCGCCAAATCCCAAAGAGCTTTCAAGCTCAAGTATGTTTATCATTATTTTTCCTAGCTTCAATATCGCTTAAATTAGCGATTTTTAGGGCATTATAGCTAAAATTTTTTTAATTTTATTTTTAAGTATTTTACTATTTCTTTTTGATAAAATAAATCCCTTAAAATAAAAATCAAATGCCTTATTAATAATTATTAATGCTACTTATCTGGGCACTGGCTTTAGGAGTTATCGATGAAAAAAATAGTATTTTTAAGAACTAATCCAAACGCAGTTGGAGGTGCTGAAAGATACTTAAGAAGGCTTGTTAAGGCCATAAATGAGCTTGGTATCCAAACAGAAATTCGCTCATATCTTGGAGATGCTGGCATATCTTCTTGGAAAAAAGCTCTAAATTTTAACCGCCAAGTAAAACGCCAAAAGAAAGAGGACGAGTTTTATTTTAGCCTAGAGCGAGTAAGCTGCGCCGATATCTACAGGGCAGGAGACGGCGTGCATAAGGTTTATAGGGCGACAAAGAGCTTTTGGTGGCTAAACCCACTAAATTTCGTCTATCCATACTTAGAGAAAAAGTGCTTTAAAAACTCCCAAAAGATCATCACAAACTCAAATTTCATCAAAGAGCAGATCATCGCGACTTACGGCATAGAGCCTGAAAAGATCACGACCATTTATAACGGCGTAAATTTACCCCAAAGGGTACAAAAAGCTGAGGCAAAGCTCGCACTTTGTGAGGAATTCGGACTTAAATTTGAGCTTGCGACCCTGCTTTTTGTGGGAAATGGCTTTAAAAGAAAGGGGCTAAAAGAGTTTTTACTCCTTGCTTCAAAGCTAAAAACGCCAGTAAATACGCTCATTGTCGGCAAAGACAAAAACATCTCAAGCTACAAATGCCTAGCTAAAAAACTTGGGCTAAACGCCTACTTTGTCGGCGAGCAAAAGAGCACGGCGAAATTTTATGAGGCGAGTGATATTTTTATCTTTCCAACGCACTATGAGCCGTTTTCAAATGTCGTACTAGAAGCGCTTAGCTTTAAAAACGTGGTCTTTACGACGGTTCAAAATGGTGCTAGCGAGATTTTAGAAGATAAATTTGTGCTTCAAAGCCCAAGTGACGAGAGCGTGCTGGAGTTTATAGATGAAATTCTCACAAACCATGAGCTTTTAGCGAGCCTACAAGAAAAGGCTTACGAGCTTTCTTTAAATTTTAGCATCGAAAAAAACGCCACTCTTACGCTTGAAGTGATAAAAGACGCCTTAAAATGAGAGTTTTTATCGAGCTTCCAACCTGGCTAGGCGATAGCGTGATGGCAAGCGCTGCGATCGAAAATTTAGTGCAAAATGAGAAGAATTTACAAATCGTTTTTTTTGGCTCATTTGTAGCTTGCGAGCTTTACAAAAGCCACCCAAACTGCGAAAAAGTGGTCATTGATGAGAGCAAAAAGGCTAAATTTAGACTTTTATCTCTTGCTAAAAGTGCAAAAAGTCTTGGCAAATTTGATCTAGCTCTTAGCTTTAGAAGCTCGTTTGCTAGTAAATTCTTGCTATTTTTTATAAATGCTAAGAAAAAAGCCATATTTAAAAAGAGTAAAACCGTCCTTCATCAGGTGCTAAAATATGCAAATTTTGTAAAAAATGCCCTAGGCCTAAGCGAAATTTCTACTCAGCTAAAGCTACATTTTACACCTCAAATTTCAGCTAAAAAAACACTAGCTCTAAATCCAGGTGCGAGCTACGGAAGTGCGAAAAGATGGTACCCAGAGTACTTTGCGCAGGTGGCGCTAAATTACAAAGATGAGTTTGAGATAGTCATCTTTGGTGGCAAAGGCGAGCAAGAAATTTGTGAAAAAATAGAGCAAATTTTAAAAGAAAATGGCGTAGCTTGCCAAAATTTAGCTGGCAAAACCAGTGTCAAAGAGCTTTGTGAGCGCATAGCTGGGCTTAGTAAAAATGGCATTTTCGTAACAAACGATAGCGGCCCTATGCACGTAGCTGCCGCCTTTCTTGTGCCAACGATCGCTCTTTTTGGACCGACAAAATTTAGCGAAACCTCGCCCTGGGGCAATGAATTTGCAAAGATAGTGCATCTAAATTTAGCTTGCATGCCCTGTATGAAGCGAGTTTGCCCGCTAAAAACGCATGCTTGCATGAAATATCTCAAGCCACAAATGGTAATAGATGAGATAAATTTACTAAGAAAAGAGAGTGGGATTTAGGTAAAAAATAAAACGAGGCAGTTGCCTGCCCCGCTAGTTAGCATTAAGCCGACTTTTCTTTGAGATATTTGTTTATAAGAGTTGTGATCTCTTCGCCGTGTGGGAACCTTGACTCATCGTTTCCGATGCGATCTTTTTTAGAAAAGATAACGTTTCCATCAACCTCGACGATGAAATTTCCACCATCTCCCACAACCAACTCGACTCTTGCATCACTAAAGTTCGCTTTTATTTCATCTTCTACACGAGAAGCTACCGGACGATAGTTTCAAGAGTTGCAGTAAATAATTTTTACTTGCATGCTCTGTCCTTTCTTGTGAAATAAGCTTTGATTATATAAAATTTATCCTAACAAACAGATAACACGAGAAAGGACGATTTTATGAAAAAGGTAGCCGTAATCCTAGCTGATGGTTTTGAGGAGATCGAGGCGCTAACCTCCGTCGATGTTTTACGTAGAGCAGGTGCGATAGCATCTATCGCTAGCTTGAAGGACGCGCAGATCAGAGGTGCTCACAACATAAGTGTAAAAGCTGATGTCACACTTCGCGAGGTGGAGGAGCTAGGCTATGATGCGATCGTGCTTCCAGGAGGTCTGCCTGGTGCAGAAAATCTTGCAAATGACGCCAAGCTAAGAGAGATTTTGCAAGAATTTGACAAAAAAGGTAAGCTAATTTGTGCCATTTGTGCCGCTCCTATGGTGCTTGAGCGAGCTCGTGTGCTTAAAGATAGCTTTGTTTGCTATCCTGGCTTTGAAGAAAATGTAAGAAGCGACAAAAGAGGCTACGTGAGCGATAAAAACGTGCTAAAAGATCAAAACATAATCACTGGCAAGGGACCTGCTTTTTCTATGGAATTTGCGCTTTTTATAGTGAAAAATTTGCTTGGCGAAGAGGCTTATCATAAAGTAAAAAATGATTTACTTTATAAATAGTTTATAAAAAAATTGTAATTTTTTATTTAATTATTCTACTTAAACTTAAGGATAAATTTTGTTTAGTGATAGATATTATAATGCCTTGCTGTTGCGATTTGTTGCATTTAAGGATATTTTTTAAAAATTTGTAATATTTTTTTTGATTTTTACATCTTTTTGACGGAAATAAGCTATTATTTCTCTAATCGATCAGATCGATAATTTTTTTAAGGAATAATCCTGTGAACATTTATGTAGGAAATTTGTCGTATAGAACGACAGAGGCAGAGTTGAAGGAAGCTTTTGCACAATTTGGTGAAGTAAGGCGCGCAAAGATCGTAAAAGATAGAGAAACAGACCGCTCAAAGGGCTTTGGTTTTGTTGAAATGGACGACGCGAACGAGGGCCAAAAGGCGATCGACGCACTAAATGAAAAAGAACTTGGCGGACGCACTTTAAGAGTAAATGAGGCTAGACCAAGGGATTAATGACTATTTGCCACCATCTGGTGGCATAGTCTCTCGCATAGCTCCGACGCCAAGCGGCTACTTGCACGCTGGCAACGCCTACAACTTCATCTTGACTTACCTTTTGACGCGCTCACTGGGTGGAGTTTTGCACTTAAGGATTGATGATTATGACCTTGGCAGATACCGGCGCGAATTTGTTCAAAATATCTTTGACGTTTTAGAATTTCTGGGGCTAGATTGCGACAAAGGCGCTACAAGTGTTAGCGACTTTGAGCGTAATTTTAGCTTTAAAACAAGAGCAAAAAGATATGAAAACGCACTTAAAAAGCTAGATGAAATTTACATTTGTGAGTGCACAAGAGCTACCAAAGATGCCTATGAAAACGGCATTTACACTAAAATTTGCAAATACAAAAAGCTAAAATTTATAAAAGATAAAACCGCTATCAGACTAAGCGTTGATGAAAATTTCGAGCTTGGCAGGCAAGTGGCGGCACAGATGGGCGATTTTGTCATTTATAAAAAGGATTTTACTCCAGCTTACAACTTCGCAAGCGTCATTGACGATGAATATATGGGGGTAAATTTGGTCGTTAGAGGCGAAGACCTGCTGCCTTGCACGCTAGCTCAAAGATACATTGCAAAAAGGCTAAATTTTAGCTTTTTAAATGCTAAATTTATCCACCACAAGCTACTTTTAGACGGAGCCAAAAAGCTTTCTAAAAGCTCGAAATCGCCAGCTATTGATCTAAGCCAAAATCCTCAAATTTATTACAAAATGTTAGCAAACGATCTTGGACTAAATTTAAACTCAGCAGATAAAATTTCAAACCTTTTGTATGAATTTCGGCTTAAAAATATAGCTGAATTATT
Source organism: Campylobacter concisus (assembly GCF_902460575.1). Taxonomy (GTDB): domain Bacteria; phylum Campylobacterota; class Campylobacteria; order Campylobacterales; family Campylobacteraceae; genus Campylobacter_A; species Campylobacter_A concisus_AW. Next base: position 347,319 of record NZ_CABPUY010000002.1, on the reverse strand, counting down.
GCTAAATCGCACCTGAAACATTTATAAGTCTATTTAGATCATCAAATTTGAAGCTAAGTTCATCTTTAAACTTAGCTACGATCTCATTAGGTTTTTCATCAAATTTAATGCCACAACCCAGCAAAAGCCCTTTTATAAAAAGCCTGTGATCAAGCTCATAGGTACTTATACACTCATTTACTACGCTAACTACTTCGTTTGCTAAAACTGGCTCTTTAAAGATAGTCTCCGCCCTAAATGCCACGTATGCAGCACCTCCGTCGTAATCAATCCTATAATAGCTTAGCTCGTCGCCAAGTGCCACGCAAGCGACCAAGCTGAGCGTATGTCCATTTACATTTTCGTCCAGCTCAAACTGCGCCGTGCTAAACACTTCAAGCCCAAATTTCTCGCCAAACTCACGCGCCCTATTTGCAAGGCTAAGCAAGCACTCATCAAAGCCATTTACATTTTCATAGCCCCAAAGCCAAGTATTTGATGAAAAGCTCTCAGAGCCGATAAACTGCATATCAAACTCCTGATTGTCAAAGCAAATTTTGCCGCTTTCAAAGTCAGCCTGCCATTTGCTAGCCTCAACCACTTGCTTAAAAAGCCGTTTTTGAAGCAGCATCGCTCTGCCAAGGCAAGCGCTAAAAAGCTCACTCCAGTTACTTTTATCTATGCCAAGCTCATCTAAAAAATGGCTCTTTTTTCTAAAAATATCAAACATTTCTCGTCCTTAAATTTACGCTGAAGCTGCGAGCTTTTCTATCTCTTCGCCCACATCATCACTTACGATAAATTCAGTCTTATAGATGAAAATTTCACCTGTCGTTTCATTTTTTATCTTCAAAATTAGCCGTTTTTGATTATTTGGAGCATTTTTGCTAAAAACTAGTGAGTAAATTTGCTCCAGCTTTTGCCTGCTAAGCTCGCTAAGGCTTAAAAGCACCTCTAGTTCGGCATACTCTCTTGCTTTTTGAGGGGCGCTCGCCTCTTCGTTTTTGCTAAATTTAGAGTTTTGCTTTAGCTTTCTAGTCTTAAAGTCTAAATTTTGCGCATCTTCTAGGCTATAAACCTCGTTTAAATTTGTCCTTACAAACTGATCGTCGCGCGAGATATTTATCCTAAAAGCATAAGGCAGATCGCGCTTTGCCTCGTCTTTTACGATATCTTCGATGTTACCAAGCTCCCTTTCAAAGACGGCGATCTCGATGTTACCGTGAAAGTCAAGCACATTTATAGTGCCCATTTTTTTGCCACTTTTTGTGATCCTTGTGCTAAAGTCCTCGATCTTGCCAACCACCAAAATTTCAGCACTTTGTGGCAAGGTCTCAAACTCCGAGCTTAGCGTGTATTTAATCTTATTTATCTCGTCCTTATAGTCATCAAGCGGGTGACCTGAGAGGTAGATGCCAACACTCTCTTGCTCAAATTTCAAGATCTGTTTAATGTCAAATTCATCATCTATAGTGACGAAATTTATCTTCACATCATTCATACTATCATCTTCGCCAAAGAGGCTCTCGGCCGCATTTTTACGTATCTGAGCTGCATTTTTGCAAGCTTCTACGATATTTTCTACATTTTGCAAAAGCATCTTGCGGCTAAAGCCAAATTCATCAAAGCAGCCAGCTTTTATAAGGCTTTCAAAGACCTTTTTATTGACCTTAAATGGATCGATCCTTGAGGCAAAGTCGTCCATGCTCTTAAACTCGCCCTTTGCGTCACGCTCAGCGATGATGTTCTCAATTGCCGCTCCGCCAACACCCTTAATCGCTCCAAGTCCAAATATAATGCCATCGTGACCCTCATTTTTAACGACGCTAAATTCTTTGGTTGATTTGTTGATAGATGGTGGCAAAGTATCGATGTTTATGCGTTTTATCTCATCGATGTAGCGAACGATCTTATCGACGTTGCTCTCCTCGCTTGTTAGAAGTGCCGCCATAAATTCAGCCGGATAGTAAGCCTTCAGATAAGCCGTCTGAAACGTGACATAAGCGTATGCTGCGGAGTGAGACTTGTTAAAGCCATATCCTGCAAATTTAACGATCAGCTCGAAAAGATCATCCGCTTTTTGACCATTTAGCCCTTTTGCCTCAGCGCCTTTTACAAACTCGCCCTTTAGCCTATCCATCTCCTCTTTGATCTTTTTACCCATCGCACGGCGCACAAGGTCCGCACCGCCTAAGCTAAAACCGCCTATGGCTTGCACGATCTGCATGACTTGCTCTTGATAGACGATGACGCCGTATGTTGGCGCAAGGATCGGCTCAAGCTCCTTAAATGCGTATGTTATCTCCGCTTCGCCATGTTTTCTTTTGACGAAGTCATCAAGCATGCCACTCTCCATCGGTCCTGGGCGGTAGAGTGCTAGCATCGCGACGATATCCTCAAAGCAGTCTGGGCGCAGGCTAGTTCCTAGCTTTCTCATGCCCTCGCCCTCTATCTGAAAGATGCCGATGGCTTGGCCACTTTGTATCATTTTATAAACGCCAGAGTCGTTTTTATCGACCTGCTCCCAGATGATGTCTCTGCCGGTGCGCTGTTTAACGAGCTTTATCGCATTATCTATAACCGTTAGCGTCTTAAGACCAAGAAAGTCAAACTTTATTAAATCAACGTCTTCAAGGTATTTTAGACTATACTGCGTCACAAAGCGATCTTCTGGGCTGTTTGGCTGGCGAAATAGCGGGGTTTTGTTCCAAAGCTCTTCGTTTGAAATGACGACACCTGCTGCGTGCTGACCGGCGTTTCTGTTTAGCCCCTCAAGATCAAGGGCAAATTTCCAAATTTTAGCCGCCTTTGGATTTTGACTTATTAGCTCAGCTATCTTTGGTTCTTTATCATAGGCGTCTTTTAGCGTGATGTTTAGCTCATCAGGGATAAGCTTTGCCATCGCATCAGCCTCCGCATAAGGCATGTCGCAGACTCTAGCGACATCTCTAATGACACCTTTTGCGAGCAATTTACCAAATGTAATAACGCCAGCAACGTTAAATTTGCCGTATTTTTGCGTGACATAGTCGATGATCTCGCCACGTCTGCTTTGGCAAAAATCCACGTCGATATCTGGCATGCTAACGCGCTCTGGGTTTAGAAATCTCTCAAAAAGCAGGTTGTATGGGATAGGATCAAGGTCGGTGATCTTTAGCGAGTAAGCGACCAAGCTACCAGCCGCGGAGCCACGTCCTGGGCCAACTGGCACGCCTCTGCGCTTGGCTTCATTTATAAAGTCCCAAACGATCATCATATATCCTGGGAAATTCATCTTGTTGATAATGCCGATCTCTATCTCAAGGCGCTTTCTATACTCTTCGTGTAAATTTTCAGGGACAAATTTCAGCCTCTCTTCAAGACCCTTTCTGCACTCATGCTCAAAAAATACAGCGTCATTTTTGAAGCTATATCTGTTTTCTGGCTCTGGAAGGGTCAAATTTCTCTCCTTGGCACACTCAAGAGTAAATTTAAAATTTGGCGGAGTTGGGTTGCCAAGCTTGATCTCAAGATTGCACTTATCCACGATCTCTTGGGTATTTTCTATCACTTCAGGGATGTCTAAAAATAGCTCGTTCATCTGCTCTTTGCTTTTGACAAAAAACTCATGGACGCTGTGGCGAAGGCGGTTTGGATCATCTAGAGTTTTGTTCATCGCGATGCACATGAAAACCTCGTGCGCAGCGGCTCTTTCTTTAAAAGTGTAGTGGGTGTCGTTTGTGGCGATGACCTTGATGCCAGTCTCTTTTGCGATACGCAAAATGTCATCGTCTATGCGCCTTTGATCGCCAATGCCGTGGCGCATGATCTCAAGGTAAAAGTCATCTCCAAAAATTTCTTTATACTCAAGCGCGACCTCTTTTGCCCGCTCGTAGCCTTTAGCGCCAAATTTAACGTTACGCTCGCTTAAATTTAGATGCCAGCTCACCTCGCCCTGCAAACAAGCAGAGCTACAAACTAGGCCTTCGCTGTGCTCTTTTAAGATTTTTTTATTGATACGAGGATAGTAGTAAAAGCCCTCGATATAGCTCATGGAGCTAAGATACATCAGATTTTTATAGCCAGTCTCGCTTTTGGCGATTAGGATGAGGTGAAAGCGCTGCTTGGTGCTCTTATCATCGAGCTGCTCGCCGTTATGCACGTATGCTTCGATGCCAATTAGCGGTTTTATCCCATTTTTTTTCATCTTTTTGTAAAAATCAATCGCGCCAAACATGTTGCCGTGATCCGTGATCGCTGCTGCCGTGTCGCCTCTGTCATGGAGCGTATGAGCTAGCTCTTCTATCTTGTTGGCTCCGTCTAGTAGGGAGTATTCGGTGTGTAAATGTAGGTGTGTAAAGCCAGAATTTTCACTCATTTTTTATCCTTTTTAATGAGCGGATTTTACAAAATTTTGGCTAATAAGGCGCTTGATGAAAGCTTAATGGGAGCTTTAAAATTTGCAAAAACAGCTTGATCAAATTTTCAAATTTATTTGTCTAAAAAAGTTTTCTCAAATTTTAAAATTTATGAACGAGCATATCACGCTTCTAAATTTAGTGGCGAATGACTATGAGCCCTAAATTTAGTAAGTTGCTAAGGCGAGTGAGTAAGATTTTAAAATTTGCTTTGTTAAGTCAGGTACGTGTCATGCAAATTTTAAAATTTCATAAGCGAGCAATTTCGGCTCTGATTTTAGTGGCAAGCTTTGCGAGATCTAAAATCAGTAGTCAATTCTTAGGAGTGAATGGAATTTTAAAATTTACAAAATAGCAAATTTCTCTTTTAAAAATACAGACCTTAAATTTAAAAACTCTTTTATCCAAAAGGGAGACAAGGGGACTCGAGTTACGAGGCCGTCCCCTTATCCCCCTTTTTAAATCCCCCAATCCCCTCGCACGTTCAAAGGGCATGCAAATGTGCTTCGCACTGCATGCGATCTATTATAGGACAAGTGTTTGACAAATTTTAAAATTTATGAGCGAGCATATCACGGCTCTAAATTTAGTGGCGAGTGGCTACGAGACCTAAATTTAGTAGTCTGCTAAGGCGAGTGAGTAAGATTTTAAAATTTGCAAAACGAAAAGATGAATTTATTAAATTAGATCGCGGACTAAGCCGCAATCCATTATAGATAAACTGGGATATTTGTATGTTCTAAGAAAAATCTTGATGTTCCACCAAGGACCATCTCCATTAGTCCGTTTTCACCGTATCTGCTAGCTACGATAAGGTCTGCGTTTCTATCATTTGCAGCTTTTAAAAGTGCCTCGCCAGGTATCGTTGTAGTTGCTATAACTTCAAAACTAGCACTGATATTATGAACCTTAAAATACTCTTCAAGTTTTTTAAGATTTAGCTCGGCGTTATCGCCAAGGCTTGCTTTTGAAGTGATGCACTGAACCTTTTTAGCGCTCTTTAAAAGATCGATCGCTCCAGTTAGGGCTCTTGAGCTTTGAGTTGTTCCTGTCCAGCTTACAAGGATGTTATCAGCTTTAAAATCACGCATCTTTCTTGGGATAACGATCGCATTTTTGCCACTTTTTAAAACAGCTGACTCAAATGTGCCAGTGATCTTGCCATCAAGTGGCACTGCAGCTACGACTAGATCGCAAAATTTACTCTCTTGCTCGACTATGGCGCTTCTTTTTCCATTGTGAATCGTGAAATTTGCAGTGCAGACATCTTCGATGACCTCGTCGCTCACCTTTATGCCAAGCTCGGCGCAAATTTTATTAAAAAGCTTTTCGTTCTCTTCGTGCTCAACCGCAAGCTCAGACTTGGCTGATTTTAAAAATTCCTCAAAAAGCACTCCACCACGAAGCGTCATTTTCATATTATAAACCACGCTTGGATCTAGTTGGCAAGTGAGGATCTCCATGTGAGCTTTAAACCATTGTGCAACCTTTAAAGCACCGTAAATTCTTGGCTCGATATCGTCCCCTGCTCCTATTGGAAAAAGCAACTTTTTGTATTTCATCATCTATCCTTTAAAAATTTATTCAACCAAAGAGAGCGAAATTTTGTTTCCTTTTTGCTCGCTCACACACACTTTTACCTGATCACCTACGTTTAATGGGCTCTTTATCTTTGAGATGTGAAGCAGACCATCAACACCGTCTTTTAGCTCGATAAATACTCCAAAATCAACCACGCTTTTTACGCTTCCAACAAACTCATCTCCGATATTAAATGTCGGTTTTACACGGTCTTTGTCGTGTTTAAACGGCTTTTTGCCAAATGAGCGAGAGTTCTCTTTTGAAGTGATAGAGATGATGTAGTCTTTTGCTGCATCGACGTTTTTCTTAGCGCCGCCTGCGATTTTAACCTCGCCTTTTTCTCTATCAAGGTCGATCGAAACCTCAAATTTCTCGATGATCTCTTTTATAGTCTTACCAGCTTGACCGATGATATCTACGATCTTGCTTGGATCAACGTTAAATAGCTCAAGTTTTGGCAATACATCCTCGTTTATCTCTATATTTTTATCAGCCTGTGTCATTAGAGCAAGGATATGCTCTCTGCCGCGTTTTGCTTGATAAAGCGCCTCTTTTAGCACTTCTAGGCTGATGCCTCCAAGCTTGATGTCCATCTGAAGCGCTGTGATGCCATCACTTGTGCCAGCAACTTTAAAGTCCATATCGCCGTCGTGGTCTTCAAGCCCCATGATGTCGGTTAAAACAGCGTGTTTATCACCTTCAAATATAAGACCCATCGCAACACCAGCGACTAGTTTTTGGGTATTAACCCCAGCTGCTCTAAGTGCGAGCGAGCCACCGCAAACGCTAGCCATAGAGCTTGAGCCGTTGCTCTCTAAAATTTCTGAAACGACCCTTATCGTATATGGAGAAGCTAGATCGATGCTTGGTGCAAGGGCACGTTTGGCTAAATTTCCATGTCCAAGCTCACGTCTGCCAGGAGCTTTAAGTGGGCTTGCTTCGCCGACACTAAAGCCTGGGAAGTTGTAGTTAAACATAAATTTCTCAACCAAAGGAGCTTTTTCAGTTAGGATGTCATACATCTGAGCATCGCTATCTGTGCCAAGAGTGGCGACAACTAGCGCCTGAGTTTGACCTCTTGTAAAGAGACATGAGCCGTGAGCGTTTGGAAGGACATTTGTCTCGATGCTAATAGGCCTAACCTCTTCAAGCCCGCGTCCGTCGGCTCTAACGCCCTCGTTTATGATCTGCTCTCTTACTATTTTCTTTTTATATTTGCCAAGGACATTTGAGATGACAGCCTCGTCCCAGCCCTCTTTTTGAGCTACCTCATCGCTTGAAATTTGTTTAGCGATCTTGCCAAGCTCGCTTGCACGCTCGCTCTTTGCCATTTGATTGATCGCGTTTTTAACCTCTGCTTTGTAAAATTTATCGATATAAATAGCGATATTTTCGTTTTCTATCTCTGGTTTTAGCTCAAGTGCGGCATCCTCTTTTTTATGCTCTTTAAACGCCTCTTCATAAGCGCTGCTAGCTCTTAGTATCGCTTTACCAGCAAAGTCGATCGCCTCAACCATCTTATCTTCGCTAAATTCATTCATCACTTGCTTTTGCGCCATGCTATCGCTTAGGCTAGGATCTATCATCGGCTCTATCGCTACCATTGGTATGAGCTGCGTAGTTTGCTGAGGCAAGCTTCTCATCTCGATCATCAAAAGCTCATCTTTTGTGCCAGCAACATAAAGATCGATCGCGCTTTGTTTTAGCTCAGAGTTGCTTGGATTGATAACAAATTTATCATCTATATAGCCAACTCTTACACCACAAACTGGGCGATTTACAGGGATGTCGCTAAGGTAAAGTGCAACTGAAGCCGCATTTAGGCTCACAACTTGCAAATCAACCTCAGGATCAGCTGAAAGTACCATGACAACGATCTGTGTTGGGTATGCGTAGCCTTTTGGAAAAAGTGGGCGAAGTGATCTATCTATGATGCGAGCTGTTAGCGTCTCAAAGTCGCCTGGCTTAGTCTCACGCTTGACGTAACCTCCTGGTATTTTGCCAGCAGCGTAAGCTTTTTCGATGTATTGTACCGTTAGAGGTAAAAAGTCCTCTTCAACTTGCACATCTTCTCTTGCCACAGTTGCTAAAACTACGGTGTTTTTCACCCTTAAAAGCACTGCCCCACTAGCTTGTTTAGCTACTTTATTAAGGTCAAAAATTTCGACCTGATTATTGACTTCTATACTATATTGCATTATTTTTATCTCCTTGTTGTTTTTGTAACGGTAAATAGTGAGGGCTCTCTTCTAATATCGACATGATGCGCTCGCTCGTAGCCTCGATCTTTTTCTCATAATACGAATCCACATCGATAAAATCAACGATCTTGTTTATCGTGTAAATTTCATCGACCATATCATTTAAATTTGCAAAGACATCAGTGGCTATCATCGGCGTTGCGTATGAGATGGATTTTACCTTCACATCAAGCAGCGTCTTTATGCAGATGAGTGCCGTCATGCCAGTCTCACACCCCTCATCGATTAGTAAAATATTCTTGCCCTTTAGCTCTCCTATCAAATTTCCTTTTCTGTATTTATAGACATTTTTTAAAATTTTCTCTTCATATTTTCTATGCGCTTCGCCGTAGATGTAGTCATAGCTTATGTTAAAAGCTTTTATGAGAGGATCGTTTAGCACTATATCCTCAGTTTCGCTAACTATCGCTACGTCGCATTCGCTGTTGTTTGGCGCAGGGATTGGCTCGCTAAAGAGCATCTCATAGCTTAAATTTAGCCCCCTGCAAACCACATCAGTCAGGATAACTGACTCAAGCGACATGCAAAGAACTATCGTCTTAGCATCATTTAGCTCTTTTTTTGGCAAGATCTCGATGAGCTTGTTAGCTGCATCTAGTTGATCTTTAAATTTAACGCTTGCCATTTATCTAGCCATCTTATTTGCTACTTGATGAAGTGGTGCTGCTTTGTGAAAAGTCATAGTGCAAGCCGCCCATCGGATAGAAATTTATAGTAAAGTAGATGCCGCTTTTCTTAGTTGAGGCTGAGCCATTTGTCGTTGTTGTAGGCTCGACATCGTGTTGATAAATTAGCCCGTAGTTCCAGCACTTCCTTTGATGAAGCACGCCAACTCTCCAGCTCTTTGTGTAGCTTCTTTCAAGGTCGTATTGCCAGCCGCCAATTAAGCTATATTGATGCGGGAGTTTTACACCTGCACTACTTGTAAAGTAGCTATCTTTTGTTGCACTATTTTTAGCCTTGCTATCACTCTTTTTCATCGTATGGAGCATATTTATCCAAAATAGATCGTGCGTATAGTAAAGTCCGTTTTGCACCTTTTTAAGCTCTCTATCTTTGTGTGAGTACTCAAGCTTGTTATAAAGGCTAAAATTCTCAAACGGATATAGATAGATGGCATTTTTTAAATTTGAATACTCATCATCTTTTGTGTAGTAACCTTGTGAGATGCTGTGTTTGACAACCTTTCTGCCGCTGCCGTTAAAGAAATACTGCGTCAAATAGCCAGAAACTTCCTCTTTGCTCTGATCTTGAGCTAAGAAATTTTCATACTCATTTAGATCTTTGTCATAGATAAACTCGTCGTCTAAATTTCCTTTTCTGTAGCCTGGTAGCAAATATTCAGCACCAAAATTTAAAGTGTGATAAAAGCTCTCATACGCCTTTGCAAGGTCTGTGTGAAGAGCAAATTTATGGTAGTTATTTACAAAATTTGCGTGTTTATCTTCTCTTTTGTCATCAAATGAATTTATCTTGTTTTCGTAGTTTATCCTTGAAGCGTAAAGGTACTCATAAAATGAAAATGTTAAGCTATCATCAAATAGTGGCACATGCACTGAAGCTGGTAGAGTAAATTCATACTGAGTTGCTCTAACGCCTATCTTTCTATCATATCTATGCGATTGAAGATCGAGTGAATATAAGATATTTGGCAAGACTATGTCGTCTGTAAATTTATGATACTGAAGCGATGGAAGCTCTTGAAGCGTATCTTTGTTTTCGTTCTTTGAGCCGATCTTTTCGGTATCTATGTAGTATTTCGCATAGGCGCCAAAGTAGTGATCGTCATTTGCTATGAAGTAGTTAAATTTAGAGGTGACAAGTGAGTCATAGTCATCATCCCTGCCCTTTAAATTTAGATAGTCTATATCATTTAGCTTGGTTGCATCTATCCACATGCCCTCTTGCAGATCGGCCTCGCTAAGGTATTTTATGAGTTTATCTCTTTCATATTTTAGCCCGACACCTTTGTGAGTTTTGTTTTTTAGCTCAGCTCTGTTTGAAGTCTCGCTTTTTTGTTTGGCTCGGTAGCTGTTTTTATCAGTAAATGAACCAAAGCTGATCTCACCTCTTGAATCAGGCGAATCAGTAAATCTAAAAGCACCGTAAATTCCAGCACCCCTGTTTGTTCTTATCTGCGGATCAAACTCCAGATCCCACTCATTATAAGGTGCAAAATAAATCGGCTGTTTGTAATAAAAACCTTCAGATTTTCCGTATCCAAGCTCTGGTGGCAAAAGTCCTGTCCTTCTTGTAGTATCAGTTGAGAAGCCAAAGTATGGCAGGTAAAAGACTGGCACATTTGCTATGCGAAAGACTGGGTTAAAAAGGTGCAGAAATTTACTCTGTTTGTTTAGCATGGCTGAGCTTGAGGTGATGCTCCAGTCAGGATCTTGGACGTTGCAGCTTGAAACCATCGCCTTTCTTACTCTGTAGTACTCGCTATCAGAGCTGCTCTCATCGCTTCTCATCCACACTTCCATGTCTTTGTTCATCATAAAGAGCGACTCAAAAGCAGCGTTGTTGTTTTTTAAATTTAGCTTAGCGTAGTTTGAGCGAGAGACCTCATCTTTGCCCTTCATCATATTGACATTGCCAAATAGCTCAATGACTGAGTTGTTTTGATCATAAACAGCACAATCAGCCGTCACAAGATACTCTTGCGAATATACTACGACGTTTTTGTTTGCCGTTACGATGCCTTTATCTTGCTTCACATCATCAGCTAATAGCTGCACATCTTGCACTGCTGCACTTAAACTAAAAACACAAATTGGAATCAAAAATAAAATTTTACGCATTTATCACCACTGTTTTTGCTATTTTGTCTTGCCACGTCTGCCTTGCAGGGTTTGAAAGTGCCCACGCAAAGCCAAGATAAAAACAAGCTTCACTAACTATCCTAAATATCGCCCTAACAAGACTTTGAGTTAAATTTGGCTTATCTAAAATTTCTACATTTATACACATCGTCTTTGTTATCATCTGCCCGAGGCTTGCGCCATAATACCAAACAAAAAATGTGTGATAGATGACTTTTAAAGCGACCACTTGCCAAAATAAATTTAATACTAAATTTCTAGCGTCATCATAGTTAGTGCTAGTAGAAAGAGGCTCCCAATAGATAATCATAAAAAGAAACGAAACTATGATCTCATCGATAGAAAACGCCATGATCCTCTTAGCAAAAGGAGCAAGTGAAATTTCTTCGTTTTGAAGTTTCTCTTCTATCTGCATACTCATTTTAGAGCCTGCCACGCGATATCTTTTCTAAAGTGTGCTCCGTCAAATTTGACATTTTCGCAAAGCTCATAGGCCTTATCACGTGCCTCTTTTATGCTCTTTGCAGTCGCCACGCAGACTAGCACTCTGCCCCCATCTGCATAAATTTCATCGCCCTCTTTGCTCACGCCTGCGTAAGCTATATGGGCATCTTTTACATCATTTAAAACAGAAATTTTAGCCTTTGGGCTACTTTTATAAGGATAATTTTTGCTAGACATCACGACGCCAACAGCAAATTCATCTTTTAAACTAATAGGCTTTAACTCACCCTTTGCAGCGTTTAGTAAAATTTCACTCAAATTTCCGTCAATTAATGGCATCAAGACCTCGCACTCAGGATCGCCAAATCTCACGTTAAACTCAAGCACATAAGGCTCATTTTTCACGATCATCAACCCCACAAAAAGCACTCCACAAAACGGACTGCCCTCGTTTTTCATCCCTTTTAACGTAGGTTTTACAACCTCTTCTTCGACCCTTTTTATAAGCTCTTTTGAAGCAAGTGGGCTTGGAGCATAAGCGCCCATGCCGCCAGTATTTGGACCCTCGTCGTTATCAAGTAGGCGTTTGTGGTCTTGCGCCACTGGCAAGCTTACAAAATTTTCGCCGTCACAAATGGCAAAAAAGCTTAACTCAAAGCCGTCTAAAAACTCTTCAACCACCACAAATTTACCAGCATCACCAAAGCTAGCCCCACTTAGCATGTCGCTAACTGCTTCTTTGGCTTCCTCTTTGGAATTTGCGATGATCACGCCTTTTCCAGCGCAAAGTCCGTCAGCCTTTACGACCATCGGAGCGCTTAGGGTATCAATAAATTTAAATGCTTTTTCTTTATCGTCTGTGTTTAAATATTTTGCAGTTTTTATATTATTTCTAGCTAAAAAGTCCTTCATATAGGCCTTGCTAGCCTCAAGTCTAGCAGCTGCTTTGCTTGGTCCAAAGATGAGCAAACCCTCTTTTTTAAAGATATCTACTACGCCTTCGCTAAGAGGCGCTTCGGGTCCCACGATAGTTAGCTCGATACTATTTTTTTTGGCAAAATTTGCTAGCTCATGAAAGTCTTTTATGTTTAAATTCTCACCAAGGCGTGAGGTCGCACCATTTCCAGGAGCAAAGTATAAATTTATATTTTTTTCACTTTTTAGTTTTAGAGCAATGGCGTATTCGCGACCGCCACTTCCTATTATGAGAATGTTCATATTATCTCCGTAAATTTAAAAACCCAAGTGGGCGTCGCATAGAAGAGTGGCCCATAAACAAAGCCAATCTTGCAAATAGATGGATACCAAAAGGTTGCAACTTCTCGCTGTTTAAGGCTCAAACGAAGCCACATCGCAAGGCACCCATACCTTTTCGCTAACAAAAAAGTGTTGGACCCCGTAAAATGCTGACTCGCTTCACTCAGGCAATAAAATTATATAAATTCTTTGCTTAAAGTAACGTTTTGGCAAGTGCGATACAAGCGTTTATATCTTGACTTTGACTAACAAGTGGTGTGCTAAATTTTAGCTCTTTTGCAGTGACCTTTCCGATGCTTATCGTTTGATAGCTCTCGTCCCAGCCAAAATTAGCAAGAAAATTTCTCACATTTATCGGAGATGCGAAGATCAAAATGCTATTTTTTGGTGGTTTTAGCTCCATTTTGCAAGGATTTAAGACATTTTCATAGGCAATGACCGCCTTTATATTTACGCCGCCATCTTGCAAAATTTCTAAGAAATTTGAAGCGCTATCTTTGCCCTTTAGATAAAGAACCTTTTTACCCTTTAAAAGTGGCAAAATTTCTCTCGCAAAGTCATCTCCATGAGCATTTTGCCCAGTGTAAATTTCACTAAAACCAAACTCTCTTGCAGCCGCCGCACAGCCACTTGCTATGGCAAAAACTGGTAAATTTATAGGCGAAATGTCATTAAATTTTAAAGCCTTAAAGGCATTTTTTGAAGTTGCTACAAGCGCATCAAATTCGCTTAAATTTATCTCAAATTTCAAAAACTCAATCCTACTAACGCTTAAATTTACAACGCTCTTATCAGCCGTCTTTGTGTTTGAGACAAGATAAATTTTACGCAACTCTTTTTAGCCCTAAAAATGAGATAAAGGCAAGCACGCTGCAAGCTAAAATAGCTATTGAAGTAGAGTAAAAAATGTCACCAAGGCCAACTAGCGGCGAGATGATGCCGCCTAAGAAAAATGGGCAAAATCCAAGCACCGCTGAGGCCGAGCCAGCGTACTCTCTGCCCTCATTCATCGCAAGTGATGAGGCTGTTGGCAAGATAAAGCCAGTAAAGAGCAAAAGCAAAAAAATGCGATGATAACGCCGATCACCTCAAATTTAAAGCAAAGCATAAACGCTATAAAAATACTAGCAAACAAGGTGCCAAAAAGCCCAGTTTTTAGCGCTTTTCGTTCATTTAGCAAGCTTGCAAGCCTAGCACCTATGACGATGGCTAGGCCATTTGCCGCAAAGCAAAAGCTGTAGCTTACTGGGCTTAGCAGGTAAAACTCTTGTAAGATAAAAGAAGATGCCGCGATATAGGCAAACATCGCAGCCATCGTAAATGTCTGGATCGCAATAAATAGCATAAATTTCTTTTTTCTTAAAATTTTGCCAAAGACACCGTAAGTCTGAAGCAGTGGTACTTTTAGGCGATCTCTCTGGTTTAGGCTCTCTTTGAAGTAAAAATTTGCGATAAATAGTACAATGCCAATGATAGTTAGTGCCATAAAGATGCCGCGCCAGTCGGTAAATTTAAGTAGCAAGCTGCCACCTATTGGCGAAAGTATCGGAGCAAGGCCATTTATAACCATCATAAGGCTAAAGAATTTAGTCATCTCATGGCCCTTATAAAGGTCGCTCACAACGGCTCTTGAGATGACAAGACTGCCCGCACTTGCAAGCCCTTGAATAATGCGCATAAAGATAAAAAACTGGATATTTTGCGCAAAAAATATAAAAATCGTGCTTACCGTATAGACGATGAGCGAGATGGTAAGTGGCGTTTTTCGGCCAAATTTATCGCTGATTGGGCCAATTATTAGCTGACCGATCGCAAGGCCTGCCATCGAAGTAGTTATAGTTAACTGTGTGGCAGAGATACTTGTGCTAAACCACTCAGTTATGGCTGGAAGTGCTGGCAAGTAAAGGTCTGTGACAAATGGTCCAAAGGCTGAAAGCACGCCTAAAAATATCAGTAAAAATAGTTTGGAATTTTCTTTTCTCATCGCTCTTCTTTTTTTTAAAAACGATTATATTATGACTTTGCTTTTTGGGTTATTAAGGGTAAATTTAATGTGATTTATAAAAGAGAAAAGCCCTAAAATAGGGCTTATTTTACATTTTATCTTTTGTGACGATTAGAAGCATTTTGAATTTGTCTTTCACTTTTAGGCCGTGTGGGATCTTGCCTGGAAGCACGATGCTATCGCCCTTTACTAGATGAAAGCTCTCATCAGCTATCTTTAAATCAAGCTCGCCATCAAGCGCGATAAGTAGCGCATCGCCTGGTGCTGCATGGGTCGAGAGCTCTTGATCTTTGTCAAAACTAAGCAGCGACATCGAGCCATTTTCGTTTTTGACAAGCGTCTTGCTAACTATCTTACCACTCTCGTAGCTAACGGCATCTGCGAGGCTAAAAACACTCGCTTTGTCTAAATGATCTATCATAACATTCTCCTTAAAATCTATTAGTAAATATTTTGTTTTCTTTGTAAATTTGAGTTTTCGCCAAGTTTTTGCCTCGATAAGGCAGGCTTCGTCGCGCCCAAGCTTCATCTGCTTTTCGCCGTATTCAAGCTGTGCTTCGCCGTCAATGACGAAGGCAAGGCTGTCTATAAAAAGCATCTCATGATCAAGCTCTTCACCCTCGTCAAATGCGTATATATCAACGCTTGCGTTTTTGTTTTGAAAGAGCCTTTTGCTAACGACGCTTTTTTCAACTATCTTTGTGTCTTTGTCAAGATTATAAATTTGACTCATTTTTTATCCTTTTTTGTGAAGGATTATAATGCAAGTTTTGATAATAGTTCTTAACATATGTTAAGAAATTTGACTATTTTAGTCCTTTTTTTAGCTTTCTTATCAAAAATCTAGCAGGATGAAGCTCAAAAAATAGCGATCTTTCTATGCAAAGTGGGCGAGCAAACACAAGATCCATTATCAAATTTGCTCCAAGTATCGCCGTGCCAAGACCACGCGAGCCGTGAGCAAAATTTACAAAGAGATTTTTTTCGTAGCTTGCTTTTGGATTATTATCTTTATTTTTACTCCAAAATAGCCCCTTATAGTTTTGCTTGTAAAACTCCTCGTCATGCAAGGCGCCGATTATCGGAAACCTATCTCCGCTATAACTTCTATAACCCACACGTGAGCCGATGATGGTTGCTTCTCTAGTGTCAAAAAACTCGCTCACGTCGCTTAAATTTTTAGCGTTATCCTCAGCTTTAGGCGTGTCGCAAATTTCATTTCTAGCGTAGGTTGCGCCGATGACTTGCACGCCTTTTACTGCTGGGCAGATGTAGCCTTTTGCGCTTAGTGGCAGCTCATTTTTTAGCGCTGGTTTTAGGTGCGTGACTTGACCTCTGACACTGCTTATTTGCATGTCGTAGCCTTTAAAAATTTCACTGCTCTTGCTGCCTGTGCAAAAGACTAAGATATCAGCCTCCAAGCTTTTTTTATTTTTAAATTTAACGCTTATCTTGCCATTTTGCAGATGCGTCCTGCTCTCATACTCGTGGTTAAATAAAATTTCAAAGTTGCTTGATAGAAATTTACAAATTTCTTTTGGCCTAGCATAAGCCGCCTCTTTTATAAATATCCCAGGATATGGCTTTAAATTCTCGTCAAATTTAAAGATTTCCTCTGCGTTTTGACCTTGCCACGAGCCATATCGCTTGACAAGCTCATCATCAAACGCATAGTCGATGCAGCCATTAAATTTGATGAGGCTTTTTGGCAAATTTGCCTTGTAAAATCTCACTGCTTGCAAAAACGCATTTATATGCATGCGGCCTAAATTTACCCCAGGCTTCGTAACTAATGGCATCAAGGCGCCGCAGTGGTTGCCTGAGCCATTTGTCGCGACCTCGCTCTTTGCCTCGGCGATCACCACTTTAAAGCCACTTTTGGCTAGCTCGCTGGCTGTTGCAAGCCCAGCCACTCCTGCTCCTATGACAAGCGCAGTTTTGCCATTTACGCTGCCAACAGGCTCGCATCTAGCAAACCAAGCGTCCTTTAAATTTTCATCCTTTTTCTCTAGCACGGCGCTACTCATCTGGCGTTTTCTAGCGTAGCCCTCTTTTAGGCTCAGCAAAAAGCCAGCATTTTTTAGCCCGTCTTTTACCATTTTTGCGCACGAGTAAGTTCTAACTATAGTACCAACCCTGCTTAGCCTTGCGATCTCTTTGAAGACATCCTCGCTCCAGATCGAGCCATTTTTACTTGGGGCAAAGCCGTCTAAAAACCAGATATCAGCGCTAAATTCAAGCTCAGGCAAAATTTGATCTGCCTCGCCGTAGCAAAGATCAAGGATGATATTTGGGGCGAAATTTATGCGGTGTATGCCAAAAATTAGCGGCGGATAGAGCGAAACTAGCTTTTTGGCATAAGCTTTAAAAATGCCTAAATTTTCATAAATTTTTAAAAGATCTTCTTTTTTGATAGGACTTTTTTCGATACTAACAAAGTGAAGTTTTTTGGGGCTATTTTTAAATTTCTTACAAAGTGTGAAGAAATTTAGCCCAGCGCCAAAGCCAGTCTCGGCGACTATAAAGCTATCTTTGCTCTGCCAAATTTCATCAAGTGCGCTCGCAAAGACAAATTCGCTCTCAAGCCAGGGTTTTTCGGTATTAAAGTAGATGTCGCCAAACTCTTCGTTAAATGGAATTTGCCCTTTAAAGCTTAAATTTGCATTTTTCATCTATTTTTTGCAAAATATCCATCTATGCCGTTTGCGATGCCGTTTGCAAGGGCTTTTTGATAGGCCTCATTAAATAGTTTTTCGCCCTCGACTGGATGTGTGATGTAGCCGATTTCTACAAGAACCGCTGGCATAAGAGCACCCACGAGTACCCAAAATGGCGCCTCTCTCACGCTGCCGTCGCTGGCTGCATAGACCTTTCTAGCGCTTGCTAAAATGTCCTTTTGGATGTCGATACCAAGCTTGTTTGAAGCGATGATCTTCTCGCGGTTTAGCACGTTTAGAAACGTCTGCTGAGAAAAGTAGTTCATCTCTTCGATGTCTGATTTATTTTCAAGTGCGGCTGCGTTTTTGCTACGCTCACTCCTTGCAGGCGATAAGAAAAAGGTCTCGATGCCGTGCATGCTCTTTGCTTTAGCAGCGTTTGGAGCGGCGTTTGCGTGGATGGAGACAAAGAGGTCAGCCATCTTGTCGTTTGCAAATTTTGTTCTTGACCTTAAATTTATAAAAACGTCAGTTGATCTAGTGAAATAGACCTTGTAACCACGAGATTTTAGTATCTCACCAAGCTTTTTGGCTACGCCCAAAACGGCTGTTTTTTCTTTTAAACTGCCATTTACCGCACCAGGATCCGTGCCGCCATGCCCTGGGTCGATGACGATCGTTTTGTTGCGTGAAAATTTACCCGCAGCAACTGGAGGCAAAGGCTCTTCTACTGGCTCACTTTGTGCTGGCTCAGACTTTAAATTTGGCTCTACTGCGCTTTGTGCTGGCTTTTCATTTTTATTTTTAAGCTTATGAAGTGGCGCTCTTACGTTTTCATTTGAGATGAAATTTTGAGCGCTGATTATTAGCAAGTCCCCAGTTGCATTTGCCTTTATCGTCTTTTGCACCTTGTCAGAAAAGATGATCCTGACGGTGTTTTTATCATACTGCGAGATGTGGATGTAGTCTGAGATGAAATTTTTATAAGTTAGTGGGTTGCCATTTAGCCTGCCATCAATGTCCATGATATTTTTGTAGGCGTTTTGCTGTTTGGCAAATGATGTTTTTAGCTTTGCGGTATCTAGCTTTGTGTTAAATTTTAGCACCAGAGTGTCATTTACCTTTGTAGCGCTTAGTAGCGTTAAAGCTGGCGAAGCTGCTGGCATGCTAGCACCTTTTACGCCATTTATCGAATTTAGATCTCTTATATATGCGCTTGAGTCAAAACCAAGCGCCTTTGAGCTTGTTATTAGCCTTGATAGCGCTTGTTTTTTCGTGTTTTTATCGTTTTTAATGATCGCATCGACATAGATATTTTTTATATCGTTGTGAAGCTTGATCTTCGCGCTTCTGTTTAGAGCCATAAAATTTCTATCAAATTTGGCAAAAGTCTCCGAATTTGTCGTCGCAAAAAGAAAACTAAATGCTAGAAAAAGAGATATTAAAACCCGTTTCATTCACCATGTACCAGCTTATGCATTAGCTCTTTTACGCTTATTAGCTCTTTTAGTTTGTAGCCATTTGCCCCTGTGAAAAATAGCCCACTCTCTTTTTTGCCGCTATACGCGTCAAATAGCCTATCTGCGATGCAATACCCAACTTGCTTTGCCTCTTTGCCTCTTTGGCAAGGGCTCACGCAGTTGCTTATGCACTGGATCTTTGGCCCCATTCTTTTATCGACTAAATTTATCAAATTTGTTCTTATTCCGCGAGCTGGATAGCCAACTGGGCTCTTTATAAGCTCGATGTCTTTCTCTTCAGCCGCTAGCAAAACCTCTTTAAAGCCGATGTCTGCATCGCACTCGTGAGTACCGATGAAGCGTGTGCCCATCTGAACGCCGTCTGCGCCTAGCGATATCGCCTTTTCGATGTCGTTTTTATCCCAAATTCCACCAGCTGCGATGAGCGGAAAGTCACCCCACTCTTTGATCTCGGCTTTTACCTGCGGAATGAGGTTAAATAGTGAAAACTCAGGATCAAGGCACTGCTCGTATGTAAAGCCTTGATGTCCGCCACTTAGCGGTCCTTCAAGCACGACAGCATCCGGCAAGCGCTCATATCTTTGTAGCCAGCGCTTACAGATGATCTTTAGTGCTTTTGCGCTCGAGACGATCGGCACAAGTGCTATCTCTTTAAAATTTTGTGTAAATTCGGGTAAATTTGTAGGCAGACCTGCACCTGAGACGATGATGTTTATACCAGCCTCGCAAGCGTCTTTAACCACCCTTGCGTAGTCGTTTGCAGCATACATTATATTTACGCCAAGTGGCAAGTCGCCACAAATTTTACGTGCATTTTCTATGACAGCTCGAAGGCCTCTTGTAGAGTAGAAATTTTCACTTCCAAAAGGCTTTGCATTTAGCTCTTTATCTATAAATTTGCGGTTTTCATAGTAGCCTGTGCCAACTGAGCTAATTATGCCAAGACCGCCTTCTAAGCTCACATTGCCAGCTAGTTTGTCCCAGCTTATGCCAAGCCCCATACCGCCTTGAAATATCGGGTATTTTATCTCGTATTTACCTATTTTTAACGGCTTTAACTCCATTTATTCAACCTTTATCTTCGCAAATTTACGCTTTCCAACCTGCAAGATATACTCGCCTGCTCCTAATTTTAACTGCTCATCACTAATTTTTTCTTGATTGATGCTAACTGCGTTTGCTTTTATATCTCGCCTTGCTTGAGAATTTGACTCACTTAGCCCACACTGAGATAAGGCTTCAACTATCCAAATCGGTGCCTTTAAGCTAAATTCTTTCATATCAGTTGGGAGCTGATTTTGAGAGTGCACGCTGTTAAATTCAGCCATAGCAGCCTTTGCCGCCTCCTCGCCGTGATACCTCGCTGTTATCTCATAAGCAAGATCCTCTTTTGCCTTTTTTGGATGATATTTGCCACTATTTACATCATTCATCAGCTCTTCTATCTCGCCAAGATTTTTTGTGCTTAGTAGCTCATACCAGCGCCACATAAGCTCGTCACTTATGCTAAGCGTTTTTGCAAACATATCATTTGCATTTTCAGTTACGCCGATGTAGTTGCCAAGGCTCTTGCTCATCTTATTTACGCCATCAAGCCCCTCAAGAAGTGGCATCATGATGACGGCTTGCTCTTTGCCGATATTATATGTTCGCTGCAAGGTTCTGCCCATTAGAAGGTTAAATTTCTGATCCGTACCGCCCATTTCGATGTCACACTTCATAGCAACGCTATCATATCCTTGAAGAAGCGGATACATAAACTCAGAGATTGATATAGGATTGCCTGCTTTTATCCTCTTTTCAAAGTCATCTCGCTCTAGCATTCTAGCCACTGAAAATGTGCTAGTTAGCTCAATTATCCCAGCAGCGCCAAGCTCATTTGACCATTTTGAGTTAAACATTATCACAGTTTTTTTAGGATCTAAAATTTTAAAAACTTGTTCTTCATAGGTTTTGGCATTTTTTAAAACGGTCTCTTGATCTAGCTTTTTTCTAGTGGCTGACTTGCCTGTTGGGTCGCCTATTTGAGCGGTAAAATCGCCTATCAAAAACTGCACTATCGCGCCGTGTTTTTGAAGCAAAGCCATCTTGTTTAAAACGACTGTATGACCTAGGTGAAGGTCTGGAGCTGTTGGGTCAAAGCCTGCTTTTACGTAGAAATTTTCGCCTTTTTCATAATAATTTTTAACTAAATTTTCAACTCTCTCAGCATCGATCATCTCGGCAACGCCGCGGTTTATCTCTTGTAAAATATCATCTATATCTTGAACCATTTTTCTCTCCTAATTATGATATGGGTCGCTTTGCGAAACAAAATCAATAATCTTATATCTATCTTTGATCTTCTCTTTGATCTCGTTTGCATCGATGTTTTCTGCTATTTCGACGCTTATTTCAAACGTATCTCCGCTAAGATCATTTGCTTCGTTTAGCGAGATTGTAGCTAAATTTATATCAAGTCTAGCAAGATATGTTAAAAATTCAGCCAACGCACCTTTTCTATTTTCTAAATTTAATAAAATTTTATACCTATGCGGGGCATTTCTCGTCCATTTGACAAAGATGATCTCATCGCCTTTATCCATTAGCTTGCCAGCGCGCTCGCAAAGCTTGTGATGCACCGTCACGGTGTGACCATTTTTAAAGCCAACTATACTATCGCCCCTTTTTGGATTGCAGCAATAATCAAACTCGACATTTGAAATTTTATGGTTTGAGTAGATCACTATGTTTTCAAATTTTTGCTTTTTGATCTGGTATTTGTCGCCCAAAGAGATCATAAATGGGCGCTCTTTTCTGATGTATTTTTTAAGCATATTTGCCACTTCTTGCAGATACTCGCTATCAGTTGCTGCGCGAAAGACCTTTTTGCCTAAATTTTCACTCTCTACCCACTCTAAAATTCTATTTTTTGAGACGTTAAATACTGATTTTAAGATATCTATCGCCATTTTGTAGTTTATATCTCTTATCTTTTGCTTACAAAATGACCTTATCGTCGCCTTTGCCTTGCCTGTTCGCACGCTATTTATCCACGAACAGCGAAATTTAGCCTCTTCGCCAGTTACTATCCTAACGATGTCGCCATTTTTTAGCTCTGTTAAAAGCGGCATCCTAACTCGGTTTATATAAGCTTCTTTTGCGTAAAGTCCGATCTCTGAGTGAATCTCATAAGCGTAATCAAGCGCCGTAGCACCACGTGGCAATGTAAAGACCTCGCCCTTTGGAGAATAAACTGCGATATCTTCGATATATAAGCTATCTTTTGCGTATTCATATAGCTCTTCGACATTGCTCTCATTCTCGCTATTTTGCATGCTGATGTCATTTAGCCAGTCAAGCTTTGGATTTAAGAGGCTGCCCTCGCCGTTTTTATATTTCCAGTGAGCGGCAACGCCGTATTCAGCGGTTTTATGCATATCATAAGTGCGAACTTGTGCCTCAAATATGCTTTTGTTATCAAAAATGGTTGTGTGTATCGTTTGATAGCCATTTTGCTTTGGAAGCGCGATATAGTCTTTAAATCTTGAGATGAGAGGGTTAAAATTTATATGCAAATTTCCAAGTGCCAAATAGCAATCAAGCGGTTTTTGTACGATGATCCTAATGGCAAGCAAGTCAAGCACCTCTTCGATAGAAATGCCCTTTCTTTGCATCTTTAGATAGATCGAGTAGTAGTGTTTTATGCGTTTTTGTATCTCAAAAGTGCCCTCGATAAAGCCATTTTCAAGCAAAATTTGACTTACCTTTTCGTGAAAAGCATTTAGCTTTAAGCTAAGTTGCTGCTTGTTTTTGTTTAGGTAGCTATCGATCTTTGCGTATTCTTCTGGCATCGCATACTTAAAGCTTAGATCTTCAAGTATGTTTTTGATCGATGAAATTCCCAGTCTATGAGCGATCGGAGCATAGACCATAAGTGTCTCTTCGGCTATGCGTTTTTGCTTTTCAGGCCTTAGCGCTTCAAGGGTTAGCATGTTGTGAAGTCTGTCACAAAGCTTTACGACAAGGACTCTGACATCTTCTATGGAGATTAAGAGCATCTTTCTAAAAGTTAGCGCCGAGCTTGCAAGTTTTTCATTGCTATCTGAGCTTGCGAGCTTATTTTCTCTAATGGCAACTATCTTTGTAAGCCCCTCAACCAGCTTTGCCACCTCATCGCCAAATTCAGCCTGAAGCTCACCTAGCGTTACATCGGTATCTTCTACAACGTCATGAAGAAGAGCAGCTATGACCATGCTCTCATCGCCGCCCATATTTGCTACGATAGAGGCTACTAAGATGGGGTGGATGGCGTATGGTTCGCCACTTTTGCGGTATTGTCCAGCGTGAGATGTGACGCAGCTATCTACGGCTTTGTCTAAAATTTCACTTCTCTCACAAAGAGAAAAGAGCAGTTTTATCGCTTCTGAAACGTTTTTACAAGCTAAAATTTGCTCTATCAACTGCTCTAAAAAAAGACTATTTTCCTTCAACTATTGCCTCTAAGCCTATTTTGCCCTCAGCCACTTCAAGTAGTGCTATGTCGGCAAATTTCATCTTTGAAGTATCAGCATCAACTAAAGCTATGGCGCCATTTGCTAGCGCTTCTGCACGCTTTGCAACGATAAGTGAAAGCTTATATCTGTCGTCTCCTACTTGTTTTAGCGCTCTTGCTGTGATTTGTTCTGTTCTCATTTTTATCCTTTTTGAAATTTATTTTACAACTGAGTATAGGGCTGCTTCTTCTTCATTTATTATTTTTAATAAATTTCCAGCCTTAAACATATTACAAACCAAGATCGGCAGTGCGTTATCCTTTGCTAAAGCTATGGCAGTGTCGTCCATAACCTTGATGTCATCGCTCATCGCCTTTTCGTAGTTTAGTGATTTTAGAAGTTTTGCATCTTTGAATTTTTTAGGATCTTTGTCATAAACGCCATCAACTTTTGTCGCTTTTATGATCATATCTGAGCCGATCTCGATAGCTCTTAGCGTGGCTGCTGTATCTGTTGTGAAGAATGGATTGCCCGTGCCTGCAGCAAAGATAACAACTCTGCCCTTTTCCAAATGGCGCTGCGCACGTCCCACGATGAAAGTCTCGCAGATCGCCTCCATCTTGATCGCGCTTTGCACTCTTACTTCAAGTCCGCTTCTCTCCAAAGCTTCACGCATCGCGATTGAGTTGATAACAGTTGCTAGCATGCCCATGTGATCGCCACTTGTTCGTTTGATGATACCATCTTTTGCAGCGCTCACACCGCGCACTATGTTACCACCGCCTATTACGATGCCAACTTCGATCTCATTGTCGATGAGTTCTTTTATCTCGCTTGCTATAAATTTAAGTACAGCTGTGTCTATACCAAAACCATTTTCTCCAGCCAAGGCCTCGCCTGAAAATTTGACCAATACGCGTTTTCTCTTACTCATTGTCATGCTCCTTGAAATTCACGCATTTTAGCCAAAAAGCCTTTAAATTTAGCTAATAACGCTTACAAAGTGACTATTTTGAGATCATTTCAAGCGGGTCGATATGGTAGTTTCTTTGCGTTACTTCAAAAGTTAGATCGTTTCTAACTCGGCCTATGACGTAGCCTTTTTGCACGACTGAACCGACCTTTACAGTTGGCGCGATCTGGCTTAGGTGAGCGTATATCGTGTGGATGCCGTTTTCGTTTTCGATGATGACGACATTTTCAAGCATCGGAGTTGCTTTTGCAAAGACGACCTTGCCATTTAGCACGCTTTTGACCTTCGCATCTGACGTGGTTGAGCGAAGTATGACTGACTCGTTAAAAATTTTGATGTTATATATCGGATCTACGTAATTGCCGAATTTTTGCTTTACAGAGTAGCTATCAAGCGGAGCGATCGTCCTTGCGCCTGAGTATCTTTTAACCGAACTTGTCTGATAGCCCTCACCCATTGGCTGGCTCTTTTCGCCCTTTTTGCCACCTTTGCTAGCTGCTCTTTCTTGCTTTTCTCTGGCAGCTCTGGCAGCTTCATCCTCTTGCTTTTGCATGATAGCAAGCTGCTCAAGCGTCTTTCTTAGCTCGTCTTGTTGGGCTTGAAGCTTGGCTAGCTTTTTGCTGTAAATTTCTTTATCACGTTTTAGCCCGTTTATTGTATTTTTCTGCGTGCTCTCTAGGCTTTGTAGATCATTTTGCTTGCGCCTATAGTTTTTTATGCTTGAGTTTATCTCATTTATCTTACTTGATTTATTTTTTATCTTTTCTATCGTGTCTTCGTAGTTCTCACTAAGCCTTTTAAAGTCCTCTTTTGCTATGGCATTTAGCTTGGTTAAAATTTGAGATGAGATGATGCTCTCTTCGCTTTGTTTGCCCTCGCTTGCAGACATCATGAGGTCAAACGAAAGGTCTTCTGCGATGATCCTTATCATATTTTGCTCTAGCTCTTTTTGGGTGCGCTCTAGCTCTTTGTTTTGCTTTGTTAGATCATCAAGCTCAAGAAGCGCTTTTGAAGCATTTGTCTCAAGAACTGAAATTTGACCTTTTAAATTTGTGATATCGCCGCTTATGCCACGAAGTTTTTTCTCGCCATTTACGATATCGCCAGCCAAGTCATCAAGCTTTTTACTAAGCTGCTCACTCATCGCCTGCGTCGATCTTAGCGAGTTTTTGGAGTCTTTTATCTTCTCTTTAGTATTTGATGCAAAAGCTAGACTAAAAGCTAGCAAAAGTGTAAAAATTCCTTTTTTCATATCGTGCTTTTTCTAGCCTTGCTCATCACTAAACTAACAGCAAAAATGCTTAAAACCACAGCCACGCCAAATAGGATAAAAATATCTCTTGAAAGATCAAGGCTAGGCAAGACTACATCGATGCTTGCGGCATTTTCTCTAAAAATTTCAATGCTAGGCAAGAAAAAGAAAAACGCACCAACAACAATGGTCGCAACTATGCTATCAACCATGGCTGATTTATAGAGCATGGCTGATTTTAGCCAAAATGGCGCGCCAAAAAGCGTCATGATCTCGATGCGCTCTCTATGCTCAAATAGCCAAATTTTAGTCTGTTTCAGCATAAGCATAAGCCCAATGACACAAAGTATCGCCATAAATGCATAAGATATGCTTTTGGCTAAATTTAGCATCTTAAAGACCTTATCATGGGTCTTTGAAAATGTCTCGACCTTGCTTATACCATCAAATTTCAAAAGCTTTTGCTTTATCTCCTCCATATACTCTGGCGATGGAAATTCGCTTAGTCTTAGCGAGTAAAATTTAGGCAAGGCATTTTGAAGGATGGATAAATTTTTAGCCGAGATGTCGTTTGATAGGCGGTCGATTATCTTTTGCGGGCTTAGTGGCTCTACACTTGCTAGTGTGCTAACCACTGGCTTTAGCACTGGCTCGCTTAGCTCTTTGTTTGAGACCACCACGATGTTGTAGTCATTTCCCATAAGCCTCTCATACTCTCTTACGATCTTGTCCGCTGTGAGGCTAAACTGCACTGAAAATAAAAGTGCGATTAACGGCAGGATAAATCCAAGGTGGTTTTTAAGCGATCTCATGCACGCCTCCATTTTCTATGACGAAGTGGCGGTATGGGATGCGAAGCGTTGATGGGATGTGATGCGTCACCACGACCACGCTTGTGCCTAGAAATTCTCTGGCTGATTTTAGAAGCGACCAGATTACATCGCTTGAGTATTCGTCTAAATTTCCCGTTGGCTCGTCGCATAAAAGCAAATTTGGATTGTGCGCGAGTGCTCTTGCCATGGCAACTCTTTGCTGTTCGCCGCCGCTTAGCTCGCGAGGGTATTTATCAGCTTTGTGAAGCATATTTACATGTTTTAAAAGTTTAGCCACCTGTTTTTTGCTCACATTTTGATTGACGCCTTTGATGATGAGTGGTAGCATGACGTTTTTTTCGACATTCCACTCATTTATCAAGCGGTAGTTTTGAAATATAATGCCAACTCGCTGCCTAAGCTCACAAAGTCTTTTATCATCGATGTCGTCCATTTGCGTCATGCAGACATTTAGCTCACCTGCAAGGGGCGAAATTTCTCCATAAAATGACTTTAAAAGCGTGCTTTTTCCGCTTCCGCTCTTGCCTGTGATAAAGACAAAGTCATTTGCGTAGATGTCTAAATTTACGCTATTGATCACAACCTCGTTGCGCTCATAAGCTAGGCTTAAATTTCTTGCGCTAATTATCTCTTGCATCAGCCAAATACTCCTTCAAAAGCTCGTGTGCTGCTAAATTTTCACGTATTAAGATCGGTTTTTTTATAAAATATTCGCTTTTCTCATCGCTTATTTTGATGAAACACTGCTCAGGTTTGTTAAACGCTCCAAAGGCGACTTTTAGCAAAATTTCACCCTCATTTATGGTGTAAATTTCTTCAAAATGTAAAAAGTGATCCTCTTTTTTTATGATGAAATTTTTGAAATTTTTAATGATATTTTTTACGCTTGTCTTTTCTTTAAAGCTAAAATCCCCAGCTAAAACGCTCTCACTACTTTCAACCTCACAAGTATAAATAACATCGTAAATGTCCTTATCTTGGCGTCTCCAGCGGTCTTCATACTTGCTAGTTACTTCTAAATTTCTATTTTTAAAAGCCTCTATCTTTGAGTTTGCGGGCTCTAAAAATTTACTCAAACTAAAGTCGCAATACTCCTTGCTATCAGTCCGTAGCTCAAATTTACCGCCAAGCTTTAGTATCCTCTCACACTCAAGCGCAAACGCCGATGAGACTACGCGTCTATGCTCAGCCTTGTCCCACGGCACTGGAAAGTGTAAAAATACCCTATTAACTAAATTTGATCCAACAAGCGAGAGCAAGAGCCTTGCGTCGGTATTTATAAGCCTCACGTTTTCTAGGGCATTTACCTTAGCAAGCTTTGCTACTTGCTCGATGCTTGGCTTATAGACCTCTATGCCGATAACTAGGGCATTTGGGTTGTTTTTGGCCTGATAGAGCAGGTGTCTGCCAGAGCCAAAGCCTATCTCGATAAATATCTCTTTAAATTTATCCTTTAGCTCGCTAAATGCTGGCACAAACTCCTCAAGGCTTAAAATTTCACTCACTTTTTTGGTCAAATTTGTCTTTTTGACGGCAAATGCTTGGCTAATGATACCGTTACAACTTTGCTCTTTAAAAAGCTCAAGTGCTTCTTGTAAAAGGCCCACTTTAGCTGGCTTTGTAAGCTTTTCTCCCTTTACGACGACGCCGTTTTTGCCGCCTTTTACTACTAGAAAAAAGCCTTCATCTTCATTTTTTGTGTAGATGAGCCTCTCGTTTCGGCCACTTGCTTGCCAAAGAAATTTGATCTTGTCGTTACCAAATGGAAACGAGAGCTCTTTTAAGGACGAAGCGATGAAATTTGGCATTATTTTATGCTAACTTCTGCTTTTGATGACTTATCAGAGGCGATGCCGTACTCATCAACTGCTACGACGCTGTAAGAGTAGCTAGCTCCTTTTTGAACGCTGTCATCTCTAAGCCCAGTATCACTTATACCGCTAAAGACTTTCTCGCTAGCACCACTTCGATAAACTGTGTATGAACTAGCTCTATCAACTGCGTTCCAGCTTACATTTACACCGCTACCATCGTAGCTAGCGCTTATGCTTGGAGTTTTTGGCGCGCCAAGTGTGCTACCAACGATCGGCTCTTCTTGCTTCAAGCTCTCAAGACCGTCTTTATCGACAGCTGTCACTCTATAATACCTTGTCGCAGCGTTTGTATTTATGAGGTCTTCGTAGGTGTTGCTAGTCGTTTTTGCTAGATATGTGTAAGGTAAAATTTTACTTGTCGTTCTATAAACCTTAAAATAAGCAAAATCCTCAGCTGGCGCGTAATCCCACGTTAAGATGATCTTTTTTGGCGCATTTTTGGTCGCCTGGACGTTTGTTACTGATTTAGGGTAACTCCTTTGTTGTGGCGCTTATGTTTTGGCTTGGTTTTGAGATGACGCCAGAAGAAGTTTTAACTAATATCCTATACTCATAAGACCTGCCAGGTTTTACCTCAGTATCGATATACTCGGCGTTTAGTCTGCCATTTACCTCTGCTACTTGGCTAAATTTATTAGCTCCTGCATCGCTTCTTTGGATGATGTAGCTAGCTACTGTACTATCAGGATGTGGTCTCCAGATCACTTTTACACGGCCTGGAAGCCCTGTGATAGCTTGCGCAAATGGCACAGAGTCAAGTAGTGGCTTAGTAGTCGCAGTTGCGATCGCACCTGGTTGAGAGATGGCGTTGCTTGAGTAGGTTCTCATCTGATATGAGTAAGTTGTCTCTGGAGCTAGGTCGCGATCCACATAGTGCGTAGCAAAGCGGTCTTTTATGTTTGCAACTAATTGCATTTTTGAGTTTGCATCGTTTGGATTTGAACGGTAAAGGTAGTAGCCAACGACGCTCTCGTCGCTCACTGGGTTCCACTCGAAGCCAACTTCTGTCATGTCTGAAATAGTTTTTAAGCTTGTAATAGTTGGTAGTGACGTGCTTTGCTGAGTCGGTACGCTAGAGCCGCATCCCGCTAAGAAAGCTACTAAAAATGGTGTCAATATGCGTAGGGCAAATTTTTTCATCAAAAATCTCCTTGGGAATTTTTTTGTAAATTATTTGGTTAAAGTCATCATACGTTTTTGCGGTAAATTCTACCCTTTTGCCAGTTCGCGGATGGATAAAATAGAGCATATAAGCGTGAAGCATAACCCTGCTTATTTTATCGCCTTGGCTCTTAAATCCGTATAAATCATCGCCTAAAATGTGGCGATTTATGCTTGCAAGATGCACTCTTATCTGGTGCGTCCTGCCTGTAAAAAGCTTCGCTGCTATCAAATTTACTCCGCCTTCGCTTAATAAATTTACAAAGGCACTTTTTGCAAATTTAGCGTCCGCGACGATCGCTTTTTTTAGGCGGTTGTTTGGATTTCTGCCGATTGGCTTGTCGATGATAACGTCCTCTTTTAGGGGCAAGTCGGTGAGCGCTAGATAAATTCGCCCCATGCTCTTATCGCTTAGCTGCTCGCTTAGTTTTGCATGGGCGAAGTTGTTTTTAGCAACGACGATAGCACCGCTCGTACCCTTGTCTAGGCGGTGGACGATGCCAGCTCTTACGTCGCCGTTTAAATTTGAAAGCATAAAGCCCTTTTTATTTAGCCACTCAACTAACGTCGCCTCTTTGACGCTTGGGGCTTGGTGGACGACGATTTGCGGGGGCTTATTTAACACTATGAGATCGTCGTCCTCGTAGATGATCGGGATGTCAAAATTTACTTCATACTCGTTTTGCACCTCTTTTTTTGGGGCAAAATTTACGCAAATTTCATCGTTTTCATTTAACAAAAAGCTTGGTTTTGAGACTGGTTTTAAATTTACGCTTACAAGGGAGTCTTTTATTAAATTTAAAGCTTGATTGCGTGAAATTTGAAGCTCTTTGGCTACTGCAACGTCAAGTCTAGAGCTATTTAAAACATTAAATTTAACCAAAATCAAAGCCTTGTTTGTGATATAATCTAGCCCAAAAAACAAGGTTTGCTTCTTGATAAAACTAGATCGGCGTATTTTAACACATTTTGATTTTATTCAGCCGTTTTTAATAATCCCAATCATAGCCATCTCATACATCCTAGTTTCCGAAGCAAACGACATTTTGGCAAACAAACAGCTTGTATATTTTGGCATAGGATTTGTCTCATTTTTCATAGCATTTTTGCTGCCTATTAGGCGCATAGACTGGATTATCCCGATGTTTTACTGGGTTTGCATTGTGCTGCTTTTAAGCGTTGATATCTTTGGCGTTAGTAAGCTTGGAGCTAGGCGCTGGCTGGAAATTCCCTTCGTTCACTTCACGCTTCAGCCCTCAGAGCTGATGAAGCCAGCCTTTTTGCTGATGCTAGCCTATCTCGTCAAACAGCGCCCGCCAGAGGCCGATGGATACGGGGTAAAAGACTTTTTAAGGCTTAGTTTTTACATACTTTTGCCATTTACGCTCATCATGAAAGAGCCAGATCTTGGCACCGCGCTCATACTTTTGATAGTTGGCTACACCATCCTTTTTGTAATCGGCGTAAATAAGAAAATTTGGATATGTATCATCCTTACCATAGGCTTTTCGGCGCCGGTTTTGTATGAAAATTTGCATGATTATCAAAAAAAGAGGATCCATGACTTCATCGCCGAAGAGCCAAGCTACCACGTCAAACAAAGCATCATCGCCATAGGTAGCGGCGGGCTAAAAGGCAAGC
The DNA here is from genome assembly GCF_902460575.1 of Campylobacter concisus. Taxonomy (GTDB): domain Bacteria; phylum Campylobacterota; class Campylobacteria; order Campylobacterales; family Campylobacteraceae; genus Campylobacter_A; species Campylobacter_A concisus_AW. Next base: position 316,226 of record NZ_CABPUY010000002.1, on the reverse strand, counting down.
CAAAAGATGAGGCTACGCAGACGCACTTTAAATTTTTGCCAATCGCCACAAGTGACTTCATCTTTGCTTATAATATCGAGCGTTTTGGCTTTTACGGAGCGCTGCTTTTGCTGGGGCTTTATGGAGCGCTTATAACGCACCTTCTTAGCCTAAACTACGGGCTTAAGAATGATTATTTCACGCAGGTGACCGCCACTGGCATAGCCGCGCTCATCTTTGTCTACGTGGGGGTAAATGTCTCGATGACGATCGGCTTTGCGCCGGTTGTGGGCGTGCCGCTGCCGTTTTTTAGCTACGGCGGAAGCAGCTTTGTCACCTTCATGGTACTTTTTGGGATACTGCAAAATCTGCTAACTTTTAGATTTGATCAGACCTACCGCTCGGTGAAATTTAAATTTTAAAATTTGTAAATTTATTTTGTCAAATCAGGTGGGTATCAGGTAAATTCTAAAATTTCATAAACGAGCAATTTCGGCTCTAAAATTTGAGCTAAGCTGCAAGCGAAGCCAAATTTTAGTAGCCAACTCTTGCGAGTGAATGGAATTTTAAAATTTGTAAAATAGTTTTTTAGAAATTTAAAGTTTTGTTTCTTTGTTAAGTTGCTAAGGTGAGTGAGTAAGATTTTAAAATTTGCAAAAGCCGAAATTTACAAAATCAATCCTATTTCTCCCCCTTAAACAAAGAGGCAAAATACTCATCAATATTAATGCCATCCTTTTTCATATCTTTTAGCCTTGCCCTTACGTCGGCGTCTTGCCAAAGAAGTGGTGGTAGCGCAAACATAACCTTATCAAGGCTAAAATTTCTCACATCTTCGCGCCAGCCATCCCAGCGGTAAAGCTCGTAAAATTTAGATATATCCCCACTTAGCGCCCAGTATAAAAACTGCGAGTAGCCAAGCTGCGTATCTTTCCATTTGCCGCTATCTGGTGCGTAGTAAAAGACGTTGCCAGCTTTGCCACCAAAGGCGCCGCCATTTACCGCGAAAAATCCGCCCAAAACATCATCCGCTACTAGCAAATAGCTAGGCATCTGCCCTGCTTCGCTAAAGCTTTTGCCAAGGTTGAAGCTATAAATTCCGCGCTTCATCTGCTCGCATCCTGAGCCAAGCAGGCGCAACCAACCGCCATCTATCACTATGCCGCCGCACCCATAAACAAGCGCTCCCATCGGCGAACGAGTGGTGATCTGAAGCCCCAAAAGCTCACTTTGCGCCCTGCTCTCATCTCGAGGCAAAATTTCATAGTCGTTTTTGGCCTCTTTTAGCCACTCTTCGATTAGCGCCCAGCCTGGCTCATTTGTATCTATAAGCTCGTCTAAAGCTCTCATTTTCTGTCCTTGCGATAAATTTGGTGAAATTTAAAAGAAGAATTTGGCGAGTTGCCCCGCCAAATTTATATTGGTAGGTTATTTTGCGTCCCAAGCTAGGATCGTGTTGCCCTCGGCGTCGGTAGCCACGTCGCCCATACCCATGATGTTGTAGCCGCAGTCTACGTAGTGAACTTCGCCTGTTACGCCGCTAGCTAGGTCGCTAAGCAGGTACATAGCGCTGTTGCCGACATCTTCTGTGGTGACGTTGCGTTTTAGCGGGCTATTTACTTCGTTGTAGCGCAAGATCATTCTAAAATCACCTATTCCGCTTGCGGCAAGCGTTTTGATAGGGCCTGCGCTGATCGCATTTACACGGATGTTTTTAGCGCCAAGGTCGTGTGCTAGGTAACGAACCGAGCTCTCAAGTGCCGCTTTGGCAACGCCCATGACGTTGTAGTGTGGCACAAATTTTGGTCCGCCAAGGTATGTAAGAGTTAGCACCGAGCCGCCCTCTTTTAGCACTGGCAAAACCGCGCGAGTAAGACTTAGCAGCGAGTAGACGCTAGTGCCCATCGCTATATCAAATGCCTCTTTTGTGGTGTTTACAAACTCGCCCTCAAGCGCTTCTTTTGGCGCATAAGCCACAGCGTGCACGACAAAATCGATCTCGCCAAGGTCTTTTTTGATTTGATTTGCAAGCCCGTCTAGGTGAGCTTGGTTATTTACGTCAAGCTCGTAGACAAATTTGCTACCAAACTCCTCAGCGATCGGCTCTACACGCTTTTTAAGAGCGTCATTTAGGTATGTAAATGCCATCTGCGCACCTTGATCGTGACAAGCTTTTGCGATACCGTAAGCTATTGATTTAGCGTTGGCAACGCCTACGATCAGACCTTTTTTACCTTTTAGTATCATCATTTCTCCTTTTATTTTGTTTGACTTTTAAGCGATATTTAAATTTTAAACACAAACCAACAAGCGGATATATCGCTAGGTAAATTTAAATGTTTCGCAGTAAATTTCATCCCAAGACTAGGCAAATAGCCTGTCGCAGGGTGAAATTTGCAAGATCGTTTAAATTTATCAGCGAGATACCGCGCTAATAAGCCCTAGAAAATTATTCGCATCCCAGCTGGCTGTGCCTACCAAAACCCCATCGCAGCTTTTGATACCTGCGATATCAGCGATATTTGCTGCATTGACGCTTCCACCGTAAAGTAGCGGCACATTTGCCTTTGTCTTTAAAAAGCTTAGCACCTCATCTATCTGCTCTATGCTAGCGCTCCTGCCGGTTCCTATCGCCCAGATCGGCTCATAGGCGATGACTAAATTTTTATAGCCAAGGTCTATATTTTCAAGCTGGCGGCTTAGAAATTCTTTGGTCGCTCCGTTTTCATTTGTGCTTAAATTTTCACCGATGCAGTAGATCACATTCCATCCATTTTTTGCAGCAAAGTCGAATTTTGCTCGCAAAAACTCCTCGCTTTCATTTAAAATTTCACGCCTCTCAGAGTGGCCGATCAGCACGTCTTTGATGTCAAATTCATCAAGCATCGCCTTGCCGATCTCGCCAGTAAATGCCCCACTCTCGCATGGGTAGAAATTCTGCGCCCCAAGCCTAAAAATATGCCTTTTTTCATTAAAGGTACTAGCAGGAGCAAATACGCTCACGTCGTCGTTTGCGCTTAAATTTTCGTCTAAAATTTTCGCGTACTCTCTAAAGCTTGCTCTTGTGTGGTTGCACTTTAAATTCGCTAGAAATTTCAAGACCTACTCCTCTTTTCTAAGCGGCTTTATGCCAGGCAGCTCTTTGCCTTCTATTAGCTCCAAGCTCGCACCACCGCCAGTTGAGATAAATGTCATCTCATCAGCGTCTCCTGCGCGCTCGACCACGTCAGCCGTATCGCCACCGCCAACGACGGTTGTTGCGTGAGTGTCGATGATGGCGTGGCTCATTTTGATGCTACCTTTGCTAAATTTATCCATCTCAAAAACGCCCATAGGTCCGTTCCACCAGATGGTTTGCGCATCTGCGATGACCTCTTTAAATAGCCTAATAGAGGCAGGTCCAATATCAAGCCCCATCCAGCCGTTTGGGATCTCTTGCGCAGGGACATATTTTACGGCACTTTCAGCTGAAAATGTCTGAGCAGCGACGACATCTACTGGTAGGTAAATTTTCACTCCCAGCTCTTTGCCTTTTTGTAAAATTTGCCTTGCATCTTCGATGAGTTCTTCTTCAAGGAGCGAATTTCCGATGTTTTCGCCAAGTGATTTTAAAAATGTAAATGCCATACCGCCGCCAATTATGAGCTTATCGACGCGCGGCAGAAGGTTATGCAATGCTTGAAGCTTGCCACTCACCTTTGAACCGCCCACGACTGCGACAAATGGACGAGATGGATGTTTTATCAAATTTTGAGCGAAATTTATCTCTTTTTGTAGTAAAAATCCCGCCGCCTTGTGCTTCTCATCATAAAATTTAGTGATCGCTTCGACAGATGCGTGAGCCCTGTGGCAAACGCCAAATGCGTCATTTATGTAAAATTCGCCAAATCCTGAAAGCTCTTTTGCCAAAGCCTCGTCATTTTTGGTCTCGCCCTTTTCGAAGCGTAAATTTTCTATCATCAAAATTTCACCAGCTTTTAAAGCTGCAGCCTTTGTTTTAGCGTCATTTCCGATCACATCTTCAGCAAATATCACCTCTCTATCAAGCAGTCTTGATAGCCTCTTAGCCACGCCTTGAAGTGAAAATTTTTCTTCATAGCCATTTTTTGGGCGTCCCAAGTGACTGGCCAAAACTACGCTGCAGCCATTATCCAAGCAGTAGCGGATAGTTGGTATCGCTGAGCGGATCCTGCGATCATCAGTGATGTTTAAAAACTCGTCCATAGGCACGTTAAAATCGCACCTTATAAAGACTTTTGCGCCGTTTAGCTCAAGGTCGTTGATCGATAAAATTTCACTCATTTTTCACCCTTTAAATTTACTTTGTAGCCACGATCTTAGCAAGATCTACAAGCCTTGTTGAGTAGCCCCACTCGTTGTCGTACCACGCAAAGACCTTCACCATATCATCAGCGATAACCTGCGTGGTGTCACTCGCTACGATGCTGCTAAAGGTGCTTGTGCAAAAGTCGCTGCTAACTCTGTAGTCGTCATCGACGAATAAAATTCCCTTTAAATTTGACTCTGCAGCCGCTCTAAATGCTTCGTTTATCTCCTCTTTGCTAGCTGGTCTTTTTAAAACCGCCGTTAGATCGACCATTGAGACGTTTGCCACTGGCACGCGGACCGCTTGACCGTGCAACTTACCGCTTAGCTCGGGGAGCACTTTAGCGATCGCTTTTGCAGCTCCGGTGGTCGTAGGTCCGATATTTAGCGCTGCAGCGCGTGAGCGGCGGAAATCTTTAGCCTTTACATCAACTAGGCTCTGACCATTTGTATATGCGTGGATCGTAGTCATTAGCCCCTTTACGATGCCAAATTTATCGTTTAGCACCTTTGCCACTGGAGCTAGGCCGTTTGTGGTGCAGCTTGCGTTTGAGACGATCGCCTCGCCTGCGTATTTATCGTCATTTACGCCAACTACAAATGTTACAGTGTCGTCTTTTGCTGGAGCGCTCATGACGACTTTTTTGACGCCGCGAGCAAGATATGGCTCACATTTTTCAGTGGTTAAAAACTTGCCAGTGCACTCTAAAACCACGTCTGTACCGTAGTCTGCGTAGCTAAGCTCGTTTAGATCTCTTGTAGAAAAAACTCTTATCTTTTTGCCATTTACTTCTATAAATTCGTCGCTTATCACCTTAACGTCTTGCTTAAATTCGCCATGCACGCTGTCGTATTTGAGCAAATACCTCGTCATATCCCTTGTTGCGGTGTCGTTAATAGCGACAAGCTCAACATCGTCTCGCTCTAAAATAATACGAGCGGCACACCTACCGATACGCCCAAAGCCGTTTATTGCTACTTTAACTGACATCTTAGCTCCTTTTGATATAATTACGCCTAATTCTACAAAAAAGAATTTTAAAACAAATATAAACAAGGCACTTTAATAGATGAAGTTAGCACTTTTTGGCGGGAGCTTTGATCCGGTTCATTTAGGACACGATAGCATTGTGAAAATGGCAGTAAGTGGCCTTGATATCGATAAGCTCATCATCATGCCAACTTTTATAAGTCCCTTTAAGAGCGAATTTTCAGCTCCGCCAGAGCTTCGCCTAAAGTGGATAAGAGAAATTTGGGGCGGCCTAGAGAAGGTCGAGATATCAGACTATGAGATAAATTTAGCTCGCCCAGTGCCTACCATAGAGACGGTTAAGTATTTGTATGAGAAATTCAAGATAGAGAAATTTTATCTCATAATAGGCGCGGACCACCTAGCCACGCTTGATAAGTGGCATGGATATGAGGAGCTAAAAAAATTAGTGCAGTTTGTGATCGCCAAGCGCAATCACATAGAAATTCCGCGAAATTTACAAAAAATGGACGTGCACGTGGATGTTAGCTCGTCGCAGATCAGGCACCAAAAGGGGCTTGATGAGCTGCCTAGCGAGATAAAAGATGAGATTATAAATTTTTACCAAGGATTAAAAATGCAAGAGAGATCGATGCAAGAGCGCACCGAAAGTATAGTTAAGGTTTTAGACGCAAAAAAGGCTGAAGAGATACAAGTGTTTGATATGAGCGGGGATGATTATTTCGTAAAGGCCGTAGTTATCGCTACTACGCTTGGTGAGAGGCACGCTTACTCGCTGGCTGAGGATCTAAAAGAGGAGCTTAAGCCTCTTGGGGAGAAATTTATAGGCACTGAGAGCTCGCCTGATTGGATCGTGATGGACCTTGGCGACATCTTGATACACCTTTTAAGCCCAGCTTACAGAGCAAAATACAACATCGAAGAGTTTTTGCAAAAGCTAAAAACTAGCAAAGAGCCTTAACAAAAACAAGCGAAGAGCAAATAAGCCATAAAAATATAAAAAATGCTAGCAAAAATGGCTTTTTGCCCGTCGCTTTAAATATACTCCTATCTATCCCAAATCCCAAAGCACACATCGCGACGCAAAGGCAGATACTGGCGGCTAACTTTAAAATTTGCACTAAATTTTCAGGGAAAAACGGCAAAGATCTAACGCAGATCGCCACTAAGAAAAATAGCGCAAACCAAGGTATGCTCTTTAGCTTTGAACCACCGCTATTTTGGCTTAAATTTAAGAAATTTAGCAAAAACAAAAAAGGTACTAGCATGATGACGCGAAGCATTTTTATGATGACGGCGGTGCTACTTGCTGCGCTATCAAATGCTGCTGAGGCTGCCACCACGTGGGCTACCTCGTGAAGTGAGCCACCGATAAAAAAGCCAGTTTGGTGCGGTGTGAGAGCTAGAAATTTAGCGATAAATGGATAGATAAACATACCAATCGTCCCAAAGAGCACCACCGTGCAAATGGCGATAGCAAGCTTGTTTGCGTCTGCTTTTATCTCATTTTGTGTAGCCATAACAGCAGCTGCACCGCATATACTTGCCCCTGAGCCAATGAGCACGGCACTATCCCTGTTAAGTCCCAAGGCTTTGGCTACAAAAAGCGCAAAGCAAAAGGTCGCAAAGACCATAAATGCTGCATATATCACGCCTAGAGTGCCGACACTTGCGATCTCGCTAAGGCTTATGTTAAAGCCAAAAAGTATGATGCCTAGCCTTAAAATTTGCTTCCCAGCGATCGCCACGACGCCACTACTTTTAAAAATTTGAGTTTGTTTTGTAAAAAGATTTGCAAAAATGGCGCCTAAAATAATAGAGATGATGAGCGGGCTAGTGTGAAATTTAGCCAAAAGTGTGTTTGAGAGCGCAAAAGAAATAGCGCAAATCAGCGCTAAAACAAGCACAGCAAGAAATTTATGAGACATATTTTAACCTTAACTCTTTTTTTAAAAATGCAATTAGCACGTTTGGGTATAATTAGACGAATTTTATAATGCAAATTTAAAATAAAGATAAAGGGATAGGCCTATGATCATCCTTGGCGAAAAATATGCTTTCACCAAACTCGAGCTAGAGAAGCTTAGGAAGAAATTTGGCCAGGTGAATTTTTTATCCCCTGAAAATAGCGACGCAAAAGCTTTGCGAAGCGCACTGGAAAATCTCATAAAATCAGGCGATCAAAGGCTCATAGTGCTAAATACCCAAAAGCCTGTTGATAGCAAACTGGTGAGATTTCTCACACTTTTGCAGTTTAAGACTAAGTATAAAAAGATCAAATTTCTAAACGTGGAGAGCTTTTTAGAAATTTATCTGCAAAAATGCTACATCCCAGAAAATGGCGAAAATTTAAACTTTCTAAACGATATCAAGCCTTACAATGCCCTTGAATACGCCTTAAAACGCGTGATCGACTATGTAAGCTGCTCGATGCTTCTTGTGATGCTTTTTGTGCTTAAATTTTATGTAAAGAAAAAGATAGATGAGCAGTCGCCTGGCAGCCTTTACTTTTTGCAAAATAGGGTTGGGCTTGGCAACAGAGAATTTGAATGTATCAAATTTCGCTCGATGGTGGTTGATGCTGAAAAAGACGGGGCTAAATTTGCTAGCAAAAACGATGATAGAGTCTTTGAATTTGGCGAATTTATGCGTAAAACTCGCATCGACGAGGTGCCACAGTGCATAAATGTGCTTCGAGGGCAGATGCATCTAATAGGCCCAAGACCAGAGCGAAGATATTGGATAAATTTCTTTGAAAAAGAGATACCTTACTACAATGAACGCCACATCGTCCGCCCAGGAATCACTGGCTGGGCACAGGTAAACTACCCTTATGGCGCAAACACGCACGATGCCAAACAAAAGCTAATGTATGATCTTTACTACATAAAGCACTGGTCACTTTGGCTGGAGATAAAGATCATAGCAAAAACTATTGCGATTATTTTTACTAAAAAAGGCGTTTAGTCATAAAACTTCTATCATTTTTTTAACTAATGCTTTATATGATAAATTATTTTTAACATATTCTTTACCATTTTGCCCCATTTTTTCTCTTTCCTCTTTTGGCATATTGTAAATTTTCAAGATAGCGTTTTGTATTTCAAGCATACTACCAGATTTAACGCTAATACCACATCCTGCTTTCATTATAATATCATGCTCCTTATAGTCAAAAGAATGAACTATTGGCACACCAGCAAACATGTACTCATTCATTTTAAGTGGAGATATCCCGTAACTATAAATTTTTAATGGCAACATTGCACGGTACAAGACATCACATTTAGACATTATCATAAAAGCTTCCTCTTTTTTAACTGCATCTATATATAAAATATTACTTGAATTATATTTTTTTACTAGATTATTTTTATTAGACCCATCTCCCACAACTAAAAACAAAATATCTTTATAATTTTGTAAAAAATAGTTGGCACTCTCTAGTAAAAATTCTATAGCATTCGATTTTGTAATACCTCCTATATAACCAACTATAAATTTATCACTTGGTATATTTATTTGTAAATTTTCATGATTTATATTTTCATAAAAATCCAAGTCAAGTCCAGTAGGAATATGCTTAGCTTGAATATTAAGACCAGAATCATAAAAATATTCATTTATATTATTAAGAGGAGATATAATCTTATCTTGAACCCTATAAGCAAAAAGTTCCGTCAGCTTTGTGAGCATTACAAATGGATGATATTTTTTTGCACTCGTCAATTCTGTAATAGATAATGGCCATATATCTTTAATATCAATTATTAGTTTGGCTTTTGCTTTATTTGCCATAAATTTTGCGGCAAAAATAGCAAACGGATGCGGAGAGGACATTATAATAACATCAATATTTCCTATTTCAACTAATAGTTTTTTTGTGCATTTTATTAAATTTAACACAAATGCAAACATATTTACTATGCGTCTAAGTCCATTACCTTTATAGAATGGTGTTTTTATGCTAAAAAATCTAACTCCGCTATCAATGTGCGAAATATACTGCCCATTTATAAGTTTTGCATCATGGATGCGATGAGAAAATGCAGCATTAATTATTGTTGTTTTATAGCCAAGCCCCACCAATTCTTTAGCAAAGAAAAAATGTCTAGTATCGAAATCATCCTTACCGCCATTATAATGTCCAATAAATACAACACTTTTAGGCATTTAATATCTCTTTAACTATTATCTCGCTTGCCTTACCATTGCCATATAAATTTAATTCCAAATTATTTTCATCAAAAGTTTTTATAGTTGAAAAGGCAGCTAAAATTTTATCTTTATTTGCACCCACTAAAATATTTGCCTTGCATTTTACAAGCTCCACCCACTCCGTTTCATCACGTAATGTAATACACTGTTTTTTAAAGAAAAATGCCTCTTTCTGAAGTCCTCCGCTATCGGTCATTACAAAAAAGCAATTATCAATAAGCCATGTCATTTCCAAATAACCAACCGGCTCTATAATGGTAAGATTTATAGTGTTTATGTTTAAATTTTGCAATATCTTTTTGGTTCTTGGATGAAGCGGTAAGATAACTTGGATATTTTTAGCTATATCATTTAAAGCTTCAAAAATAGCCTTAAGTCTAACCTCATTATCTGTATTTTCGGCCCTATGTATAGTACAAAGTATAAATTTTTTATCAACATTCAGATTTGGCTTTTTTGCAAACTTTTTATAAAATATTGACCCATCTTGCATTACATCGCCACTTTTTATTACTTTGCAGTCAAATTTTTCAAAACCTTCGTTTTTCAAATTCTGCACTGCGGTATCAGTAGGACAAAATAAAATTTGACTCACACGATCTGTCAAAATTCTATTGATCTCCTCGGGCATTTTTGTATTAAAACTTCTTAGCCCAGCTTCAACATGTGCGAGCTTTATGTGCAGCTTTGAAGCAACTAATGCACCAGCTAATGTAGAATTTGTATCGCCATATACCATTATCATATCTGGCTTTACACTGAAAGCTATCTCTTCTATTTTCTCCATCATCTGTCCGGTCATAGCACCATGAGTTTTACCTCCGATGCCCAAAAAATAGTTTGGCTTTGGTATTTGCATCTCATCAAAAAATATATCGCTCATATTTGCATCATAGTGCTGGCCAGTATGAACTATAATCTCTTTGATGCTATCAAATTTGGATATCTCACGGCTCACCGATCCTGCTTTTATAAACTGTGGTCTTGCGCCTAAAATTGTTAGAAGCTTCATTTTATATCAACCATTTATTAATAAATTTTTCTATCTTTTTCATCTGCTCCATATATAGTCCTCTCTGTTTGATAATATTTTGGTTTATAAGCACCATGTCATTAGTGTTGTTGCCTAGAATTTTTTCTATAGAGTCTATAAATTGATTACCGTCATTAAACAAAAAACCATTAACTCCGTCAAGTATCCAACTTCTATTCGACAAAATATTGGATACAACTGGAATAGCACCACACGCCATGGCTTCCATTAGAGATAAAGAAGTACCATCTGATTTTGTATTGCTTATATATATTTTTGTCTTATCCATCTTTTTTAATAAATCGCCATGATCCATATTCTTGTAAAAATCAATAAAGCTATAATTTTGCTTTAATTTTAATAGATCATTTTCGCTTATATAGGGCAAGACAAAAACTATTTTTAAATTTCTATTTTTGAAATATTTTAAATATTCAAGCATTTCCTCTATTCTAGAATTTGGAACAAATGCCCTATTTGACAGTATATCTATACTTTTTTCGCTATATTTTAAAGATACTTTTTCGATACCATATTGACCAACAAATACTCTACTAGCATCTATGCCAAAAGATAAAATTTTATCCCTTATTTGGTCTGATACAGCAAAAATAGCGTCCGTTCTCTTCAAAATAGTTTTATTAATATTTTTTAAAAAAATGTTTTCATTTAAAATATCATCACCATGGCAAACAATACTAAATAATGCTTTTATCCTTGAAATTTTTTTAGCCAAAAAAGAAACAAGACCCATACT
>NZ_CABPUY010000002.1:264836-299487 GCF_902460575.1 Campylobacter concisus | reverse complement strand
TAAAGTGTAGGACAAATCTGAGCTATTTTGACCCTTTTTATATAATAAAAAAGTGATATTATTAGTAATATAACAATTTAGACAAGCAAATTCCTAAAAATTAGCTTAAATATGAAATATAATTTTCTTTCAAAGAGCGCCATATCAAGTCAAAAACTTAAAGCTTAAAAAAAATAAGTAGTCATTAATATTTAAAATCTCAAATACCTATATAATTTCACTCGGTAACAATTTTTTACTAAGGAGAAGCTGTTATGGCAACCAGAAGAGAACATGATTTTATTGGCGAGTTGGAAATTTCTGACAATTTTTACTATGGTATCCAAACATTTAGGGCTACTGAGAACTTCCACATGAGCGGTAGAACATTAAAAGAGTATCCATACTTTGTAAAGGCATTTGCACAGATCAAAAAAGCTGCTGCACTTGCAAATAAAGAGGTTGGCGTTTTAGATCCAAAGATAGCTGATGCTTTGGCAAAAGCTGCTGATAGAGTAATAGCTGGTGAGTTTTTAGATCAATTTGTTGTTGATATGGTTCAAGGTGGCGCAGGAACAAGTACAAATATGAACTCAAACGAGGTTATCACAAATATCGCGCTTGAGAGCCTTGGTCATAAAAAAGGCGAGTATCAATACATCCATCCAAACGATCACACAAACCTTGGACAAAGCACAAATGATACTTATCCAAGCTCTATTAAAGTAGCAACTTATGCAAAACTTACTGACTTACTTGCTGCTATGAATTTACTAAAAGATGAGCTTGAGAAAAAAGCAAAAGAATTTAAAGATATCATCAAAATGGGTAGAACAGAGCTTGAGGATGCCGTCCCTACAACACTTGGCAACACTTTTAACGCATTTGCAAGCTACATCAAAAGTGACATCGAAAAGATCACAGCAGCTCGTGAGTCAATGACACATCTAAACATGGGCGCAACTGCGATAGGCACAGGCATCAACTGCCACCCAGAGTATAAAAATGTAGTTGTTAAAAAACTAAAAGAGATCACTGGAGTTGATTTTAAAAAGGCTGATGATTTTATCGCTGCTACACAAGATACTGCAGACTTCGTCCATGTAAGTGGCGCGCTTAAAACTGCAGCTGTTAGACTTTCAAAAATCGCAAACGACTTAAGACTAATGAACTCAGGCCCAAGATGCGGTCTTGGTGAGATAAATTTACCTCAAATGCAACCAGGCAGCTCAATCATGCCAGGTAAGGTAAATCCAGTTATCGCTGAGGTTGTAGGTGAAGCGTGCTATGAGGTTATCGGTAATGACGTAACTATCATGCTTTGCTCTGAAAGAGGCGAATTTGAGCTAAATGCATTTGAGCCAGGCATCGCTTATGCGCTATTTAACTCTATATTTATCCTTGAAAATGCTATGAAAACACTAGCTGAAAAAGCTATCAAAAAACTTACAGCAAACCCTGAAGCTTGCTTAAAATCAGTTCTTGGCTCAGTTGGTATCGTAACAGCATTTAACCCATATATCGGTTACGAAAAATCAGCAAGCATCGCTAAAGAGGCCCTTCAAACAGGTAAAGCAGTTGGCGATATCTGCCTAGAGAGAGGCTATCTAAGCAAAGAAGAGATCGATAAGATTTTAGAGCCTAAAAATATGCTAAATCCGAGCATGGTTAAGTAAAATTTTAAGCAAAGTATTATTAAAAGCGTGCCAAAATTCTGACACGCTTAAGTGGTGATTTTAGTAATAAAATTTAATAAAGGAGTTTTCGATGGATATAATGCTGATCTTACAGATTATAGTCCTATTTGGCGGCATCTATCTTGGTGTCAAACTAGGTGGTATGGGCGTTGGCTACGCAGGTGGTCTTGGCGTTGTGATACTCGCTTTACTTGGTATGAAAGTCGATATGAAAGATATCCCTATGGATGTTATCTTGATCATCGCTTCAGTTATCTCAGCGATCACAGCTTTGCAAGTTGCGGGCGGACTTGATTATTTAGTTCAAGTAGCAACAAAAATTTTACGCAAGAATCCAAAACAGATCAACTTTCTTGCTCCGATAGTTACTTACTTTTTAACTATCCTTGCAGGTACTGGACACACTGCGTTCTCTATGATCCCTGTTATCGTTGAGGTTGCAAAAACTCAAAACATCAAACCTTCAGCTCCACTTGCGCTTTCAGTTGTCTCTTCTCAAGTAGCGATCACTGCAAGCCCGATCTCAGCTGCGTTTGTTGCTATGAGTGGTCTATGCGAGAAGCTGGGTGTTAGCTATCCAGTGTTGCTATTTATTTGTATATCAACTACATTTGTAGCGATGATTATCACTGCGTTTATTATCAATAAATTTTACGACCTTGACCTTTCAAAAGATCCTATCTATCAAGATAGACTTGCAAAAGGTTTGGTTGCAGAGGTTAAGGACGTTGAGTATCACGAGCCAAAACCATACGCAAAAAGATCAGTTGCTATCTTTGCAGTTGGTGTTTTGATCGTTGTTTGCTATGCGCTATATATCTCAAAGAGCTTAGGTCTTGTAGAAAAACCTATCCTTTCAAGAGATGCAGCTATCATTAGCTTCATGCTAACTATCGGCTTTACGATAGCAGTAGCATGCAAAGTTGAGACGGGCAAACTTTTATCAACAAGCACTTTCCAAAGCGGTATGAATGCGTGCATCTGCGTTGTTGGTATCGCATGGCTTGGTACTACATTTGTTAATGGACACCTTGACGCTATCAAAGAGGCTGCAAAAGACTTCGTTACTCAGTATCCATTTATCCTAGCTGTTGCGCTTTATTTCTTAAGCTGCTTGCTATACTCACAAGCTGCTACAACAAAGGTTATGATGCCTGCTGTTGCTGCTGCTCTTGGTATGACTAGCCCTGAAAATTCAGGTCAAATTTGGATCCTTGTAGCTTCATTTGCTGCAGTTTCTGGTCTATTTGTATTGCCAACATATCCTACAACACTAGGTGCGATAGCGATGGACGATACAGGAACTACAAGAGTTGGTAAATTTGTATTTAACCACTCATTCTTCATCCCAGGAACTATAATGGTTGCATTATCAGTTATCCTTGGATTTATAGTAGCTCCAGTTCTTATATAAAACTTAAGCCGAGATCTCTCTCGGCTTTTTTAACACACTTTAAATTTTCAATTTTTATATCAAATTCTTAAATTTCAAATTTAAATTTTCTTTTTTTATAAATCACACAAAAATCGCACTAAAATTTAATCCTCCTTAATTTATCATTTTTAAAATTTGCTCTATTTTGATATTTAATCTCACATATCATAAAAAATTAAAATTAAAAAAAATTATTAAATAAAATTTAATTTTAGTTTCAACTTTAAATAATAAAATAACAAAAGTAAAATTTCTTTTAAAGGGAGAAAGATGAGCTTAAATAGAAGAGAATTTTTAAAATTCAGTGCAGGAGTTAGCGCGGCTGCATCATCTCTATCAGGTGGTGCTTTGCAAGGTGCTGCAAATGGAGGCGAAAAACACGTTCATAGCTTTTGTGAGATGTGCTCTTCAAGGTGTCCTATCGAAGCAAAAGTCGTTGATGGCAAAGTTCGCTTTTTAAGTGGCAATCCAAAAGCTGGCGGCACAGCAACCTCTCTTTGTGCAAGGGGTGGCTCAGGCTTAAGTCAGCTCTATGATGAAAATAGGATCAAAAAGCCATTAATCAGAGCTGGTGAGAGAGGCGAAAATAAATGGCGCGAGGTTAGCTGGGATGAGGCGCTTGACTATGTCGCTTCAAAGATGCTTGACATCAAGCAAAAGTATGGCCCTGAAAGCTTTGTATTTACCTGTAAAAGCTCGCAAACACACAAGCTAATGGTAAATTTTGCCTCAGCTTATGGCTCGCCAAACTGCTTTTCGCACTTTTCATGCTGTCCGATCACCTATCAAATGGTCTGCGAGCAGATGTATGGCATCGCTAAGCTAAAAAGAGACTTTGCAAATGCAAAATACGTTGTAAATTTTGGTCACAACCTCTTTGAGGGCATCGTCATAGCTGATGCTAAAAAGCTTGCTAAATTTGCAGCTAGCAAGGATACAAAGCTACTTGTGCTTGAGCCAAGATTTAGCGTTGTAGCTTCAAAGGCCGATGAGTGGCTACCAGTTAAACCTGGCACAGACCTCGCCTTTGTTCTAGCACTCATCAACACTTGGATACAAAATGGCACTTATGATAAAGAATTTATTGAGAAATTTACAACTGGCTTTGATGAGATCGTAAAGAGTGTCGAGGGCAAAACACCTGAGTGGCAAGAGGCAATCACTGGCATAAAAGCAAGCGATGTTAGACGCATCGCTGATGAAATTTACAAAGCTGCTCCAAGAGTTATTTTTGATTTTGGGCATAAGACAACTACCACAAAAGCTGAATATATGAGGACAAAAGCCATCATGGTAGCAAATGCGATGATGGGTAACTGGGAGGTTAAAGGCGGTCTTTTTGGTGGCAAAAATGCTAAAACCTTTAACAAGCTAGTTGGCGAGAATAAATTTCCAGTTCTTAAAAATCCAGATGAGAAATTTAAAGTACCAAAAGTCACTAGACTAGACTTCGCTGGCGAGACTGGTGGGCATAAATTTGTAAGCAGAAAACATGGCGTTTTGATGGATATAAATGACGCTATCTTAAGCGAGAAACCATACGCCATAAAAGGCTGGTTTAACATCCGATTTAATCACCTAATAAACGTTGCTGAGACGATGAAGAGCATAGAGGCGATGAAGAAGCTTGAGCTAATCGTAGTGAGCGATGTCTATCTAAACGATATGGCGACCTTTGCTGATGTCATCTTGCCTGAGAGTAGCTACCTTGAGCGCGATGAGGGCATAGAGGACAAGTCAGGTCTAAAACCAGCTTATATGATAAGAAATAAGGTCGTCGATCCAGTTGGCGACACGAAGGATGGGGCGTTTATCTTTAGAGAGCTAGCACGCCGCATGAAGATAGATGAGCTTTACACTTGGAACGACATACGTGAGTTTAGGATGCAACAAGCTGGTGGAGATGTAAATTTACTTGCAGCACTAGAAAAAGATGGCTTTATCACGTGGGATGAGCCGGGAATTTTGTTTAGAGAAAAAGGTATGATCGATAAATTTGTCGCTAAATATCCAGTCACTTCTAAATTTGTAGGAGAAAATGGGCTAATGGACGATATGGCCAAACTTAAAACAAAAAGCGGCAAGATAGAGCTATTTTTACCTGACGTTGAGGCGCAGTTTGCAGGATATGGCGCGCTAAATGACAAAGATATGGATACATTTGACGGACACGAGCTTTGCTTAACCTGTGGCAAAACGCCTGTCCATACTAACGGTCACACCCAAACAGTGCCATTTTTAAATGACCTCATGAGCGATAGCCCTATCTGGATCAATCCAAACACCGCTAAAAAGCAAAATTTACGTGACGGCGACATGGTTTTGGTCAAAAATAAATTTGGCGAGCAAAAGGGCAAGCTTATGG
This sequence comes from Campylobacter concisus, assembly GCF_902460575.1. Lineage (GTDB taxonomy): Bacteria > Campylobacterota > Campylobacteria > Campylobacterales > Campylobacteraceae > Campylobacter_A > Campylobacter_A concisus_AW. The sequence continues at coordinate 294,011 of NZ_CABPUY010000002.1, read as the reverse complement.
TGACTGAGGGCATTAGAGAAGATACGCTCTTTATCTATCATGGCTTTGGACACATCACGCCAGGCCTTAAGAGCATAGATCACGTGGGACTTAACACAAGCGTGCTTCTCGATCCAGCTGAGGGTCCGGTGGCTGCGACTATGGTTACAAATGTTGGCGTTAGCATAAGTAAAGCGTAAGGATAGAAAATGAAAAAATATATGATGATACATGATGAAAATTTATGCATCGGCTGTCAAGGCTGCTCGGTAGCTTGCAGAAGTGCAAACAACGTGCCAAGAAGGGGACTTTACCGCTTGCAGGTGCATGCAAAGATGAGTGGGACATTTCCAAATTTAAAGACCGACTTTTTACGTCAAAGCTGCGTTATGTGCGAAGATGCACCTTGTGTTGAGGTTTGCCCAACTGGTGCTAGCTTTAAAACGGCTGATGGCGTGACGCTGCTTGATCATAGAATTTGCGTTAGTTGCAAGTACTGCATCCTAGCCTGTCCATACGACGCTCGCTATGTCTTACCAGATGGCGAGATAGGCAAATGCACATTTTGCTATGAGAGCAGGCTAGAAGAGGGCAAAGACCCAGCTTGTGTTAGCGTCTGCCCTACAAATGCCCTAACTTTTGGCGACGTAAATGATGAAAACTCTAAAATTTCAAAGAAACTAAAAGAGAGCAAATATTACTTGCCAAAAGCGGAGTTAAACACAAAACCTTCACTTGCGATGATCGCAAATACAAAAGGAGCACACCATGAATAACATGTCAGGAAGCTTAGCTCAATACACAGAAATTTACTGGGGCTGGCCGATAGCTTTTTATCTATTTTTAGCAGGACTTAGTGCAGGTGCTAGCATCGTTGCTGTGCTTATCTCAAATAAATTTGGCAAGGATAACTACTACTTTAAAGCAGCTGCTCTTATCGCTCCAGTGGCGATCATCCTTGGACTTGCCCTTTTGGTGATTGATCTTGGCAAGCCGCTTAGCTTTTACTGGATACTTTTGCTTTATAACTTCGACTCAGTTATGTCAATAGGCGTTGCATTGCTTTTAATTTATACGCCTCTTAGCGTTATATACGCGCTTGGTGCGTTTAAAAATGAGATCGCGTCGCTTAAAATTTCTCTTTTTGACGCGCTTGCAAATTTAGCTAGCAAGCTTTCAGGTTTGCTTGGAGTTTTGCTTTTCATCTTAGGCATCGGCGTTGGCGCATATACAGGCTTTTTGCTAAGTGCAGCTCATAAGATAGCACTTTGGAACACACCGGTTTTGCCAGTATTATTCTTAATCTCTGGCTTAAGCTGTGCTGGTGCATTTACGTTATTAATTGGCGTGCTAAAAGATGAAAAAAGAGAGCAAAATCAAACTGCACACTTTTTATTAAAATTTGACTTTTTTGCGATAATAGTTGAGTTTTTGTTAATAGTTGCTCTTTTCATGGTTGTAAAAGGTGCAAGTGCAAGTGGTGCGCAGAGCGTAGCAAACGCACTTAGTGCAAATTCTCTTGGGCTGATGTTTTATATCGGCGTCATAGGTCTTGGTATGGCTGTGCCTATCATTTTAGACTTAAGCGTTTTAAAGGTGCATGATTTCAAACGCGAATTTGCCGTGCTAAACGCTATTTTAGTCATTTGTGGTGTCTTTTTGCTAAGATATTACATAGTTTATGCAGGACAAATTTTTATTTAATACTTAAAAAAGAATTTTAATTTGAAATTTACCTATTAAGTATTACAATAGATAAAAATCTTATTAAAGTTTGTTTTTTAGGAGAGCATTTTGAAGATTTTGCTTTTAGAAGATGATTTGGGGTTTCAAGAGAGCGTCTGTGAGTTTTTGCAGACGCTTGGTTATGAAGTTACAGCGGTGAGCGACGGTCAAGAGGCTTGCGACTTGATAGAGAAAAATTTCTATCACCTTTTTATACTTGACATAAAAGTGCCTGGAGTAAATGGTCACGAGGTCATCAAATATATAAGAAGTCTAAATCCAAACGCTCCTATCATGATAACGACATCTTTAGTTGATATAGATGATATGGCGATTGGCTACGAGCTTGGCTGTAATGAGTATCTAAAAAAGCCATTTGAGCTTGCTGAGCTTAAATTTAGAGTTGCTGAGCTTATGCGAAAATACTATGGCACTGACGATAAAAACATAGTTAAGATAAATGACGAGTTTAGCTTTAACCTAAACAAGCGTGTGCTATATAAAAACGACAAAGCTGTTGATCTTAGTGCAAAAGAGGTCGCTTTGGTCGAGTGCCTGGTCTCACACCTAAATTCTTACGTCAGTATGGAGGAGCTTAGAGATCTTGTCTGGAATGACAAAGATATCGAGGGCGCTGATATAAGAATGCACGTTTTAAAGATAAGAAACAAGACAACAAACGACTTTATCATCTCAAAGAGGCGCATAGGCTACAAGATAGATGCACAAGAGCTTTAAGATTCAGATCATAGCGACATTTGTCATAATGTCGCTTTTTTGCTTTCAAAGCTTTGTGATCTTAAATTTAAGCCAGAAAAATAGCAGCTCAAAAGCCCTTTTTGGTGCTATGAAGCATGAAACCATCATCAAAAATTCATTTCTTAAAAACGAAAATATAGCTAGCTCATTAAAATATAAATTTGCGATTTACGACGTAAATTTTAAACCAGTCATCTCAACCCTTACCAAAGAGCCAAGCAGCTTTAAATTTGTAACTCTAGAAGAGGGCGGGTACCTTTTTTACAAGAGCTTTTTTATAAAAGATAAGACCCCTTATTACATAGTCGTTGAAAAGGAGCTTGATAATAAAAAGAACATCTTTTTAACAGCTATCATGCTACTTGTCATCCTTGTGGCGGTGCTATTTATCGTATATTTTTTATATCTAAGCAGTGTTAAACCTTACAAAGAGTTTCAAAAGTATATGAATAACTTCTTTAACGACGCCATGCACGAGCTAAAGACACCTCTTGGCGTGGCTGGTATGAACCTTGAGATGCTGGGGCTTGAAAACAAGTATATAACCCGCATCAAAAACGCCCTAAAACAGATGCAGATAACATACGAAGATGTCGAGTTTTTTATAAAGCGAGGCTACATCAAATTTCCACTTGAGAGGCTAAATTTAAGCGAATACGTTAAAGAGCGAGTGAAATTTCTCTCAAGTGTGGCTGATGTCAAGCACATCGTGGTAAAGACAAATTTAGCAAGCGAGGCATTTACTATGCTAAGCAAGGTCGAAGCTCAGCGTATCATCGATAACACCATCACAAATGCCATAAAATACAGCCCAAAAGAGAGCGAGATAATAGTAAATTTAGAGCTTGAAGCAGAGCGCATCAATCTTAGCGTGCAGGACTTTGGCAAGGGGATAAAGGACGTAAAAAGGGTCTGGAAAAGATACGTGAGAGAGGATGAAATTCAAGGCGGCTTTGGCCTTGGGCTAAATATCGTCAGCGAAATTTGCCAAAAGCATGACATTTTATATGGCGTCGATAGCGTTTATAATGAAGGCAGCACCTTTTACTATAAATTTAAACGAGCTTAGATTAAGCATAAAAGCGTAAAATGAAGCCTTAAATTTAGAAGGAAAAACTTTGGATAGAATCGTTGAAATCGAAAAAGTAAGCTTTGAAAATGACTTTGAAGTCTCACTTAGACCAACAAAATTTGAAGACTACATCGGACAAGAAAAGATAAAACAAAATTTAGACGTCTTTATAAAAGCGGCCAAAAAGCGAAACGAGTGCCTAGATCACGTGCTATTTTACGGCCCTCCAGGACTTGGTAAAACCACCCTTGCTCACATCATCGCAAACGAAATGGGCGTAAGTATCAAAATGACAGCAGCGCCGATGATAGAAAAGAGTGGCGACCTAGCAGCGATCCTTACAAATTTACAAGAGGGCGACGTGCTTTTTATCGACGAGATCCACCGCCTAAGCCCAGCTATCGAAGAGGTACTTTACCCTGCGATGGAGGACTTTAGGCTAGATATCATCATAGGCTCAGGGCCTGCAGCACAGACTATCAAGATAGACTTGCCAAAATTTACGCTGATTGGCGCGACCACTCGTGCTGGTATGATCTCAGCGCCTTTAAGAGACCGCTTTGGGATGGATTTTAGGCTGCAGTTTTACACAAGTAGCGAGCTAAGCCGTATCGTGCAGATCGCCTCAGCCAAACTTGGCAAAGAGTGCGATAAAAATGCCTCTTTAGAGATCGCCAAACGCTCACGTGCCACGCCTAGGATCGCTCTTAGATTATTAAAGCGAATTCGCGACTTTGCTGAGGTAAATGACGAGCAAATCATCAGCCACGAGCGCGCAAAAGAGGGACTTAACGCGCTTGGTGTAAATTCGCTTGGATTTGACGAGATGGATATTAGGTATTTAGAAATTTTGATGCAAGCAAGGCGCCGTCCTATGGGGCTTAGCACGATCGCTGCGGCACTTAGTGAGGACGAGGGCACGGTTGAGGATGTCATCGAGCCATATCTGCTTGCAAATGGCTTTATCGAGCGCACCGCAAAGGGCAGGATCGCAAGTGCGAAGTGTTTTGAGACCTTTAACGTCAAGATCGACATCGAAAAAGGTCTTTTTGAGTAGCGAAATTTAAATTTGGAGCAAAAATGGGCGAGCCACATCTTTGTCCTAAGTGCAAGCAAAGGACGATTTACTTTGACGGGATCTGCTACTGGTGCAGGCAAAAAGAGAAGCTGGAGTTTTATAAGAGCTTAAGCGAGGATGAGATCAAAAATAGGCAGAAAAATATTCTTGCGCACATTGACGAGCTAGATAAATTTGATGAAATTTACAGCGATCTCACATATATTTTCTATGTGCATGGTATTTGCGACGAGCAGATCATCGAAGAGCTTACAAAAAACGGCGAGTACTACCCACCTGAAATTTACAAAAAGGCTTCATCGAATATCCGAGATGAGCTTATAAAGAGGCTTTCAAGCGAAGAAAATATAGTCAAGCTAAATCACATCCTATCAGCACTTGCATGGCAGGGCGATGAGGTGGTGAGAGAGCTATTTTTTAGGCTTTATGGTGCGTCAAAGCCTTGGAAGACGAAGCTTTATGCAGACACTGATGGATACTCGCAGACTGCTGGCTGGAGCTTTGATAGCAGTGGCAAGAGAAGAAGCCTAGTTTTTGATAAGTGTTTTAGATGTGAGCCAAGTCAAAGCGCAGAGGCAAGCGTTAAATTTAAAGCAGCAAATGATGAAAAGTGTAAATTTTGCAGTGGCGAGATGATAGAACTCACCATCAAAAAAGAGAGCCTAAAGCGACTTGGGCTAGAACTTAAAAACGACGCTGTGCTTAAATTTTGCCCGACATGCGTGGGCTTGGTGCAGTACTTTTGCCAAAATGATGGCAAAAGCGTGCAAACAGAGACAGTGGGCGAGGGCGAGAGCGAAGACTATGTAAGAGAGGCTGTGGCGGTGCTTGATGGGCAAAATTTCGAGCTAGCCAGCGAGGTTTGCGCTCACTACTCATATATGATAGATAGTGAAATTTTGCTTGGCGGATATCCGCAGTGGCAGCAAGACAGCGAGTATCTAGCCTGCTCAAAATGCGGTAAAACGATGAGATATCTAGCGCAAATTCCTTTTGGTGGCTTGATAGACGGCGAGGGCACGATCTATATGCAAATTTGTGATGAGTGCGAGGTCGTCGGAGCAAATTTTCAGTGCACGTAAAAGGCTAAATTTTTAGGAGCTTTTGAGCAAGAAAATTTACGTAAGGCATAAATTTATCTAAATTTATCAAGCGGTGGCAGGCTAAAAATGCCAAAAGCCTACTCTTTGCAAATTTGGCGCCAAAGCGTTTTAGTAAATTTATCAAGCAAATGAGTAGCTTTGATAAATCTGCTATAATTACCCCATTTTAAGGGAGCGAGATGAATAACAGGCTGTTTTTTGGAATTTTTGCGTTTTGTGCTTTGGCTTTGGTGGTCTATCTTTTTAAACCATTTTTACTTGACATTTTTATCGCAGCGCTGCTTGCTGTGGCTGTTGCGAACGTGCAGATCGCATTTTTAGCGCTTACTAAAAACCGCAAAACGCTCTCGTCAGGACTTACGACATTTGCGCTTCTTTGCTTATTTATCGCGCCGCTTCTTTACGCCGTCATCGAGATCGCGAAATACGCAGCTGGCTTTGATATAAACAACGTCACAAAGACGATCGAATTTATCAAAAACTACGACTTTAGCCTGCCAGAGTCGATAAATTTCTTAGAGCCAAAGATCAAGGAATTTATAGGCGGGCTTGATATCAAGATGCTATTTTCGCAAGTCGCTGCTAATCTTGCAAATTTAGGCAAACTAAGCCTTAAATTTGGCGTTGATATGATCATCATCCTAGTCTTTTTCTTCTTTTGCAACCTTTATGGCAACGAGCTTATAAGCTACCTAAAAGAGGCGCTTCCGCTTAAAAAAGAGGACACTGAGTCGATACTAAGTGAGGTTGGCAACGTGATGGGCGTCGTTTTTTACTCAACCATCGCAAATATGATCATCCAGGGCTTTTTATTTGCCATTGTCACCAGTTTTTACGGCTATGACGGCGTGCTAACTGGCATATTTTTTAGCTTCGCTTCACTCATCCCAGTCGTTGGCGGATTTTTGGCGTGGGCGCCTATTAGTATTTATGAGTTTGCAAATGGCAACACATCAGCCGCTATCACGATCGCACTTTATACCATCATCGTGATCTCATTTGGCGCTGATACGCTGCTAAAGCCGCTTGTCATTAAATTTATAAACTCAAAATTAGTCAAGATACCAACAAAGATAAACGAGCTACTCATCTTTTTTGCGATGATCGCTGGCATCACTACGTTTGGCTTCTGGGGCATGATCCTCGGACCTGCGATCGTGACATTTTTTATCTCAACGATCAAGCTTTACACTCTTTTGCGAGAGAGAAATTTCGTATAAAATAGGGGCAAAATATGATATATGAAGATAAATTTATAAGAGTTGAGCGCGAAGAGAACGAGCTTCCGTGGGTGAAAATTTTTACAGCTAAGCCCTACCGCGAGCTAAGTGACTGCGACGAGGCTAGTAGAGCTAGGCTTTTTGAAGCGATGCTAGTGGCTGAAAAGGCTATGCTTGAGTTTTATAAACCAACTAAGATAAACATCGCAAGCTTTGGAAACTACGTGCCACACGTGCATATTCACGTTATTGCGAGATTTGAAAAGGATGCATTTTTCCCAGATAGCGTTTGGGCTAACCCCAAAAGAAAAAGCGAGCTTGAGCTGCCGAAATTTGACGAATTTGCTAAATTTTTAGAAAAAAAACTAAGGCTTAGTTTTGAGTAAATACAAAAAATATTTTAATATCTATATCGTTTTAGTCGTTTTTGCGGTGCTTGGTAGCCTTTTTTATTTTCTTTATAGCTCATACATGGCTGAAAAAAAGCAAAACAATATGCGTGTCTTTTTTGACTACCATGTAAAGCAGCTAAACAAAAGCATCGATGATGAGAAATTTTCATCAATGGCGATCTCGATCCTGCTTGCCCAAAATGAGTCTATACAGATGTGCTTGCTAGGTCAAAACCGCGATGAGTGCGTAAAAAACATCGAAAATTTGACAAAAACTCTTGGTGCAGCGTCGATGTATAACAACATCAAGCTTCATCTTTACGACAAAGATCTAAAAAGCTACGTAAGAAGCTGGGATCTAAACAGATATGGCGATATGATCGCTAGCGGTAGGTTTTTAGTCCAAGAGTCAAGGCGTCAAGATAGGCCCATGGTTGGCATCGAGGCGTGGTATGCTGGAGTGCATATAAGGGCTGTTTCAAATGTGATGCATGAGGGCAAAAACATCGGTAGCATCGAGGTTTTACTAAACTACGACTCGCTTGGAAATTTCTATAAAACGCAAGGCATCGACCTCTTTGTGCTCCTATCAAAAGATAAGATGCCAGCACATAAAAGCGCGCCAAGTGATCAAATTTTAAGTGATTATTACATCGAAAATTTAAGCAGTGCAAATTTAAATATAGTTGGAATTTTGCGCGATATCGACCTTAAAAAGTATGAATTTTACGTATATAAGACGCACTATTTTTGCGTTGTGCCGCTATTTGATGCTAGCAACACGCAGATAGGCTACTACGTCCTTCACGTAAATACCGACGAAAAAGAGCGAAACATCTCGCAAAACTATCTTGAATCAGAAGAGCTTTTTTAAAATAAAAAAGTATGCTCTAGCGCTTTAGTGTTGCTATAGCTTTTTACAGAGTTTTTATGGGCTACTTTATAAATTTGTGGTATAAATTTAACCCTTATATGAAAACTCTTCGCTTGGGAAAATTTTGTTTTTTACTTCGTTAGCGTAGCTTTGCACGCCTTTTCGCACAAGAGTGGCTCCGTCAAGATAGCGCTTGACAAATTTTGGCTTAAAGTCCTCGAAAAATCCCAGCATATCAGACCAGACAAGCACCTGACCATCGACATCTGCTCCAGAGCCTATGCCGATAACTGGCACACGAACCTGTCTTGTTATCTCGCTTGCTACGTTGCTAAGCGTGCCCTCAAGCAGTATGCTAAACGAACCAGCTTGCTCAAACGCCAAAGCCTCATCAACCAGCCTTTTTGCCTCAAGCTCGCTTCTGCCTTTTATCTTGTATCCGCCCTCAAATTTAAAAAACTGCGGCTTTAGTCCGATGTGGGCCATCACGTTTATGCCCTCTTCGCAGAGACGTTTTACTAAATTTACCTGATGCATGCCAACTTCAAGCTTCACCGCATCGGCATTTGTCTGCTTGAAAAATTTCATCGCATTTTTGATCGCTTGTTTTTCGTTTGTGTAGCTGCCAAATGGCATATCAGCTAGGATAAAACTCTTTTTAGCCCCAGTGCAAACGGCCTTTGTGTGATAAAGCATGGTGCTCATATCAGCACTTAGCGTGCTCTCTTTCATATTAAAACTCATATTTAAGCTATCGCCAACAAGGATCACATCAGCATAATCATCAAAAATCTTCGCAAAAAGCGCATCGTAGGCAGTTATCATCACGATAGGCTCGACGCCTTTTTTGTTTTTTATATCATTTATAGTTAATTTTTTCTTTGCGATTTTTTCATCTCTCATGGCTAAGTCCGGTAAAATTTGTGATAATGCTAACAATTTTATCAAAATTTTGCTACAATTACGCCAATTTCTTAAGGACATGAAAATGGGTATATTAAAAAGGCTTGAAGTCGATTATTCTTATGATATAGTTGAGGAGTTTCTCTCTCACTACACTTTGATGTGCGATTTACTAGAGCCTTTGATAATAAATTTAGGAAGAGCTGATAAGTATAAGGAGAGCATTTTAGAGCTTTCTAGGATCTTTCACAATATCAAATCAGCAGCAGGTTTTATGCATCTTGACCCGATCTTAAAGCTGACAATCTTGGCTGAAGAGGTCACTCAAGAGGCTAGAAGCTTAAAAGGTCCAGCAAATGATAAATTTATAGATTGGTTGCTGCTTATTAGCGATCAGTTTCATAAATACAAAGGCGACGTCGAGAAAGACCTAGAGTATTTTAGCGTCCTTGAGCCAAAGATCATTGACGTACCTGCAAAGCTTGACTAAACAATCCAACTAAACCATTTCATTTTTTATGGGAGCGACTTGGCTTCGACAGGAGCAGAGTGTGTACGGTGGCACGTCGCTTTGAGCAAAGCGTAAAAAGCTCAAATTAAATTTAAACGCAAACAACGTTAATTTCGCTCCTGCTTACGCTAAAGCTGCGTAAGTTCAGTTGAGCCTCGCTTTGTCTCATTCTAGCTAGGATGTAAGCGAGTAATTTAGCTAGAGTAGGCCAGCAAAGTGACTGCTTGCTAGCTGAAATTTTAGTCTTAGTCTAAATTTTGGTTTTGGAAAGTGAGCCTTTTTAGATGAAATTTTCACTTTTGCTAAGCGTGTAGAGGCTGTATGGATTTTGTTTTTGGACAGGGGTTCGATCCCCCTCGCTTCCACCATCTACTTTAAATTTCTCTTAAATTTACTTACTTTTTAAAATAATATAAACTAAAATAACACAACTCATATAAACAAAGGAGAGGGATATATTTTGGGAATTTGATGATGTTGGTAAATTTAACGAAGGCTTTGCTGCTGTTCAAAAAGATGGCAAATGGGGATATATAAACACCAAAGGTGAGCAGATCGTAGAGTGTAAATTTGATGATGCTACGTATTTTAAAGAAGGTTTTGCTGCTGTTCAAAAAGATGGCAAGTATGGATATATAAACACCAAAGGCGAACAGATCATAGAGTATAAATTTGATTATGCTGACAATTTTAACGAAGGCTTTGCTAGAGTTAAAAAAGACGGCAAATGGGGTTATATAAACACCAAAGGTGAGCAGATCGTAGAGTGTAAATTTAATGATGCTGGTGATTTTAAGGAAGGCTTTGCTAGAGTTCAAAAATACTACAGCGGATGGGGTTATATAAACACCAAAGGTGAGCAGATCGTAGAGTGTAAATTTGATAGTGCTAGTGATTTTAACGAAGGCTTTGCTAGAGTTAAAAAAGATGCAGAGAGCTATACTATCAATACTAGCGGGAATTTTATAGTAGTTGATGAAGGGAAAAACAAAATAGAAATTTCAAAAGAATTTGATGGCGCATGCGACTTTAAAGAGGGCTTTGCTAGAGTTAAAAAAGACGGCAAATGGGGATACATAAACACAAAAGGTGAGCAAGCCATAGAGTGTAAATTTGATGATGCTGGTGATTTTAACGAAGGCTTTGCTAGCGTTAAAAAAGACGGCAAATGGGGATACATAAACACAAAAGGTGAGCAAGCCATAGAGTGTAAATTTGATAGTGCTAGTGATTTTAACGAAGGCTTTGCTAGAGTTCAAAAAGACTACAAGTATGGATACATAAACACAAAAGGTGAGCAGATCGTAGAGTGTAAATTTGATTTTGCTTACAATTTCAACGAAGGTTTTGCTAGAGTTGAGAAAGATGATCGGAGTTATGATATTAATACAAATGGAAATTTTATAATAGTTGATGAATGGGGAAACAAAATAGAAATTTCAAAAGAATTTGATTATGTTAGTGGTTTTAAAGAAGGCTTAGCAGGAGTTAAAAAAGATGACAAATGGGGATACATAAACACAAAAGGTGAACAGATCGTAGAGTGTAAATTTGATAAAATTTGGTATTTTAAAGATGGTTTTGCTAGAGTTGAGAAAAATGGTAAGAGCTATAAAATTAATACCAGTGGAAATTTTATAGTGCTTGATGAATATAAAAATGAATTAGAAATTTCAAAAGAATTTGATGAAGTTAACGACTTTAGTGGTGGTTGGGCTAGAGTTAAAAAAGATGGAAAATATTATAAAGTCAATACTAGCGGAAATATTATATTTTATTATGATGAAAATGAAAATTTGATAGAAGTGCTAGATAAGGTGATAGATAGATCAAACAACACTTTCTTTTTATCACGACTAGGTGATAAATTTGGACTTTTGGATGAAAACTTTAATGTCGTTGTCAAAAATAGCATTTATGGTAAATTTGAGGTGCTTCAAAGGATAAATGAAACTACTTTTTTGATAAAAATAGCAGAGTGAGAACTCTTTGTGGATAGCGAGGGGATTTTAAAATAAGCTAGACATAAAAAGCTTTGCTAGCCAGTTAAATTTAACTTGGCTGGCTTTTTATCTAAGCTTTGTCTCGAAAAATGCGTTAAAAAGCGAGTTTATGCCTTGCTTTGTAAATTTCTCCATTATCTTTTCGAGCTGCGGTTTTTCTTGCCAGATGGGCTCATCTACGAGGCTCATTTTTGCTAGCTCATTTTGAGCGTCTATGTAGCTACCAAGGCTGTCAATTAGCCCCATTTTTAGGGCATTGTGCGCCAAAAAGACCCTTGCATTTGCCCACTCGTCTTTTTTCTTGATATCTAAATTTCTAGCCGCCGCCACGTCGCTTACAAAGAGCATGTAAGCATCATTTACGAGCCCCTGCAAGCTCTCGCGCTCCTGCTTGCTCCAGCTCCTCATAAAGGTGCCAGCCTCTTTAAACTCGCCAGCCTTCACCACCTGCTCGCTCACGCCTAAATTTTTGGCTAAATTTTCGATGTTTGCCCCTTGCATGATGACGCCAATGGAGCCTATGAAAGCGCCTGGGTTTGCTACGATAGTATCAGCATTTACGCCAGCGTAGTAGCTGCCACTTGCCATGTTGCCAGCTGCGTATGCGAGCACTTTTTTGCTCTCTTTTAGCCTCTTGACCGCCATGGCTAGCTCCACGCTAGGACTTAGCGCTCCTCCTGGGCTGTCGATGTAGAGCAGCACGCCTTTGATGTTGCTATCACTCCTTACTTTTTCTAGTGCTTCTAAAATTTCACTTGTGTCCATTATCGTGCCGGTGATGTCTATGCGGGCTAAATTTGGCTCTTTTATCTTGCTATCTGGTGCGAAAATAAAAAATAAGATCAGTAAAAATATGAGCGCCTTAAAGTAGTTATTGATAAATTTAAAAATTCCCAAAATTCCTCTAAAAATAAGCCTTAAAATTTGCAAATTTTGCCTCCGATATATAGTTTTTTAACCTCGTTTGTGTGAAGTATGAGCTGAAGTATTAGCTCGCTATCATCGCACTCTAGGTCGTTATATACGGCGATATCAGCCGCGCGTCCAGCCCTTATTTCGCCGTTATTTGTCCTAAGCGCCTTTGCGCCCCCATGCGTTGCAGCGACAAAAAGCCTGGTGGCAAGCTCGTTTAGATCAAGGCTAGCGTGGGTAAATAGGGCAGCTCGTAGCTCATGCCAGAAATTTAGGCTGATATTTGAGCTAAGGCCGTCTGTGCCGATGTTTAGACTGACATTATTTTTGAAAATTTCTTTTAAATTTAGCGCCTTTTTGCCAAGCAGTCTGTTTGAAACGGCGCAGTGCGTCACGCTGTGATGAGGCTTAAATTTAGCAAAATCACTCACATAAACGCAGTGCGTAAAGAGTGTATTTATCTCACGAAACATCGCAAAGTAGCCATCTGTATCATACATTGGCTTTGGATCTTGGCTAAATCTTAAAAGATGCTTTTTAAAGCCACCGCTGCCGTGCTCTAGCCACTGCTTTTCAGCCTTGCTCTCTAAAAAGTGCGTGCTTACAAGAAGACCATCCTTTTTAGCTATCTCAAGGGCAGCTTTAGCTAGCTTTGGATGCACAGAGTAGGGCGAGTGCAGCGAGATAGCTGGTGTGAAATTTTGGCTTTTATAGTTCTTTGTTTTTTCAAATTTAGCTAAAAAATTTTGCAAATTTTGTTCGCACATTTGCTCGCTTGAGCCTAAAATTTCACTAAAAAGCACGACTTTTAGCGGACTAGCGGCTAAAATTTCAAGCTCCGAGCCAAAGCTAGATATCTCGCCAATGGTACAAACTCCGCTTTTTAACAGCGAATTTATGGCTTCATTCATCGCCTTTTTAGCGTCCATTTTAGCTAGCTCGCCGCCTTTATCGACGATAGAGCCAAGCCACTTTATAAAGTCGCCATATTTTAGAGTGCTAACGTTTGAGCTAAACTCCAAATGAACGTGCGTATTTACGAACGCTGGGGTGATCACGCTATCACCAAAGTCGCAAATTTTGGCCTCTTTAAATTTCTTTTGCGCCTCTTTTTCGCTTGTAATTTCTAAAATTTTATCATCATCGATGACTAGACAAGAATTTCTTAAAATTTTTGGATTTTCTCCGCCAGTGATGATCTTTTTTGCTTTTAAAATTTCCATTTCTAGCCTTAAATTTTTGTTATTGTAGCGAAAATTTAGGAACGAAAATGTATAATTTGGGCTATTTAATCAAAAAGGAGTGACATGGATAAGAAGCTAAAAATAATGGTTATCCAAGGCCCAAATATCAACATGCTTGGCGCTAGAGAGCCAGGAATTTACGGCGTTATGAAGATGGAGGATATCCACTCTCAAATGAAGATCGTTGCCGATCAAAATGACGTTGAGATCGAGTTTTTTCAAAGCAACCTTGAGGGCGAGCTAGTCGATAAGATCCAAGAGTGCTTGGGCGATGCTGACGGCATCATCATAAACCCAGCCGCTTACACTCACACATCTATCGCTATCCGTGACGCGCTAAGCGCGGTTGCGCTACCAGTTATCGAGGTGCATATCAGCAACGTTTATAGAAGAGAAGAGTTCCGCCACAAAAGCCTCATCGCACCAGTTGCAGCAGGTCAGATCGTGGGCTTTGGACCAGTTGGTTATCACTTGGCGATGATAGGCATGCTTCAAATTTTTGAGCAAATCAAAGCAGTAAGAGCAAATCAAAAAGCACAATGAATTTCATCTTAAAGGACGAAAACGCCGTATTTTACGAGTGCGGCTACAGCTGCGACAATGAGTTTTTGCTATGCCTTGATGGCGTGAAATATTTTTTCACGGACGCTAGGTATTATTTCGAGGCAAAAAGTTGCGTAAATGCTGGCGTGGTCGTTCTTTTGGCACAGAGAAATTTAATAAACGAGGTTAGGGCATTTTTAAGAAAGATGAAGCCAAGTAGCCTCGTTTTTAACCCTGATGAGCTAAGCTTAAGCGAGTATAACGCGCTTAGCAAGGGTTTTAAGATAAATTTCAAGCCAAAGGCAAATTTCTCTAGGCTAAAGAGAATTTGCAAGAGCGAAGATGAGATAAAAATTTTAAAAAAGGCTAGCGAATTTGGGGCAAAATGCTTTGATGAATTTGCTAAATTTGTGCGTGAAAATGGCGAGGGGATGAGCGAAAAAGAGCTTCATTTTAACGCCTCGCTCATCTTTAGACAAAAAAACGAGCTAGGTCTTAGCTTTGATCCGATCGTAGCGATAAACGAAAATGCCGCAAAGGCGCATGCGCTACCTGGGGATAAAATTTTAAAAAGGGGTGATTTGCTGCTACTTGACGCTGGAGTTAAATTTAAGCGTTACTGCTCTGATCGCACCAGAACTGCTTGCTTTGATGAAAATTTTAACTTCTCAAAGGAGCAAAAATTTAAAAACGCCAAGATGCAAGAAATTTACGAGATCGTAAAAGAGGCTCAGGCTGCTGCGATAAAGGTCGCTAGAGCTGGCGTTAGAGCGTGCGAGATAGACCTTGCAGCAAGAAGCGTGATAGCAAAGGCTGGATATGAAAAGGCCTTTTTTCACTCGACAGGACACGGCGTGGGTGTCGATATACACGAGCTTCCAGTCATCTCAGCAAGAAGTGAAACGCTCATAAAAGAGGGCATGGTCTTTAGCGTGGAGCCTGGAATTTATCTAGAAAATGAATTTGGCGTGCGCATCGAGGACGTGGTGGTCGCAAGAGAAGGTGGGTGCGAGATCTTATGAGGTTAGCTGGAGCAAGAAAGATCGTAAAAAGCCGTTTTTGCCCTAGTTTTTTTCAAAAAAGAGATGAGTTTAAGTATGAGGCGCTAGTTGGCATGGGTGGCAACATCGGCGATAGCGCAAAGAGGTTTGATAAATTTATAAGAGCGATTAGTGAAGATAGGCGTTTTCACGTGGTTGAAGTCTCGCCGATCCTTATAAATGCGGCGTTTGGCTACGAAGCGCAGGATGATTTTAGTAACGCTGTTATAAATTTACAAACATCTATTAGCCCTAGAAATTTGCTAAAAATTTTAGGGCATTATGAGAGTAAATTTAAGCGCGTGAGGACGTTTAAAAATGCGCCACGCACGCTTGATCTGGATATTTTGTATTTTAGTAAAAAAGTCTATAAGACGCCGCGCCTTATCGTCCCGCACCCAGGGGCTAGTAAGAGGCTTAGCGTGATCGTGCCACTAGGGCTTATGAGAGGTTAAAGGATATAAATGGCTACAAAATTTCATACTTTTACAGGTGAGAGCACCATCGAGGCTTTGAAAAAGGCTCAAGAAGCGTGCGGCGAGAAGGCCATACTCGTTACCACAAAGCAAATTCAAGCCAAAACGATAAACAAAAAGCCGCTTTATGAAATTTTAGTAAGCGTCGAAGAAGACGAGGTAAAGCAGCCGCCAAAGCCAAATGTAAAAGCTATAAACTATGAAAACGCCTACTCTAAATTTAGCAAAAACTACGAGCCACCAAAGCCAAAATTTGAGATAAAAGAGGAGCCTGCTAAATTTGAAGCAAAGACGACGTCGCCTGAGCCTTATGATCCAAACGAGAGCGTGCTTTTAAATATCTCAGACGTCGCAAAAGAGATAAGCGCGATCGCAAATGTCGATATGAACGAGATAAAAGAGCCAAATACAAATGGCATGAATAAAAAAATAGACGACGTAGCAAAGCAAGTAAGCGTGCTAAGCGAGAAAATAGGGCTGATAACAGATATGATCTGGGACGAAAAAGCCCCAAATCGAAACAATCTCTCGATCCCGCCAGAGTTTGCTACTATCTACAAGCTCGCAAAACAAAGTGGCATGAAAGAGGAGCATTTAGAGGCGATCATGCAAACGACGCTTGAAAATTTGCCAGTCTCTATGAAAAACAACCCAACCGCGGTAAAAAGGTACTTCTACTCGCTTTTGAGAAATATGTTGCCTTGTAGAAAAGAGCTAAACGATAAAAAACAGCGCATAATGATGCTTGTTGGTCCAACTGGGGTTGGCAAGACGACGACTCTTGCAAAGCTTGCGGCTCGTTTTGCTTACGGCAACGAAAAGCGCTATAAAACGGGCATCATCACGCTTGATACATATCGTATCGGAGCGGTCGAGCAGCTATTTCAGTATGCTAAGATGATGAAGCTACCGATCCTTGACGTCATAGAGGTCGAGGACTTTCAAAACGCCATAAAGCAGCTTAGCTACTGCGATGTGATCTTAATCGACACTACTGGAAATTCGCAGTATGACAAAGAAAAGCTTGAAAGACTTGATAAATTTTTAAAGCATAGCGGTGCAAAGATAGATGTAAATTTAGTCCTCTCAGCTGGCTCAAAGGTCGAGGATCTAATAGAAATTTATAATGGATTTTCATTTTTACAGATCGACACTTTAATAATCACAAAATTTGACGAGACCAAAATTTTTGGTAACGTCTTTTCGCTCATATATGAGACAAACACGCCAGTTAGCTACTTTAGCGTGGGTCAAGAGGTGCCTGATGATCTTGTGGAGGCAAAGAGCGAATTTTTAGTAGAGTGCGTGTTTGACGGCTTTACAAAGCAAAAGGCTAGCGATGAATAACCAAGCGCAAAAACTACAAAATTTAGTCCAGTCTCAAAATAAGGATAAAAATACGCATTTTATAGCGATAACAAGTGGTAAGGGCGGCGTTGGCAAGAGCACGATAAGTGCAAATTTGGCAAATGTCTTGTCGCAAAATGGCTATAAAGTAGGGCTTTTTGACGCTGATATCGGCCTTGCAAACCTTGATGTTATATTAAATGTCAAAATGGGCAAAAACTTGCTTCACGTGCTAAAAGGCGAGTGCAGTCTAAAAGATATCTTGATACCTATAAATAAAAATCTCATCCTCATCCCTGGCGAAAGCGGCGATGAAATTTTGAAATTTAACAATCAATTTTTATTTGAGAGATTTTTAGATGAGGCGAGCGAGCTTGATGGGCTTGACTTTTTGATCATTGACACTGGAGCTGGCATAGGTGGCAGTACGCAGCTCTTTTTGGAGGCAGCTGATGAGGTTGTCGTGGTAACTGTGCCTGACCCTGCGGCGATAACTGACGCGTATGCGGTCATAAAGATCGTCTCAAGGTTTAAAAATAGCGAGCTTTTGCTTTTAAATATGGTAAAAAATGAGGCTGAGGCCACTAGAATTTATGAAAATGTAAAGCGAGTGGCAAATGCAAATATCGGGCCAAGCTTAAATTTAGAGCTAATTGGCTACGTGGCTTCTGATAAGAGCGTGGCAAGGAGCATAAAACAAAGGACACTCTTTACAGATGACGAAGCTTACGGCTCTGCTAGCGTGCAGATCAAGCAGATAGCTTCGAATTTGCTTTATAGGTTGGAACGAAAAGTGCTTAAAGATGAGCAAAGTAGGAGCTTTGGGGGCTTCTTTAAGCGTTTGATAGAACAATTTTAATGGAGATTGAGCTTTGCGTGCAGAAAATTTTATAGCATTTTTTACGGTTTGTGGATTTTTCATAGGCATAGTTTTTACCTTGCTAAAGGTGAGCGAGCCTATCGAAATGCTCGTTTATACGCTAGTTATTACTTTATTTTTTTACCTTATAATTCACATCGTGATAATGAACTACGTAGATGTAAAAAGGACTTTGAAGAAATTTTTTGACAAGCAAAGACATGAGGAGATCGCAGACTATCTCATCTCTGAGCTAAACGTTAGGGAAAAACGGATGGAAAATATCATGCTAAAAGTAACCACCGAAAATTTAGACTCTGGTAAGCAAAATGTACGAACTAAAGCAAAAGCAGCTTAACGCTTATAAAAGCACCATTAAAAAAGAGCAAGACGAGATCGTCTTAAAATACATGCCAGCTCTGCGTGCAATGGCGTTTAGACTAAAGGAGCGCTTGCCTTCAAGCATCGACGTAAATGATCTTATAAGCGTTGGCGTTGAGGAGATGATAAAGCTTAGTAGGAAGTATGACAAAGAGCAAAACGACTCATTTTGGGGATATGGTAAAAAGAGAATTTATGGCTCGATGCTTGACTACCTTAGAGCGCTTGATGTTGTTAGTAGAAGCGACAGAAAGCTAGTAAAGAGCATAAATACCGAGATAGATAACTACTTTAACACACACGAAGAAGAGCCAAGCGACGAGTATCTGGCTGAAAAACTAAATGAAGATATCGAAAAGATAAGAGAGGCAAGGGGTGTTAGTGGTATCATCACCATTTTGCCGATCGATGAACAAATGGAGCTAATAGGTCAAAGCGATGTTGAAAAAAGCGTAGAAAAAGAGGATCTTATCTTAAAGATCGAAAGCGCGCTAAAAGACTTTGACGAGCGCGACCAGATGATAGTTCAGCTTTACTACTACGAAGAGCTAAATTTAAAAGAGATCAGCGAGATAATGAACATCAGCGAGAGTAGAATTTCACAAATTCATAAACGTTTGCTTGATCGCATCAGACGCAGCTTGGGGGTTTAATGGCTGATATTTTAAGTCAAGAAGAGATAGATGCGCTACTTGAAGTCGTCGATGAAGACGGCGATACGAGCAATATCGAGATAGAAGAGAGCCCACAAGGCGAGCAAAAGCAGATCATTATCTATGACTTCAAGCGTCCAAACCGTGTCAGTAAAGAGCAGCTCCGTGCGATAAAAGGCATCCACGACAAGCTTGCTAGAAACCTAGCTAGTCAAATTTCAAGTGTCATGAGAAGTATCGTCGAGCTTAGGCTTCACAGCGTCGATCAGATGACATATGGCGAGTTTTTGATGAGCTTGCCAAGTCCAACTAGCTTTAACGTCTTTTCGATAAAGCCACTTGATGGAAACTGCATTTTAGAGATAAACCCAAGCATAGCATTTCCTATGATAGACCGCTTGCTTGGCGGAACTGGTGAAAATTTCGAGGCAAACAGAGAGCTAACTGACATCGAGGTAAATTTACTTGATGCGGTGCTTAGGATGATCATGCAGCGCCTAAAAGAGAGCTGGTCGATGATAACTGATATGTATCCAAACGTCGAGGCAAAAGAGAGCAGTCCAAACGTCGTGCAGATCGTATCTCAAAACGAGATCGTCATCATGGTCGTCATGGAGATCATCGTTGGTGGCTCAAGCGGTATGATAAATTTATGCTATCCGGTCATCTACCTAGAGCCGATCCTATCGCGCCTTGCAAACAGGGACATCATGCTTGGTGAAACGAGCGCTAAAAAGAGTAGAAACAAAGAGCTAAAAACTCTAATAGGCCGCGCTGAGGTGCTTTATGAGGCAATTCTTGGCAAGTCGATAGTGAGTGTAAATGAGTTTTTAAATTTAAAAGAGGGCGATATCTTAAGGCTTGATAGAGGCGCTGACGACAAAGCTATAGTATGTATCGATAAAAAAGAGGTATTTTTAGCTGAAGTTGGGCTTCATAGATTTAGAAAGTCTATCAAGATCGAGCAGCTAATCCGCTCTGATAAAGACGAGATCAAACACATCCTAGAAAAATACGAAGAAGAGCGAAAAGCAAAACTAATGGCATACGACGAGGCCAACGAACACAACAACGAAGAAGAGAGCGAAGATAATGACGAATGAATTTTTTAACATCTTTTCAAATGAACTAAAAGCGACCATCGAAGGGCTGACTGGTAGAGCGCCAGAGATCGGCGAGAGAAATGAATTTGACGCGCCAGCGCAAAATGGCATAAAACCGCCAGTTGTCATGGCTAGTGTGACATTAAGTGGTGACATCAATGCAAAAGCAGAGATCGCCTGCACGCCGGTGCTTATAAGTGCGGTTAGCGAGTGGATGATGGGCGAGGAGGAAATCTCAAAAAATGAAAACCTCGGTAGCGACGAGCTTGACGCTGCAAAAGAGATATTTTCAAACCTCTTTAGCGCCTTTAGCACCTCTCTTGGAGCGCAAAAGGGCATGCCAAAAATCAGCTTTGAGGTGATAAATGTAAATTTCTTAGATGAAAACTCATCGCTTGATTTTAGCGTTTTTGAAAAGCTTTTTTTGTTTAACATAAAGATCGAAGATCTAAATGAGCACGTGGCTTTTGTCTGCGATCACACGCTTATGAGATTTTTTGAGCCTGCTAAAAGCGAGCCAGCAGATGGCGCAAAGGCTCAAGCTGCTCCTCATGCACTAAAGGGCGAATTTAGCGCAGAAGAGATGAGAAATATCGGCCTTATCATGGACGTAAGGCTACCAATGCGCGTTCGTATCGGCTCAAAAAGAATGCTCTTAAAAGATGTGCTCACTATGGATATAGGCTCAGTCATCGAGCTAAATCAACTCGCAAACGACCCGCTTGAAATTTTGATAGGAGATAAGGTGATAGCTCTTGGCGAAGTTGTCATAATAGACGGAAATTTTGGCATCCAGATCACACAGATAGGCTCAAAACGCGAGAGGCTTCAGCAGTTAAAATAATGAATGAATTAGTAAATGATCTCTTAAAATTTCCAAGCGTTTTAAAGTATAAAAACAAAAATGTAACCTTCTTTGGCTCGGCTAGGTTTGATGAAGAAAATTTCTACTGTAAAAAGGCATACGAGCTAGCTTACAAGCTAAATGAGCTAGGTTTTGCCATCTTAACTGGCGGTGGGGATGGCATAATGAGAGCGGCAAACAAGGGTGCATTTGATAGCGCAAAGTCCCCTAGCGTCGCACTAAACGTGAGGCTTCCGTTTGAGCAAAATACAAATCCATACGTCACCGCAAAATATCTCTTTTCAAATTTAAGCCCAAGAAAATTTGCCCTAACTGATAGCTCTATCGCATTTGTCGTCTTTCCTGGTGGCTTTGGCACACTTGATGAGCTATTTGAAATTTTAGTGCTAGCTCATGTTGGCAGCAAAAAAGTGAAAATTTTTCTTTATGGATGCGAGTTTTGGCAAGGGCTTGATGAGTTTATACGAAAGACGCTGATCCCTCAAAAAACGATAAACGAAGAAGATCTAAATTTATATAAAATCACCGATGATCTGGAGCTTATCGTAAGCGAAATTTTGGCTATTTAAAAATAAGATATAAAATATCGCCTTTAAATTTAAAAAAGGTAAAAATATGAAAATAATGGTTGCAATGAGTGGCGGAGTAGATAGCACGATGACGGCTAAATTTCTGCAAGAGGCTGGACATGAGGTGCAAGGCTGCTACATGATGCTTCATCAAAAGCCAGGATATCACGAAGAAAACATCAGAAAAGTCAAAAAAGTGGGCGAATATCTTGGCATCAAGGTGCATATCCTCGATCTGCAGGATAAATTTAACGAATATGTTTATGACCCATTTGTTAGGCTCTACAAAGAGGGCAAAACGCCAAATCCTTGCGCCTTGTGTAATAAATTTATAAAGCTTGGTGCATTGCTTGACTTTGCAAAGGCAAATGGCTGCGAGAAGCTTGCTACTGGGCATTACGTGCAGGTAGTTGATGGTTTTATAACCTGCGCCAAAGATCCTAGCAAGGATCAAAGCTACTTTTTAGCTCAGGTGCCAAAAGAGGTGCTAAAAGATGTCATTTTCCCACTTGGAGATAAATTTAAAAAAGACATAAAAGAGCTAGCAAGAGGCGTAAAAGTGCTTGAAGAGTTCGCTACTCAGGCAGAAAGCAGTGAAATTTGCTTTGTGGAAAATACCTACATCGAAGTTTTAAACAAGCACTACAATACAAATTTGCCAGGCAATGTGGTTGGTAAAGACGGCAATATCATCGGCCGCCACCAAGGCTACATGCACTACACTATCGGCAAACGCCGCGGCTTTGAGGTTTTTGGCGCTCATGAGCCACACTTTGTCATCAAGATAAATGCCGAAAAAAACGAGATCGTTGTAGGCACGAAGGACGACCTTGCTCAAAAGGTTGTTGAGCTTGAAAATGTAAATTTATTTATTGATGATGATAAATTTGAGTGCGAAACAAAGATAAGGTATAGAAGCCCTAAACTTGAGGCTTTTGCTGAGGTAGATAAAGCTAACAAAACTGCAAAGCTAACGCTAAATCAAAACGCGCTTGGCGTCGCACAAGGTCAGCTTTGCGTGATGTATGAGGGTGAGCGCGTCATCGCAAGTGGCTTTATAAAGAACTAAGCGCCTCTTTTATCACCTTGACGTGGCTAAATTCTGGCTCTTTGACAGCAGTTAGAAGCGCCACGTTTTTATACTCTTTTTCTAGCTTTTTAAGCTCTTTTAGCCCCTCTTGCTCCTCTTTGCCATTTAGCTCCTGCCTAAATCTTTTGCAAAACTCATCAAACCTAGCCTCTTTATCTTCATGAAACCATGACCTTAGCTCGTTTGACGGAGTGACTGATTTTAGCCAGATAAAGCTAGAAAAGATCTCTTTTTTCACGCCTCTAGGATATAGTCTATCGATAAAGACACCTTTAAAACTCTCGTCGTCGCTTTTAATAAAGTCGTAAATTCTACATATCTTAAACATGCTTGTTATCTTAGTCCTCATAAATTTATAAATATAAAATGGTTTAAAAATTTGGTGTAAATTTTGCCTTTTGGAGTATAAAATTTGGCTAAAATTAGTTGGTAAATAAATTTAAATTTAAAGCTCATTTTGATAAAATCCCAACATAAAAATCACTAAAAAAGGTTACTATTATGAGAGGCTATAAAATTTTCTCAGGCACCGCAAACATCGAGCTTTCGAAGAAAATTTCGCAATATTTGTCGCTTCCACTCAGTGAAGCTAGCATTAAAAGATTTAGCGATGGTGAGATCAGCGTGCAAATCGGCGAAAGCGTGCGTGGGAAAGATGTTTTTGTCATCCAGCCAACATGTGCCCCAGCAAATATAAATTTAATGGAGCTTCTTATCTTAACTGACGCTTTAAAACGCAGCAGCGCAAGCTCTATAACAGCGATCGTGCCGTATTTTGGCTACGCTAGACAAGACAGAAAAGCAGCTCCTAGAGTGCCTATCACTGCAAAACTTGTGGCAAATATGATGCAAACAGCAGGCATCGACAGGGTCGTTACGATGGACCTTCACGCAGGACAAATTCAAGGATTTTTCGATATCCCAGTAGATAACCTTTATGGAAGCATCATCTTTAACGACTACGTAAAAGCTAAAAATTTACCAAACCCAGTCGTCGCAAGCCCAGATGTAGGCGGCGTGGCTCGTGCTAGAGCCTTGGCAAAAAATCTAAATTTATTAGATATGGTCATCGTTGATAAACGCCGCGAGAAAGCAAACGAGAGCGAAGTGATGAACGTGATTGGCGACGTAAAGGGCAAAGATGTGATCTTGGTCGATGATATGATCGACACCGCTGGCACCATAGTAAAAGCAGCTGAGATTTTCAAAGAGCGTGGCGCAACTAGCGTAATGGCGTTTTGCACGCACCCAGTGCTTAGCGGACCAGCCTATGATAGGCTAAAACTTGGCTTTTTAGACGAGCTAGTGGTGACTGATACGATCCCATTAAAAGAAGAACTCCCTTGTATAAAAGTGCTAAGCACAGCTTCACTCTTTGGCGAAGTGATACGCCGTGTTTATCACAACGAAAGCGTAAATAGCTTGTTTTAGTAACCCTTGCAGGCTAGAGCTCTAGCCTGCTAAATTTATCCGTTTTGGCTGATTGATATTTATCTTTTGGGTTAAATTTCTAGTCCAAAAGACTTAAAATCCTTCTTGCAACAAGCTTAAATTTGAAGTCAAATAAACAAAAATCACAATGAAATCTCGCCGCTAAATTTCTACATGCTAGCCACTAAAATTTAAATAAGCCGTAATTAAGATGTAGTGCTGATCAGATCCGCGTGGGAGCTGCGACAAATGCCGTCAGGATCGCACAAAAATGGATAGCGATGCAGGAGTAGTTTGCATTAAAATTAATTGCGATTTTGCACCTAAATTTTAAGGAAAAAACTATAAAATACCCCCTTTTTAAATTTCACAAAAAGGGTTTTTATTGCGTAAAATATTTGAGAGAATTTTGCTTGCAAGCAACAGTTTCACGCTTTTTCCAGTAGTTTTTGGCCTTTTAGGCGCGATAATGCTTTTTGTCATCGCAAGTTATGATGTCGGCAAGGTGCTTTTAGAGGTTTATAAATATTTCTTTGCTGCAGATTTTCACGTTGAAAATTTCCACTCAGAGGTCGTTGGTGAGATAGTTGGAGCGATCGATCTTTACTTAATGGCGCTTGTTCTTTATATATTTAGCTTCGGAATTTACGAGCTTTTCATCTCAGAGATCACACAGCTAAAGCAGTCAAAGCAAAGCAAGGTGCTTGAAGTGCATTCACTTGATGAGCTAAAAGACAAGCTTGGCAAAGTGATCGTCATGGTTTTAATCGTAAATTTCTTCCAAAGAGTGCTTCATGCAAACTTCACAACTCCGCTTGAGATGGCCTATCTTGCGGCTTCTATCCTAGCGCTTTGCCTTGGACTTTACTTCCTTCACAAGGGAGATCACTAAAATTTTAAGCGTTTTTACGCTTAAAATTTCTCCTACATCTTTTCTTTAGCTATTTTTGGATAATATCCATTTAAAAATTTAAAGGAAATTTGATGATTTTCATAGACGCTTGCCTTAAAAAACCGACCCCATATACGCCTGTTTGGATGATGCGCCAAGCTGGTAGATATCTGCCAGAATATATGGCTGTAAGAGCTAAAGCAGGGGACTTTTTATCGCTTTGCAAAGACTATAAAAAGGCTAGTGAGGTCACGCTTCAGCCAGTTGATATCCTAGGCGTTGATGCGGCGATTTTGTTTAGCGATATCCTTGTCGTGCCTCTTGAAATGGGCATGGATCTGCGCTTTGAAAAGGGCGAGGGACCAGTTTTTACAAAGCCTTTGCGTGATGAGGCCGCACTCGATGCGCTTAGTATCGAAAGATCGGTTAAAAGCTTAGCATACGTCTATGACACGATCAAGCTTACAAGAGAAAATTTGGCTAAAGATAAGGCGCTCATTGGCTTTTGCGGCGCACCTTGGACGATAGCTACATATATGATAGAGGGTGGTGGCAGTAAAAACTATGCGGTCTGCAAAAAGATGCTCTATCAAAATCCAGAATTTTTACATCAAATCTTAGAAAAAGTGACGCAAGCGCTCATCCTTTACGTCAAAGAGCAGATAAAAGCTGGTGTAAATGCGGTGCAAATTTTTGACAGCTGGGCGGCTGCGCTTGAAGAGCAGGCTTATTTTGAGTTTGGATTTAACTACATTAATAAAATAGTTGATAGTGTTAAGGCTGAATTTCCAGAGATCCCGATCATCGTTTTTCCAAAAGGAATAAGTGGCTATCTGGATAAAATTTCAGGTAAATTTGATGTTTTTGGAGTTGATTGGAGCACGCCGATCGAGCTAGCAAAAGAAAAACTTAGCCCAAGATACGTCCTTCAGGGCAACATGGAGCCAACAAGGCTATATAGCAAAAAAGCGATCGATGAGGGTGTGGATAAAATTTTAAGCACGATGAAAGGCGCGCCGCACATTTTCAACCTTGGTCATGGGATCTTGCCAGATGTGCCAGTTGAAAACGCAAAATATTTCATAAAAGAGGTTCAAAGAAAAAGTGCAAGATAGCACTCCAGTCTTTGGACCGATAAATTCGCGCCGTTTTGGCATGAGCCTTGGCATCGATCTAAGCCCAAAGCAAAAATCATGTAATTTTGACTGCGTTTATTGCGAGCTAAAGGGTGCAAAGCCGGTTGAAGAGATAGAAAATCCACCAAGCGTTAATGAAATCATAAGCGCTTTAAAAGAAGCTTTAAAAGTTCATCAAAACATCGATGTCATCACGCTTACAGCAAATGGAGAGCCAACTCTTTATCCGCAATTAAAAGAGCTGGTGGCAAAAGTAAATGAGATAAAAGGCAAGGCAAAAACTCTCATCTTAAGCAACGGCTCAGGCGTGAGGGACCAAAAAATTTGTGAAGCGTTATTTGGGCTTGATATAGTGAAATTTAGCCTTGATAGTGCCGTGCAAAGCACATTTAAAAAGATAGACCGCAACAAAAGTGGCATAGAAGTTGGCGAGCTCATAAAAGCAATGGCTAAATTTCGCAAGGAATTTAAGGGTGAGCTTGTGCTTGAAATTTTGGTCGTGGCTGGATTTAACGACAAAGAAGAGGAATTTATAGCGCTTAATGAGGCTATAAATGAGATAGCTCCGCACCGAGTGGATGTGGGCACGATAAATCGTCCGCCAGCTTACAACGTAAAAGGCGTTGATGCTAGTAGGCTCGAAGAGCTAGCAAGCAAGATAAAAGGCGTGCCAGTCACCATAGCTAGGGCTCACAAGATAGAGCAAAAGTATGAATTTAGCAAGAGTGAAATTTTAGCCATGCTAGAGCGCCGTCCGCAAACTACGGCAAATGTCGAAGAAAATTTCTCAGAGCACTCAAAGCAAATTTTAAACAAGCTCTTGCAAGACGGCGTGGTTTGTCAAACTGACGTTGCTGGCGTTAAATTTTATAAATTAAGATGATAGATGAAGCGAATTTTAACTATACAAGACATCTCGTGCGTGGGTAAATGCTCGCTCACAGTCGCACTTCCCATAATCAGCGCCCAAGGCATCGAGGCGTGCATCTTGCCAACGGCACTGCTCTCAACTCACACTGGCTTTAAAAATTTCACTTTTTGTGATCTAACGGATGAATTTGACGCTATAACGCAGGTTTGGCACAAAGAGGGCATCAGCTTTGATGGAATTTACACTGGATTTTTAGGTAGTTTTAGGCAGCTTGAGCTTATAGAGAAGGTCTTTGCTGAATTTGACAGCGGCTCTTTGCTAAGGCTTGTGGATCCTTGCATGGGCGATAATGGTAAGCTTTATCACGGCTTTGATGAGAAATTTGTGACAAAGATGAGAGAGCTTTGCACAAAGGCACACGTCATCACGCCAAACATAACTGAGGCAAGTTTTATGTGTGAAAAGTCATTTTTAAGCGAGGGATACGGCGAGGATTACATTTTGGAGCTGCTTGAGGGCTTGGCTAGTTTTGGTGCGCAAAAGATCGTTTTAAAGGGCATTAGATATAGGCAAAATGAGTGTGGCATCATAGCTTATGATGCAAAGACGAAAGAAAAAGTGGAGTATTTTCACGAGTATTTGCCCTTTCACGCAAGTGGCACCGGAGATATCTTTGCTTCAGTGCTTTTTGGCTCGCTTATAAATGGCGAAAGCATGCAAAATGCTATCAAAAAGGCAGCAAATTTTGTGCTTGAGAGCATCAAGATCACACTAAAAGATAATAACCGCACAAAATATGGTGTGCAGTTTGAAAAGTTACTTAGAAATTTTTAGCACTTTATGGCAGGGAGTGATTTAAATTTGTGTCATTATAACCCCATAAAGTGACATAGTTAAAACAAAATTTTAGATTTATTTAAATTAATTTTACTTTTATATAAAAAGTTGAATAATTACGCAAATATTGATCAAGGAGTGATTTATGAAGTCTTTAAGGATTAAAATTTCTGTTATTTTGACAGCTGTGATCGTGCTGCTACTAATCGGCGTTAGCCTCATTAGTTACAACATAGCTCGCAACCTATATACAGAAAAAGTTGTGAAAGATGAGCTACCACTAGCTGTCTCTAACGTTGCAGGTGAGATCGGCTATGCCATAGACAAGATCATCAACACCTCTTATCAGATGACCAAAAACGACTATCTTCTCAAGTGGATCGACGAGGGCGAGCCAAAGGACGGATTAGCAACGCTTTTTAACTACAACACCGACCTTATGAAGGCGTTTAACCTCTCAACAGCGATGTTTGTCTCTGATAAAACTCTAAACTACTACACAAACGACAAAATTTTAAAGCAGCTTAGCAAGGACAATCCACGTGATAGCTGGTATTTTGACGTTAAAAATGGCAAAGAGGTAAATTCTCTAAACATCCAAGTCTCAGAAGCTACTGGCTCGCTAACGCTTTATGTAAATAGTAAGGTTGAAAAAGACGGCAAATTTTATGGCGTCAGCGCGATAGGCATGAACCTTGATGACATCGTAAATTTAGTCACTTCAAAAACCATGGGCGAGGGCAGTAAATTCTTAATGGTTGATTCAAGTGGTATCGTAAAGATAGAAAAGAGCGACAGGGTCGGCAAAGTAAATGTAAAAGATGTCCTTGGTAAAGAGAAATTTGATGTCTTGATGAATAAAAATGGCGGCGTCATCCGTCACTTTAACGGCACGAGAAATTTGATAATTGGCTCAAAATATATCCCAAGCCTTGATTGGTACCTATTTGGCGAGATGGACGAGGATGTGCTTTTAAAAGATTTGCATACGCTATTTTACTCAGCTATCGGCGTTATCTTAGCAGCGATCATCATCTCTGTGATAGTTTCACTTCTAATGTCATCTTACCTCCTAAAAATCATCCTCAAACTAAAAACAGGGCTACTATCTTTCTTTGATCTACTAAATCACAAGACAAACAAAGCACAGCCTATAGAGATAACATCTAAAGATGAATTTGGCCAAATGGCAGAGCTAATAAACAAAAACACAAAGGCCATTGAAGATGGCATGAAAGATCAAAGTATATTCATCCAAAAAGCCAACACCTTTGTAAATGAGATAAAAGATGGCAACTATGAAGCAA
>NZ_CABPUY010000002.1:241782-264000 GCF_902460575.1 Campylobacter concisus | reverse complement strand
AAGGCATAAACATGATCAATCAATCAGTTGCCCAAATAGATCACCTAACAAAAGAAAATGTGGTGATTGCAAACCAAGCAAACGAAGTCACATCAGAAGTAGATGAGATGGCTAAAGCTATAGTTGAAGAGGTTAGGAAGAAGAAATTCTAGCTTTTTTATCCAAAGGGGGACAAGGGGACTCGAGTTACGAGGCCGTCCCCTTATCCCCCTTTTTAAATCCCCCAATCCCCTCGCACGTTCAAGGTGCATGCGATAGCACTATCGTGCCGCATGCGTTTCAAAAGCTCTAATAAATTTTTAGATACGCTCGCTCATAAATTTTAAAATTTGATCAAAATCTTTCTAGAGTACTTGTCTATACACTTTACAAGCTTGTGTAAATTTCTGTCATTGCGCTAAATTTAAACAAATTTTAATAGATAAATGCCGATAATTAGGGCTTCAAATCACCTTAAAGGATAGACATGAAAAAGATCTTTGCTCTTTTACTCACGGCTTTTGTTGCTCTTTGTGCAAACGAGCTAAAATTTGGTACAGCGGCAAACTACCCGCCATTTGAATACATCGATGAAAACAACAAAATAACAGGCTTTGACATCGATTTGATAGATGAAATTTCAAAGCGTGCTGGCTTTTCATATAAGATCATAAATATGAGCTTTGATGGCCTCATCCCAGCGCTTAAAGCTGGCAAGATAAATGGCATCATAAGTGCGATGAGTGCGACTCCTGATAGACTAAAGTCGATTGATTTTACAAAGCCATACTATCTAACTGAAAACATTTACCTAAAGAAAAAAAGCAACGACACTCTAAAAGCTAAAGAAGAGCTAGCTGGCAAAAAAGTAGGCGTGCAACAAGGCACCATCCAAGAGCTAGCTGCAAATGCGATAAGTGGCGCAAAAGTAGTGCCTTCAGAAGATACTGTGCCACTCATCATGGGGCTAAAAGTTGGCAAATTTGACGCGGTTATCCTTGATAGCTCGATCGGCTATGGCTTTATCAAGAAAAACCCTGAAGTAGAGGCATTTTTCAAAGAGGTTGATGGTAGCGAAGGCTTTTCAATAGCTTTTGATAAAAATAAGCAGAGCGAGCTTATCGCTAAGATAAATCAAATTTTAGATGAGATGAAAAAAGACGGCAGCTACGACGCACTGCTTAAAAAATACGAACTAAAATAACACTTCCCAACTAGCCTGCAAATTTAGCAGGCTAGCTTTATCTTGCATTTTAAAATTTATACTAAAATCCGCTTTTACATAGAAATTTAAAGGACGGATTATGAGAAAAATTCTGCTACTTTTGTGCCTAGCACTTAGCCTCTTTGCCTTGCAAAATGACAAGGATATGCTAAGTGGAGAGCTTGAAAATGGGCTTAAATACTATATAAAAGAGAATAAACTCCCGCAAAATACAGCCATCTTTTACCTAGTCGTAAACTCAGGCTCGACTGATGAGAGAGAGGGCGAGCAGGGGCTTGCGCACTTTTTGGAGCACATGGCGTTTAATGGCAGCCGCGACTTTAGCAAAAATGAGCTTATTAAACAGCTTGAGAGCCTTGGGGTTAAATTTGGCGCTGATCTAAACGCGCAAACAAGCTACGATCAGACGAGCTACACGCTAAGCATAAATGTAAATGAGAAAAATTTAAAGGACGTTTTCAAGGTCTTTTCAAACTGGATCGATGGCGTAAAGATCGACGCAGGCGAGCTTGATAAGGAGCGGGGCGTCATAATGGAGGAGGAACGCCAGCGAAACACGCCAGCATATAGGCTCTATCTTGCCCAGAGCAAGGACATCTTTGCTGGCAGCATCTATCAAAAAAGAGTGCCTATAGGCGATATGAACGTGATAAAAAGCGTAGATGCTAAGCACATGCAAGAGTTTTATGAGAGGCTATATCAGCCAAGATTTATGAGCTTTGTAGCTGTTGGCGACTTTGATAAAAACGAGATAAAAGCTCTGATAGAAAAAAGCTTTAGCGCAGCAAAAAACAGCAACTCATACGTTCATCCAAGCAAAAGCATCGCTTTTAAAGATGGGCTAAATGTCTTTAACTACGACGCAAACGAGACGGCAGCTCAGTTTGTAAGACTTAGCTTTTTTGATAAATTTAAGCCAGTCTCAGACGAGGCTGATGTGAAGCGAAATTTAAAAGATGCGCTAATAGCTAGCCTTATAAATATGCTTTATGAGCAAAAAAATGCAAATAATTCATCAAATTTAAGTGTTGATTTTATGGCGCAAACGCTTCAAGCAAAGCAAAAAATTTATAGCTTTGAGGCAAATGTGATCGGAGATGATTTTAACGCTAGCCTTAAAGATATGTTAAGCGTTTTAAAGGGCATTGAGAAATTTGGCTTTAATAAAGGCGATTTTGCCGATGTTAAAAAGGCGTTTGTGGCAAATGTAGAGGCTAAATTTAAACGCTCAAAAACTAAAAAATCAAGCGTTTATGCAAGTGAAATTTTAAATATGATAGAAAATGGAGGCTTTGTGCTAAGCGATGAAGATAGCAAAAACCTTAGCCTAAAGCTCTTAAACGAGATCACGCTTGAAGATGTAAATGCTAGATTTAAGCAAATTTTAGCCATACCTGATGAGCGCGTGAGGGTCTTTAGTAAAGATGGCTTTAAACTTAGCAAAGATGCCTTTTTAAAACTAAAAGATGAGGCAAAACCTTACGATACAAATTTAGTTAGCCAGAGCCTAAACAAGAGCCTTGGCAATGAAAATTTAGAGCCAAAAGATATCCTTTCTAGCGAATTTGATCAAAAGCATGGCATCTACACTTATAAGCTGCCAAATGGCTCGCAAGTCATCTTTAAGCCACTAGCCACCAAAAAAGATAGCATCTTGTTTGCAGCCATTAGCAAGGGTGGCACTTCAGATCTTGCTGATCCTAAGCTTGGCGGCTTTGCGGTTGCGCTTACAAATGAAAGTGGCGTTGGTAAATTTAACAACTACGAGCTTTCAAAGGTGCTAAACGACAAGATAGTAAGCTACGAAAAAAGCATAGAGGCGCTTACACAGGGCATTTACGGCTCTTCAAGCAGTGGCGATCTTAGCTCGCTGCTAGCTGTTATAAATTTAGAGTTTAACTCCCCAAGAGTCGATGCAAACGTGCTTGAGAGGATAAAGCAAAGAGCAAAAGATGAGCTAGCTAAAGAGCAAAATTTACCTGAATATAAATTTAGCACCGAATTTAGCAAGTTTTTTTACGAAAACAACAAGCGTGTAGCGCCCATTGAGATGGCTCAGATCGACGCGCTAAAGCTAAATGAGCTAAAAGAGATCATCAAAGATAAATTTACAAACGCAGCCTCATACACCTTCGTAATCATCGGCGACACCGACGAGGAGAGGCTTTTGCCACTTGTTAAAAAGTATATCGCCACCTTGCCAAAGCTTGGCGAGGCTGAAAATTTTAAAGATGATGGCGTGCGAAGCATCAAGGGAGAGCACACCTTTAAAAGAGAGTATCAAAGCACAAAAAGAAGCGATGTGAGCGTGGATATAATAAATTTAGATACAAAATACAGCTTCAAAGAGGTGGTCAAGCTAAGAGCGCTAAGCTCGGTTTTAAAAACGGCGCTTCGAGAAAAGATCAGAGAGGACAAAGGCCAAACATACGGCTTTAGCCTAAACGCTAAGCTCGCTCGCTATCCGTATGAGCACTCAAAGGCGGTGATCGGCTTTACTTGCGACCCTGCAAACACGGACAAGATCATCGCCGAGATAAAAGAGATAATAGCTAGCATCAAGCGTGATGGCGCGCTCTTGCCAAAACATTTGGAGGATTTTAAGGCGCAGAGTGAAATTTCTACAAAGAAAGATTACGAAAAGCCTGAGTTTTGGCAAAATCTCATCATCTCAAATAAAATTTTTAACACGCCACTTTACACGGCTGATGAGTATATAGATGCGGTCAAAGCGCTCACAAATGACGACATCAAAGAGGCTGCTAGGCTATATCTTGATGAGAAAAATATGGTGATAAGCATAAATAATCCGAAGTAAAAATTTTTTGGGGCTGGGCCGGCTGGTTCTTAAATTTTAAACCTGATTAGAAATTTTGGAGCTAAGCTAGCTTTTTATATTTTAAACATAAGTAGAAATTTGGAGAGCTAAATCAGTCCCCAGAAATCTAAGCCTAGGCAGAAATTTGAGAAGTCAAGCTAGCTTTTTAAATTTAAGCCTAAATAAATTTAGCTCGCCAAGCCAGCCCCAAAATTTAAACCCTAAAGCTAAGCCAGTATATCCTTTGGCTTTAGCTTGTTTAGCTTTTGCACTAGATCATCAAAGCTTGCGCCATTTTCGACCTCGCGCCTGATAAATTCTTCAAAAAATTCGCGTTTTATATCCTTATCCGTGTAGGTCACGCTCTTTTTGGTAACTTGCATAGGCTTAAATTTCTCTTCTTCTATCTCTTCACCGCCATCTTCTCTAACTGGCGTAAGAGCGATATTTTGCAGCACATCGGCGATATTTTCGCCCTTTTCATAGCTTGTTTTTAGAAATTTCAAAAACTCATCTTTGCTATTTTTATCAGCGTAGCTTACACGATGCGCCATCGCTTGACCTAGGATTTCTATGCGCTTTTTAGCCGATGTTTGCTCGTAGTGTAAAGCCCCGTCTTTAAAAGAAATTTTCACATTTGCATGCTCGCCAAGTATCCTTTCGGCGGTAAATTCCAGCCATTTGTCTTTAAATTTATCGATACTTAGATCAGAGTCTAGTAAATTTGTAGCCTCACGGTTTAGATAAAGTATGCCGTTGGCGTGATTGATTAGAAGTTTCAGGTTGTCGGTGGCAATAGCATATATATTGTAAGTTTTGTTAAACTCATCTACGCTAAAGCCGTTTTTCTCGCTGGTTAGAATGGAGCTTACTCGCCAAAGCTTCGTGCTATCAACGAAATTTTTAAGGCTAGCAACTTCATCTTTATCCATAGAGCTATCAAGCCCGTTCATCTTGCCCCAGATAGAAATTTTATCATTTGACGAGTAGCCAGAGAGTGATAGATGCTTGAAGTCTAGGGCATTGGGAGAAATTTTTACCTTGCCTAAATTTGCGATAGTCGTTGGCTGCTTATTAAAAGTGTCTTGATAGTTAAAGCTTTGATTAAATCCATTTAGTGCGTTTATCATGTCAAATCCTTTAACACTATATCGGCAAATAAATTTAAATTTTAAGTTGGATTATTTTTTATTGCGGTATTTTTCGAAAATGGCGATCATCTGGTGCGAGTCTTGCGCGACTTTGAGCTTGTTTGGGTTTTTGCTAAGCAGCTCTTCTCTTAAAGCGTCGATGAATTCCTTATCCTTTTTGCAGGCTTCAAGGCTCACACGTCCTCTAAGTATAGCCATAAACATAATATCGGCAGTCGCGTTTATCATCTCAAGCATCTTTTCTTCGCTCATTTTTTTAAATTTTGCTCCTTTTTAAGCAAATATTATTCCTTTACGCTTACAAAATTTATTATTTTCACCTCTTGGCTCTCTTTGCAAGCCTCCAGCGCAGCCGCATTTTTCACCATGTGAGAGCTCTTCATGTGCTCTTTTTGGCTCTCTAAATTTTCCCAGCTCTCCATAAAGCAGTATTCGCTTTTAGAGCCTGCAACTACGCCACACTCGTAGCTTATGCAGCCTTTATCTTTTCTTGAAGCTGGCACGATCTCTTTTAAAATTTCTTCAAATTTCGCCTCACATCCAGCTTTTAATTTTACATTTACATAAAATCCTACCATTTGTCTATCCTTTAATATTTTTTGGCTAAAATAACGCAATTTAGACGCAAGTTTGCGTATTACATTACAAGGCCTTTTCATGACAAGATGATACAAAATACTAAATTTATAACTCATAAAACCAACCAAAAACAATAAATTTAACCAAAATCGGAGAAAAAATGAAAAGACGAGACTTTTTAAAGCTTGGTGCCTTAAGCGCAGCAAGCCTTCAAGCAAAGGAGCTTGACGGAGCAGCTCAGGCGCTCTTTGACAAGCAAAGCGGGCTAAGTGCAAACAAATTTGGCCCATTTTATGTAAAAACTATCGCAGGACGCGTTGTAGAGACTGAGCCATTTGAGGGCGATGCGTGCCCAAATGAGCTAAACAACGCACTTCTTGATCATATCCAAAACGAAAGCCGTGTAAAATATCCATTTGTTAGAAAGAGCTTTTTGGCTGACCCAAACAATCCAAAGCCAGAGCTTCGTGGCAAAGAGGAGTTTGTGCGCGTGAGCTGGGACGAAGCGATAAAACTAAGTGCGAAAATTTTAAAAGAAAATTTTGATAAATACGGCGCTGAAGCGATCTACGGACAGGTTTATCAGTGGGGTAGCCTTGGTAAAGTTGGCCACAGCCAAAAGACCGCAAAGAGGCTACTTAACGTGCTTGGCGGATATGTAAATGAGCTTGGTGGCTACTCATACGGCGCAGCGACTGTCATCATGCCGCACATCACTGGCTCGATCGATCCAACACTAGCGCCAACAAAGTGGGAGGCTATCTTAAAAAATGCCAAAACGATTGTATTTTGGGGTACAAACCCAGTCGTTTCAAACAAGATCGCCATTGGCGTGCCGCTTCACAACTCATATAAATACTACGATGAGATCAGAAAAAGGGGCGAGAGCGGCGAGATGAAAATTTATAGCGTCGATGTTTATCACAACGAAAGCGCAAGATATTTTGGCGCAAAATACCTTGAAGTCGTGCCTTGCACCGATACGGCGATGATGATAGGTATGTGCAACTACCTTTTTGAAAAGGGGCTTTACAGCAAAGAATTTATAGAAAAATACACCGTTGGCTTTGATAAATTTAAAGAGTATATGCTTGGCACAAAAGACGGGGTCAATAAAAACCTAGCTTGGGCAAGTAAAATTTGTGGCGTGAGCGAGCAAGAGCTAGCGAAATTTAGCGAGGATCTAGCCAAAAACGACTCAGTCATAGTTAGTGGCTACGCGATACAAAGGCAAGATCACGGCGAGATGGCATACTGGGCGCTAGTGACGCTAAATGCGATGCTTGGACACATCGGCAAAGAGGGTTGTGGCTTTGTCACAAATGACGGCATGCACAAAAACGCTGACGAGAGCTTCATAGCGCCTAAACTAGCGGCTTTTGAGACGAAGGTGCCACAAAAATTCATTGATAGCGGCCTTGTGCCAAAGACTAAGGGCTATGAGCTGCCAAACTCAAGGCTAATAGACGCGCTTTTAAGCCCTGGTAAGGAGATAACTAGAAATGGCAAGAGCTACAAGCTACCAAAGATCAGAGTGATGTTTAACGCTAACGGCTCGACATTTACAAGGCATCCAGAGACTAATAGAGCGATAAAAGCCATGCAAAAAGTTAGTGCGATCATCACTTGCGAGCCATTTTGGACGAGCACGGCGAAATTTAGCGACATCGTCCTGCCAGCTGCGCTTGAGTGCGAGCGAACTGACATAGAGCTGGCAAACTCAACTAGCGAGTATCTCTTTGCCATTAAGCCACTCGTCGCGCCATTTGGCGAGAGCAAAAGCGACTTCGAGATCGCAAGGCTCATTGCAAAAGAGTGGGGCAGAGAAGAGGCATTTAGCGAGGGTAAAACCGAGCTAGAGTGGGTTAAAGAAATTTACGAAGATGCCGTTAAAAAGGCTGCTGGGCTTGGGTATGAGAGCATGCCAAGCTTTGATGAGTTTTGGCAGAAGGGCTATTTTAGATTTGACAGGGTCGATGAGTCAAAACGCTACTTTACAAACTATAAGAAATTCCGTGACGACCCAGTGGCAAATCCGCTAAAAACGCCATCTGGCAAGATAGAAATTTACTCTGAAACGGTCGCTGGCTTTGGCTATGACGACTGCCCACCGCATGCGACGTGGCTTGAGCCATTTGAGTGGCTGGGTGCGAAAAATAAAAAATACCCTATCGCGATCAGCGGTGCGCACTCTAAATTTAGACTTCACTCGCAGCTAAATAACTCTGTGCTTCGCCATTTTAACGAGATCGCAGAGCGCGAGCCAGTGCTCATAAATCCAAAAACAGCCGAGGCTAGAGGGATAAAAATGGGCGACGTGGTTAAAATTTACAACGACAGGGGCGAAATTTTGTGCGGTGCATTTGTCACTGAGGACGTGCCACAAAACGTCGTGATAGTAAGCGAGGGCGCTTGGTACGACCCAGATGTGCCAGGCGAGAAGAGCCTTTGCTTACACGGAAATTTAAACGTGCTCACAAAAGACGTGCCATCAAGCAAGATGAGCCAGAGCAACACCGCCCACACAAGCCTTGTCGAGGTCGAGAAATTTAAGGGCACGCCAAAACGTGTCAGGGCGTTTGACGCACCAAAGATCGGCGCAAGAAAGGCCTAAAAGTAACACTTTGAAAATTTAAAGTGCTAAAAGCTATCCTTTTTTAAATAATTAGAGTTAAAATCTAAGAAAAAAGAAAGGATAGCTCATGAAAATCACTGAAATAGACACCCCAGCACTGCTCATAGACAAAGATATAGTGCTAAAAAACTTAGAAAAAATGCAAAAATACGCTGATAAATTTAACGTAAGCTTAAGACCACATACCAAAACGCACAAGATGCCATACTTTGCGAAAATGCAAGTGGCTCACGGCGCAAAGGGCGTCACGGTGGCAAAGGTGGGCGAGGCTGAAGTGATGGCAAAAGAGGGGTTAAGCGACATTTTCATCGCAAATGAGATCGTCACAAGGCAGAAATTTGCTCGCATTATAGCCCTGCAAAAAGCTGGCATTAAAGTGAGCTTTGGCGTCGATAGCATGGGCGTTTTAAGGCTCATTGATGAGGTATTTGGTGAGGCTAAAGAGGTGGCTGAGCTACTTGTGGAGATAGAGGTTGGCGAAAACCGCTCAGGCGTCATAAAAGAGGGCGATTTTAGAGCTTTGATGAGCGCTTTTGGGGAGTGTAAAAACGTGAAATTTTGCGGCGTTTTCTCGCATGATGGCCACTCATACAAGGCAAAAGATAAGCGTGAGTGCGAGCAAATTTTTAAAGTAGCGACCGAGAGAACGCTAAAATTTGCAGAGATCGCGCGAGAGTTTGGATATGAAAATTTTACCGTTAGCATCGGCTCTACGCCATCACTGATAAACGATTTTGAGATACCAAAAGGTGTCACGGAGCTGCGACCTGGCACATATATATTTATGGATGCGTCGCAGGCAAATGCCTATGGCAGCTTTGATATGAACGCTGCTAGCGTGCTTAGCGTCGTGATCTCAAGGCCGACTGCGACCCGCACGATCCTTGATGCTGGGGCAAAGGCGCTAACTAAAGAGAGGCGCAGTGAGGGCTTTTGCACGACGCCTGGCATGGGGCTCATCGCAGAGCATGAAGTGTGGATAGATAGCCTATTTGACGAGCATGCGATCATCTTAAACGAGAAATTTGCTAACAGCGTGCGTGTGGGCGATTTAGTACGCATCTATCCAAACCACATCTGCCCAGTGGTAAATTTGTATGACTACGCCTATCTCGTAAGCGGCGATGAGGTATGCGAGAAAGTGCCAGTTTTGGCAAGAGGCAGGATAGAGTAGGGATATGGCAGATAAAATCTGCACTAAACAAATTTAAACTACTGCATGGATAGTAGTAAATTTATGCTTTTTGGTAAATTTTAAAACTTCATTCACTCGCAAGAATTGACTACTAAAATTTGACTTCGTTTAACGCTTAGCTCAAATTTTAGAGCCGAAATTACTCTCTCATGAAATTTTAAAATTTGATAGACAGTCACTTAGCGCGGTTAATTTAATATCACCGAACTCTCTTGCAGTTTTTCTAGCTTTAATATTTGCTCTTTTGGCTTTGCTTTTAGGCGTTCAAGCATCGCTATTTTTTGGGCGTAAATTTCATTAAATTCGGTCTTTATATCAAGCAAAGTTTTATTTAAAAAAGAGTTATTTGAGCACATAAGATCGTCAAATTCATAAAGGCTAAAGGCATTTAGCATGCGTTCATAAACATCTTTTGCGCTTGGTATGTAAAGTGGAGTGCCCATTTGCAGGTGCGAATTTAGCGAGTTTT
Organism: Campylobacter concisus; assembly: GCF_902460575.1. Taxonomy (GTDB): domain Bacteria; phylum Campylobacterota; class Campylobacteria; order Campylobacterales; family Campylobacteraceae; genus Campylobacter_A; species Campylobacter_A concisus_AW. The sequence continues at coordinate 253,949 of NZ_CABPUY010000002.1, read as the reverse complement.
CGATCTTTTGCTTTAGAAAATAAACCGCAAGTTTAAGCGCATTTTCGTAGTTTGACGCAACCTTTACGTCAAGCTTTTCAAAAAAGAGCGATATCTTTTGTGTCGCCTTAAATTTGGCATTTTCATACTCTCTTAAGAAATTCTCATAGGTCCTGCCAGCGTAGGTATTTATCGATTTTGTCTCGTAGTTTGAGGCAAATTCATCGAGTGGATTAAAGCTCTCATAGCGAGATTTATAAACGAAAAGCTCATCTTCTAAGCTTTTATAAAGCTCATCAAAAGCCGATATGATCTCATTTTCAAGCTCTTTTAGATCCCTTTTATAGCGTTTAAAAAATTTAGAAAAAATGGCGTCTTCATAGATGAGCTTTGAAAAGACCTCGTCCGTGTCAAGGCTTATCATTTCAAAATTCTCGCGCTTATAAATTTCTTTGTTTAAAAGCGTCTTTGCTGGGTTAAATTTTGTCCTAGAAAATGGCTTAAGCAGCTTAAAAACTTCATCACTTGCAAGCTTGATAGCCTCGCTCATATCGCTGTATCGCAAGGCGATTTTAGGCTTAAACTCCTCTTTTATCGCTTCTAGTTTTTCTTCAAGCGTGGCATTAAATTTATCCAAAATTTCATCAGCTGCGCTATAAACTTTAAGGCGATTTTCTTGCTCAGCGATTAAAAAATTTACTATCTTTTTCGACCTTGCTTTTATGAAATTTTCTTTAAAGCTCGCGTTTAAAAACGTCTCCTTTACCGCGCTTAGTGCTTTAGCGAAATTTGAGCTTTCTAGCTCGCTCTTGTTTTCATTTGTGATGCCATTGAGTGCTTGCTTTGATGAGATGGCGATGATATCTTCAAAAAGCTCGCCATAAGTTTGCCTAGCGTGTTTTAGCAAGCTTTCAAGCTCATCCTCGCTTAGCTTATCCTTTTGGTTGATGAAGCAAAGCGCCTTTAGATCGTTTGTCCTTAAAATTTCTTCTACACTTTCAAGCTCGCTAGCCTTTGCTGCGTTGTTTGCGAGGCTTAGCCAGATCGCGCCGCAGACTTTTTTGAGCGTGTTTTTGGTCTCTTTCGTATCGGCATCTCGTAGCGAGTTTAGCCCTGGCGTGTCGATGAAATTTACCTCTTTTAAAATTTCACTTGGCGCATAAAGTGTCATGCTCTTTATCTGCTCGCTCATGGCGTTTAGCTCTGCAAGCTCGCTGCTAGCTAGCAAGCTCTCGCTGCCATTTGTAAATTTCACGCTAAGAAGTGGCATCTTTGCAAATTTTAACCGCACAGCCTTTGCCGTGACAGGCGTTAGACCTGATGGCAAGATGTTTTGTCCAAGCAGAGCGTTTAAAAATGTTGATTTGCCACTTGAAAACTGCCCTATAACAGCGATGAGAGGTGGCTCATTTAGAGTGTCGATTAGTAAATTTAGGCTCTCTTTTATCTCATCGCTTGCGTGCAGGCTTGGATCATTTAGCTCATTTACCAGCCTTGCTAGCTCACCCTTAAAGTCGCTTGTAAAAACCTTAAAATATCTCGCCTTATAGGCATTTATAAACTCATTAAACATTTTCTAGCTCCCCTAAAAGCGAGCAAATTTCATCTTGCAAGGCGTTTTGCTCTTTTAGTTTTAAAAGTGAGTTTTGATTTTGCGAGCTAAGCTTTTCTAGCTCACGATCTAGCTCTTTTAGCCTCTTATCAAGCGTGGCTTTTTGAGCGTTTTCATAGGTTTTTATGAGGTTTAAAAGGCGGTTTTTTTCATGGTCAGTTAAAATTTCACAAAATTGAGAGATATTTTTATCTTTTAGCAAGCCCTCTTTTAAGCCTAAAAGTGCTTCACTTGCGTCACTTGAAATTTTCGCTCTAAATGCAGCTAAAAGCTCTTTAAATTCAAGCTTTACGCCCATTTGTTCTAAAAAGTCATTGATGTTAAAAACCTCATCTTTGCTCATAGCGTAATCATCAAAATTTAAAGCGATGTTTTGCTCGCACAATCTTGTTTGCACCAAAGTTTCGTTTCTAGCCTCTCTCATAAGCGCCATCACACCGTCACGAAGTGTCGTTTTTGCGATTTGCTCTAGGCGCTCTAAATTTAAGCTTTGCTTTTTACTTTTGCAGTAGGCTATCTCGCTTTTTACCTTATCGTTTAAGTTTTGCAAAAGCGTCTCAAGCCCCATTTTATAGATGTTTTTGGTGTTGCTGCTTTCAAGCTTTGCAAGCACGTTTTGAGTTAGACTTTCAAGTTTAGAGAAATTTTCACTAAGTGCGTTTTTGACGTTTGCCTGCTCATTTTGAAGCTTTTTAAGCTCCACTTCATAAGCTTTGAGCGACAAAATTTCAGCCTTAGTAGCTTCAAGCTTGCTATTTAGGATATTTTTTAGCTCCTTTTGATACGAGCTTAAGATAAGGGCTGATTTTTTAGAATTTTTGCCAAAGAGCACCTCGTAAAGATAGTCCTTAAACTCCTCTACACCGCTATTTGCAGCACCTTCTAAAAAGCTTTTTGCACTAAGCGCAAAATAATCAATCTCAACGCCATTTATCTGCTCAGCAATCGCTTTTTTTGTATAGTTTAGCGTCTCGTTTAGCTCTTTAGCGCTTAGCTCATCAGCGTGAGTTAGCACCACAGCAAGCCTTACAATGTGCGAGTTTTCAAGGCATTTTTTTAAAAATAGAGCGTCCTTTTGCGTGGCGCTTTGCGAGGCGTTCATGAGGTGGGCTAAAAGGTCGCACTCCCTCATAAAATTTGTAGTGATCTGCTCTCTTAAAACCACCGCATCATCGATGCCTGGCGTGTCTATGATGCAGACGTTGTCTTTTAAAAGCTCCAAATCGTCATAAAGCTCGACGCTTTTTACGAGATTTGCTGTTTTTGAGCTTGAAGAGGTGTAGTTTTTTATCTCGTCTATGCCGATATCTACGCTTTTGCTTGGTAAATTTTCGCTTGGTACGCCAAGTGCTAAAAGCTCATCAATGCTGTAAAAATTTACCCTTGCAAAGCTATCTTTGGAGTATTTTAAAATGGTTAAATTTATCGTTTCTGGCACGTTTGAAGCGCCAAGGACAGATTTGTTTAAAAGGGCGTTTAGAAGGGTTGATTTACCAGAGTTTATGACGCCACTTGCAGCTATGTTAAAAAGCGTTTCATTTGATCTTTTTTTGGCCGCCGCAAGCGCCTCTAAAAATGTTTTATCGCTATCAAGTAAGCTTGCTTTTTCGTTTATCTCATTTAAAAAGTCTAGGTTTTTATGGAAGTGATCTTTTGGCTTGGCATGAGAAATTTTAGCCTCATTAGCGCCCTTGTTTTTGCTTATGATCTTTTCTAAAAAGGCAAATTTCTCATCATCTATGATCTTTTCATCGCGTAATTTTTCTAGGTATTTTACTATCTCATCGCTTGAAATTTTAGCCTCATTTAGCGCTTTAAGAGTCGCAAGCTGCGCACTTTGTATGCTAAATATATCTAGCTCAACCTTAAGCCTTTTTAGCACCGCTCTAAACTCATCAAGCGCCATAAACTGATCTAAATTTCTCTCGTCGCAAACTAAAAGAAGAGCTAGCAGATCTGGGTAAAATGGCACGCTAGCAGCAGCATTTGTATAAATTTTATTCGCACGCCAAGCCTGTTTTAAAAACTCATCCATAAAGACTCTTTTTATTGATATTTTGGGATTTTATTAAATTTTTACTTATGAAGCTATCAAAGAAGAGTTACGAGCTTTAGTAGATTATAAAATATAATTTTAACTTCTCAAAATAGCGAATTTGCTCCTATTCGAATGAGCTATAGCATGCTTTTAAAATGTAATGCTTTTAAACTTAAAGATATTTATTTTAGTAGCAAAATTTATCTTGCATAAAACATCGCAACCAAACCGCGGTTTATATCTTTAGTATCACCATCATCTATCTTCGTAACCTTTGAGATGCTCACACTTTTATCGCTATTTATCGTGAAAGTGAGCTCAATAACTCTCTCATTTACCTTTCTAGCATTTTCACCAAAATAGATCACTTCCGGCTCTTTTTGTGAGTAGTAGGCGGCGTATTTGCTTTGGGCTACTACATTGTCAAAGACCCATTTTTGCTTGATATCTAAAATTTGAGCAAGCTTATTTTTAAACTCAAGGTCACAGCTAACAGAGGCTAGGTAGCCAGCACTTTCTTTTGTCGGATCAAATTTACAGTGCTTGTTTGCGATGGATAAAATAGTCTCTTTATCTATACTTTTACCACTTTTTAATATGCTATTTGCGCTATCAAGTGCTAGCTCCAGGCTGTTATCAACTCTTTTTTGCTGAGCAGCTTTTGCATTATTTAGAGCTTTTATGTAGCCGCTATTTTTTCTTTCAAACTCATCTTCAAGCACATTTTTCCCCACAACACAACTTACTTTAACCACTTTTTTATCATCACTACTGATGTCTTGCCACTGAGTGCTTGTACATCCTTTAAAGCTATCTATCGCTGAGCCTATTGTTATTGATTTGTTACCTTTTAAAATGTAGTTTTTAACAATGCCTATGTTGCTTTCCTTACAGCCCACTAATAATAAAAGTGCGCTAAATTCTAGAAATAGAGCCTTTTTCATCATTTTACCTTTTTGTAAATTTGATAAAATAGTACCAAACTAAAGTTTAAATTATTATGATTTTATTAAAATAAATTACATAAATATAATTTATTAAAATAGTTTAGAAAATTTGAATTTTATAAATGAAAAAAATTAGCAGTCAATTCTTGCGAGTGAAATTTTAAAATATGCAAAAAAATTTACTGAATTTGTAAATTTATTTATCATGATTCAAAACAATTTTTTGCTAAAACCAGCTTAGTTTCAGAAATTTATCTCAATTATTTCCTGTAAATTTTTGATATTTTCTTTGATGTTGCCATCTTTGTATATCGCTGAGATGACGGCGATGAGATCAGGTTTTACGTGAGAGAGCGAGCCGATATTTGTCTCATTTATGCCACCTATGACGCAAACAGGTAGGTTTAAAATTTGCTTTGCCTCTCTAGCCACTTCAAGGTCGCATTTTGGGGCATTTGGCTTTGTGGGGCTTGTAAAAACAGAGCCAAAAGCAACGTAGCTAGCGCCGTTTTTAGCGGCATTTATGGCTAAATTTATATCGTTATAGCAGCTAACGCCAACATATGCGTCCCTACCTAAAATCTCAAACGCCTCTTTTATGCCCTCATCGTCTTTGCCCAGATGAACAGCCTTTGCGCCTATCTTTTTAGCAAATTTGACATCGTCATTTACGATAAATTTCGTGCCAAATTTCTCACATAAATTTAAAATTTCACTTGCGAGCTTCTCGTTTTTGACCGCTTTTTTTGACCTAAACTGAAAAAATTTAACCCCGCACTCCAAAATTTCTCTTACGTATTCCAAAGCCAAATTTTCAGGCATTAAAATATCATCGCTAATAGCGTAAATTTCAGCCATTAAGCCCCGCTTTATGGTCTATAAGTCTTGCGCCAAATTTACTTTTATGAGCATTTTTTATCCCATTTGCCACAAATTTTTTAGCCATTTTTATGGCGCTTATTAGATCGCTTTGCTGCGCTAAAATGGCCGCTAGCGAGCTTGAGAAGCTACAACCAGCCCCGTGCATCACTCTAGGCTCAAAAAGCTCCTCGCTAAATTTCATCACGTCACCATTTTTTAGATAGAGCGTATCTTCGCAAATTTCATCAACCTTCGTTCGCTTTAGCACCATATCGCAAGGCAAATTTGTAAAATTAATACCCAAAATCCTAGCCTCATCTACATTTGGCGTGGCGATAGTTGCGAGGTTTAAAAGCTCTTTTAGCGCTTCGATCGCCCCATCTTCTAGCAGTTTTGCCCCTGACTTTGCCACACAAACTGAGTCTATCACAACTGGCACATTTTTAGCTCTAAATTCTTTTAAAAACGCGCTTACAACGGCTATTATCTCCTCGTTAAAGAGCATGCCAACCTTCACAGCGTCTATGTCAAGCTCAGCTAGCACCATCTCAAACTGAGTTTTCACCATCTTTGCTGGCATCGCAAGCACGCTGCTAACGCCATTTGTATTTTGCGCGGTCACGGCTGTGATGACGCTTGCGCTAAAGCAGCCAAATGCCTCGCAACTTTTTATATCCGCCTGCACTCCTGCACCGCCGACGCTGTCGCTTCCAGCAACTATTAAAACATTTTTTTTATTCACCCACACACCCACTTATCTCTTTTACGTCAAAAGGGTCTTTGACCTGCCACGAAAGTGCGTATTTCTCGATACTTTTCTTGATCGCACTCACCAAATAATCAATATCCTCAAAGGTATGCGTATAATGAAGGCTCGCCCTCACCCAGCCTGGCTTGTGGGTGAAATTTGGATCCTCTTTTAGCCCCAAAAGATCGTGTCCGTATGAGCCTGCGCACGAGCAGCCAGCACGTGTTTGTATGCCATACTCTTTGCTTAAAATTTTTGAAAGCTCGTATGGAGCTACGTTTTTTACATTAAATGAAAATATCGCAAGGCGCTTTAAATTTGCCGGGCAGTAGCTAACTAGCTCTGGAATTTCTCTTAACCTTTGACAAAAGTATTCGCTAAGCTCGCTCTCGTTTTCGTAGATAGTAGCAAGGCCTATCTCTTCTCTTAGCTTGTATGCTAAATTTGCCCTTATAAGCCCCAAAATAGGCGGTGTGCCAGCCTCTTCAAGTGCCTCATGATCCTTTAAAAATATATGGTAGTTTTTGCTCACATAGCTTACCGTGCCACCACCTGCAAAGCTTGGCACATCGTCATTTGCTAGCACTTTTTTGATTGCCAGTAGCCCACAGCTACCAACTCCGCCAAGAAGCTTGTGCGGCGAGATAAAGAGCGCGTCAAAGTAGTCGCAGTCTAAATTTGCATAAGCACTAAGGCTCGCCACGTCAAATGCCACGATGCCGCCAAATTTCTTAACAAGCGTATAAATTTGCTTATAGTCGCTTATGACGCCTGTGACGTTTGAGGCTGCGCTAAAGCTAGCGATGATCTCGCGCCCTGCGTTTATCTTTAAAATTTGCTCCAAGTGAGATAGGTCGATGCTGCCGTCTTTTGCAAGTCTGATGCGCTCAACCTCGCAAAGCGCCTCTTTAAAGCTGATCTCATTTGAGTGGTGCTCATAAGGGCCAAGGATGACTAGCGGCGAGTCGTTGTTTGGCTTTAGATCAAACCTTCTTTTAGCAGCTGGAGGCACGTAAAGCCCCAAAAGCTCTTGAAATTTCTTGATCGCACCAGTGGCGCCATATCCTGTGGCTATGAGATAAAAGCTATCATCAAGCCCTAAAAATCGCTTTAGCTCGCTTCTAGCGTTATCATACAAAAGCTGCGTTTTATAGGCGTTTGATGATGTTAGCGAGTGGGTGTTGGCGTAGGTTTTTAAGATATCAGCAACCTCGTCCTCGATAGGCTTATACGCAAGTCCTGAGGCGGTGTAGTCGAAATAATGTATCCCTTTTTTTAAAATAATATCTCTTCTAATGTGCTCTAAATTTACCAACTTTAGCCTTTTAGTTTTTGCGTGATTATAATTAAAATTTTCTAAAAATATGCTACAATCCGCCACACAAAGGATACGAAATTTTAGCCATAAAATCGACATTTGAACGGATGAAGCACCTTGATATTGCTGAAGTTATAAAATTTCATCTTGTTTTTGATGACTTTTTATTAAAGGGCTCATACTACGATGTTTTTGAGGCGATTAGGGCTGAAATTTTAGATGATTATAAAAATTTGATGGCTAGGTTTTACTTCGACGAGGACAGCGACGAGGCCATCAAAATGGCTCTTATTAAGCTTGCTAGAAGCGACAGGAAGAAATTTAGCGTAAATAAAATTTTGCCCCAAAGCATGACAAATAGGGTCTATGCAAAGCTTTTTAGCAAGGATTTTTTAGTGCTTGAAAAGAGCCAAGAAAAGCCACGAGTAAAAAACAAACGCCAAATTTTAAAAAAGAGCGAGCGAGCTTACAAGATAGAGGATAAAATTCACTTCAACAGCCATTTTTCAAGGTTTTGGTTTAGATTTATCGAGCCAAATTTAAGCCTTTTAAAAGAGGGCAGGAGTGAAGAAATTTTAGAGCTTATAAAAAGAGAATTTGACGAGTACGCGAGCCTTGGATTTGAGCTTTTAAGCGGCGAGCTAATGGCTAAAAAGCTTGGATTTAACGGCATTTTACTAAGCTCATTTTGGAGCAAAAACATTGAGCTTGACATGCTTTTTAGCATAAATGGCAAGATAATCGTTGGCGAAGCAAAGTACAAAGAGCGAAAAATTTGCAAAAATGTCTTAAATTTAGTCCTTCACAAGTGCGAAAGGCTTGGCATAAAGCCCGATATCATCGCACTTTTTTCAAAAAGTGGCTTTAGCAACGAGCTTTTGGGCTTAAAAGATGAGCGGCTTAGGCTTTATGAGATAAAAGATTATGAGGAGTTGCTGTGAGTGATATCGATATACAAAATGGCCTAAAAAGCCTGATAGAGCAGACCTATCTGATAGAGCGTGAGTATAAAAATTTGACCGCTTCTTATATGAGCTTGCAAGGTTTTATAAAAGATATCGTGGAAATTTTGCCAAATGCCATTTGGGTGCTTGATGAAAATGATGAAATTTTCTTGCAAAACTCCGAGGCGCAAAAGCTTGGCAAAGCGCTAAATTTCGTCCCAAAAGATGAGGGCGAGCTAAACTTTGGCTCACAAATTTATCTAGTAAAAAAGGCGGTCAAAGATGATAAAAAGATCATCTCAGCTACCGACATAACGCAGGAAAAACGCACCGAGCGTCTAGCCTCGATGGGTCAAGTAGCAGCGCACCTAGCTCACGAGATAAGAAACCCCATAGGCTCTATCTCGCTTTTAAATTCCACTCTTTTAAAAAGAGCTGAGCCAAAAATTTTGCCTATCGTCGAGCAGATACAAAAGGGGATCTGGCGAGTTGAGCGCATCATCAAAGCCACACTTCTTTTTACAAAAGGGCTTAGTATCACGCCAAAGGAATTTAACTTTTTAGATATCAAAAGCGAGTGCGAGGAGGCGCTTAAATTTTATGAGTATTCAAAAGATATAACTTTTGAGCTCAATTTCCCTGACGCCCTTTATAGTGGCGACTTTGACCTCATCGCGATGGTCTTTCAAAACATTTTATTTAACGCCATAGACGCCATCGAAGAAGACGAAAACGACGAAGGTGTGGTGAGACTAAGCTACGAAAAGACGCCAAATGAACATAAATTTATAGTCTATGACAGCGGTGTCTCTATAAAAAATGAAAACATAGTCTTTGAGCCGTTTAAGACGAGCAAACTAAAAGGCAATGGCCTAGGACTGCACCTTTGCCTGCAGATCATCGAGGCGCACAAGGGCAGCATAGAGATAACCCTTGAGCCAAAGACATTTTGTATAAATTTACCTATAAAGGAGAAGTAATGAGAGAAATTTTAAATGAGCTAAATGCGTGGCAAAATGGCCTAAAAGCGCTTAAATTTAGTGAAATTTTTAAAAATGGCAGCGAAAAAGTGGTATTTATAAGCGTTGATATGATAAATGGCTTTTGTTGTGAAGGCGCACTAGCTAGCAAGCGTGTGGGTGAGCTCTCAAAGGGCATAGCAGATACTTTTAAGCTAGCAAGGGATAAATTTGACCTTAAAAATTTCATCCTCATCCAGGATGCTCATGAGCCAAATTCAGCTGAGTTTGCGAGCTTCCCAGCTCATGCTTTAAAAGGGCAAAATGAAGCAGAGGCAGTTGATGAGCTACGAAATTTAGACTTTTTTAACGAGATGAAGACTTTTTATAAAAACTCACTTAGCATCGCTTATTCGCAGGAGTTTAATAAATTTATAAGTAAATTTGATAGCTTTGTCATTATGGGTGACTGCACCGATATGTGCATCTATCAGCTTGTCTCTCACCTAAGACTTAGCGCAAATGAGCAAAATTTAAAAAGGGAGATCATCGTGCCTGCAAATTTAGTGCAAACCTACGACGCCCCAGGGCATAGTGGGGATTTTTATCAAAATGTATTTTTACAACACATGCAAATGGCACTGAATGCACGTGTGGTAAAAGAGCTAGAAATTTAGCCATATATTTATATTAAAAACAATTATCAAGTTATAAAATTTAGCGCTTATCTATCGTATTAATATAATTAATAACGCAGATTTGCGCTAATCTTCAGATCTGTTCTCTTTAAATTTTTCTTCTTATAAAATATTTTTAGATTACATTTTTACAATGTATTTGACATTAACTATCAATATAGTTATAATCACGCTCAAATTTTAAAAATAAGAGGCATTATGGAACTTTTAAAACACAACATTGACTATATAATCATCGGTATTTTGGGCGTCATGAGCTTTTTTGTGCTTTGGTATACGATCGAGCGTATCATTTTTTACTCACGTGTTGATATAAATGGCTACAAAAACATCGAAAAGCTCGATGAGGCGCTAACAAAAAATTTAACCACACTTTACATCATCTACTCAAATGCCCCATACATCGGACTTCTTGGCACGGTTGCTGGCATCATGATCACATTTTATGACATGGGTATGGCTGGCGGCATCGATACAAAAAGTATCATGATCGGTCTATCTTTGGCGCTTAAAGCGACCGCATTTGGCCTACTTGTGGCGATACCTACGCTCATGATCTACAATGGCTTTGTTAGAAAAGTCGATGTTATGATAAATAGATACAAGGCCGAAAATGCGTCTAAATAAAAAAGATGGGCTAAATATCGTCCCATTTATCGATATCATGCTCGTTTTGCTAGCCATCGTGCTAAGCATCTCGACCTTTATCGCCCAGGGCAAGATCGCGGTCGATCTACCAAGCGCTAAAAGCGCACAGCAGGATAAAGAGGATGAGAAAAAAGTGAGTGTCGTTATCGATAAAGATAATAAATTTTTCATAGATGATGCAGAAATTTCAGAAAATGAGCTGAAAGATAAGCTAAATGCTGTGGATATAAAAACCTTAATCGAACTAAAAAGCGACAAAAACGCTAAATTTGACAGCTTTGTCAAAGTAGTTGATATCTTAAAAGAAAAAGGTCACGAAAACTTTGCAATCCAAACAATCTCTGAGTAAAATTTCAAACTATAGTGGCCTAGTGGCATCAGCAATAGTGCACGTGGCAGCGGCTTATTTCTTGCTTTCACATAATTTTAGTGAGATAAAGATAGGCGAGCAAAAACCTATAAAAATAGCCCTAAATTCTTTTACTCCGGTGCCGCAAACTACGGCTCCGCAGATAAGCGAACAAGTGATGATACCAGAGCCAACACTCCCAGCTCCTCCGCCACCGCCCCAGCCACCAAAACCAGAACCCAAGCCTGAGCCAAAGGTCGAGCCAAAGCCACTACCAAAACCAGAGCCAAAAAAGATAGAAAAGCCAAAACCTGAGCCAAAAAAGGTGGAGAAAAAGCCACTGCCAAAGCCTGAGCCTCGCCCTGAGCCTAAAATCGAGCCAAAGGTGGAGCCAAAACCTGCTATCACTGCGCCAGCACCTGCCGCGACACCAGCACCTGTTGTAAATTCAAATTTACCAGCAAATAATAAGTCTATCGCCTCAGCTCCAGCCCAAAAAGTAGCGCAAGAGCTAAATTTAGCAAATGCGCAAAGCGATGAGGACTTTAGCAAGGTCATAGCAGCTGTGAAAAAGCATAAAAGCTACCCAAATAACGCTAGAAGGATGAAACATCAAGGCGTTGTTGAAGTTAGATTTTTGCTTAAAACAGACGGCAGCATAGACGAGCTAAAGGTTACTAAAAGTTCAGGTTTTGAGTCGCTTGATAAAGGGGCGATAGAAAATATCTTAAAAGCAAGCTCCGAGTTTCCAAAGCCAAAAGAAGCTCGCTATCTTCGCTTTCCTATAGCATTTACATTAAGATAGTTTTAGTTTTTGACTTATTTTTTGCAAAGATATATTAATGTATAAAATAAAGGTTTTTATATATTAATAAAACTTAATTTAAGTTATATTTAAAATAAATAAGGACAAATGATAAATTTTTATTCAATTATTATTCTTGTGATTGCCTTTTTAGAAGCTGCTTTAAAAGATGATAGCAAATTCAATAAAATTTAATTTTTTACCTACTGCTAAACAAAATATTATTATAAAAATTTTTTAACTATGAAATTTTAGCTTGGC